>NZ_CP174607.1:665445-1330890 GCF_045999315.1 Peredibacter sp. HCB2-198 | reverse complement strand
CCAAGGTAACCGTTCTTGATATTTCTCATAGCAGCGATTCTGTTCTCTGCCATAACGTCCGCAGCTTTGTTAACCGGGATGTTTTGTTCATCAGAGATTTTGAACACTTCAAGAGTCTTATCGTAGATTGTATCAACCATACGACGAGATTTAGAATCTGCCCAACCTTCAAACTCGATCGAAACGTTCATTACACCACCAGCATTTACCAGGTAGTCTGGAGCGTAAAGGATGCCTTTCTCTTTAAGGATAAGGCCGTGACGGTCTTCTTTAAGTTGGTTGTTAGCGGCACCACAAACGATCTTAGCTTTCAATTGAGGAATTGTTTCATCATTGATTGAAGCACCAAGAGCACATGGAGCATATACGTCACAAGCAACACCGAAGATTTCGTTTGTAGAAACGAATTTAGCAGTTGGGAAAGCGTCTTTCATACGCTGAATTCCACGCTCGTTAACGTCTGTATAAACAATGTTTGCACCAGCTTCAGTAAGAAGCTTAGCAAGCTCGAAACCTACTGAACCAACACCTTGGATGGCGATTGTTTTACCTTTAAGTGAACGAGAACCAAAAGCTTTTGTAACAGAAGCTTCGATACCACGGAACACGCCAAGAGCAGTATATGGAGATGGGTTACCAGAACCACCGTTCTGTTGAGCAACACCAGTTACGTGATTCGTTTCAGTGAAGATGTGTTCGATATCTTCAACGTTTGTGTTTACATCTTCAGCTGTGATGTAACGACCGTTAAGAGATTCGATGAAGCGGCCGAATGAACGGAAAAGGGCCTCATTTTTGTTTTTTGGATCAGCGATGATTACCGCTTTACCGCCACCAAGGTTAAGACCAGAGATAGCGTTCTTATAAGTCATACCACGAGAAAGGCGAAGAACGTCGATTAGGGCCTCTTCTTCGTTAGCATATGGCCATAGACGAGTTCCACCAAGAGCTGGACCTAGAGTTGTATCGTGGATACCTACGATAGCTTTAAGACCGCAAGACTTATCCTGGAAGAAGACAACTTCTTCGTGGCCCATTGAATACATTTTTTCGAGAGTTAACATACCGTTCTCCTTCGGCACCTTTTTACAAGTGACCAAAATTATGACTTAGGTTAGACTAGATTTTATTGCGACGAGTTTCTTAAACCCTTAAGGTTTTGACAAGGAAGAATCTTATGCCCAGGGTGTCAATTACAGACACAGCGAAGACATTTGAGGTGAATGAAGGAGAGATTCTTTACGATGCTTTATACGAGCGTGGTGAGGTCCTACCTCATGGATGCCTGTCAGGGTCCTGTGGGGCCTGTCGAGTGGAAGTCACTACCGGCAAAGAGCATTTGCAACCCCCTGGAGTCATTGAACAGAACACCATTGATGCCTTAAAGGATGAGTTTCGAGAGCAACGTGGAGAGGATTTCATTAAGAATAAAGAAATCCGACTCTCCTGCCGGGCCAAGGTCATAGGTGACGTCTCGATCCTGCCAATAAAATAATCTTAATCTCTTTTGAATTGTTGACGCTTTTTCGCACGAATTTTCATGTTAATAGCATTGGCCGCGTTCACAGCATTATCCCAAGCGGTATAAATCTGTTTCTTGGTATTGGCCTTTAAGTCTCCGGCCACATACAGACCAGGAACCGAAGTCAGGCCCGATTCCTCTGCTTTTACAAAACCACGCTCATCCAGATCCGCTCCCAATTGCTTGGCGATTTCGTTATAAACAATCATCCCCATCGCCACAAAGCAGATGTCCGTTTCAAACTTTGAACCATCAGAAAGAGTGAAGCCTTCAAGGATCTTTCCCCTCTCTTGGCCGATCACATCTGTAATGACTTCTTCATGAACTTTAATTCCGTACATCTCAATGAGCTTCTTGGTATCGTCCTGGAACTCTGGTTTCTTACCATTGGTAAGAATAGCAAAGTTATCTGGTTGATAACGTTCATAAAGCATGATCGCCACCCAAGCAGCACTATTACCATGTCCAATCACAGAAGCACGTTTTTGAAACACATGATGTCCGTCACAGATTAAACAGTAATCAATGGTCTGAGCATTGGCGTAATCAAAAACAGTTTCAATGGAACCTTGAATCTCAGGTTGAACGTCCATCACTCCGGTACAAAGAATGATGTATTCAGCGAGATGGACCTGGTTTTTAGAATCAGTGATCTCGAAAATATCACCCTTCTTTACGACATTCGTAACACCAATATTCTTATGAATGTGAAGATTGTCTTTAAAAGGAGATTCCTGGATCCACTTGATGGTTTCAGCATTCGGCTCTTCAATCCCACGCTTGTATTGAAAATGGGCCGGCATGTTTTCAATCTTTCTCACCCACAGAGCACGAGAGCGCTTCTTGTCCTTGGGAGAACCGGGGAAGAACAGACATTCATCGTTATTTAAAATGGTACGAAGAACTGCCATGGTACCGGCGGAGCCTCCGCCGATAACACAAACAGGATAAATTTTTTGATCCATGATTACTTAGCTCCAATGGCCTTGTGGTGGTCATTGTCAGAGGCTTCTTTAGATTCTTTCTTGTCTGGCTCACGAAGGTGCTGGCCAGTTGTCGACTTGATCTTAACCTCTTTAATTTCAGAACTCTTTACGCGCACTAACTCGAATGAATAGCCGTCCCAAATAATAAGGTGGCCCTTCTTCGGAAAGCTATTACCAAGCTGCTCCATCAAGAAGCCATTAAGCGTTGAGTAGTTATCGTTAAGCGGAATTTCAATATCGTATTCGTTATAAAGATCACGGAGAGAAATTGTCGAAGGAACCAGAACCCCTTCCGCACTCTCCACTCCAGGAATCAGATCTTCTTCATCATCGTGCTCATCCTGAATTTCACCAAAGATTTCTTCCATGATGTCTTCAAGAGTCAGCATTCCTACTACAATACCGTTTTCATCTTTAACCAGGGCAAGGTGAACTTTCTTACGGTTCATGTGATCGAACACCGCCTGAATCTTCATGTGTTCATACACGAAGAAAGGAGGCTTCACATACTTTGTAATATCGAAATTTTTCTGTTCATCCGGTCCCATAAAGGCCAGATCTTTTACGTGAAGAAATCCTAGAACATCATCCAGATCTTCATCGTAAACCGGGTAACGACTATGGGCCACTTCACGTACCATCTTAATAACATCAACAAAGCCTGAATCTTTTTTGATCGCCTCAATTGAAGTACGAGGAACCATGATGTCTTTTACTTTGATAGAAGGGAACTCAAGGATTGAGTTCAGGAGATCAATTTGTTTTGAGTCCATAGTGCGGGTCTCTTCCGCCATCTCAACCATGACTTCAATATCATCTTTTGTGACCGCACGACTTCTGACGTTGGCGTTCTTCCCGAGAACCAATTGAATGATTTTCGTGAAAGTTTTTACCACCGGATACATCAGGTAGTAGAAGCCGATGAGAAGCAAGACGGCCGTGGCAGCAAACTTCTCTGAATGGCCACGTCCAACTGTCTTCGGAGCAATTTCACCGAATAACAAAATCATCATCGTCGTTACACCCACGCTGATGGCGAGAGCATCGTTTGAAAAAAATCTCTCCGCAATATTTGCTGAAAGAGCGGCGATTAAAATATTTACGAAATTGTTTCCAACTAGAATGGTCGTAAGTATGTCATTGGGCATCTGCAGCCAACGCTTCATGGCCCATGAATCCAGACCATGCTCTTCAGCGATTTGCTTCGCCTTCTCGTGAGGCAGTGACAGTAAGGCGGCCTCAGAGCCCGAGAAAAAAGCAGATAATAGAAGAGAAACAACAAGAACTAAGATCTCTTGATCGGTACTCATAAAATTAAAATTGGGATTTTGTGGTTAGAGAAAAAATATAAGAACGTTCAGCCGGGGGTTCGATGGGAACTAACTCCTGTTAAGTTAATGAAATAGCAGAAGTATTATAGCACACTGGCCCCAAAAACTGCAAAGGCATCAAATTTATTTTGTTTAACCATATGGTTTTAATGGGATAGAGGCTTGCCCTTAAAGTCATGATCCGCATAAACAATCCGGTCATTCATTTCATGATCGAAATCACGGATGTCGGCCATGTTCTTTACTCTGCGGAAATTGGTCTGGCATTTATAGCAAATGGCCACCATTGCAAGTTTACGGAACAAGAAAAGGTCCACAAGATAAAGCGCCACCAAACTCAAACCGTACGTCCAGATTGAGAGAATGGCCGCGATCACGAACAATAAAACACCAATCTTACGATTGAAATCTTTCTGCTTATAAAAGTCCTGGCGAGAACAGACCGGACACTCTTTTAGAGCTCCCTCTTCATGCTCGTGAGTAAAATGCACATCCGCCACGTGCTTACAAACACCACACTCAACTTTGTGAGCATTATGATCAGGCACAACTTCAACGCTAGAGCCGCATTCTTTACAAGTGATCTGAACTTCCATCATAGAGGTAAACCGTGTTTTGCCATGAGATAGACTGATATTAATTCGCCCACAATAACAAAAAACTCCACGATGTAAAGCACACCGGTAGCACTCTGAATGGAACGAAGTTTACAAAGTTTGAAAGTAAAAAAACTGAGAATGACTGGTGCTACGAAACCCCAGAGGTATCGCATAGATACAAATAGCCAGTTGTACATATAACCGTCGCCAACAATACTACCTTCAGCGAGATAAGGAGCGCCAATTGAGAAGACCACCGCCAGTGACGAGATAATCTTCAGGAAAAAGGCCATCCAGAATATAAATAAACAATAGATAAGTGGCTCTTCTGAGAGCTTCGGTACAACCAGATAATAGTGGCCCAGAAGCATTGAAAAGTTACTAATTCCCAAGAGCGCCATCGACATAAAGAAGAACATGATCCAAATCGGATCAAAAGTGAACACGTGGAACGCGAGCACACAGAAAGTGATGATCTGCAGGACATACAGGGCCCACATGAACCAATCTTTCTGATCTTTATGAAAGATTGAAGTAATAACGTTACTAACAATTAAAATTCCGTAGCACCACCACTCAACACTCGTCAGTGCCGGGGCCATGAAAAAATCCACTCCCAGGGCCAAAACCAAACTAGCCAGAACAATCGAAGTTCCTAGTTTGTAGAACCCCACACCCGTAAGTTTTGTGCTTACAACTGGGGCAAAGAGCTGAGTTCCAAAGGCCAATGAAAAAAGGAAAAAATGCGTGATGATCTGGGTAATGCTATTCATGGGCCCTATCATATAGCGCACGATAGAGATCATCAATGATCTGGTGATTCGGACTTGGGATCTGGCCCGTAAAAGGACGGCTGAGATCAGGATTCTCGACCTTTAACCATTGCCCTTTTCCGATAAGGCTTGGTTGATCTGGAAATAGAAATACATATAATAAAATTGTCTTATTAGAAAGCGGATTGGTGTAGATCCCCATGAACCGTCCAGACCTAGAATCAACGTCGATTCCCACTTCTTCTTGGACTTCTCTCACTGCTCCCATGACCGGTTCTTCACCCGGCTCAATCTTTCCACCCGGAAACTCCAATAGACCATGATAAGGTCCATCGTCTTCACGCACTTGGGTCCATACCTCTAAAACATTTCCAGGAAGTTGGCGGTAGAAAATTGCAAGAGCAACAGGAAGAAGCTTCACAGACTTTCCTTGTGCTTTTTAAAGAGTGAAATTTCTAGTTGAAGAAGTTCAAAAACAAAACTTCCTAGGAAGGTCGCCCACCAAGGCATATGACTCTCATTGAAGTAAATGACCAAACTCCAAAAGATCCCGGCAGGGAGAACTCTAACGACTCTCTTCACAAGCTCTGGTGCCCAACCAAATGGTTTCAAAATGAGGTTCTGGAGATTCACCACCATTTTAAGCATCGACATGCGGTAGCGTTTATTTTCAAACAAGGCCGTTAAGTCATTTGAAGCGGCCCAATTCCAGACGTAACCGAAGGCAAATAGACTCATGACCTCGAAGCTTGACCAGATAAAATAAATCACGAGTAAAAACAAAGGCAATAAACAAAGTTCGATGATCTTACGACGTGGAATGAGGAAGGTTTGAAACTTCATTCCAGATATCCTTCACGATGGAGAAATGTGATCTCAGGAAATTGAATACTCGGTGGCGCGTGAAGAAGATAGTTAAATACAGACATAAAATCTGAAGTTTTCAACATTTTCTCACGCCCAAACTTCGTTCCCATCTTGTCCCAAAGTGGAGTATCAATCGCTCCAGGGAAAAGATTTGTGAAACGAACCTTATGATCTTTCCACTCTTTCTTTAAGCTTTGGATAAGACCAAGCTGACCAAACTTCGAAGCATTGTAGCCGGCCACATTCGGATAACCATAATGAGCGGCGGTGGAAAGAATAGAGATGATATGAGTTTCTTCTTTAACAATAAAAGACTCAAGATGCTTGAAAAGTAAGAACGGTCCAACAGTGTTGGTTGCTAAATGCAATTCAAAGGCCTCAGTGTCCATTTCCGCCACTGAACTCATCTCACACATACCGGCGTTATTAACCACAAGATGGATAACATCAGTAAACTCACGAACAGTTTCGTAAAATTCTTCTACTGATTCTTCGGAAGTAATGTCGAGTTCAACATCATAGAAATTATCATGTTCGATTTCGGTTCCTGAACGGGAACCACCGAACACTGTATAGCCTGCGAATAGAAGGGATTTTGTGATTTCAAGACCAAGACCGGAGGAGGAACCAGTGACAATCGCACACTTTTCCATAATTTCCTCCTCCGTTCTTTAATTACTTCGCGATTCCAACTGCTCTTGTTTCTCTAATTACAGAGACCTTGATTGTACCAGGATATGACATCTCCTGCTCAATCTTACGAGCGATATCACGTGAAAGCATAATTGTTTGTTCGTCAGATACTTTCTCGTTCTCAACCATTACGCGGATTTCACGACCAGCAGAGATGGCGTATGAACGTTGAACACCTTCGAAACCGTTAACAATTTTTTCAATATCAGAAAGACGAGATACATAAGACTCTTTAAGGGCCTTACGAGCACCTGGACGAGCACCCGAAAGGGCGTCACCCGCAGCAACCAGATGAGCAAGAACTGACTCTGGTTTTTCATCATCGTGGTGAGCGCGGATCGCGTGAACGATATCCGGAGACTCTCCGTATTTTTTAGCGAAGTCAGCACCGATAACAGCGTGAGAACCTTCCGCCGAAGCATCAAGTACTTTACCAATATCGTGCATAAGACCAGCACGACGAGCTTGTTTAACGTTTAGGCCAAGTTCGGCTGCCATGTTACCAGCAAGGAACGCTGTTTCGAGAGCGTGCTGATATTGGTTTTGAGTATAAGAAGTACGCCAGTTAAGGGCACCAATGAGTTTCAAGATTTCAGGGTGGATACCGTGAACACCGATTTCCATCTGAGCTTTCTCACCAAGTTCACGAAGACGAGATTCAAACTCGTGCTTACATTTTTCGTAGAACTCTTCAATTTTAGCAGGGTGAATACGACCATCAGCGATTAGGCGCTCAATTGTCATACGAGAGATTTCTTTACGAACAACGTTGAATGAAGAAATCGTTACAACACCAGGAGTATCATCAATGATCAGATCCACACCACAAATCTGCTCGAAAGCACGGATGTTACGACCTTCACGACCGATGAGACGACCTTTCACACCGTCATCAGCGATTTCAACTGATGAGATTGTTTGTTCAGCAACATATTCACCAGCGAAACGCTGGATAGCAATACCAACAATACGCTTCGATCTCTTTTCAGCTTCCTCGTTGGCCTCTTCTTCAATACGCTTAACTTTTTTTGCAGCATCAAGACGAGCTTCTTCTTCCACTTGAGCGATGAGTTCGTTCTTGGCCTGTTCTTTTGTAAGACCCGCAACTTGAGTAAGTTTATTCGCAAGGTCGTCTTGAATTTCAATGTTCTTCTTGATTTCAGCATCAAGTTTCTGAACGCGAGTTTCGATTTCAGTTTCTTTTGCTTTAACACGCTCAGTGTCTTTCTGAATTTGTTCAGTCTTCTGCTCAAGAGCTACTTCTTTCTTAGTCAGACCGCGCTCGAAATCAGAAAGGTGCTTTTTCTTTTTTTCCATTTCTTCTTCAAGACGGTTTCTTTCATCACGAACAATTTGTTTCGCTCTATCTTCGGCCTTTTTCTTAACATCTTCTGCGTCTGCCTGGGCCTTTTTCAGAATATCCTGAGCTGCGCCTTCTTTGGACTTCTGAGCTGCTGCATTTTTCATAGATACCGCAAGGTAAGCCACGATTGCACCAACGATCACGCCCACAACGGCCATCACGATTGGATTCATATTTCTCCTTAAAATCTTTTCTGTTGGTTTACGTCCCAACAAAATTCTTCCGTTATTATATAGTCCATGTGGCTGTCATGTGCTTCCACTGGAATTTTGTCTACTATCTGCTCGCTCCATGCGAGACCAATTTTCAAAACATCTTTGCCTTCAAGGTAGCGATCATAAAATCCCTTCCCTCTTCCCAGACGTGCGCCGTTATTATCAAACCCGACACCAGGGACCAGTAACCACTCCGGTTCAACCATGTGGTACGGTGGCTCCAACCAGGTTGACCCCTTCGGCATACCCTGCGGAAGCGCGAAGTACATCTGACCTTGTACTAAAACCGGATACGCGAGGCTTAAAGGAACTGCTCTAAACAATTCTTGATAAACCGGAGCAATCTCCGCCTTGAGTGGCAAATAGCCAGCGCCAACTTGACCTTGTAGTTCAGGGATAAAGTGAAAAAGTTTGATGAGCTGATTAGTAAGCGAGAAACTTAACGATTGAATGGAATCATTGGGTAAAGAAGTGAGTCTTAATAGCAATTCAGCTCGTAGACTTTCTTTATTCATTAATTCGCTTCAACGCTCACAAGTTCAAGTACTGATTCCAAAGAATTCTCTAACTTTAAGATGTTTGATTTGTATTCATCTTCCAGCTGCAATTTCTCGGTCGCAATTTTTAGTGCAACTAAAACGGCGACATCAGTATCTTTAAGCAAAGGTCGCTTCATCTTGAGGTCCTGAATTTCAGACATAACAAGATCGATCACTGCCTTTGCGTTGTGACTATCGTTCTGATCAGGTCGCAGCTTTACCTTGCAACCTAAAACATTAAACTCTTTTTCCTGACTTTCGGTCATAGAAATAAGGTAGGCCACACCCGGATAAAAGTCAATGAAGACGGACGGGCAATTCTTGTCATTTCAGTAGCTTAAGGTGACTCTAGGCCAACTAAAGTTTTGAGGTACAAATCCAGGTCAAAGAGGTGCAAATCATCCACCGATTCGCCCACACCAATGTAGGTAATCGGCACGCGAAGTTGGTCCACAATTCCGACCGCGCTCCCTGCTTTCGCTGAGCCATCGCATTTTGTGAATATAATTCCAGTAAGTTGAAGAGCTTTATGAAATTCCTGGGCCTGTTTCAAGGCGTTTTGTCCGGTAATGGCGTCCAAAACCAGGAGAACTTCCTGAGGGGCTTCCGGGTTAATTTTCGCCATCACGCGCTTGGTTTTAGCGAGCTCGTCCATTAGGTTTTGGTTGGTATGAAGACGTCCGGCCGTGTCGATTAAGCAATAATCGTAGCCTTCGCTGAAAGCCTTAGCAACTGTGTCATAAGCCACGCCACTTGGATCCGCACCATCTTTTGCGCGAACCATGTCCACGCCGGCGCGGTCACACCACACCTGAAGTTGATCCACGGCCGCCGCACGGAAAGTATCACAAGCACCCACGATGACTTTCGCACCCTGAGATTTTAACTTTGTCGCAAGCTTACCAATGGTTGTTGTTTTACCGGCACCGTTCACACCCACGATCATGAAAACGCGAGTCTTCTTTTCATTCGCATGGAAATTAAAAACATCTTTATGAATGTTATGCTGAACCGGTTCCATCTTCTCTTTCATGAAACCATAAACCAGTTTCTGAATATCGTTGGCCTCTTTGCCTTTGCCATCTTTTTCAAGTTTTTCTAAAAGCTGTTGAACCATGCCCGTTGGGATGTCGGCAGTATAAAGAACTTCTTCGATCTCATCTAAGTGAGGAGTAGCACCAGAAAATAATTGTCCGATTTTTCCCCAAACTTCGGAGCGAGATTTTTCAAGACCAATGGAAAGACGTTGGGTCCATGAGATTTTTGGAACTTCGACCGGAGCTTTGACTTCTTCGATCTTCTGCTCAATTTTTTCTTCGATTTGCTCGACTTTATCTTCGAGTTTTTTCTCCGCTTGTTTTAAGCGATAGAGATAATAAAAAAGAGCTCCACCTAGAACGATAAAACCACTAACGTAGACTTCAATATTTTCCAACACGAGACTCTGCAAATCCATGAAAGCTTCCTTTTAATGCACGCTAGTATTAACCGTCAGAGGACTTATAGTAAAGCCGTAAGAAATCCCAAACCATGGAGGCCGTCGCTCCCCACAATAAATGGGTATGATAGTCCTGTGAGTAAGGGATGAAACTGCCTCTTCTCATGGGATGAAATAAAACCGGGAATTTAGCGTAACCATTGCGCCAAGCAAACTGCCAGCTATCTTCTTGAATCAGTTCTTTCCAAGGATAGGCCACCATATCGACCCATTCGCCATTGGATTTCACATCACGAAGAAAATCTTGGGTAGGAGTTTTTAGAAGACACATCACGGGAACAATTGGTTGCATCCGCGCCGTCATAACGATTGGCAAGAAACCTAGAAAATCCAAACTCTCGCGAGCAAGACTGGTTTCCTCTTCAAACTCTCGCTGGGCCACTTCCCATGGATCTTCTCCATCTTTCTTGTGACCGCCAACAAAGGCCATCTGCCCACCATGAGTTGGCATCTTGTCCGAACGCTTAATAAAGAACACATGTTCTTCATTACACAAAAAGACCACGGCCCCTTTCCACTCATTATCCTGGAGGGTATGCTCAGTCTGAACAATTTGTTTTATACGGTGAAAATCCATGCGTCGTCGTTACCAGTTTGAACTCATCCAGATTATACGGAACTATTTCCAGGGGCAAGGTTTCTTGGACGTCTTAACTCCCCCGGCCGTGGAAAATCCTGGAATGGAAGTGCATATCCACCCGTTCCAACTTCATTCCGTACAACAGAAGAAAAATAAGCCCCTTTATCTTCACACATCGCCAGAATTTTGCATGAAGGAACTTTTGGCCAGTGATGAAGGATTCGATAAAATTTTTTCGTTGTCTTATTGCTTTCGTGATGAGCCGGAATCGCCGATTCATCGTCCACAATTTTTGATGCTCGAGTGGTATCGCAAACATGAACGCTACGAAAGCATCATGCGAGATGTGGAAGGTCTCATTCAGTTTGCCATGAAAGAAGGTGTGAAAAAGAAGCTTCCGCTTCGTAAAGAAATGCAAGGACAAGTGCTGGTGAAAAAAACCATGCAGGAGCTTTTCCAGGAAGAACTTGGAATTGATATTCTGAATTACTTGGACGTGCCTTCGATCAAAGAACTGTTAAAACAATTCCCAGATGTGCCAGTACCTCAAGCAGAACTACAATGGGATGATTACTTCTTCCTTCTGTATCTAAACCGAATCGAGCCTGTGCTGACTAAGTACCCTCTATTGATGATCACAGAATTTCCGGCCCCTTTAAGTGCTCTTTCAACTCTTAAGGCGAGTGATCCAAGGGTTTGCGAAAGATTTGAGGTGTATATAAACGCCATCGAGCTATGTAACTGTTTTAACGAATTAACCGACAGTACCGAGCAAGAAAGACGTTTCTCTGAACAAAACCTTCTTAAGAAGCAACTCTACGGTTATGAACTGCCTAAACCCCTGCAATTCTATGCGACCATGAGGAAAGGACTACCTCCTTCGGCTGGAATCGCCCTGGGAGTCGAGCGACTGCTCCACGCTTTGTTTGAAATAGAAAATCCCTTCTACGCTTAATTCTAAATAAAAAACTCCGATAAGATCGGAGATGAATAAACTATTAATTTTAATCCTATTTTCTTCGTTTTCTCTGTCCGCCATGGCCTTCGGTGAATTCAAAGGTTGTGGTGAATATTACTTTGCCGGCAGGCTGGTGAAGAATGCCAACAAAGACTTAGTTTATCTTGTTAAAGAGCGCACCAATTCGCAGATGAGTTTTTCTATTGCTGATGAAGAGCGCTCTACTCTTGCCGCCTATTTGGATAAACCCACTGCCTTCATCGCCACCATTTATAAACCGATGGATGGCACGAAGGGTGTGATTAAAAAGATCACTCAAATCCAAATGCGCATGCCAGATCCTTTAAATCCTAAAACAGATTCATACATTGAATTTAAATCTAAAAAAGATTGCGAGAAATAATCATGAAACAATTCATTATCTACTTCTCTCTCCTGATTTCACCTCTGGCCCTGGCCGAGGAAAAACATCTCTATGTCATGGGTGCAGGTGGTGAACCTGCTGGGGACGACACGATCTTCGATAGGAACGTTAAAACTCTTGGAAAATTTTCCAGTAACTCTAACTGGAAAACAACGGTCAGTGTGAACGGCGGACACTCTAAAACTGAATCCATTGTTCGCAATGGGTTTAGCGGTTCGAAGAACCTAGGTTCATTCAAGCAAGAAAGTTATGATCAAATGTTGAACGATATGCTCACTAAGATGAATAACGGTACTTTAAAATCTGGAGATAAATTAATGGTGGTGATTGAGTCTCACGGAGCTCAACACCGAGGCGACCAAAAATCTCACGAGATCGCTTTCGCGGGTGGTACGGCCCAGAACCTGGACGACCTTAAAGGTGCACCGATGACTTCACTCGATCGTCTGGAAGAAGTGGTAAAACTAGCAGAACAGAAAGGAGTAAAACTCGCCATCCTGGATATGAGTTGTTACTCAGGAAATACGGTAAAACTTGCGGGCCCTAAGACCTGCGTGGTTTCAAGCTCAGGAACCGATCACGCCAGTTATAACAGTGGTCCAATCTCTTTTAGCAAGACCTTCTCTGAATCAATGCTCAGTAATTTGAAAGAAGGTCGAAACCTGGAAGATCTCTATATCAATGCCAAAGACGGAACAAAAGAACCTGAATACCCAATGATCTCAACGGAAGCAGGACAAATTGCCAGCAAGTATCTTTATGAAATGATTCTTCCACAGCTCCTCTATAACCAAGACATCAAAAACCATTTCACCCGTCAGTATGGTAAGACGTCGGAAGAACTAAATGCTCGCATCTGCGAAATCGACAATAAGTTTGAAGAGGCCAATACGTTTTTAAAAGATCTCGAGAAAGTAAATTCGAAATTTCCAAATATGGGTGGAATTTCAACTTCAAGTCTTCGTGCCGCCCTGGCGGAGTATCGTCAGTTTCAAAAAGGCTATGAAGCAGGACTACTCAATGTAGCGAAGGTCGAACAGTCCATCAAATCGGAACTCGCAACTCGTTATGCTCAGGATGCCAATCTGTTTGGTAGTGAATCTGGTACTGCTATTCTCAATGCAAATTACGATTACTCATTAGAGAGTGAACAGAAGTATCTGGTGGAATTAAACTCTCCGCGTTCAAGAAATCTCAACAACGAAACCAGTTTGAAAGCGATGGTCGCATCTGCTGAAAAACGAATTCGTGACATCCAGAGGAAGAAACAAATTCAGCAAGAACTAGTTAGTAAATTTGCGGCCGAATATAAGTCACGAAAAGAATCATTCAACAAGACCTATACCGGAGAGCAAATTGAACAAACCTATAAGCTCGCTGACCGTGTTACGAAAGAGGCCAAGAAAGTTTACAGCGAACTCTATCGTCAAAATATGAGCGCTAAGAACAATCCTTGCCGCGATTTCAAACTTTAATCATTCAATAACTGAAGCCCGTTCATCACAGTATGAAGTTTGATAATGAACTCAGACTTAATGTGCTGAATGGGCATACTTTTCGCCCACTCATAATGATATTTCGCCGATGTTTCTTTTCTCAGATCCGTTTTTAGAAATGGACCATAGTCCTTTGCGAGTTCAGCAGAAAACAAAGCATACCAACGATAAAGGGAATCCAAGTCTCTCGACTCATAATATTCCATCAGATCAATGCCCTTCTCTGTGAAAATGCGCTTTAATGAGTAAAGATTCAGCTGGTTCAGAGACTCAGTTTTAAAAGTTTGATTCAAAAATTTCTGACTAAACATCAGGCAGAAATTTAAAAGCTTTGACGTTGGTTTTTCTTCGATACTTTCCAGACCATTGTAAACTTCATCAAGTACTAAGGCCTGATAAACACCTTCACGGGATCCACCTTGATCTAGAATGTTAAGCCAGCTCGAAAGATCTTCGTCCTTCGGCTCAGACTTACGAGTGACCTGAAAAAGTTCTTCGACAAATTTGTAATCGTATTGTTTTTTTCTTTCAGGTGGAAGGCGATCATACTCAGTCGGATCTTTTAACTTCTTAGTGTAGCTCTCAACATCAGTGGCCTTCTTCACTTGTTGAGGAATGGTAGGCATGACAACTTCAGGAGCTTCTGCCTTAGGGGCCTCACCTAAAAGTTTATTTCCCCACTCTTCTCCGACAATGCGTGTGACAAAACTTCGCAGCGATGCCTTCCAACCTGGTTCGCTTACGACCTCTTGAGCGAGAACATTGAACGCAAGTAAAAGACCAAGTACGATTGTCAGCTTTTTCACCGGATAACTCCTTAAATTTTCATTTATTATAAGTCAAAAAGCGACCTCAACTACTAGGAGATTCTTGCCTTGGGAGGCACGTAAAGTCATTTTGCTCTATGATAGGACTAGAGGTGCTCTATGCTTGAAAGATTGTTTGGGAAGAAAAGAAAAGTTGAAGATGACGTGATCGTAACGGCCGTCGTAACGCAAACTTCCGCTCTCATCAATAATCTTCATCAGCAAATTGACCTGCGCTTCAAGGAACTCTCCGCTCAAGTCAAAGAAGTTGAACTGGGTCTGGCCCAGATGGAAACAAAGCTTCTCACCAAAGACCTAAAAGACAAGCAGGCCTATGGAATACTTCACTATAAGTTGCATGAAGTGAAGAACACTAAACTTACTGATGAAATTAGAGATCTTGAAGAGCAGCTAAGCGCGAAAAAAAACGCGCTGAAAGATCACTAAACTTTCACCTTCCCTCCGCATCCTGCTACGGGACTGTCCACCGGACAGTCGGCTTCCTCGCTACTGCTCGTCAGTTACAGGTATGAAATCCCATTTCTTTAATCGCGACCTTCGATCCTAGGTATCGATCCAGGTCCCACACTCTTGGCTCCGTCCAATTTGAATCAAGCACCAAAAGTTTTCTGCGACCTTTGGAAATAAAGGCACCGGCCGCCACAATGACGTGACCGCTAGTCGTTCTCTGCCCTACTTTGCGTGGAAGCCAAAGTCTTGGATCACGACTCACAGGTGTTTCAAAGTCAGTGACTTCGTATGTTGAGGCCACCATGTCTGAACCAATATTGAAATCAATTAAGACTGGTTTCCCTTCAGAGGTCTTCTGAAATAGAAAATCTGCCGCCTGCCTTGGATTATTGAATGGATTGTTACGACAATTAAAACCAAAACGTTTCCCATAGTTTTTCATAAGGGTCGTGATGTTAGTTTTATTTTGAAGATAATAAATATCAATCGTCTCTTCTAAAAGCTGCATGCGACGACGATCTGATTCCATCACGGACATGAGTTCCGGCGTACCTTTCCAACCTACTTCATACATTTGGCCCCAGAAGTGAAGAACTCCATAGGCCGTACAAGTTGATCCTAATTGATCAATGGGACTCATAATCGCTTGAGATGTGGTCTTTCTAAATCCACTCACGTTCTGTGGATCGATCATCGTGATACGAGTTTTCTGTTCATCTAAGAACAAGAACTCTTGGGTCTTCCCATCTTGTGTCACCATTCGACCTAAAAAGATCGCCGGCCTCTGCACACGATAGGTTTTGAAATCAAGCTGAACTCTTGATCCAATTCCTAAATCTGTAATTTGGTTTTTAATGGGATTCACCACTCGTACATTGACCTCTTGGGCAAATAGCGAGAGTGAGAATAGGGCGAGAGAGAGGGTGATGAAATTTTTCATGCGCTATCAGTAGCACAGGGGTCATGAAACTTCATTTAGTGTGAAACTTATATAGGAAGGGCAGCCGAAGCTGCCCTTAAAATTTAGATAATTCTTCCAACTAGGTCGTAATCAAGAACATCAGTGATTTCCACTCTTACGATGTCCCCGGCCTTCGCCATTCCATCGTTAATGATCACTTTACCGTCGATATCAGGGGCCTGACCAGCATGACGACCTTGCAGGAGTAGCTCAGTCTCTTCATGCTGCCCCTCTACTAACACATCAATCACCTTACCCAGGTATTCCTGGTTCAGTTCTCGTGCAATTTCTTTTTGAGCTTCATAAAGTTGTTCGAATCTTTCGTCGATCACTTCTTGCGGAACCTTGTTCTTAAGACGAACGGCAGGCGTTCCTTCTTCGTCAGAGTATTTAAATACTCCTAGGTGATTGAAGCGGGCCTCTTTAACGCCTCTTAAAAGCGCTTGGAAATCTTCTTCAGTTTCACCAGGGAAACCTACGATGATTGAAGTTCTCAGAACGATTCCAGGGATCTTCTCACGAAGAGTTTTAATTTTCTGATGAATAACTTCTTCAGTTACTCGACGGTTCATTCTCTTTAATACGCCATCAGCGAAGTGCTGAACCGGCATATCAAGATACTTCGTGATCTTTTTAGACGAGGCCATAAGGTCCATTACGTCTTCAGTTAGATCATCTGGATAGAAGTAAAATACGCGTACCCAATCAATGCCTTCTACTTTTTCTAAACGAGAAAGTAGCTCATAGATCATTGGGTTTTTACCGTCTTTCTTACCACCGCCCTCTAGATCAACACCGTAATCAGAGAAGTCTTGAGAAATAAGATTTAATTCACGAACACCTGTAGCAGCAAGCTGTTCGGCCTCTTTTACAAGTGAATCAACTGTACGTGAACGAAGTTTTCCACGAAGAGTCGGGATAATACAGAAGGTACAGTTACGGTTACATCCTTCTGAGATTTTTAACCAGGCCATATAGAATGGTGAAGTATTCAGACGAGGATCGAATTCAGTGTGAATGAATTTTGGAATTTCTACGAATGATTTCTTTTCAAGCTTTCCATCTTCCATGGCCTTAAGAAGTGGAACGATCTTGTGATATTCACCTGTACCGATGAACATGTCGATCTCTGGCATTTCAGCTTCAAGCTCACCAGCATATCTTTGGGCCATACAACCTGACATAACAAGCGCCTGGCATTTACCATCTTCCTTGTAAGTCGCAAGATCTAGAACAGTTTCAATTGATTCAACTTTCGCGGCCTCAACAAATGAACATGTATTAACGATAATCACTTCCGCATCTTCTGGAGCTTGAGCGATTGTAAAACCATCGAGTTTCAAGTGACCCAACATTACTTGTGAATCCACTAAGTTCTTAGAACAACCCAATGAGGTAAAGTAGAGAGATTTCTCTTGGAATTTTTTTGTATCAAGACTCATTCGTACACCTATTTTTTGAATTGAAACTTTCTAGTGGATTCAGAGGGAAATGTCATGGGGATTACCCTCGTAACCTGTAAAAAAGTCATGGTAGAGTAGCAAATATGACCCACGGTGACAATTTGCGCAAAATTGCAGAGTTTTCTGGTCTAAGTACAAAAAATCATTACACTTTATAGAAGGATAAAGCCGACTTTTTGAGTAAGAGCTGGGAAAAAGTGCCTTCGAGTACAATTTACCCGACTTAAAATATAATCAGAGACGAGTCTTTCTTTTTTAATTATTAGAGTGAGAAACACTCACAATTTGAACTGAATTTTTGATATGGGCTACATCCGAAGAGGATACGCAAAAGTAAAACCGGTCGCTAAAAAGCTTCACAAGATTTTCTTGTGGAGTATTTTTGCCTTCTTTATTTCAACTGCTTTGACAGTATTGCTTTATCGTTGGTTGCCTATTTACGCCACACCACTGGTCTTCCTTCGTACCGCCGAATATGCCCTAGATGGGAAATGGGTCTCCATCCACAAAGATTGGACTCCCATTGAAGAGATCTCTCCGCATTTACAAAAAGCGGTGATCGCCTCAGAAGATCCCAAATTTTTATCACATAATGGTTTTGATTTTGAGGCCATCGCCAAAGCGATTGATGCCAACAAACGCCGTAAAGTGAAGATGGGCGCTTCAACCATTACTCAGCAAACTGCTAAAAACGTTTTTCTGTATCCTTCAAGAACCTATCTAAGAAAAGGGCTTGAGGTTTACTTCACAGTTCTAATTGAAGCGATGTGGGACAAAAAACGCATTCTGGAAGTTTATTTAAATGTGATTGAATTGGGTCCGGGCATTTATGGTGCTGAAGCGGCCTCACAATACTATTGGAAAAAGCCAGCGAGTAAACTTGCTCAAGGTGAAGCACAGCTATTCGCGGCGATTCTTCCCAATCCACGTCGCTGGAGCCCGAAGAGGCCAACAAACTTTGTTTTAAGACGTCGAAATTTTATTCGTAGAAATTTAGTGCTTCTTGGACACAGCTACTTTAAGCCGTTATCTGATTCTTAACCACCTGAAGTGGATCTATTTGTTCTTAAGGTAGAAACACCCGACTGACTGCTTATTTCTAAGTGAAGCATTCAGAACCATGAAGGCCACCTCGACTCCATTACGAAGACCAATCAGTTCATCATGAAGTTGGGCATTCTTATAGAACTTTGAGATCTCATCCTGAAGTTCAATGAACATTGCACGGGCACGATTTAAACGGTTTTGTGAGCGCGAAAGTCCCACATAGTTCCACATGGTTTGTTTAAGAGTCAGCTGATCCTGAGCAATCAACGCCAGATCGACTTCTTCTTTTGCCTGAGTCCAGTCTTTGATTTTTTCTAGTTTGTAATCACTCACATCATCCATGTAAGTAAGAATATCTTCTGCAGCGATGTAGCCCCAGGTAAGACCTTCAAGTAACGAAGTAGAGGCCAAACGGTTTGCACCATGAAGACCAGTACAAGCAACTTCACCTACGGCGTAAAGACGTTTTAAATTCGTGCGTCCCTTAAGGTCTGTTTTCACTCCACCACAAGTGTAGTGGGCGGCCGGTACCACAGGAATCGGCTCAACCGCCATATCAACTTTGTTCTCTAAGCAGTATGAATTAATCGTTGGGAAACGATTTCTAAGATAGCTTTCATCTTTATGAGAAATATCGAGATAAACGCAGTCTTCTTTCTCTGCAATCATCTCTTCCAGAATCGCCCGGGCCACCACATCACGTGGGGCAAGTTCTGCGTCCGGATGAAACTTCTTCATGAAGGCCTCACCCTTCGAATTGATGAGACGTCCACCCTCTCCTCTGACCGCTTCTGACACCAGGAAGCGGCGATGAGAAGAACGGTTATAGAAAGTTGTGGGATGGAACTGGATGAATTCCATGTTCGTTACATAAGCACCCGCTCGGTGGGCCATGGCATGGCCATCTCCACGAGCACCCTCCGCGTTTGAATGGTGAAGGTAAAGTGCGCCGATACCACCGGTCGCAAGAATCGTCACTTTCGCGAGAATCTTTCTTACTTCTTTTGATTTCTGATCAAGCACATAGGCACCAAGCACCTGGTTCTCTTCATAGCGTTGAGTGATGTCCACACCATGGTGATTAGGAGTGATCAAGTCAATCGCCGTATGCGAAGTCAGGAAAGTAACATTCGGAAAAATTTCAATATTCGAGAGATAATTCAAAAGCGCGATCTGAATCGCCTTCCCCGTCATGTCTCCCTTATAAATAATGCGGTCACGTGAGTGGGCAGCTTCTTTTGTGAAGAGCAACTCTCCTTCAGCATCTTTAGCAAAATCAGTGTTCGATTTATGAATCAGAACTTCTTCAATGATATCAGCAGAACGAGTGGCAAGAATCTTCGCCGCTTCAATGTTTGATGTGAAGGCAGAGGCCTTCATAATATCTTGAATCAGATCTTCCTGATCATTCAGATCTTTCGGGCTATAGATGATTCCACCCTGGGCCCAGAAAGTGTTAGTGATCTCAGGTCTCTTCTCGCGGGTAACAATCGTTACCTTCTTTTTCTTTTCCGCCAGTTTGATGGCAGTTGAAAGTCCGGCGATACCGGTACCAATGATCAGAACTTCTGTATTAAAATCTTTCATACACTTCTAAATTTAAGCGAGAGATCCACTCTTGGTGCTGAATAAGTCAGTGAACCCAAGCTAAGTGCATCCACGCCAGTAATTAAATATTGAGGAATCGTATTTAGATTAAGCCCACCGGATGCTTCGAAAGTCATACCTGGTTTTTTAAGCTCAACTGCTTCTTTAATCTTCTCAGGAGAAAAGTTATCAAGCATCACGTGTTGAACACCCAGACTAATGGCCTCTTTCAGTTCATCAATCGAGTGAATCTCAACCACGATATTGTTATAGAACACACCTTGATCTTCGAAGAACTTCAGTGCTCCCTTCATTCCGCCCAGAGATGATTTATGATTATCTTTCACCATCCATGTGTCAGTCTGACCAAGACGATGATTAAATCCACCGCCAACTCTCACGGCATATTTTTCTAATGAGCGAAGACCTGGAGTTGTTTTACGAGTATCGAGAATCTTAATACCTTTAGATTTGGCCAGCTCAACATGCTTTGATGTCCAAGTTGCAATTGAACTCGCGTGCTGAACTAAATTGAGCGCCAAACGCTCACCAGTCACAGCAAGATTAAACGGCATGGTTTCAGGAAATTCAATGGTCGTCCCATCACCAAGTTCTCTACCTTCAAACGTTTCAAGAAATGAAAAATCGTTATGACTCCCAAGCTGCGTAAATACCGCCGCTAAGTAATCAGTACCGGCCAAAACCAAAGGTGATTTAATTCTTAGAACAAGTTTAACCGGATGCTTTGGAAGCATTCTAGTGTAGTGAAAATTGCGGGTCAGATCATCTTCATCCAGCCAGCTTTGAATCTGAGGAAGAAGGCTTTTAATACTCATATCCATATGGCGAGTAAGTATACCCTTTTCCCCGAGGAGGCAAGGGAATCCGTTTTATTCAGTGCAGAGAATGAGTAATTATTTCCCCTACTTAGGTTTTAGAACTATGGCCCAAGGCTTGCTCATCGGAAGGCATGAATAAAAGCTGGCTGTTAGCTATTCTTGCCATTTCCCTCTTTCTTTTAAGCGTTCAGAAGAGTCACGAACTGAGGGCCATCTCACCCTATTTTAAGGCCGAAAGAACTATCAAGCTTCAACACTTTCAAGAGGCCAGGAAACACATTTCTAAAGAGGATTTAGAGCTTTTAAAACTTTGGGAGTCCATCATCACCGGTCGATCCGCTCCCCTCTCTCAATGGATGAAAGAGCGCTACAAGATGTTGGGCCTAAATCACCTCTTCACTCCTTCCGGCTTTCATATCAGCGCTGTACTCTTTCCTTTTATGAAGATTCTTAAAAACAATCTTCATCAACTTGCTCTTCTCCTTTTTCTTGGATTTGGCATTATGTTTTTGCCGGGCCTCAGTGCCCTGAAACGAATGATCCTTATCAAGTCTCACCAAAAAGTCTTGGGTCTCCATCTGGGTTTTATTGTGGCGCTCATTCTCGATGTGTTCTTTGGAAGTTTTCAAAACGGAGTTTTAAGCTTCACATATAGCTTTCTCTTTATTGGGATCATCTATTCAGGCCTGGAAGGGCTGGGTCTCATTATTTGGTTTTTTATTGCTCAGATTATTCTCGCTTACTTTCAGGGAAGCGATATCTCACCACTCTTAATTTTCTTCTCGCCGATTGTGAATCTTGCCTTTGGAATCGCCATGCCGATCTTATTTCTCTTTTCATTTCCACTTTGGGGCTGGCAACTTCACACAGGCATTTTCCTTCTGAAAATTCTGCAATATCCGATTGATCTTTTCATGACGCTTTCACAATTTGTTCCTCGTTTAGAAATTCACTCAGGCGCCATCTTCCTGATCGGCCTCATACTTTTCAGACGTTGGAAACTCTCCCTGGGCCTTCTGTGTTTATTTAGTTTTAGCTTAAATCTTGATCGACAGCGGTCTCCTGGACTCCCCAAAGAGTTTGTCCCTAATGGCAAAACAATCAAAACCGTCTATTTGGAAAAAGAAATCAAAATTTATAAGAGTGATGGAATTTGTAGAATGAAACTAGTGCGGGGATTTTGGTGGGAAAACTGCTCTCCCCGGAGGGAGAGCAGTCGAAAAAAACTTAAGAAACTTTCATATCCTTCATAAGAGAAGCAAATGTCTTCTCTTCGCGGATAGCGTACATAAGATTGCGCTTAATGTTCTCGTTAGACTTGTAGAACTTAGCGATTTCATCTTTCTTCATACCTGATTGAGAAACCATTTCGTCGATTTTTGCATCTAGATCAGCTTCAGTGGCTTCGATGTTGTATTTCTTGGCTAGTTTATCAAGGATAAGACCTGAACGAACTTGGAATGTGGCCTTTGAAGTCACATCAGCGTCCCAACGCTCGAAGTATAGAGCGATCATTTGGTCATTGAAGCCTTGTTGCTTAAGAGTGCGTGAAAGTTCTTCTTTTACTGATTCTTTTTGATCATCAACTAGAGCTTTAGGAACTTCAAAAGAGTTTTCTGAGATTAGTTTCTCAAGGATTTCCTGTTGAAGCTTAGAAGTTACTTCGCGCTTCTTTTGGATCGCCATACGCTCTTTGTTTTTAGTTGTGAAATCAGCAACTGATTCAAAACCAAATTCTTTCGCGATTTCATCGTTGAACTCAGGGAAATTCTTTTGCTTGATTTCAAGAAGTTCAACATGGAAAGTTACAGGAGCGTTTTGTAGATCAGCTTCATGGTAATCCGCAGGGAAAGTAACTTTTACGTCTTTCTTTTCGCCTTTCTTCAGACCGATCATGCCGTCTTCGAATCCTGGGATAAATTGACCAGAACCGATTTCAAGCATGTATTCAGAAGCTTTCATGTTTTCAGGTTTAGAACCATCGGCTTTTTCGCCTTCGAAGTTGAATACAGCGAAGTCACCTTTAGCAAGCTTGTGGCCAGCATCTTTCACTTCAGCGATTTCAGCTTTAGATCCAAGGTAGTTCTTCTTAAGAGTTTCGAAATCCTCGTCAGTTACTGTTTCAGAATCTTTCTTGAAAGAAAGTTTTGAATAATCTTTTAGTTCGAAATCAGGAATGATTTCAACAGTAGCGTCGAAAGATACGTTCTTACCTGATTCGTATTTTGTGTTACCGAACTGAGGGTAACCAACAGCGCGGATGTTTTCTTTCTTAACAGCATTGTAATATTGCTCAGAAATGAAGCGGTAAAGAGCATCGTTCTCGATTTGTGGTCCGAATAGTTTTTGAACCATCTCAAGTGGAGCTTTACCTTTACGGAAGCCTTTAAGGTTTGAGTTTGCTTGTTTTGCAACAAGGGCCTCTTTGATTTCTTTTGTTAGGTCAACTTTGTCGAAATTGAATACTAATTTCTTCGTGCAACCGTTTACGTTCTCAATGGTGTAAGACATAGAATCTCTCTTGTTCTAGAGTGAAAAATTTGAATTAATGTTTCTAACACAAAGCCTGAATTTGTCAAAGTAATCAGTAATTGACGCGCACCATATAAAGGCCTTCCGGAGGGGCCACTGGTCCCAAACGTTGGACCTTGGTAGGACCCAGAGCAGACTGTAATTGTTCCAACGAAATTTTGCCTCGCCCAATGTTCCAGACGGCCCCTACTAGGAGTCTAACCATCTGTTTTAAGAAACCGTTACCCACGATTCTAAAAACATAGTGAGGTGGGAGCATGCCCCAGTCTCCCTGAGAGACTTCCAGGATTTCACACTCGTAAATTTCTCGAACATTATGAGCGACCTCAGTACCTTCACAGTAAAAGTTAGTGAAGTCATGGCGGCCAATAAGAATTTTACAGGCCTCGCGCATTTTATCGAGGTCCAGGTCAAAAGGGTAATTAGCAATTAGGTCTAGCTGAAAAGGCATGACCATTTTTTGAGCAGTAAAACGATAATGGTACTCTTTGGAGACAGCATGCACGGTTGGAAAAAATTCTTCATCTGAATTCTCTGCATGAATCACCCGAATGTCCTCCGGAAGATTCCCATTCAGTGCCTTAACTAAATTGGCCGGGTCAATGGTAAGAGGGATGCTCGCCTTCACCACTTGCCCAAGAGCGTGGACACCGGCATCGGTTCTACCCGAGCCAAGAGTTTTCACATCATCAGACTTTGAAACTGTGGCGAGGGCCTTGTTAACTTCGCCTTGAACGGTAAGACCCGCTGAGACCGGTTGAACTTGCCAACCGAGATAGCGGGTACCCTTATACTGAACGATTAATCGGTAATGTTGAATCACTTCAATTCTGTTTCAGGCTCATCAGACCAATCGAAGATGCCTTCAAATTTTTTCAAGTGAGTGAGCCAATAAATCAATGAGGCCACCACGTAGAAAGAGATGATGGTTGGAATCATGATCTCTTCATTAATGAAGAGTGAAGCGAAGATAAGGAAGATAATCATCAGAACTTGCTTCTTATGAGTTCTCACCCATTCCGATTTTTTAAAACTCGGGAATGGAATATTTGAAACCATCAGTATGGCGTAGAAAAGTAGATAGGCCACAGTTAGTGGTTTATACTGAGCAATTTCCGGGAATGTGAAAGAAAGGAAGATCAAGCTGATTGCGGCAGTTGCGCCACCTGGAATCGGCAGACCTTGGAAATAGTCTGATTTATTTTTATCAATGTTGGCATTGAAACGTGCCAAACGAAGAGCGCCACAAAGCATGAAGAAAAAACACGCCACCATGCCTGGACGACCAGTCTCAGTTAAAAAGCGGAAGTAATAAACGATTGCTGGTGAAACCCCGAAAGAAACCAGGTCACTTAGTGAATCGAACTGCTCACCGAAAGCAGATTGTGTATTTGTCCAACGAGCAACACGCCCATCCACGCTATCGAAAATCGCACCAAGTACGATGAACATACACGCCTTATAAAACTCTCCGTGGAAAGCATATAGAATCGCAATAAATCCACATCCCATATTCAGGGCAGTGAAAGTATTTGGCAGGAAGTATGCCAGTTGGTGTCTTTGAATCAACATTTTTAACCTTTTTTGTCCTTCAGTGCGGCCACCACAGTTTGGCCGGGAACAACAATTTCTTTCTCGTAAACCAGTACATCACTAGTTGCTGGTAAATAAATTAGCAGAGTTCCCCCAAAAGGATAATACCCAAAACAGGCTGCTCCGCGTCCTCTATCACCTGATTTAAGCCAGATAGTTGGGCGTTTCCCCCACTGACTGTCAATAAATCGCATAAGTGTAGCGGTTTGATTTTTAGAAGTAAGAGTGAAATCAGTATGGGCCAGATCTTCAATCGTTCCATAGAAGGCCTCATCTGGAGAGGTTCGTTTGACCTTCTTGCCCTTATTCGCCTTAAGATAAGTCACCTCACCCGAAGTCGGAAGATAAAGACCTTTCTCGTCCCAAAAGTTCATTGAGATTCTAATTTCATGGCAAGGAGACGGATAATACAATGAAGAAGCATTCAAGCGAACGGACTCTACTCTCCCGTGAATCGGAGATAGATAAATTTCACCATCATTCTTAATTGTATCTCGATAAGGCACTCTGCCCTTTCTAAAAATAAAAAGAATCAATGTATCAACGAGAATCAGGGGAATCAAAACAAGAAGTGGTAACTTTATAAAGCCATAAATCAGAAGTCCAACCAGACCCCATGAAATTTCAGTCGGTAGAAAGAAAAATCTTCTCATGGATTGGCCTTAAACTCATCTTCCGGAGCACGGAAATAGAAGGCCTCTTTTTTTAGCTTCTGATCCAACACATTCTTGAAAATGACCTGTGGATTCTTTTGAAGCATCTCAAGTGTTGAAGTTGATTGCTTAATCAATCCTCGGCTTAATTCATCCAATGAAACATCAGAATGAATAAACACGTTTTCATATTTCTCAAGAACTGCTGCAATTTCTTTTCCAGAGAGAAGCTCCTGGCGCGAACCAGACTCGTCCCAATGATAAAAGAAATACTCTCCACGATAGGCCTTGGTAAACCACACTCCACTCTTCACCCCACACCAGGCAGGAATGTCATAAGAATAAAATGAGTAATGAGGAACACCGAAGAACTGAAAAACGTCAGCGAAACCTTCTGCAAGTCGCAGGCCCGTGTAGAAACCCGGGCCATTGATTGAAATAATAGATTTTAATTCCTGCGGATTAATTTGATGCTTCTTTAAAAGCTCATAAGCGCTGGACTGAATAACGACTGAGGCCTTTTGACCTTGGAGTCTTTCAAACGTGAGCCAGTTTAATCCATCATCCAGGACACCTAAACCGAGGTCATAAGTGGAGTCGATGAATAAAGAGCTCAAGGCTTAAAACAATCTCGTAATATCGTTAAACAATGCCACGAAAATCAGGAAGAACAGCACTGAGATACCAAAACGCTGAGCGATTTCCAGTTTTCTGCGTGAAAGTGGTCCACCGTTAATCGTTTCAAAAATCAGGAACATGATGTGTCCACCATCCAGAACTGGAATTGGAAACAGGTTAATCACGCCTAGATTGATGCTGATAATTGCCATCAAACGGAAGAACATTGAAAGACTGATATTAAGTGAATCAGAAGCAACTTTACCAATCGCCAGCGGTCCACCAATGTTATTCAGAGACACTTCGCGAGTAATAAGTTTCTTATAACCACTGAAAGTTTTTACAATTCCGTCCCAAGTCCGGGTGAAAGCACCCGTCACGGCCTCACCAAAGCTATCGGCCTTCGCTACGATAAGTTTTGGCTGAACATACTCAACCGCACTTTCAATACCGATGAGTTTTGTTTTCTTCTTATCAATTTCCTTCACTTCAGGAACAAGCTGCTTGGTCTGTAACTCTCCGTTAGTCAGAACAACGACTGCCACTTCCTTACCATCTTCAGTTGTCTGAAGAGTTGAACGAAGTTCTTCAAAAGATTTAAGTGCAACACCATTCACACTTGTTAGGATGTCACCCTTCTTAATGCCGGCCTTGTCCGCAGGTGAACCCATCACAATATTACGAACTGAAAGATCTACCGGGTAGAACTCCATCTTTTCCAGGAACTCAATCAATGACTGAGACTGATCAGAAGTAATTTCGGATTCAGATGTAAAATCCAGGGCGATAGCATCTTCTTTCTGAGCATAACTATAAAGATAGGCCTTACCTTGGAAGTTTGAATTGATTTCTTCAAGTGAAGCAGAAAGATCAGCTGGCCTCTGAGTTAAGCTCACATAGAACTTCTCACCTTTCTTATTAATAAAGATCGGCTTCTTAACCACTGAAACAATATTCACGAATTCGTTAATGAACGGTTCAAGTTCCATTCCAACGTTTAGATCAAGTTTTTCGCCGTGACGCTGAACCGTTACTTTTTCAACGTTTGAACCTTTGATATTGAAATCATCAAAGCTCAGAACTTTCTCATCGTTAATTCCAACAAGAACGTCACCTGTTCTTAGACCTTTCGTATAAAGTACTGACTTCTCAGTCACTACACCTACTTTCGTTTCAGGAACTTTCTCTCCGGAAGCAAGAAGACCTACATAAAGGAAGTAAGCAAGAATAAGGTTTGCCAGTGGGCCGCCGAATACAATCCAGAAACGGGCAATTTTACTCTTATGATTAAAAGCAACTTTCTTCTCTTCCTCAGTTAGTGGAGTTTCTGAAAAAGGATCGTCCCCGAACATCTTTACATAACCACCAAGTGGGATGATTGAGATGGCGTATTCTGTGCCTTTATGAAGATACTTAAAGATCTTCGGTCCGAAACCAATTGAGAAAACCTCAACTCTTACGCCAAAAAGACGAGCGAAGAAGAAGTGCCCAAGTTCATGAAAGAAAATTAATGGACCAAGAAATATAACAAAAATGAGAATCTTTTCTAGCATAGTTAATCCTTAGCGGAAGTTTGCCATCAAATAGAAGGCATAAAGTGGGGCCACAAATAAAAGGCTATCCACACGGTCGTAAACACCACCGTGGCCAGGAATCAATGATGAACTGTCTTTAATTTCAAACTGTCTTTTTAATTTTGATTGAGCAAGGTCTCCAACTTGAGAACAACAGGCCACAACAAAGAAGAATCCAACAGTAAAAGGGGTCACAGGAGCAATGAGATAGTGCCAGAAAATGCTGGTCGCGATCACTGAACAGATCACACCACCGACCGCACCTTCAATTGTTTTCTTAGGGCTAACAGCTTCCCAAAGCTTATGCTTCCCGAATTTTTTTCCTGAGAAATAAGCGGCAGTATCAACCATGAAGTTAAGCAGGAAAAGTCCAATTAACAGCAGACGCCAATTTTCAAAGTGAATGATGTAGCTAAGAGAAAGGAGTGGGATCAATGTAAAAAGACCAGTTCCCCACGAAGTCACTCTAAAAATTGTTAATAACAATTCAGACTTTTTATAAACCAGGAACAAGTACGCAAGCAGAAGTATATTAAGAACAATTCCGGCCGAAATCCAAAAACTGAAAGACGACTGGCTAATCTGATAGAAATTAAAGAAGTAGTAACAAAGGATATAAATCGCCTGCGCCAGACAATAACGAATTGAGAAACGACGCTGGCCATAGAAATTAGTAATGATTTCATCAATCATCAAAGGTCCAATCAGACCAAACAGAATTAAAGTCGCTTGAGGTCCCGAATAGATACAAAGGCCTACTAGGATAATGAGAGCAGCGCCGGAAATAATTCGAACGGTTGTATTAGACATTTATAGATTCGCCCCTTTAATGAAAACAGACTTATTGGTTTCGGCCTTTTCCATTGAATGTTCAAGGGCAGACTGTCCGCAGACATTTCCAAAGCGTCTTTCTCTACAAGAAACGTGCTCAATAATTTTTTTGAATTCACTCGGTGTGAAGTCTGGCCATCGGGTCGGCGTGAAATACATTTCAGCGTAGGCCATCTGCCATAATAGGAAATTTGAAATCCTCTGCTCCCCACCGGTTCTGATCATAAGATCAACGTCACCAGTTTCAGGGCGATACATGAGATCATTCAAATCATTCTCAGTCATTGGGCGACCAGGATAATTTAAGTGGAAGGCGTTCACAGCACGTAGGATCTCTGCTCTTCCGCCGTAGTTAAACGCGAAAGTAAGTTTAAGACCAGTTGCTTCGGCCGTCAGAGCTTCCATCTCTTTAATAAGAGAGATTGTCTCATGAGGAAGATTTTGAATTTCGCCAATAACTTTGAACTTAATATTATTGGCGAGAATTCTGTTTTTTTCTTTAATCAGGAACTTTTTGAGAAGTCTGAACAGTGTCGACACTTCTTCAAGTGGACGGCTCCAGTTCTCAGTTGAGAAAGCGTACATCGTAAGCGCTTTAAGTCCGATATCATCGGCCGCTCTCACAATATCAGAAACTACGGCCGAGCCTCTCACATGGCCCCAAATGCGTGGACGAAGGCGCTTATTGGCCCAACGTCCATTCCCATCCATGATTATGGCAACATGCTTGATACTCGACATAATAAACCTTAAACGGTTAGTAGCTCTTTCTCTTTAGCATTAACCACATTATCAACTTCCTTAATGAAGTTATCTGTGATTTTTTGAATCTCTTCCTGAATCTTTTTAGACTCATCTTCAGAGATCTTTTTGTCTTTCTCAGCGGCCTTTACTTTATCGTTTTGATCACGACGAATATTACGGATTTGAACCTTTGCGTCCTCACCCATTTTCTTCACGTCTTTCACGAAAGCTTTACGCTTATCTTCAGTAAGAGCAGGGAATTGAATACGAATGAAGTTACCATCGTTACCCGGAGTAAGACCGATGTTAGCAGCAAGAATGGCCTTCTCGATGGCAGGGATAAGAGTTTTATCAAATGGCTGGATCTGAAGAAGACGAGCTTCTGGTGTTGAGATCTGACCCATGTTTTTAATTGGAGTTTGAGAACCATAATAATCGGCAGTGATACCATCTAGAACCGCAGCAGTTGCACGGCCAGTTCTCACTTTGCCCATTTGGTTGTGAAGCGATTTAATCGCTTTGTTCATTTGATCATCAAGTATAGGCTTTAGCTCTTTCATCATAACCTAATCTCCTTAAGCTTTTTTAGTAACTACAGTTCCAATGTTCTCACCTTGAACAACTCTTGCGATATTGCCTTCTTCAAACATATTGAAGACGACGATGTCCATGTCGTTGTCCATACAAAGTGTAATGGCCGTTGAATCCATCACTTTTAGGTCTTTGTTCAACACTTCGATATAAGAAAGTTTATCAAACTTCTTAGCATCTTTGTGCTTCATAGGATCTTTATCGTAAATTCCGTCAACCTTCGTTGCTTTCATAATAAGATCAGCATTGATCTCATTGGCACGAAGAGCGGCAGTTGTATCAGTTGTAAAATAAGGGTTACCAGTCCCGGCAGCAAAGATCACCACACGTTTCTTTTCAAGGTGGCGAACAGCACGACGACGGATATATGGTTCAGCAACTTCTTGCATAGCAATTGCAGAAAGCACTCGAGTGTAAACATCTCTTCTCTCTAGGGCGTCTTGAAGGGCCAGAGAGTTGATCACAGTGGCCATCATGCCCATGTAATCTGAAGTTGCGCGATCCATACCAGAAGTCGCACCAGCAACTCCACGGTGAATGTTACCGCCACCAACTACGATAGCAATTTCACAACCCGTCTTATGAAGGGCCGCGATTTCAGAGCTAATTTTATTTAAAATTTCACCAGAGATTCCATTTCCCTGATCACCAGCAAGGGCTTCACCAGAAAGTTTAATCAGTACGCGGTTGTATTTCATGAGTCCCTTTAAAAGGAAAAGGGGACTTGTGAAAGTCCCCTTCTCTTTAATACTTGTTTGGGATTAGTTTTTCCCAGTAAGCTTAGCAATTTCTTCAGCGAAGTTCTCAGACTTCTTCTCGATACCTTCACCAAGATTAAGCTTGATGAACTTAGTAACTTTAATTGAAGCGCCAGTTGTTTTACCAGTAGCTTCGATAAGTTTACCAATTGTTGTATCTGGATCTTTAACGAAAGACTGCTCGTAAAGACAAACTTCAGAAGCAAGCTTCGCAAGTTTACCTTTTACGATATTTGGAATCATAGCTTCTGGCTTACCTTGCTCTTTTAATTGAGCAGCATAAATCTCAGCTTCTTTCGCTTTATAAGTCTCATCGATCTCAGAAGCGTTAAGGAATTGAGGGTTAGCAGCAGCGATTTGCATACAAAGATCTTTTACAAGAGTTTGGAAAGCTTCGTTACCGTTAACATCTTTGTCAGATTCAACACGACAAAGAACACCGATTTTACCAGAGTGAACGTATGAACCAATCATACCGTTACCTTCTAGCTTCATCACTTCTACACGACGAACATCAATTTTCTCACCGATTTTGATCGTAAGTTCAGAGATGTTATCTTTGATTGTAAGACCGTTCGCGGCCTTAGCATCTAGAAGTTGTTCAACTGTAGAAAGGTTAGCATCAACAGCAACGTTAGCAGCAGTAGTTGCGAAAGCTTGGAAAGCGTCGTTTTTAGCAACGAAATCTGTTTCACAGTTTACTTCTACTAGAGCAGCGATTTTACCTTTAACAACAGCAGCGATCATACCTTCAGCAGCAACACGAGATTGCTTTTTAGCAGCGGCAGCTAGGCCCTTTGCACGAAGATAATCAACGGCTTTTTGAAAATCGCCAGTCTCATCAAGAGCTTTTTTACAATCCATCATACCTGCGCCAGTTGTCTCGCGAAGGTTTTTTACGTCAGCAGCTGTATATGCCATGGTTATTGTTCCTTAAAAAAAGTTTTTAAAAATTACTCTTCTTCACCTTGAAGATCGATGTCCTTCTCATACTTAGCAAGGATTTCAGATTCAAGATCCATATCACGGTTAGCATCTGAACCATCATCTTTACGAGCTTTAGAGCCGCCTTCAACGATTGCGTTCGAGAAGTAGTCTAGGAAAAGAGTGATTGATTTAAGAGCATCGTCGTTACCTGGAACAACGTATTCGATACCTGTAGGGTCACAGTTAGTATCTGTAACAGCTACTACTGGAATACCAAGAACGTTGGCTTCTTTAACAGCAATGTGCTCATTGTTTGGATCGATGATGAAGATAGCGCCTGGTAGCTTTCTCATGTTCTTGATACCACCAAGGTTCTTCTCTAGTTTTTCAACTTCTTTCTCAATGTTAGATTGCTCTTTCTTAGTAAGAAGTTTGAAATCACCGTTCTCTTTCATTTTTTCTACTTTACGTAGTTTATCAATAGATAGAGCGATTGTTTTGTAGTTAGTAAGCATTCCGCCCAACCAACGAGAAGTAACGTGGTATGCGCCACACTCTTCTGCTTTCTTCTTCACGATGTCTGAAGCTTGTCTCTTCGTACCAACGAAAAGAACTGACTTACCAGACTGAGAAGTCTTCTTAAGAAACTCATATGCTTTTTCGGCCATTGGAAGAGTTTGTTGAAGGTCGATGATGTAGATGCCGTTACGTTCGCCGTAAACATACTTCTTCATCTTTGGATTCCACTTGTGTGTTTGGTGACCGAAGTGGGCGCCGGCCTCAAGCAATTGCTTGACTTGTAACTTAGACATGAAAACTCCTTGGTGGTTTGATCGAATCACTTTGTGCCATCACATGATGGACCAACCAATTAAAGTGATTAGATTTGCCCTTATGGGCATTGTAAATAATGGTCAGATGTAAATAGCACGCTGACTCGTTTAGGGCAAGAATTTTAAGAATGAAATCAAGGCTTTGAACGCCTCAAAAGAGGCGCTCAAAATCGAGATATTTAAGGGGCAGAATCAGCAGGTGGAGGCACTAGAACTTTCCGTGGTTTAGACCCTTGAGCAGGCCCTACCACACCATGACGCTCCATTTCTTCGATTAAGTTAGCTGCTCGGTTATAGCCAACACCTAGTCTTCTTTGAAGGAATGAGGCACTTGCCACTCGATGCATAGCAACACAGCGAACAGCTTCATCGTATTTTTCGTCTTTAAGACCACCACCCTCGCCGTCCATGGTGATGCCTTCAACATCAGTATCAACAGTTCCGTTACTGTCCAGGAACTCCATTGCACCTGTATCGTACTGGATTGGAAGAGTTGCAAGCTTATCAACTAGTGCTTCAATTTCTTCTTCGTTAACAAAAGCTGAGTGCATACGGAGAATATCAATACCCTGTTTAAAGAGCATGTCCCCTTTACCCAGAAGTTTCTCAGCTCCCACGCCATCCAAAATTACGCGAGAATCGATGTTCGTGAACACGCGGAAAGATACACGGGTCGGGAAGTTCGCTTTAATTACACCGGTAATAATGTCGGTAGACGGACGCTGAGTTGCAAGCACGATATGGATACCTGAAGCACGTGCTTTGGCCGCCAATCTTGAAATTGAAGTTTCAATCGCCTTACCAGATTTAGAAAGCATCAGATCCGCAAACTCATCCACTACGATAACGATGTAGGGAAGTTCGAAACCAACAACTTCAGCATCAGGATAGTACTTAGTGATTCGACAAGTAAGATCCGTTCCTGCCCCTACAACTTTCTTGTTAAAACCTTCGATATTTTTAACCGCGAAGTCTTTAAGAAGTGAATAACGTCTCTCCATCTCATCAATTGCCCACAAGAGCGCTGCTGAAGCGACTGAAGGATCAGTCACAACTGGCATAATCAAGTGTGGTAAACGCTGATAAAGTGCCAATTCAAGCTGTTTTGGATCCAGCATGATGAGACGTAGTTTCTTCGGTGAAAACTTAATAATAAGGGAAACCAGAAGCGTGTTAACGAATACTGATTTACCTGCACCAGTTGTACCCGCAACAAGTAAGTGCGGAGTAGAGGCCAGATCAATTACCGCAGCATCCCCATAGGCATCTTTACCCATTGCGATTGGAAGTTTGTAACTTGAGTTATTAAAGTTCGGAGCACGAAGAACTTCATCCAGATAAATGACATCACGTGGATTACGAGGAACTTCAATACCAATTGTTGATTTACCTTTCATTGGATAAACCATACGAATCGGAGCACCCATAAGAGCAAGTGAAAGATCATCTACACGGTTTGTAACACCGGCAACTTTTACACCTGCACCAAGTTCAAGTTCAAATGTATCTACTACTGGCCCTTTTAGAACGTTAATAACTGAGGCCGTAATATTAAACTCTTTAAGCTTCTCTTCAATCGCACGGGCAATAGTTTGGAAATAAGTATCAGATGGATCACTGATCTTGTTTGCTTGATTCTTAGAAACAATACAGTTAATAAGTTCATCTGCTTCGAAGAATGTATCTTCTGTTTTAACTTTCTTCTTAGTGAAAGGGCTTTCAACTTCTTCGAGTTCTTCGTCAGAATCTTCTGACGCCTCTACCTCTTCAGATTCTTCTTCTACTTCCTCATCAACTGAGTCATTAAATTCTTCTTCAGTTTCATCAACGATTTCTTCTTCGTCGACTTCTTCTACTTCCTCTTCCTCAAGTTCTTCATCTTCAACTTCTTCCGCTACAGGTGGCTCTTCTACTGGAAGACTTCTCTGAGCAGGAGCTTCTTTAATTTTCGGAGATTCAGTAATTTTTAATTTCTTAGGAGTAGCAGTGACCGGAGCAAGTTCCTCTTCTTTCTTAAAGCGCGCAAGTAGTTCCATTGCACGTTCTCTAAGCGCCATTGGCCATTTCTTCAGATCAATTGATTTAACCGCAGAATAATCTGCTTCTTTAATCATTGTTCCGATAGTCACCATTTGCTTCCAGATGAAGCGACAAGTTTTGAAAAAGTTTTTCTCTGAAACGAGATAGAAAAATGCAGCACCAAAGAGAAGTACTGATGAGATGACACTCAAAAGACTTAAATTCTCTTTAATTAAAAACATTAGGCCTTCACCTAAAGTTTCTGGCATTAAAAGATAACAAAGACCAAGAGTTAACGGCAGAAGGGCCGCAATAACGATTTGATTTTTTACGTCCTTCTTTTTAGTCAGAACGAACGTATGAAGAATTGCGAAAGTGATAAATGAAAGAGTTACCCAAATTCCACACCAATAACCAAAGTTAGCTAAGAGAGTGAAAAAGTAATAAGTAAAAAAATTGATAGAATGATTTTGATAGGTGATCTCATAATAATTATCAGGAAGATTATCTCGATAATAGAAGTAAATCAGATTAAGAGTTGTGAGAATAAATAGAGAGTATAATTGAACTTTTAAGATTTTTTTTTCCATACTTAAATTGTAGGAAGCACCGAGATAAAGTGCAAGTTATTGAATACGTAGGACCACGTAGGGGCAAATATTTTCTAAGAAATAAATAAAGACAAAATAGCGCTCATTATTGGGATAAAAAAAATATTTGAAAGGATTTCGATTTGTGGGAATAAAAAAAGCCCTCTGAAAAGAGGGCTTTTTATAAAAATGGAGGGTGCATCTTGCTATTCTGACACCAAGTTCCCCTGGCACTACCTTCGCCGCAAGTGAGCTTGACTTCCAGGTTCGAGATGTTACTGGGTATTTCCTCACCGCTATCGACACACCCAAACTGTATTTCAAATTTAGGCTGACTGCACTTTTACAATCACAAAACAAGATAAGCAAGACAAATTTTGAACCATGTAGATCACGCTAATAAAACTTCTCTTGAGCGTACAAGAGACAAAGAAAATAAAGCAAAACGGGTTATTAGTATTGGTCAGCTCAACGCCTTACAGCGCTTACACACCCAACCTATCAAGCTCGTAGTCTACAAGCACCCTTAATAGATATCTAATCTTGAGGGGGGCTTCCCACTTAGATGCTTTCAGTGGTTATCCCGTCCAAACTTAGCTACCCGGCGATGCAGTTGGCACCACAACCGGTACACCAGAGGTTTGTCCATCCCGGTCCTCTCGTACTAAGGACAGCTCCTCTCAAATATCTTACGCCCACGGAGGATAGAGACCAAACTGTCTCACGACGTTTTGAACCCAGCTCGCGTACCGCTTTAATTGACGAACAGTCAAACCCTTGGGACCTGCTCCAGCCCCAGGATGCGATGAGCCGACATCGAGGTGCCAAACTTCCTCGTCGATGTGAACTCTTGGAGGAAATCAGCCTGTTATCCCCGGAGTACCTTTTATCCGTTGAGCGATGGCCCTTCCACTCGGAACCACCGGATCACTAACACCTGCTTTCGCACCTGCTCGACGTGTTTGTCTCGCAGTCAAGCTCCCTTATGCGTTTACACTCTACGCCTGGTTTCCATTCAGGCTGAGGGAACCTTCGTGCGCCTCCGTTACTCTTTAGGAGGCGACCGCCCCAGTCAAACTGCCCACCAGACATTGTCCCCTCGCCAGATTATGACGACAGGTTAGGATTCCAATTAACCAAGGGTGGTATTTCAAGGTTGCCTCCCCGTACGCCGGAACGCACGGATCAAAAGCTCCCACCTATCCTACGCATGGTTAATCGAAACCCAATGCCAAGTTACAGTAAAGGTTCACGGGGTCTTTTCGTCCTTCCGCGGGTAGCGCGTTTCTTCACGCGCTCACCAATTTCGCTGGATCTATAGTTGAGACAGTGGGGAAGTCGTTACGCCATTCGTGCAGGTCGGAACTTACCCGACTAGGAATTTCGCTACCTTAGGACCGTTATAGTTACGGCCGCCGTTTACTGGGGCTTCAATTTAAAGCTTCGCCTTGCGGCTAACCTCACCTTTTAACCTTCCAGCACCGGGCAGGCGTCAGCCCATATACTTCCACTTACGTGTTTGCATAGACCTGTGTTTTTGGTAAACAGTCGCTACCCCCATTTCACTGCGACCCTCATACGCTACGCCAGCAAGTGACTTCACGTTCAAGGGCAAACTTTATCCCGAAGTTACAGTTCTAATTTGCAGAGTTCCTTAACTACAGTTCATCCACGCACCTTAGGCTTCTCGCCTCAGCTACCTGTGTCGGTTTACGGTACGGATTAATCTCTATCTCCCTACGAAGCTTTTCTTGGAAGCTTAGGGTCACACACTTCGGCTTGCGCCTCGGCATCAGTTCTCAGTGTTAATGGGCCAACGGATTTGCCTATCGACCCCACCTACGACCTTACACCAGAACAACCAATCTCTGGATGTGCTACCTTTCTTCGTCACTCCTTCAGTCAAACGATAAAGACTAAGTTCAGGAATATTAACCTGATGTCCATCGACTACGCCTTTCGGCCTCGCCTTAGGATCCGACTTACCCTGGGAGGATTCACCTGGCCCAGGAACCCTTAGCTTTACGGTGGGAGGGATTCTCGCCCTCCTTATCGCTACTCATTTCAGCATCAGCTCTTGTGGGACCTCCAGCGCTCCTTACGGTACGCCTTCATCAGCACACACAATGCTCTCCTACCACTCATATAGAGTTCATAGCTTCGGTACGACGCTTAAGCCCCGTTACATTTTCCGCGCAGAACCACTAGTCCAGTGAGCTATTACGCTTTCTTTAAAGGATGGCTGCTTCTAAGCCAACCTCCTGGATGTCACAGTAGTTCCACAACGTTCTCCACTTAGCGTCAATTTAGGGACCTTAGCTGATGATCTGGGCTCTTTCCCTTTTGTCCACGGACCTTAGCATCCATAGACTCACTGCCTGTCTGTACTTAACGGTATTCAGAGTTTGATAAGGTTTGGTAGCACGGTAATGCCCCTAGCCTATTCAGTGCTGTACCCCCGTTAGTAATCGACAAACGCTGCACCTAAATGCATTTCGGAGAGAACCAGCTATCACGGAATTTGATTGGCCTTTCACCCCTATCCACAAGTCATCACAGACGTTTTCAACCGTCACGTGTTCGGTCCTCCACGAAGTTTTACCCTCGCTTCAACCTGCTCATGGATAGCTCATCCCGTTTCGGGTCTACAGCATGCGACTAACGCCCTATTCAGACTCGGTTTCCCTACGGCTACACCTGCAACGGCTTAACCTCGCCACATACCATAACTCGCTGAATCATAATGCAAAAGGTACGCCATCAGGCTTTACAATAGCCCTCTGACTGTCTGTAAGCATGCGGTTTCAAGTTCTATTTCACTCCCCTCATCGGGGTTCTTTTCACCTTTCCCTCGCGGTACTAGTCCACTATCGGTCAGTAAGGAGTATTTAGCCTTGGAGGGTGGTCCCCCCAGCTTCAAACAGGGTTTCACGTGCCCCGTTCTACTCAGGATACTCGCCCAGTTCGTTCGATTTCGGATACGAGACTTTCACTCTCTATGGTGGGCCTTCCCAAACCCTTCTCCTATCAAACTCCCCTTGATGCAAGTCCTACAACCCCAAAGTGCACGCACTTTGGTTTGGGCTCCTCTGCGTTCGCTCGCCGCTACTAGCAGAATCTCAATTGATTTATTTTCCGGTAGGTACTTAGATGTTTCAGTTCCCTACGTTGGCCACTCATCTACTACTTTACTCATAGAAGGTTCTTCATCACTTTCGTGAAGAGGGGTTGCCCCATTCAGAAATCTCCGGGTCGAAGCTTGATTATCAGCTCACCGAAGCTTATCGCAGATTAACCGCGTCTTTCATCGCCTCTTACTGCCAAGGTATCCACCGCATGCCCTTAGTAGCTTTATCTTAGTTTTTTAGCATGGATTCTTTTAAAAAAATTACTACATGGTTCTCGTCTGCTTGCTTATCCTGTTATGTGATTGTCAAAGAACGAAAGAAACTGAAGTTCAAAAATGGTGGGACTGGCAAGACTCGAACTTGCGACCCCGTCCTTATCAGGGACGTACTCTAACCACCTGAGCTACAATCCCATTTTTAAACTAGGATCATAGAGACTGGTAAGTACCCTATGAATTTTCAATTTCTCTTATTTTTATGATGAGATGATGATGAATGGAACCGCGTTCGATTGATTGACCCTATAAGGTTTTCCTTTAAAAAGGAGGTGATCCAGCCGCAGGTTCCCCTACGGCTACCTTGTTACGACTTCACCCCAGTCATCGCTCCCACTGTAGACGCTCTCCTCCTTGCGGTTAGAGTCACGTCTTAAAATGAAAACAACTCCCATGGTGTGACGGGCGGTGTGTACAAGGCCCGGGAACGTATTCACCGGAGCGTGCTGATCTCCGATTACTAGCGATTCCAACTTCATGGAGTCGAGTTGCAGACTCCAATCCGAACTGAGGCGCGCTTTTTGAGATTTGCTCCCCCTTGCGAGTTCGCTTCCCTCTGTACGCGCCATTGTATTACGTGTGTAGCCCTAGACATAAGGGCCATGAGGACTTGACGTCATCCCCACCTTCCTCCTGGTTAACCCAGGCAGTCTCGTCAGAGTGCCCAACTTAATGCTGGCAACAGACGATAGGGGTTGCGCTCGTTGCGAGACTTAACCCAACATTTCACAACACGAGCTGACGACAGCCATGCAGCACCTCTCACTACATTCCCTTGCGGGCACCCCGTCCATTACAACGGGTTCGTAGGAGTTCAAGCCTAGGTAAGGTTCTGCGCGTTGCTTCGAATTAAACCACATAATCCACCGCTTGTGCGGGCCCCCGTCAATTTGTTTGAGTTTTAGTCTTGCGACCGTACTCCCCAGGCGGAATACTTAATGCGTTAGCTGCGTCACTGAAGGAGTCAATACCTCCAATAACTAGTATTCATCGTTTACGGCGTGGACTACCAGGGTATCTAATCCTGTTTGCTCCCCACGCTTTCGCGCCTCAGCGTCAATAGTCGTCCAGGCAGGCGCCTTCGCCTCCGGTGTTCCTTCACATCTCTACGGATTTTACCCCTACACGTGAAATTCCCCTGCCCCCTCCGACATTCTAGACTAGCAGTTTCAGACGCAGTTTCGAAGTTGAGCTTCGAGATTTCACATCTGACTTGCTGATCCGCCTGCGCGCGCTTTACGCCCAATGATTCCGAACAACGCTTGCACCCTTCGTATTACCGCGGCTGCTGGCACGAAGTTAGCCGGTGCTTATTCTTTAGGTACCATCACTTTACAGGTATTAGCTCTGTAATCATTTTTCCCTAAAAAAAGAGTTTTACAATCCGAAGACCTTCCTCACTCACGCGGCGTTGCTGCGTCAGGGTTTCCCCCATTGCGCAATATTCCCTACTGCTGCCTCCCGTAGGAGTCTGGACCGTGTCTCAGTTCCAGTGTGTCCGATCATCCTCTCAGACCGGATACCTATCGTTGCCTTGGTAGGCCATTACCCCACCAACTAGCTAATAGGCCGCAGGCCCTTCTTTCAGCATGAGCCCTTGCGGCGCCCACTTTCTTATTACTAACGTATGCGGCATTAGCTCAGGTTTCCCTAAGTTATTCCCCACTGAAAGGCAGATTACCTACGTGTTACTCACCCGTGCGCCACTTTACTAAGGGTTGCCCCTTTTCACGTTCGACTTGCATGTATTAGGCACGCCGCCAGCGTTCGTTCTGAGCCACAATCAAACTCTCCAAGTATATATTTAAATAAAACTTAAAGTTTATTTGGTGACTCTAGATTCTTGTTTTGTTCAAGAATTAGTTCAATTTTGTTTTACAACACAAGAGACTCTCATCTCTTGGCCGTCTTCCTGTACCGAAGTACTAAAACTTACGGAAGACTAGGCAATTGAACGGGTTCCATTCTCATCTCATCTTGAAACCCGAAGGTTTCAAAAAATTTATTCGTTTATTAAGTTGTCAAAGAGCTTAGCGTTTTATCAGTTCATTTTTTCTTCTGCAAGCTTTTTTTTCAAAAATCTTTAGAAAAATTTTAGAAACTTGGTGGAGATGACAAGGATCGAACTTGCGACATCCAGCTTGCAAAGCTGGCGCTCTCCCAACTGAGCTACACCCCCAGTTTCAATAAAATCGCGAGACGCCAATTTAGTGGATTCGGTCGGAATTCGTCAACAGAAAATTGAGTTTAATTTAAATATTTTTTCTCAGAGCAAAACAATGCAAAGCATCATTTTGCTCCATTTTTAGGCTATTTTGAGAGTGAAAAACCCTATTTTACCTTCACCCAATGGCGACCATTAACTTCAATCTTTTGTCCTTCAGGTCCCCAGAATTTATCCATCTCTTTTCGTTTGTAGATGGCCACGATTCTTTCCGGATACTCCATTTTCTCTTGTTTGGTCATAGCAGTTAAGTTTCCATGCTCGTCATTTGTGAGAGGAGTCCCGCATTCATATTCTTGATCTACGTAAGCGAGTACCCAGCCAGCAACAGCAATTGGTACATCCTTTTCATGAGCAAATTTACCTAGGCCATAACCAAAAGTATCAGAAGCAATGCCAATCACACTCATTTGACATCGTTGATTACAAATTTTTGCTCCGTCTTTAGTGTCAAAATAACATTTTCCAAATTCAAGGCGATCGCACAGTAACTGGAAGTCAGCAATGTCATTCCAAACGGCGTTCCATACAGAGGGAGCTCCGAACGGAACTGTTGCGTACAATGCCCCTCCTTCATAATTCTCCCCACCATTTACACTTGAAGCTCTATAGATTGCTACGCCTGGAGAACCTGTATGCCCCACATTCTGAGGACCTCCAAAATCAATTCGATACAATCGGTTGGATAAACGTCCCATAAGTTACCTCTTCATTTTTGCGCAAAACTTTTCATCTCGTGATTGTCGGCAAAATAAAATTTTCATTTCCTCTATATCACCCTCAATAGTTGAAAGTGATTTTTTTAATTTTTGATTTTCTTCATCGAGTTCCTGAATTCCTCTTAAGAGGATTGGAGTCAACTGAATGTAGTCAACAGTCAAAGTTCCATTTGGACCGTTATTATGAACAAGCTCTGGAAAAATTTGCTTTAACTCTTGAGCAATCACTCCATAAGCCACAGCTTCATTGCTTTTCCATTTATAACGAACCGGATTTAATTTTCTAATTTTTGAATTCATACTAGTCAGCTCTTGGATGTCTTTTTTTAGCTTGCGATCAGAAGTAAAATCGATAAAAGCACCCTCTTGTACAATAATTGCAGTTCCTGGAGTCATTGTTATAAATGAAGCAGGCCCTATTATAGGAGACTCATTTCTCATATTGATAGGACCCCATACATCTCCGCCCTCGGCCCTTATGAGGTATCTATTATCTAGGCCCGTTGTTCCTGCAGAAGAACATTTAAGAATTACATCACCTGCGTTTGTTTCCACGTTGATTGGTATTCTTCTATCAAGGACATCAGCACCTACAGTTTTATTCTGTCCGGTTTGCAATCTTATAATGAGATTTGTTGTACCAATCTTGGTATTAGAAGTTGGATTAAGAGGACCTAAACTGGCCTCACCCAAACGAAGGGATATAATTCTGACGTTTCCGTTTCCGTAAGCCGGGGCCAATTTCCAATTACTGTTTGCTACGTATTTAGTTACAGGAGTAGTAACGTAGGCGGGCTTTTGTTTAATATCGTTAAGGACAGTATTAGTTGCATTTGCAGAAGGTCCAACGGTTGCCATACACGAATCTTCGATTGCAAGAATACTGCGGATATCAGCAACAACAGCATTATATTCACTTCGAACTTCGACCGTCTTCATGGACTTGGTTTGATTCTCCATGAGTTTGGCACCAGCAAGTGCCAAGCCACCCAAAAGAGCTGCTGCAACCATAATCTCGAGTAGTGAGAAGCCGCTCTGTTTTTTAAACATCATTTGCGTACCCTTGATTTATCTACAGTATAAACTATTATAAATGAGAAACCGGAAAGTATTAAAATTTTATGAACAATTCTGCCGATAGGTCTTTATATGGATAGGAGAAAAATTGTCATAGCTTTTATCGCCGTTGCGGCCGTGAGTTTTATGCCGAATATCCAAGCATTCCGATCTGCCAATTCAGCACGCATTACACTGACGCGGAATAAGCGCAAAAAAACACACACGATGGAGGCCGGTGAGGTCTATGATGTGGAAGAGGACACGGCCATCAATCTTCCCTTCACTCCGAAAGATGGGGATTTCGTTTATCTTACCATCAGATCTGACAGTTTGGAGATTCCAGCACTTATTGAATATTTTGAGACGAAAATTGTAGGTCAGAGAGAACCACTTATCCTTGATACCTTAGCAAATATTAAGCTTACATTCCATTCAGCCACTAATAATTGGCGCCTAGGCTAGGACCTGGTCTTCGTAAACTCCCAATAATCATCGCACTCACAAATTTTGTAGGTACATTTCAAAATCGTTTCCGAGAAATCGGCCACGAGAATATGTTTTGTTTTATTGGTGCAAGCGGAGGCCACCTGACCGTCTTCTTTAATGATAAAGGCCCGAAGTTTACAGCTCCAACCTTCAAATTGGTTAAGACCGTGGTTAATCATCTCGAATTTTGGAATTTTAGTAGGACCAGCTTTAGTCACTATATTTACGGTTTCGGTCACAGGACGGTTTCTGACCTTTTCTTGTTGTGAAATCATAAAGTCTGAAATCGTTTTTGGATACTTTCGATAAAGACCTTTTTCATGCAGTTTTACAAAATTTAAAGAGATGCCAAAATCAAGATTATCTAGTTCTTTGGCGGCCATCTCCATTTTGGGAAGATATTGTTCTTCATTGTGAACGATGAACACAAAATCGAGTAAAAAGTCTGATTGTAGGTCGCGGATCTTCTGGAACATATTTTTTTGTTCGTATTCAGGATGAAAACTCACTACAATTTTTAGCTTTGATTTAAACGGTAAAAGATCCTGCCAAAACTTCAGAGGTTTTTCAAAGTTAGTGACAATACAGATCTGCTTCACATGGGCCATTTCATAAAGAGAATGAATCACCTCATGAAAGCTAGGATGTAAAGTGGGCTCACCTCCAAGTAAAGTAACTTTCGTAGAATCCGTTATTTTAGAGAGCCTTTTCAGAACGATTTTGGCCAATGGCTTATAATCGGTCTCACTCTTGTATGGTTTGTAATAGCAATAAGAGCAATTAAACTGACAGTGAGAAACTAACTCCCAATTGATATTGATTGGAGATCCGGATCCCACCGAGACAATTTCTTCTTGCTTCATTGGAGGCTCTCAATGGCAATTCGTTCATCACCAAAAAATATCTTAAATTCTTTTTTCTTCAGGAGTGTTTCATACAGCACATATTGCTTATTGTAGGGGTAACAAAAACTTTCGACCTTCATACCCTGTTTAGCAAATTCGCTTAGCATCGCCTCTGTATCAGAATTTAAGTTTTGATAAAGCTTCTCGATGGATTTTTCATCATGTCGGTGATGGTTATGAGAATGTCCTCCGATAAAACAGTTAGGAGTTTGATAAATCTCTTTGATTTGACTCCACTTCATATAATGAGAGGTGCTTTGATTTTCAAAGAAGCTTTTATGGGCATCTTCACACGTAGGGAAATCATTACTTTGAGCCACATGTTCGGGACAAACAATGTTTGTACTAATGAAAAAGTACTTTTCAGTCTTAAGCTTTTTAAAATGATCAAAGTAGAAATACTGGCTGTACAGACCATCATCGAAAGTCAAAATATAATCTTCTAAAGGAAGATCAAGCATCCATTCGCGGACTTCATGGATCATCAACACTGGTTTCATGTAAGCATCTCGTGGATGGTATCTTTAATTGTGAACTTGGCCTGATAGTATCTTTGGATTTTTTCTGTATTAGGTTTTCTTTTCAATATGTCTTGTGACTGAAGGCTGTGCTCTTCACCATAAGGTCTGTACTGAATCTGAGACCGCTTGTCTGAGATTGAAATGACCATTTGAGCAAGTTCAGTCATCGTATAGGTCTCAAGGGAATTTCCGATGTTGTAAGTTTCGCCGTTATGAACATCGTTTTCCGCCAAGAGCACAAGCATTTCCACTGCGTCCCGGATATCACAAAAACTTCTATACTGAAGTCCATTCCCATAGACAGTAAGATCTTGATTATTTTTGACCCTCTCTATGAAATTTGGAAGAACCATGTTTTTCTGGCCCTTACCCGTCACATTGAAGAAACGGGCAATGACATGGGGAAATGTGTAGGTCTTTAAAAGAAACTCACCCATGAGTTTTCCGCAAGCGTATCCCCAGCGCAAGACATCTGGAGAACCAATTTTTAAAACGTCTGTTTCTCTTGCCTCTTCAGTTTCACCATAAACTTCAGAGGAACTGGCGAAAATAACTTTCTTCTGGTGCTTTTCAAATAGTGGGAATAAATGGTGATTGATAAGGCCATTTTTCCTAATGGCAGATTGTGGATCTTGATCGATAACCTTTACTCCCACTGCACTCGCCATGTGAAAAATCAGATCAGATTTCTGTATGGCAGAATTAATAACTGCGAGTTCGGAGTGTGAAGGCCGAGAAAGATCGATTTTAAAAAATTCGACGCCAGGGTAGGAAGAAATACAGGCGGTGGAAAGATCATCAATGACGGAAACAGAATGGCCAAAAGACAAATAACGCTTCATTAGGTTTGACCCTATGAATCCAAAGCCTCCGGTTATGAGAATATTCATGCAATCCGTCCCTGTTTCTGCATAAAATTATAAAACAGTTTATCTATATTCAGATACTATTAGCTAGATGAAAAACAAGATTTTAGTCGTGGTTGCTCATTCTGATGATGAAGTTCTAGGTTGCGGAGGCGCCATATCAAAACACGTGGCGAATCAAGACGAAGTTTTCGTCCTTGTTCTCACTGATGGTGAGAGTTCTCGAGGAGAATTTAACATCGAAAAACGTCACGAAGCTTTCCTTAAATCTTGCCACATTTTAGGGATAGAAAATCATTACCATGCAAATCTTAAGGATGGCCAACTAGATACCTATCCTCTCGTTGAAGTTATAAGAATTATCGAGAAGGTCGCAACTGAGTTTGGACCAACGATTGTTTACACTCATAACGAATCCGACCTGAATATTGATCATACCATTACCCATCGAGCAGTAATGACTGCTTTTCGAGGCACTCCGAATTCTATTGTTTCTCAGATATTAACTTTTGAAATTCCATCGAGCGCAGAATGGGCAAATTTCAGAAATCGTTCGCAATTCGTTCCAAATTACTTCATAGAACTAACTGAAAAAGAGTTTAAAACTAAAATGAAAGCTCTTAATTGTTATGCAAATGAGCTTCGGGAATTTCCCCATCCTAGAAGTGAGGAATATCTTGAGGCCTTAGCAAAAGTCAGAGGGGGAAGCGTTGGAGTGAAACTGGCCGAGGCCTTCTTCGCTGAGCGAATTATAATTCGTTCGTAATCCTCAGAACTGCCTCAATAATTCGGGAAATGTCTTCGTCTCTTAGCTTGGTATAGATTGGCAGACTTACAATTTCATCAAAATTTTTCAAAGCGACAGGAAAATCATTCTCTTTTAACTGATATTGTTCCTTCCAGTAAGGCTGAAGATGTAAGGGTATAAAATGGACAGAAGTCCCAATCCCCTCTCCACTCATTCGTTCGATAAAGCGATCTCGATTCTTCACTTTAAGAATATAGAGGTGATGAGCGTGCGTGTCTGAGGTCCTCTCAATATAGGGAATGCATAAATCTTTAAAGGCCTCATTATATCTTCGCGCGATTTCTGCTCGACGGTTCAAGAATTGATCTGCCTTGGCCAGTTGATGAATTCCCAATGAGGCGGAAAGATCATTCATATTGTATTTAAAACCAGGAGCGACGACTGAATAATACCACTTTGGTTTCTCTGAAATATTTCGGTCCCACATGTCTCGATCAAAACCATGCAATCGCATAACTTTCATTCTTTCAGCAAAGCGAGGATTATTAGTAGTGATCATTCCGCCTTCGGCAGTGGAAAGTGTCTTAGTAGCGTAAAAACTGAAAACAGTAATGTCCCCTACGCATCCAATCTTTTTTCCCTTCCATTTGGCAGGAAAAGCATGGGCAGCATCTTCGATGACAAAAAGATCCCGAGATTTTGCTAAATGAAGGATTTTTTCCATATCGCAGGGCTGTCCCGCGATGTGTACTGGAATGATGGCCTTAATTTTATTTCGATCAGGATGAGTGGTCAGGATCTTTTCAATTTGAGTGGGATCAATATTAAAAGTCCGAGCATCAATATCGCAAAAGATTGGATCAGCTTCAAAGTAACGAACAACTTCCGCGGTGGCAGTGAAGGTGTTTACAGGAACAATGACCTTGTCCCCACGCTCTAACCCAATGGCCTCAAGAGCAAGATGCAAACCGCTGGTGGCCGAATTCACAGCAAGGGCAAATTCACATCCAACGTAATTCTTAAAGTCATTCTCAAATCTCTGAGTTTTAGGACCAGCAGTAAGCCAGCCATTGCGAAGAGAATCAACGACTTCATTGATTTCTTCTTCTCCAATATCAGGTAGAGCAAAGGGAATACAATTACCAACCATAATGCTTTATGATCCTTGCGGCCTCACTAGGATAATCCATTGCAAAGGGTGCCACCAATTTAGACCTTGTTACGAATCTTCGATCAAGTAGGTAAAGATCATTAATTGCATCGTTATACATGTAAATGGCGAGATCGGTCTTAGGTCTGAACTCCAAACTCTTAAGATCGACCATCTTAATTTCACCGGTTTTCATATTCTTCACTAGCTTGTGAGACATTTGATTATAGAAAGGAGTAATGGTCTCTTTGGTGTTCTTGTAGGTTTTCACAAAATGTTTACGAATGAATTTTGAATCTTCTTTTGTGAGTCTAGAAATATTTTCCCAGTCGCCAGCATAGTAGCGAAACACAAAGAAGTGAGGAGATTCTTCCAAAAATTCAGGATAGAGAGGGAATTTATTAATATCTTCTCTGAAGAACTGGAACATCCTCGCTACATTATCATCGGTCTTTTTACGAATTTCCGGATTTTGATTGATGACTACGTTATCGGATATTTCCTGATTCACATTATAAGTGTCACCATTCGTGAGAATGAATCTCATGGATTCCTTATGTACATACTTTTTGTCACCAATCCGGATAAAGTGAAACATATCACTTCGGGTAAAACCGGTCCCCTCAGGAACATCTATATTAAAATCAGTTTTAAGATCGGCCTTTGCTTGATGCAGACGTTTGATCTTTTCAAGTCTCAGATATTCACGCATGGTTGTCATACTGGCCTCGTCCGTTTGAAAAATTCAATTTTTTCGCGAATCTTGTCATAATCTTCTCCATGAAGAATATGCTCATGCCAAAAGTAAACATTTCTTAGCTCTTCATCAGTGTAAGTGCTAATTTTGGCGTAACCTTCTCCCACCTGGTATTTTTGGATGGGTCTGATGGGATAGTTTTGTTCGTTGTAGGCCTTATCAATAACGTATTCTTCCAAGAAATACAGGGGCCAGTCGGAACATTTTTCTTTCCAGCGCGCATCACCTTTTGTTTTAGTTATTTCAGAGAGTGCTTCATAGAAGAATTTATAAAACTTGGTTTTTCGATTCGAAATAAGAAAACCAGTATCGAGAGGATTTTTCCAATCATTACCAATTTTCCTTTGGCTTTTACTAGACTCATCGTCATATTGTCCGCAGATCACATAATCATTGTTCAAAACACTGTCTACTAACTCTTGGGGAAGCGGCTTAATGAGTTTCATGTCCAGATCAATATGAATGAGGACATCTTCGCTAAGAGTTTCTTCAAAAATTTTTCCGCACAATGGAACGTTCCAGAAACCTGAAAAAAAGCCGTCAGTTTCAGGGAGAAAGTTCTCAATGTAGGTCACATTGTATTTCTTCATTTCCTCTTTGGTCGTTTCAGAGACGACATTGCGACTTGGGCAATAGGTATAGATGGGAATATCTTTTAACCAGCCACCATTTTCACGCCAGGATTTAAAGCAAAGAACGGCCTCATCCTCATAAAGACGTTTGTGCGAAAAAGTAATGCCTCGTTGGCTATTGATGCAATTTTCATTGCTTTCTATCATCGTGATTAATGCGTAACTCATTTTGTATAATCCAGATATTCATCGTCACGATGGAGGTCGAGAGTACTACAGTGTATTCCTCCGCCGAAGACTTCACAGTTTTCCAATTGGACTTGGGCCACATTGAAGCCATTTGCTTCAAGAAGGCGGGTCACATTGATTGCACTCTCGTTCACCATAACTGTATTTTCATCAATGCTTAGAACATTCACATCCATGCCACGGGTACTTGCGAGCTGAATGTCGAGAGAAGTCATACCTTCTTTGATTTTGATAGGCTTGCCATCATCTTCCGGGAAGAGATAAGTCCAATTCTTGAATTTGGCCGGCATGATGTCGCGGATATTTTTATAGAGCGGATTCACTAGGAAAACGCCCGGTTTTAAGCAAACCAGTACTCCATCAATATGATTATCTGCCACATGCACAACATGGAAATTAGTATTTGGGAAAAAGGACTTTACCCACTCATAACCGAGGTAATGATTATAAGAATTCACGTTAACAATAACGTCAGTTCCGATTCTCAAGAACTGGGCCCCATCAATTGCCATCGTATACTTACGACGGTCGAAGGCAGAATAATCCCGCGGAGAATTCCAGGGAGATAAATCCATAGTATCCGCTACGAGTTTTGTGTGAGGAGGCCTGAACCATCTTCCTCCTTTACCGCCTTCATAGGCCTCATTATAAACACCATAAAGAGAGACATTCTCAAAGTAACGATTAAGAACGTAAGTCGGAGTTTCAATGATGGAATCATTATAAACCAGGGTCACATCACGAACATTGCTGGCAGCCGATAGTTCTGACTTAAAATGAGGGGTGGTGAATGGGATCACCTGATTCAGACGATCCGGGCGATGCACTTTCACTCCCAGTTTTTCAATGGCGTTCGCAAGCTGATCCAGTTGTTCATTACGTTTCACGAGGATGTCGTAGTTTACGTAGTATTCGTTATCGCTGGTCTTTAAACGGTCATATACCGCCTGGTCTAGATTCTCTTGATAAAAGTGCTGAAAAGTGAAGTCGGCTATCCGCTTTTTGAGCTCTAGCTCTCGTCCTACAATAACTTCTTTTAATTTTCCAAAGGATGTATTTGATCGAATCATAAGGCCTTCAAGTCTTCGATGGTGTCGTATCGAAAGTTTCGATAAATGCCACAGTTTAAATTACACTGACGGAGATCCCCGGTTTCTTGATAACGATGGCAAAATTCAGACTGAAATTTCACGAAGTCTTTCAAGAATTGAACTGAATTTTGATATTCGGTAATATTCACCTGTTTTACATCCGTTTTGTGCTTACAGAACGAAACGCAAGGGTAACTTTCCCCATTGCATTCAATATAGAGATTTTTCATGTTTGGGACAAAATCTCGACTGCTCGTCTGGGGAGTATAGAGAATGCTCACATTTCCATTTTTACTTAACTTAACCGGAGGTTTAATTGTCTCAGTCACTTGTGTCGTGTCCCGAAACTGAAGCTCCAGACCAAATTTTTGCATTATTAGTTCGGAAGTTTTTGCGGTCTCATTCTCGTTTAGTTGATGACGTGAATAAATAAGAGATAAATCGGCCTGATGATCGATTAAAAATTGAACATTCTCGAATACGAGATCTAAATTCCCTTTCTTTCGGGTCAATTCATGGATCGAAGACTTGGGGCCATCAATGGCTATCTGAAAGTGAACATTTTTAAGTTTCGGTGTGACTGAAAAGAGCTTTTGTTTGATCTTTTCGCCATTGGTAGAAACATGGACGGTTGAATTAGGAAAACTTTCATTTATTTTAAGCAGGATTTGAGCAATGTCAGGATGCTCAAGCGGTTCACCATTGTTGCCGCATAAAACAAAATGCTTAATATCTATATCTTTAAGAATATTCAGAACGGGCGAGAAATCCATATTTATGGATTTTGACGAGTCAGGATTTAAGCTACTACAACCCGCGCACTGCAAACTGCAGTAGTTGTTCAGACTTAATTCTACTGAATGAATAAATCCTTTTATCTTCATTACAATAATTCACAATCCCAGATATCCAGGAGTTTTTTAGTATTTTTCTCGCAGAATTTGCAACATTCGTGCTGGAAGGCCAGGATTTCCTCGTGACTCCCGCTCCACTGCTTCTCCCGGCTCTCTTCGAGCCAGATATAGCAAGGAAAGACCTTTCCGAACTGGTCAATATGAACTGATTTTTCGAAGACACTTCGGCAATCCATTTCAAATTTCTTCTCATGGCGCTTTTCCCAGTTTTTCTGGGCATGCTTCTCAATTAACTTGTATTTTCCTAGCTTATCATCATGAATAAGAAGTTTATCCAGATTGAACTGGTTCTTATAAATACTGAAATCGCGAGTGAAATAAGTATCGGTTAGGTTGATATGGCTAAATTCGGCCATGATCTCTTTCATGCGTGGGCTTTCGAGGTCGGCCTCATTATAGCCAAATTTAATATGCTGAATGTAGTCGATGCCATACTTGTTGGCCTTACGGAAAGCGCGGGCATTTTCCAAGAGGTTTTCAAGAGAGCAATTCACACGATAAATTTCATGCAGTTCCTGGGTACTGCCACAGACCGAGAAATAAACACTGTCCCTGGCAGTTAGAATTTCGCCAAGCTTGGCCCACCATTCAGGATTGTGAGTGTCTCCATTGGTACAGATTTCAATCGCGATCTCACGTTTTACGAGGTAATGGCACAGATTGAAAAAATGTTTATAAAGAGTTGGCTCGGAGACAGTACCAACAAGGTGGATATACCGGAGATCAGTATATTCATCTAACTGAGTGGTTATTTCATCCAAGTGACGATCATTAAATTTTACCTCAAGGTGCTTATAATTTCGCGCACAAAGAGGGCACTTGGCATTGCAAGAGCCGGTCAGATCAATTTCTAAACGTTCGATTTTATTTTTAGCAAACAAAGTCTAAATCCATTATTTCAATAAATTTTTGTATTCGTTTTTCACACTTAAAGCAGTCTTTAAATTTAAAACTTAGAACTTCTGAATAATCAAAATTTTCTCCGGCGAAGTGACCGGGTCCCTCGTATTCTGCGTGCCCATAACAAGGAGAAATTCGTCCGAACTGATCAATATAGATCTTTTTGTCTCGGAGGCTCATGCATTTAATCACTGGCTTTTCTAATGAACCGGGGGTTGGTTTGATGTTAAAAAGAGCATCAATGGCCCGCTTGCGATCTTCCTCAGGGCGAATGACGTTTTTATCGAATTCTCTAATGTAGGCATTGAGAGTACGTTGTCCTTCGGTATCGACTTTTTTGATTTTACTAAACTGAGAAATAATCGCCTGCATTTCCGGAGAATCAAAGTCGGCGCGATTGTATTCAAACATAATGTGCTGAATATGATCAATCTTATCTTTGTTCGTGGAAGTGAAGGCCTTATGATGACGAAGGATTTCTTCGAGAGAACTTCCAACACGATAAGTTTCATGAAGTTTTTGATTTGAGCCGCAGATGGTGAAATAAACTCGATCATTTGCTGTTAGGATTTCGCCGAGACGGGCCCACCAGGCCTCATTATGAGTGTTTCCGTTTGTAAAAAGTTCGACTGCAATTCCTCTTCCAACCAAATACTCACAAAGCTTAAAGAGGTCTTTATAGAGGGTCGGCTCCGAGATATTTCCGGCCATGTAAAAGATTTCGAGATTCGGGAATTGCTCTAACTGAGCAATAATTTCTTCAACCGGACGAGAATTGGGCCTAATTAAGTGCTGAGCGTGTGCATAGTTACGAGTACATAAGGGACAACGGAGATTACAAGTCCCAGTCAGGTCCATTTCCATCTCTACAATATCAGATTTCTTTAAAATCACTGGAGAGCAACTCATTTAGCCCATCCTTTCCAGACTGTACTTTTCAAGAAGGAAAGTCGTCATGGACTCGCATTCATAACAAAAGTCATAAGTGAACTTATTGATTTTTTCGTAATTTAAATCAAATTTCTCGTTAGTGTTGTAGATCCGATAAAGGAAACATGGATAAATTTCGCCGAACTGATCAATCGCAATAAACTTCGTCTCAAGACTTTTACAGCGCATTTTGCAGCTGATTTCCCCAGTTTTATTCTGAAAATAGCGCTTCTTCGCACTGTCGGAAATGAGCTTATAATGACGAGCAAGGTCCGCCGTCATTTTGATACGATTCGCTTCATCCGGAATAAAACCAAATCTTTCATTATAAGGAAGCGAATCAATGCTTGCATCGTTACTAAAGCGAGACATGATTTCCTGCATGGCCGGACTTTCAAAGTCTTCACGATTGTAATCAAACCTAATGTGCTGAACGTAATCAATGGGATAAGGACATGCGGCCTTAAAAGCAGCGTGATTTTCCAAAACTTTTTTTAGCGAAGAGCCCACACGGTATTTTTCGTGAAGTTCTTGAGTACTTCCACAAACCGTGAAGAACACCTTATCTCGAGGAGAAAGTAATTTTGCGAGTTTTCCCCACCACTCTGGACCATGAACTGAAGCATTTGAATAGATCTCTAATTCAATCTCACGTTTTACGAGGTACGAAATCAGTTCAAAAAAACGCTTATAAAGAGTTGGTTCAGAAATAATGCCGGCCATGCAGCAGTTTTTGATATTAGGATACTCATCCAATTGTTGGATGATTTCCTCAACTGAGCGCTCATTGTATTTAAGAAGGTGTTTTGCATTCACGTAATTGCGAGTACAAAGAGGACAATCGAGATTACAGGTCCCGGTGAGATCTAATTCGATCTCCAAAACATCTTCTTTTTTAAGCTGATGAACCAAGGCCATTCGTTATCCTTCTTGGAATATTTTACCACCGACTAACATTCGGGGTAATGTCCTCTTCTAAATAGCTGAACATCCGTGATCTTATCGCCCAACACCGGATAGACTTCCTGAGTGTTTGCCAACTTATGTTCTACACCATCACAGATGCTAAAAAATTTGCATTCAAAACACTTCTTAGGCTTGGTGTAGGAGTGAACTCTCTGTTCCTTGGCCCGTTTAAAATAATCATCCGCCGTGGCATGTTTTTCTGGAAGGCGATCTACATCATAAGCAATGATGTTCCAATCTCCTCGATCGTAGATATGCTGATAAATTCCTACGACATACTTCTCATACCCCTGCATAAAGCAGAACGGAATGTAGCGAACATTAATTTCGATCTTTTTATCTAAGAGGTCGATGGCCGACTTAATGTGCTGGCTTAGGAATTCATAACTCTCTGGGTTCACCTTTTGAGCATCTTCCCAATAATTCAGAGGCAGGAAATTCATCTGAAAAGGAGCGATGGAATTCACAAGTTCTGCGTACTCTTCCAAATGAGGGGCATTAAAACTCGTAACGGTACAGTTGAGTCTGACTTTGATTCCTAGTTTTTGAGAATTTTTAATTGCCTCGAGCATTTTCTCAAAAGAGCCTTTGCGCTTAACGATGTGAGCATGGCTTTCCGAATTCCAGCCATGAAGACTAAAGAGGAGTTCAGTCAGACCATGTTCCTGAGATTTTTTAAGGAAATCAATATTAGCAAACTTAAAACCATTCGTCAGGGCACTGATATTTTTAAACCCCAATTCTCGACAATAATCTAAAATTTCAAACCAATTACGATGAATACTACTTTCACCACCACTTAAGTCAACTTCAGTCATGCCGAAGTCATAAAGTTTTTTGGCCCGAGCCTTGATCACTTCGACATCAGTTACAACATCCAACTTATCCAGGTAGTAGCAAAAGCTACATTCATAATTACAATGAGTGCCCGTGTCTAGTTTCGCTCTCGTGTTAAAGCGATCATCAAGAACTTTTAAGTTAATGGCGCTAAATTCGTTATAATTCAAATTCGCTCCTTTAAGATACTTACTATATCGTCCGTATCCTTTAAAAAGATCGAATCAAAATCATGATCTAAGTCCCACTTTCTCCAATAGAGACCCTTGTCCTCGTCCCAGTAATCAATATTGTGATAAATCACATCTTTTCCATAGAACTTACATTCAGCGATAAAACGAGGACTACAATCGAACTTACGAGGTACCGGTGTATAAATATAGGTTCCGAATTTTTCAAACAAGTTTTCCACCGGTATATCGACAAACTTCATGCGGGAAGAAAGAGCCACTGGGCGGTTTTCCTTGCTAGTAAGACAAATGAAATCCTGGTTTGGATAAAGATTTAGAAGTTCATCATAGAGTTCATTTGGGATGGCCCGACAGTTCTTTGTCCCATAAAGGAGAAAATCCTTTGTTCCGGGCCCCACTTTTTTATAGCGAGCAAAATTAATTTTCTTTTTGTAGTTAATGCCATTGAAGCATTTCTGATAAACACGGTCGTCTTGAAGGATAAAGACCTTTGGATCTTTATTGTCTTTAATCTCAAAGTCCCCGCAGGCAAAATGAAAGATCTTATCAAAGAAAAGTGTTTTGTCGTGGAGAGAGCGCACTCCCCCATCTGTAAATAAAATATTATTTCCCGATACAAGGGAAGGTCGGTTAGCAAAAACGGTATGCTTTTGCATTTCTTCAAGTTCTTCGAAAGTCAGATCATATTTTGAAAGCGTTGAGGCCTTAAAGGTCTCCCAGTCTATGTCTTCAGCGAGGAAGATTCCCACTCGGAAAAACTTTTTCAGCAACAGATAGTAATCAATCACTTCGAAAGTGTGGCCACAAATGCCGTGATTGTTTGGGCTCCAGGTGTAACTGAGCCACAGATCGTAATTCTTTTTATCCAATTGAAGAATGCGGCCCATGATCTACTCCAAAAAGTCACAGATCATTTTGTCTGTGTGATCTAGGGTATAGTTTCTCAAACCATTTTTCAGTATGTCCTCATAGCGAAGAGCGATGCTGTCTTTAAATTTTGCATTTAACTGGAGAACTATTTTTTTATCATAAAAGAAACATTCCGGAATCAGTCTGTTGTTCGTATCAAAGTCGCTGTGGAAGTAGTACATGGTATCGAAAATCTCGAAAAGATTTGCGTGATGAGTACTCTCCGCTTTTGTGACAACTTCTTTGTGCTGAAGTTCTATCGGAAGTTCGATCTCTTTATAATTATAGCGCCTCGAGCTTACAAAAATTTTCTTACCTGTATTATAAATTGGCCTAAAAATGGAAAAATTTAATTTCAGGGGCGTTTTATGATCAAAATTTTGATAGTCGTAATATCCGTAATAAGTAACATTTTTGGTCGTTGATCTCTCCATACTGTGACTATCGTTAGAGTAACAAAGAATATCGTTTTTAATGAACATATAAGTTCTTTGAAAACTGTGTAGATCTAAGATCAACGTTTTAGTATATGTCGTTTTATATAGTTCAGAAATTGAGTTCAAGGCCTTAACATCATCCAAATAACCTTCAGGTACAACATACCTTTCTCTAAAAATATTCTTCACTATTTCCAGGTCATTCGGAGAAATATTATAGATATTAAAAATGATGTTCGGATCGTTTTGTTTAGCACAGGCAAAATACTCAAAGCAATAGAACAATGTCCCGTTTATTTTTTTATGATTGAGAAAATAATACAGGACGTTCTTCATTAGTATCGCGAGTAATAATCAGATAAGTAATCGTCTGCTAACTTTGTAATCTTGTCTTTATCTGTTTGTTCTAAAACACTCTTACGGAATATTTCGAATTTTTTAAATACTGAAGCAGTACGAGAGAGTTCATCACGATAGTTCAAATAGTCCTCTAACTTTTGGATGAGCTTTTCATCCCCTGTCTCTAAAATAGCAAGATACTTAGATTCCCGATTTTCATCTGTGATAAAAAAACCTTTATCCGCTAACTCGTTATTCAAACAGATAAATCCATAAAATGTTAGTCCACTTAAGTTCGCTAACTCAGGGTTGATTGTAACTCGTACCCGTTTAATGGCATTATCTCTAATAGACTTAATATCATCCTCAGGAGTGGTAATAATTTTTAAGTCCGCAGGTAACACCTCAACGGCCCTAAGTGGTTTGATAATTCTAACTTCTTTCTCTGCCAGGATGGCATCTTTGATTATTTTGGCCGATGAATGAGAGAGCTTGAGAAAGTTTTCTTTTGAATCAGCTGTAGAAAATGAATTTTCAGTAACACCAGTCACATACCAGTAAGATCCTCTGTCTTCAACCGAAGCCACTTCATAAAGCATCATAATTTGGTCCTCAATATTTTTATTTCTTCTTTCAGTAAATTGATTTCGCTTTGTTGTTCTTTCAAAACGCTGACTAATGGAGCAATGAACTGGAGATAATTAACTTGGTAGTATTCACCCTTTTTTTCTTTGGAAACAAAATTATATTCATCTCCGAACGTGTCTAGAATGTCCTGGGCAAGAAAACCAAAGTTTATTTTATCACCTAGATCTTTAATCTCGTTATATCTATATGAACAAGGTTTTAATCCATTGATAATTTCTTTAGGTGTTAGCAATATTGTATCTCTTTCTTAAGTCGTTTATCACTATAGTGGCAGTCACAGTTATTATGACAAGCGCACACATTATTTTCATAACAGTCAGCATGGCAAATGCAGTCCATTCTAATGGCATTATATGCATCGACCAACGGCACGAGGTCAGCAGCACGGATATAACTACCATCAGTTAATCCCAGAGACTCAGACCAACCAGGAATGATATCATCAGCTGGGCCGGGGATAAATTGAGGCGCAGAACTCGGCGGGTATTGAAGAGGATGTCCCACAGGGCCTACATTATCTGCCTCATTTATTTTTTGATAAAGCTGCTGAACTGAATCGTTCGTTATTCGACTACCATAAGGGATAGTCCCAGGATTCAGCGCAGGTAAAGGATTTACAGATGCATAATACGGATGTTGACGCCAACGATTAAGTTCTGCTTGGATTTTATTTCTCAAATCATCAATGTATGACTGTCGAATTATTTGCCCCGCTGGAGGGTAAACAGCAGCATCAGTTACAGGATTACCTGGTTGTCTATGTCCACCACCACAATGGGCAACGCCAGTATTATGATAATTACAATGAGCTCCACTACAAGCCATTCATACTCCTTGAATTTATTTCCTGTACCGCACGATCGATTTCTCCAAAGGTTTTGAAAAAACCACAAAGATTATTTGACCAGTTATCCAACCAGCGATCATAGAAATCTTCTTTCTCACTCTTTTCATGACTTGCTACCGGGCACATCATGCAAGTTGTAGCGACACAATCTACGCAATCTTTAGCTATTTTTGATGTAGGCTTTTCGAAACCCTGAGAAAATGTTTTAAGTTTCTCAACGAAGTCATCGTCGGTAATGTTAGTTGATTTTAGCTCATCTTTTTTTGATGAATAAATAGCACCATGACAAGCGAACAGATCACCGGCCTGATCAATAGCGGCCATATTCATACCGGCACTACAATGCTTTCGATTATCTGAACCACCGAACCAACTACATAAATGACGTCCGTTCTGCTTGAAGAATTCTATTTCATATTTAGCAATTTTCAAAAATTCTTCTCTGAAAACTTTAAGAGCAGAATCTTTTTCTTCTTTTGAGACTTTTGTAACGTAATCAATTGTAGGAGCATAGTTAACCCGTAGCTTTGGATTAACTTTTGAAAGCATACTTTGAATGTCTCTGAACTCTAGCCATGTTGAAGAAAGAGTCTCCATATTTTCAATTGGCAAAGTCGACTTTACATTGACCGAAACTCCCCTTTGAGCAATCAAATATAGGTTGTTCAAAACTTGGTTGCTAGTAATCGTCTTATTTTTGGTAATTCGATACTTATCATTAATCAGTTTACCATCATATGAAACCTGGATATGCAGTTTTGAAGTATCCACATTATCCAGAATTTTATTCATATTATGGATATTGAACGCGTTCGTATAAAGATGAAAATCAATCCTATCTTCATCTTTGTACTTATTCATAATTTCTATAATAAATTTAGGATTCAGAGTGGGCTCACCACCCCAAAAAGAAATGTTCAACATGTCATAATGATGTTGAAACCATTCTTTATTTTCCAATAAAGAATCTATCCTTTTAAATATCACTGGAAGATCATTGTCTAAACGACGCTTATCTACCTTTTCACCCTCAAAGCAATAGGTGCAGCTAAGATCACAAAGAGCAGTTGTAGTAATCTCTAGATTAAAACTGCCTCTTCTACCTTCGTTGTTTCTTACTTCGTCCACGTATTGCATCAGAGACCTACTTTAATATTCATGATCTCATCCATAATACTTTCGAGTCGCTCCCTAGGAACTTTTTCAACCTCAGGTTTAATCACTCCAAGAATTCGATGAGCATCTTCTAACATCATTAGACCGCGAGCTTTATCGACATCCAACATATACTTCCCCGCCTCTGCAAGATGTTCTGCCGATTTATAAAGACTATAGTTTATCTGTTTAAGCGTCATAGATTTCCCTTTGCATATACTCACGAAAAGTAGAATTGCCGTTGAGCTCTTTCACCATTCGGATAAGTTCTGAATAAATATGTTTGTAGATGTCACATAACTCTACAATCGGTCCTTCATTTTTGATGTTTTCGAAAAGGCAGCCTTTCTTGCAGTAATTTTTAACGTCACAGCTTTCACACTCCTTCATAAGTTTATATTCAGGAATTTTGGCGATCATGCTGTTGTCATCTTTGAAACGGTTGCAAGGAATAAGCTTGTTTTCGGAAAAAGAGAAATAATGGTCTCCTGCCCCACAGAAATCCACGCGCACTCTTTTAGAGGTATAAAGGATGATGTGGTAGAGATAATGGTGAATGAGGCCCGGAACTTCGACAGAATCGGCATTAGCGATGTACCAGTTTACCAGCTCAGAGAAACCAATGTTGAATTTTTGAACTGCTTCCTGGTCCCAAATACCAACATCTCGGACGAGTGTAAGATCAGGATTAATCCCCAAGAGCTCTGTGATAAACAGATGGTTTTCGAGCAAGTTATAATTTCCCCTTGAGACCATTGTGTGGCATTCAAGGTCCGGAATTTTCTTAAATAGATCACGCTTTTCAATGTAGTGCTTAAGAGATCCAGTTGAATTGTGCTGAGGACGATTTAAATCCTGCCAGAGGCCATCGAAAGACAATGAAACCCGAAAGTTATTTTTTACCAAGTAATCAACACGTTCTTCATTGAGAAGAAGTCCGTTAGTGGGCATGAAAAGCTGGTTACCATCTTTTTTAATTTCTTCTGTGATCCTTTGAACCAAGTCCCATTGAAGCAGCGGTTCCCCACCGAAGAAATCAATTTGAAATCTCTCATTTGGATATTCAGATTTTTTCTTACGATATTGCTGAAGAAAGAGCTCGGGATCAATCCGCTTTTTGGATAGCTTATCCACATTGCAGTAGGTGCAATTTAAATTACATTGCTCTGACAAAGCGATGGACATGACAATCATTCGTGATTTACCAATTTAAATTTTCCCTCTAGAAAATTCTGCCTGTGCCATCACAAATGTTCTAGCGATTAATTAGGATTCACTTAATTTTAAGGTTAAAAAAAGGCTGTGACTCGAGGCAAAACCCCTCTATCTGTCAATACTTCGAAGGAAAAGTGTGTTTACGGGGATGAACATCCGCTAGAGAGCAAAAAAAAGGGCCGGATTTCTCCGGCCCTAGTGGCTTAGTTGTTTTTTGGGAAAGGAGCTGGGTTTGTGTTGTACCCGAACTCTTGAACCAGTTTTCTTACTGCGCGAATCTGGCGTTTAGGATCGTTGTCTAGAACACCATCTACTGCAGGGATCAGGTTACCACTTCCATCATCCCAGAAAGCTGGCATTGATGTGTATGGGAGGAACGACTGAGGATTTGTGATCCAAGCGTCCATGAATGCTGGACGTAGACGTTTCTTCGCATAGTGAAGATTCGGTGCCTGAGGAGCATCGCTGTTGAATCCAAGAGTGTGACATGTAGTACATGCTAGCTCGTTCCAGATTCTCTGAGCGGCCTCTTTCTCACCTGGTTCCCACTCAACTGTTTGTGGAGCTTCATATGTAGGCTGGTCTGAACCACCCTGGAAGCCGGCAATTAGTTTGTTAAGCTCGTCATGCTTGAAGTTGAATGTAGGCATTCTTACTTTCACGTATGGACGAATTGGGTGAACGTTCTGAAGGAAGTCATACAACCAATCAGTTTGAACACGTAGACCCTCTTTAGTTAAATAAGGAGGACCGTAGTTTTGATCATCGAAAGCTTCAGATAGTTTACCGCCGATACCATCAATTTTGTGACAGCCGTAACAGTTATACTGGTTAGCTACTTTCATACCTTCATAGTACTGCTTCTCACCAGCTGATAGACGCTTCATACCAGCTAGAGGAACTTTATCAGACACTAGACCAAGAATCACACCAACCATTGAATCTACTTCTTCATCTGTTAGATAGAAGTTAGGCATACGGTTAAGGTCTTTGAATGGCTTAGGTACACCAATGTCCCAGATACGCGGAGTTTTCAAGTGCTGAGTGATCCACGCCTGACGAGTATGAGGCACTTGTTTCTGCTGACCGAAACCGAATTGTTCGATTGGTTTAGAACCTTCTTTTGTAAGCTCTGGACCAATTTGAGGTAGATCACCTTCGAAACCGTTGATGTTGTGACAAGAGTAACAACCATATTTATTGATTGAACGCTTACCAAGCTCCATCGTTCTTTCAGCATCGCTTAGTTTTTCTAGTTTACCTTGAGCAGCTTTCACAGTTTCGAAAGCTGAGAAGTAATCAACTAGGATTTCATCACGTACTTTCTTATCAATTTCAGGGAACTGAAGTTCAGCAAAACGCTGGTTCTTCAGGCTCATTAAGTAAGTAGCGATATCATTTGCTTCACCATCAGTTAGACGGAATGAAGGCATTGCTGTGTCTTCTTGGTAGTGAGATGGCTTCTTCAACCATGAAACTAGCCAGTCAGGATCTACTTTAGAACCAACACCAGTAAGGTATGTTCCTTTCTTAGCTCCAACTGCGTTCCATTTGTCATCGATTCCTTCAACCATGTGACAGCCTACGCAACCAATAGTCTCGATAAGCTCTTTACCTTTAGCTGCGTTACCGGCCGAATATTTTTGGAACGGCTTGTACTCGCGAGAAGTTTGGTAAATGTATTCGGCCATAGCGTTAACTTCGGCCATGTTCTTAGCTCTGAACTCAGGAGTTGAGTTGTTTTCCTGGTTAAAGAAAGAAGGCATTTTAGACTTAGGATTGAAAGTCTTAGGAGACCAAATCCAGTTCTTAACGAATTCTTTCGAAACTTTACCAGAAATCTTTTGAAGAGAAGGACCTGGTTTCTTAAGGTGCTGCCAGCCTTCGATCTTGTGACAAGCGTAACAACCGTAGTTCTCAATCAGCTGACGACCATGGTTAAGCTTGTCGGCCATTGGAATACGTTCTTGTTCTTTGTGACACTTCATACACATACCTTCTGCGTATTGAAGTGGGATCATCGGCTGAGGAATTTTGTGTGGCTCATGCCAGTGATATTTTTCTTTCCACTCTTTCATCTGCTCAGCGTTCTGAGGGATGTGAGCAGGAGAATTGAAATCGTTTACACGGTCACCAACACCGCCGTGACAAGAAGTACAACCGAAGTCCTTGATTGGGTGAGCAGAGCTTACACCAACAGCAAGTGTATCAACTTTCGGGTGGGTCTTATAAGGGTTCGCTTGATCTTCGTAGCCCGGCTTATCAATGAATACGTGACAAGTCGTACAACGGTCGATCTTAGGAACTTGTTGGAAATAGAAATCGTTAGTCGCTTTTTGAATAACGAACTGACGGATTTTGATTGTTGGATCTAGGTAATCAATGAAAGGAGCGTTACGAAGTGCCCAGATTGGATTCTTCTCAGTCGAAGCAAGGGCAGTCAGCATTCTTTCTTTATCGCCAACCATGTTCTTAAGTTCTTTCTCGGCCGCAGTTTTAGTGGCCATGATAGCTTTAAGTTCTTCGTTAGCGGCAGCTTCTTGAGCTTGAAGACCTTTCAGATGGTCCTTACCTTCAATTTCTTTTCTCTTAGACTCATCGAACTTAACTTTAAGTTTCTTCGCGTCTTCTGGATGATTTTCCATCATCGCGTGCTCATACTTAAATTGAAGTTCTGCCGCTTTAGATCCGTTCACACCATTTACCATGTTCTGAACGTAGATCTCGCGCTGAATCTCAGTGATCTTATCGTTGATTTTTTTAATTTGCTCTTCGTGAGCTGCTAGACCTTTCTCGGCCGCTGCAATTTGGTCCTTAATTTCTTTAAGCTTTTTGCCATCAGTAGATCCATCGATCAACTTGATCTTTTCTTGGATCTTTTGTTTTTCGATATCAAGAGCTTTAACTTGTACAGCTTTCCAAGGACGGATGTAGTCATCGAAGACCATCCAAATCACAACTAAGAGGAAAACTACGGAAACAACAGCAAAGACCTTATTCAGGACTTTAGTGTCATATGCCATTCCAGGTTCACGTTTCATTTAGAGCTGCCTTATATAATAACGATTAAAGGTTTAATTCAAATTCCGGCATTGCCACGATGTACTTCAGAGTAAAGAACCAACGGAGGTACATCTTAAGTGGAAGTAGCGCCATTCCTAATAGTAGGAACACCATCAAGTAGTAACGGATAGCACCCATACGTGGAAGGTACTTATAACCCCACTTCTTAGTGATAAACGGTACCGAAGCAACACAGTAAACACCCATGAACAGGATACCTACGATTTCGCGTAGGAAAATGTTCTTAGGTAATCCCATATTCAAAAGCTTGATCCAGAAATATTCAGATAAGTTAACGTTGTTTTCGGCCACAACTTTGTGGAAGTCCCAGTACTCAAACGGACCATAGAACGTCCAGTTTGGACCACGTAGGAACGTACCTACTTGGATCAGGTAAACCCAAAGTGCAAGCCATCCAAAGAGGAAGCCCGCGATGGCGAATTTTCTTTCTTTAAATGTGTAGTAACCGTTTCCTTTCGGGTTGATGTCAATGAAAGGAATCGCGATAAGACCAACGATAATAAAACCAGGAAGTACCACACCCGCCATCCATGGATCAAAGTATACAAGCATTTCTTGTAGACCAAGGAAGTACCAAGGAGCTTTTGCTGGGTTTGGTGCCCAAGTTGGGTTGGCCGGTTCTTCTAGAGGAGCTTTGAAGAAGATCGCCCATACAATAAGGAAGATCGTACAAAGAATACCGCAGAAAAGTTCTGTATAAACAAGGTTTGGCCATGCCCATACTTTTTCACGGTTCTCAGGAGTACCTTCGATCGGCTGCTCGCCTTTCTCGATACGAAGATCGTTTTGATGACCTCTATAAAGAGCATACCAAGTTGACCAGAAAACAAGACCGTTCAGGATAATGATAGGAATGTTATCTGGAAGAGAAATTACTGAGAAGAACACCGGATCTGTAACCATCCAACCGAAGATGGCCAGTACGCCGATAAGTAGTGCAAGACCGAACTTCTTCGTACCTACGATATCAATTCTTTTCATTGCAACAGCAAAGAGAATGATAAACGCAGTAAACGAGTAAAGAGGATCGGAAAGGTAGTTAATCGCTGCCTTAATCATATGTTTCCTATTCTTTCTTTATAGTGGAGCTGAAATTCCGCCGTCTTTACGTACGCGCCAGAAGTGAACTGCAATTAGGATTGCAACAACTAGTGGGATGAATACGCAGTGGAGGATGTAGAAACGAAGCAGAGCTGCTTCACCTACGAAACGACCACCAAGAAGCTGGAAACGAACGTCGTTTTTATCAGATACCATAACGAAGTCACCGATCTTAGCTAGGGCAGCACCTGGACCACCGTGACCTGCGAACGGAGTTGCTTTCGCCATGTTCGAACCTACGGTAATCGCCCAAATTGCGAGCTGATCCCAAGGAAGTAGATATCCTGTGAACGACAGAAGCATTGTAAGAATAAGAAGAACTACACCCACACCCCAGTTGAACTCGCGAGGTGGTTTGTATGAACCAGTCATGAATACACGGAACATGTGAATCCATACGGTGATAACCATTAAGTGGGCGCCCCAACGGTGAAGCTCACGCATGATCCCGAGAGGTACGTGTTCGCGAAGACCGATGATGTCTGTGAATGCGTATTCAGCAGTTGGACGGTAGTAGAACATAAGAAGTACGCCTGTCACTGTTAGTGCAAGGAACACGAAAAATGTAAGACCACCCATACACCAAGTATAACCTAACTGAACGCCTGATTTTTTAAGCTTGATTGGGTGAAGGTGAAGAAACACGTTACCGGCAACTACAGCAGCACGGTTACGAGCATTGTTTGGTGGACCATGACGGAAAATCGCTTTCCATACCTGGGTATTAGCAACTTTTTTAGCAAAACCTTCTGACATATATATCCTCTACTAATTAAACTTCGATGAAAGCGTCTTGGTTGTTCCATTCACCTTTCTCGTAACGGAACACTTTTGTCTTATCTACGATGATTTTCCCCTCTGGGTTTCTTGAAATTTTGAAACGCTCTAGAGGACGAGGTGCTGGACCTTCGAAGTTAATACCGTTCGGATAGTAACCAGAACCGTGACAAGGACATTTGAATTTTGATTCAGCAGGAAGCCAGGTTGGAATACAACCTAAGTGAGTACAGATGTTCGACATGGCAACAAGACGACCGTCTTTTTTGTAGATCCAAACACCGAAACCGTTTTTCCAACGCTCATCTACACCTTCAGCGTAGTCATCAGGGAAACCAGCAATGAAATCCATCGCAGGTTCGAACACAACGTTTGGATAAAGATATCTAAAGATTAAGCTTGCGAAACCAGCAGTGGCAGCACCGAAAGTGATCCAACCAACAGCAAGAAAGCTAAAGAACTCGCGGCGGTTTAGACTGGTTTTTGTCTCTTCACTCATGAGAGATTCTCCGGAAATAAAAAATTCTAGGCCAAAAATTTGGCGCTAGAAATGGGGGCTATTTGTTTTCACCCATTATGGGTGTAAACTTCTAATTTTTCAATACTTTTAGAACCTGTTTTGCTTTTGTCGTGACCTTCACGTTTGTGTCGTCTTGTTCGACTTTTTCAACCAGTTTCAACAAATCATTCCATTTGGATTTTTCCAAATTTTCCAAAACGTTTACTTTTAGGCCTTCAACCTGAGCACCGTTTAGTTCCCCAGCTTGCGCCACGTCATATCTTAAGTTAAGGATCTCTTCTAGCACTGGAATAGCATCAATAGACTTGTACTGGATTAAAACAATTGCTGCTGAGTATCGTAATGTTTTTTCAGGTGAAGTTAGTAAAGAATGCGCCTTTTCCTGCGTGGTTGGGCGATTGTGCGCCGCCATCGTTAAAAGCGCCACTTGTTTAAGACCTGGATCAGTATCTTGCTGGAGCAGAGCTTCAATTTTATCCCATTGAATGGCAGCCCCCGGTGACATGTTCCCCAAAGAAACAACTGCGTTAAACTTAACCTGAGGATCCTGATCCTCTAGTGCAGCGTTTAAAACATTCAATGCCAAAGGATTGTTCAAGCTACCAAGAGCTAGCACAACAAAATTTCTTGTACGTGAGTCAACTGACTCTTTATAAACACGGCTAAGGTTTTCAATCACCCATGGCATATCTTCGGCCGGAATTTTTTGGCCAGCTAAAAACTTTGATAGCTCATAAGCGGCCACCCAACGGTTACCGAAAGTCTTAGAGTTCATCTCTTCAACTAGGTCACGATGGTTCTTACCAGTAGAAAGCATCTTGGTTACGCCAAAGATAATAAGACCACCAACGAGAACGATGGCGATAGGTACAGCGATACCCGAAAGTGGCGAACTCTCGAGCATTTTTTTTGCAGGAGCTTGGTTGCCCTGATTTTGTTCGGACATTTGATTTCCTTATGACGAAAAAGGCGGTAAATGTACGGGGGAAATTAACAAAATGAAGCTCAAATTGGAAGTGTAATGGCCTATCTTCTGCGTTTTTTATTAGTGGTTATGGTTCTTGGGATTGCCCTCACAGCGACGGTGGCCCTGGGATGGATTAATATTGATTTTGGTCACATTCAATTGGCCATTCCGACCTTCATGTATGTGATTTTTATTCAAGCATTCGTGATGTTCTATTTTATTGGTGTGGCGAGATTGGTGGAAAATGTTTGGAACGCCTTAAACAGTGAGGCCAATCTTTCAGAATTATTTGATGAACCACCTCAAGACCTTGAACCATACAAAAAGAAAGTGGCCCGTTATGTTCACGAGTCGCAACTTTGTAAGCGCCAAACTATTCCATGGACCATGCTGATGCTAATTCTGGGAACAATTGCCTTTCTCCTTGGTGGAGCACACGATACGGGTCTTGTAACTAAGGTCGTTCACTCAGGTGTTGCTTATGGATTTATCGCGGCGATGCTGATTGGTTTTGTTCGCCAATGGGTCTACCTCGGTAAGAGCCATAAATTATTGGGCGAGATGAAGGCTCTTTTCGGGATGTCTCGCGACGCTATGTAGTTGATTTTACAATTTAAATAGGGGGCCATATATAGATGTAAGCCTTGCCCCCTATTCTTCCGATAAAATAAGCATATGAAGAAGCTTATTTTAACTCTCCTCCTCCTCTCTACCTCTGGCTTTGCTGCCGATGAAATTAAAGAAATCAGTGACGATGAACTGAATAAGAAACTTATTTCAACAGTTAAAGATTTTGAGGTTGAAGGCGCTCTCGAACAATCTGCCGAGTTTAAAGAATGTAAGGAGATGAATAAGTTTGATTCCTCTTTATCTGAGGCCCAAAAACAAGCAAATGCTGAAAAGGCCGCTGATTGTATTAAGAAAAAACTCTCCTCTAAAAAAAGTGCTGAAGATCTCGCAAAACTTTCGGACGCACTTGGGCTTCAAAGCTACGGGCTGGTGAATTCTAAATCAACCAAGGACATCACTGAATACTTCGGCGATAAAATGTACAAGGCCCTCACTGGTGTTGATCGCCAGGAGAAGGACTACAAAAAACTTGCCGAGGCCATGAAGTTTAAAAATCGCAAGATGGTGGATCAAAAAGTTTTCATTCAACTCTACCGAACGCAGTTGATGAAAAACAGTATGTTTGAAATTTCTCGTTTTTGTTTTGAGAATTTTAGACGGAGCGACTCCGAAGGCAAGGAAGTTGATCCAGAAGGTAAAAGTTTTGGTGAGTATTGGAAGGATTTTTTTACGAACAATCCTCCTCCTTCTCAAGGTGCCTCTGAAGCAGAGAAGATCGGCTACTCAAGCAGGTTTACAGATACAGGCTCAAAAGGATTCGGATCTCTTTCAGATAACAGTTCGAAAGATGCCATTTATCAAAACATCTTTCAAAGTCTCGATGTAAATCAGACCGAAAAGTTTCAAATCGTAGAAACATTCTTCATGAACTGTGCCATGCAAATTGTTCCACTCTGTAAAGACTTTGAGAGTAAGCCCACCCCAGGTGGTCGAGGGGCAAACGCCTGTCTAAGCAAAAACAAAACACAAAAATATCGTAAGGCGATTACGGACGCTAAGAAGATCATTGAAGGTATGGAAAAAAACATGGACGGAAGTAATTCCGGCATGAAGCTCACCGACCTACCAGAGTTTTATGATGGGGCCCAAGAAGGTGCGAATTCCATTGATAGCCTTACCAACTATACTTCTGCTGACTTTGTGGCAGATGGAGTTCCTTCCGATGATCGGTTAAAAAAGAAACAAGAAGAATGTTCGAAGAATCCAGAGAACGCAGACTGTGAAGACTTCATCGTAGTGGATGACTCCCTCTCTAAGGTAGAGCACACCATGGACATGGATCTTCGCATGAAGAAGGAAGTTGAGATCGCTCGAGTGAAGGCCCTGAAAGAGGCCGACAGTAAAAAACTTGAAGAATACCTCACGGAAAATGGGTATCTAGATCTTCTCGATAAATGGAAGAAGGACCCTAATCTTAATATCGAGAATGAAATTGGAAATATCTTCGAAGCACGTCGTGTGGCGGCCCTGGATGAATTAAAAAAGAAAATGGGCTCACGCCAGATGACGGCGGACCAAGCTGGTGAAGGAAACAAAAAAGCAGAGGCAGTTAAGGCCAGTGTTGAGGCCTCTAAGGAAGAGCGCGCGAGGCTCGCCCAAGTGGTCATGTTCAACAACATCATTACTGGTTACATTGGACTCTCTAATAAAAAAGGCGAACAGCTCGGTCGAAATATTAACGTGCTTAAAAAAGAGACTGAAGGACTTGAGACCGCCAACGTTGATAGCTCATTATTTGAGAATTTAAAGACCACGGTTGAGGGAGAAGAGACAGTGAAAGGCGGCCTATTCGAAGATGCTGTGATTCTGGATAATATTCTCGGGAAAAGCGGCGATTCTAAATAGACTTTACCCAGATAAACACACGGTTCTTACCGGCCTGATCTCCACCTTGGGAGCGGCTTTCAAAAATAGTCGCCTCACCTAAGGTCGAAACTTTTGTCATAAAATCTTTGAGATTATTCGAAGGCACCATCAGGTTAAAGTATAACCCACCTGGAATCTGCATGCCTGGCTTAACGTTGTCCACCTGAGCAATGCCATACTTCTTCATAAGGGGAAGAATCCTCTCTCGAATCGCAGAGGGCTCAACTGAGGCCATGAGAATTCGATAGGCCTTTTTGTTAGAAGAAGCGTAAGAACTATCGCGATAACCACCTTTCTGAGTTTCTTCGTATTCTGATCTTTCAGTTTCAGCTTCTCCAAAACTTTTAGGAACGTTCTCCACTGAATCTAGAACGACCACATCTGATTCGGGATCATAACGGGAACCCAGGCGCTCATCCGTGAATACTTGCTGGGCCTCGATCCTTTCCAGCTCTTCCAATTCCTTATTTGAAAGATCAATCTGCTGTTTCGCGAGAAGATCTTGTTCCTGATAAGAAAGGGTCTTATCGAGCCAGAAAAAGTTTGGCTCAAAGAGTGTGATCTTATTCACAAGATAATCTTCATATAGCTTATTGGTATTTTTCAGTGCAAAAATAATCACACTCAAAATTAAGAGGAGGATGATCACTTCCTGAAAAAAACGCAGCTGTTTTCTAAAAGCAGTTTTCTTCTTAAAATTTTCAAAGTCTACTTTAAGCGACAACATGTCCTTACGAAGTTCTTTCACAAGATTCGGCCAGTCAGGATAAAGAGTCACTTCCATATGGGCCAGGATATCATCTTCGAAAGTTCCCTTGTTCTTCGCCTCAGCACCAAGAACGGGCTCCAGATCTTCAAATTTTAGAAAGAGATTTTTTGAACTCACGTTACTAATTTGAAAATTCTCATTGATGTAATCTTCATAGGCCGGATACACCTTGATCAAGTGATCACGGAGAACGGTTGAAATGTATTTTTCTTGAAGATCAAATTGAAAAGCGATCTCACGAACCGAGCGACCCTGGTGAATAAAAGAAAAGGCCACGAACTTTTCAAACAACCAATTTAGCCATGAAATAAGGGGGCCCGATTTGGCGATCTTCTTAGCGTAATTAAATCTCTCACCCAGTTCCATGGGCTCGATTTTATCTTTAAAGAAAGATTCCCAGAAACCGCTAAAAGAGTCGGCGTAACGACCTTCCCATGCGATAGAATTGATATCGAGATCTAACCAGTTTTTAAAATGTTCAAAATCAGTTCGTACTAAAGTCATATTTTTTTAATAAGAAGAGCTATTCCTTGCCCGCCACCAATGCAGGCAGAAGAAATACCATAGTTTTTCTGAAGATGCTGGAGCTGGCGCGCCAGAGTCAGAGTAATTTTTAAACCGGTAGCACCCAGTGGATGTCCCAAGGCCACGGCCCCTCCCCAGATATTGAGTTTATCCGGAGAAATTTCCAGCGCCTTTCGACAAGCGATCACTTGAGGAGCAAAGGCCTCGTTAATTTCAAAGAGATCAATATCAGAGATTTTTAAATTTTGTTTTTTAAGAAGATTCTGAATCGCAGGTACCGGGCCAATACCCATCTTTGTAGGATCCACCCCTACTACTTCTCCAGCGATGATTTCAGCGATGGGTTTGAGGTTATGTTTTTTCACATAGTCTTCATTCGCCACGATTAGAGCACAAGCTCCATCCACAATTCCTGAAGCAGAACCAGCAGTAACAGTTCCATCTTTTTTGAAGGTCGGTTTTAGTTTCTGCATTTCTGCCAGAGAAACTTCTTCACGGAGATGCTCATCTTTTGAGCAATCAATACGATCGACTTTCACGGGTGCGAGTTCCGGTTGAATGAGACCGGCAGCATAGGCCTTATTCGCCTTTTGGTGAGACTCGTAAGCGAAAGCATCTGACTCATCTTTGGTCACAGTATATTCGTGAGCAAGAGTTTCTGCGGTCTGACCCATCGGCATATTGGCATGCTTATCATATAGAGTATCAAACAGAAGATCTTTGCTTCCAAGACCTCCATACTTAGTTCCAAATCGCGCTCCATAAGTTAAGTGCGGGGCCATGGTCATGTTCTCAGCACCAGCGACCAAAATAGCATTCGCTTCGTTGATTCTAATCAAACGAGCGGCATCTATCAGGGCCTGAATGCCAGAACCACATAAACGATTGATCACAATTCCCGGAGATTCCACCTTCATCCCTGTTTTCAGACCCAGGTGACGGCCGGCATATAAAGTGTCAGGAGTGGAAGGGATAACATTGGCAAAGATTACTTGATCAAGAGACTCCGGTGAGATCTTCGTCTCTTCTAACAGGGCCTTGGTAGCAATTACTGCTAGTTCCACCGGTGTTATGGTGCCGAGACCTCCACCGAACTTACCAAATGGAGTCCGTTTTCCCTGAACTATGAAAACTTTCCCTGGATGGTTACCCATCATTTTTTGCCTGCCTTGTGAGGGAGCTTATACCAGTATGATAATGAATAATGCCATGAAAGGCATTAGCTTTCATAACAAGGAAAAGTTGTCTATGTCAGATGGAGTAGCACAGGCCAAGGCCGCATCGACTAAAGAGATGATGCATAAACGTCAGACTTTCGAATTAAGAAAGTTAGGTGACAATTATGAGAAAGAGCTAAAAGAAGTTCGCGAGAAGAATGAAAAGGAAGTGGCCAAGGTCAAAAAAGACTATGAGGTCCAACTTGATAAAGAGAAAACAGACGCTGAAGTTAAACTTTCCAAAGTAAGAAATCAGTACTCGAAAAAAATCGAAGAAGAGACTCAGCGATTTGAAAAACTCATGGCCGATTTAAAACAATCACAAAATGATCGTCTGTCGGAAATCCAAATGGGTAACGAACAGCAAGTGGCCAATCAAGAAACAAAACACCGTGAGTACTTAGAAAAAGCTCGCCAAAAATTTGAACAAGAAAAAGCCAAGTTAGAAGAAGCGTAAGTTAGATATTTTGGTCCCCGACATCTCAATCCAGGAAGGAGAATAGATGAGTCAGAAGAATTCAGAAAATGGTGTTTATATTAACGGCAAAAGACAGGTGATCGAGCTTCTTCAAAAGATGGATTCTGCCGATAAAGCGCGCCTTTTAAAAAATCTCCGTACCCGTAACCCTGCTCTAGCAAAAGAACTAACTGAATCTTGTATTTCATTTGAAAGCATTTGGGACTTGGACGATTCATGCCTCAAGACCGTAGTGTCTCAGGTTCAACCTGCTATTCTAGGTCTTGCGCTTAGTTTGGTTCATGTGAAGAATCAGCGTCGTGCTCTATCACTTATTTCACGTGAGATGGCGTTGAAGGCGTTCGATATTATGCAAAAAGACCTGACTGGAAACCGCAACGAATGTTTCCGTGCTCAGCAGAAGGTCCTAGAGCTTGCTCTGAACCTTCACCGTAATCGCATTATTCAATTTTACTAAGATAATAATTTTTTGAATTCAACTTCGATGGCCGAAGTGAACTGATCTTCATCAATAATTGACGGATGAATGACTCGGTTCTCGGCTATCAAGTTGGACGTATTTTGAAAACGTAAGATCATTGTCGTCGCAAGTTCTGTTAACCAGTTGGGCCCCTTCTCCATCACTGTCTGTAAATCATTGGCCGGAATTTCAATTAAATGAGCGTATTGAGGCACAACTGCCGAGTAAGTATGATTCAAATCCTGAACCATAGCGCTCTCGCCTATGATGTCCCCTTCTTTGGCCATGAAAACTGGGATCAAACGGTCTTTAGAGGCCTTAAGGCACAGCACTTCACCATTCTTTACCAGATAAAGCTTTTCGGCCGGAGTGCCCTCTTTAAAAACAACGGAATGAGGTCCAAGAACATTGTTATTTTCCATGGAGAAATTCCTTTTTGATTTTGCCTTCTAGAAGCGTACCAAAACGGAGTCCATATGTGGAAATAGTAATTTCTTTAACCAAAAGACGGTGGGCCAGGTGATACACCAGGTGAAGACCGCCACGGATACTTTGTGAACGTTTTTGTAGGAACGGGAACAGTTCCAAGAATTGATCCGGAGTTGAGTTTGAATACTTTTTAAAAAGATTATCAATATCTTCAACCTTAAGCTTCAGTCCGTGAACTTCATCTTCCTCAAATTCTTTTCTCTGAAGATGCATGTTTCCTAGAGAAGTCACTGTCCCGGCAACACAGAAAAGTTCCTTCGTTTGGAACTTATCAATTGAAGTACGATAGTCCAAAAATACTTTCTGTAAATTTTGAACAAACAGATCATCATGAAGCCATTGAGATGATCTCACGGCACCAATCGGCATGCTGATTGTTTCCAATATCTGAAAACTCTTCGTGTTTACTTTAATTAGTTCCGTCGAAGCTCCACCAATGTCCATAATGGTAATGACTTCAGACTCAAACTTACTGTCGAAAAGAATGCCTTTTGTTGAGAAATAGGCCTCTGCTTCAGAAGTAATAATATTGATGTGAACTTTTAATTCATCTTCAATCTTCTTGAAAAACTCAGGAGCGTTCGCGGCCACGCGAGCGGCCTCTGTCGCAGTTGCGATAATTTTTTCTCTTGGTACCCCATGCTTATCACAGTCTTCCGCATAGGATTTAATCGCCTCATAAGTCGCTTTCATTGAATCAGGATGGAAGGCCTTATTTTTATCAAGGTCTTTACCCAATTGCGTGATCTCACTACGTTTCGCAATCTCTTTTAGTTTCCCGTGAGAAACGTCGGCCACTAAAAGCAGAACGCTGTTTGAGCCAATATCAATGGAAGCACGAACATCACTCATCATGATTGCACCACTCTTACTAATTCACCCGGATTTTTTGGATTAATAAAACCTTTCTCGCAAATGATCCCCGTGATGAACTGATGATCAGTCACATCAAAGCTTGGATTTACGGCCTGTGCACCTTCTGGTGCCAGTTTAATGCCTTTTAGTTCAGTAATTTCGTTCATGGGGCGCATTTCGATTTCAATGTGTGAGCCATTTGGGATGGTCACATCGAATGAACTCACTGGTGCCACAACATAGAAAGGAATGTTGTAGTGTTTTGCCACGATCGCCAGAGTTGAAGTTCCTACCTTATTGGCGGTATCTCCATTGGCGGCAATTCGATCAGCACCAACAAAAATAGCATCTACTTTGTTATGAGACAGAAGATACGATGCCGCACCTTCAACGACAATGCTGTATGGGATATTTTCCTTACTTAATTCAAAGGCAGTAAGGCGAGTTCCTTGCATATAAGGACGAGTCTCGTCCGCATATACATGTTCCACCTTGCCTTGTGAATTGGCGTAAGAGATTACACCGAGAGCAGTACCAAGACTGCCACAAGCAAGAAAACCAGTATTACAATGGGTCATGAGACGCCATTTACGATCACCGATTTTCTTTTTAAGTTCATCAAGGCCAATCTTTGCCATGGCCGTGTTTTTCTCATGGCTTTCTTTGATCTGAAGATCACCAAAGGCGACCAGCTTCTTATAGATATCTTGCTTGCTTTGATTTTCAACCAGAGCATTTCTCATGATTTCAAAACAACGATTCACTTCGAAAGAAAGGTTCACTGCAGTTGGACGAGCAGCGATCATTTCGTCACAAGCATTACGGCAAGAAACCACGGTCACCTCTGACTGGGCCTTCACCCAAAGGGCCATGCCATAGATGGCAGTAAATCCGATACATGGAGCACCACGAACGATCATATCTTTAATCGCCAAAGCGCAACCTTTAAGGTCCTTCACTTCAACAAACGTTTCCGTTTGTGGCAGTAAACGTTGATCTAAAAGAAAAAGTGTATCGTCTTTCCAAATGATAGGGCGGTATGTTTGGGTCATTTTTCTTCCTTCTTCCAATAAGGTGCCAAAACTTCCTTGCGAACTGGTCTCCACTTTTTATTCTTTGGATAGGCCAGAGTAACATAAGATTTATGTTTTGGTTGTGAACTTAAAGAACCTGTGATCTTAGCAGATTCACCGTTTTCTAACATCAACGAATTCAACGTAATGACGTTATTCTTATTGGAAACATTGATTGTTTGTTGTTTAGAGGTCTTGCTATCAATTTCGAATAAAGCAGCTGTCTGCTGAATGAAATCAGGTATTGCGCCTTGAATTTCTGCCAACTCAGATAAGTTAAGTTGCATAAGCCATTGGCCAGATTCCCATTCTCCATTGAGCCATCGTCCTTCCACCTTCCCATCAACATTCGCCGTTTGGGCACTAAAGAACGGAGCAAGAAAATTGTATTGAGGACCCCAAGGAAATTTCACGAAATGAGTATCCAGAGCGTTTTGCACACCCTTATTAGAATAATTTAAATCGAAAGAGGCGGTCTTATCAGTAAGTCTTGCCTGGTAGAATTTATGATCAGGTGAGCGGCCAAATTGGAAATTACCATCAATGGTCTTCTCGCCAAGAAGGGCCTTTTTATACGAAATATTTGTCGTGTAAAAAGGACCATCCGGTTCAGCGATTAGGGCCGAAACAGATTTAACTGGAGCAAGGGCAAAATTTAAATCCAACCCTGAAAAACCAAGTTCTTCCACATACTGAGAGATCACGTTCTTTTTCATGTCCACAACCGAGCGACGAAAGAAACTCGCCTCTCCTTTAGGAGTGATGAAAGAAGTTTCCCATCGAGAATCTTCAAAAACGATCTGCCACTTACCATCAAGTTTTTGATCAGGTGTAAACTGGAAAGGACCCTGGAAAGTAAGCTTTCCTTTAACACTCGCCTGTTCGGTATCGAACTGCTTATGGAAATCAATTCTACCTTGTGCCTCACCATCAAGCTTGGCGAGATATGGATTTTTAAGCTGATCGTACATGAAGTTGAAGTAACTCATCGGAAGCTCGGTAAAATTCATTCCAAGCGTTAGTTCTTCCTGAGTGGCGTTGAGCGCGCCTTCTCCGATCAGAATTTTTTCAATATAGAGCTCGACCTTTGATTTAATGTCTAAGTTTCCAGGCTTAAAGTTCGCCTTTCCGTTAATGACCAGATCTTCAATTTGAAACTTGTCGTTACTATCAATGGTGCGGAACTCTCCACGGTAGTTGAGGTTCCAACTTGCAGGATCAGGAGTGACGTCACCAAAAAGCCACAAATCTGAACGGAAAACGTTATTGCTATGAGTGATTTCAATCGGGATATTTAACTCGAAAGCAGAGTTCTTTCCGTATTGGAACTCACGCACCAAAAGTTTAGAGACCCTGAAATAACGACGCTCATTATGAATGTCTTTAATAGAAATTTCTTTTGCACGAAGGGTGTATCTTGCCTCAGTCAAATAACTCGGAAGGTTCACCGAAATCATTTGCTTGGCCTGAGAGGCACCATCGCTCACACCTTTCATTTCATGTGTCTCGTGGTGATCAATATAGATATCAAACTTAGAAAGATTGATCTGGGCGTTCCCGCGGTTCATAAAAATGAGCCACCAAGGAACTTTCAACTCCACTTCTCCGATACTACCGAGAAGTTTTCCTGATCTTCTTAACTGAATGTTTTTAAGTGTCAGGTTAAAATCTAAAGAGAAGCCATAATCAACCGTCCCTACTTCTAATTTTGTGTTCGGGTAATTTTTCTGAACTTGTTCAGTTAAAATCGCAATGAAAGTTTCCGGTTTGAGCTTTGAGTAAGCGTTATAGAGCAGTCCACCCACAATCATGAGGAGAAGGAGCCACGCAATCGCCAAAAACTTAAGAGAGATTCTCATTTATGCCTTTTGAAGTGGAGCAAACTTCACCATGAATTTCTTTCGTACTCCATCACGGAAAAGAATGGTGACTTTTTCATCTTGCCCTAGTCCTTCGGAATCAAGCACTGTTCCTTCTCCATAAAGAGCGTGAACAATTCTAGACCCTGATGGATAGTTTGAAAGATTAGCGACGGCCTTCTTCGTCTGATAGACTTTCTCTTTATAGAAGACCTCATCGTCAGATGAGTGATTTGTTTGGTCCCAGTCATCATAAGACTGAGAGTAACTATCGAACTGGGCCTTCTTAGAGCCAGTTTGGAAAAAGTCCCACTTATAGTATTTGACCGGAATCTCATGCAGAAACTGGCTTGGACCATTAAATTTCAGACTTCCCCACAAAAGTCGGCCTTGGGCGAAGGTAATTGTTAATTGTTTCATCGCTCGGGTCATGGCCACATAGAAAAGACGACGCTCTTCTTCCAATGCCACCGGTCCCACTTCCAAACTCTTATATGACGGAAAGATATTTTCTTCGATACCAATCAAGAACACATATGGATATTCCAGACCCTTAGAACCGTGGACTGTCATGAGTGAAACTTGATCAGTTGAACCATCTTCTGAAACAGTCGTATCAAGTGTGATGGTCTCAAGGAACTTCACCATATTCGGTTCGTTCTCGGAGTCCTCGAACTGCTTAATGGCACTCATGAGTTCTTCTAAGTTTTCGAGGCGCGCGGCACCTTCGTAACTCTTATCTGCGCGAAGAACTTCATAGTAACCAGATTCATTTAAAAGTTTCTCGTAGCTAAAGCTTGGAGAATGATTCTGACTTTCTAAAACCTGAACTTCCTGAATAAGATGCACGAGTTGATAAACCGCGCTTTGAACCTTTCCAGAAAGAGAAAGATGTTTAAACTCCGACGGAGACTCAACAATCTTTTCCAAGAGTTCAAAAAGTGAAAGCTGAAGTCGAACTGCCTCGTCCTCTAATTTTCTAAGGGAGGTCGCACCTACACCACGGGCAGGCGTATTAATAATACGAGTGAGTGCCAAAGAATCTTTTTTATTCACTACTACACGCATATAAGAAATCATGTCTTTGATCTCTTTACGGTCGTAGAACTTGATCCCGGCCACAACTCGATATGGGAATTTTTCTTTTCTTAAAGCGTCCTCGATGGTCCTCGAATGAGCATTGTTTCGATAGAAGACAGCGATGTCTTTTAGAGAAACTCCTTCCTGAACCAGGTGTCTGATTTGCTGACCGACGAATTCCGCTTCCGCTTTATCATCACGACATTCAACAATGCGGATCTCTTCACCTTCATCGTTATCTGTCCACATTTGCTTCCCTTTACGGGCAAGGTTGCGGGAGATAACTTCTGAGGCGGCCTCAATGATCTTTTTTGAAGAGCGGTAATTTTGCTCTAGCTTAATGAGTTTTGCTTCGGGGAATACGGTTTCGTAGTCCAGAATGTTTCTAATATCAGCGCCACGCCAAGAATAGATGGACTGATCTTCGTCCCCTACTACGCAAAGATTGCGGTGAGCTTGGCTGAGCTGAAGAATCAAATCGAACTGAGCGCGGTTGGTATCTTGATACTCATCCACCAGAACATATTTAAACTTCTGCTGATACTTTTGGAGGACTTCCGGATAGGAACGGAAGAGATTCAATACACCAGTAATGAGTCCACCAAAATCCACCGCGTTTGAGCGATGAAGTTCAGCTTCGTATTCCATAAAGATATCGAAGAGACGCTTGTCTTCAGCGTACTTTTCAACATCGGCATTGCGGGCAAGACCGATGTAGTAACCAAGGTTTTTCAGGCCATCAATAAAGGCCGCCACTGTATAAGGGGAGAGCTCTTTTTGATTGATCCCACGCTTAGTGAGAATCGCTTTGATAATGGATTGCGATTCACCGTCATCGTAGATGGTGAAGTTTTTACTAAGACCTAGGTAGGTCGCTTCCATGCGGAGAACCTTCGCACAAAAGGCGTGGAAGGTCGTGACCTGTAGAGTTCCAACATTCACTGACGTATTGACCGCCAGACGCTCACGCATTTCACGTGCGGCCTTGTTCGAGAATGTTACTGCCAGGATTTGATATGGGCTGACACGCTTCTCTTCCAGTAAGTACTGAATTCGTGCTACCAGCGTTCTGGTTTTACCCGAACCAGCACCAGCAAGTATCATGACCGGTCCATCGGTCATGAGCACTGCCTGTCTTTGAGATTCGTTCAGAAAATCTAAATTCATTATTCTACCGTTACTGACTTCGCTAGATTTCTTGGTTTATCAATGTCGGTGCCCTTAAGTTTGGCAATGTGATAGGCCAGGAATTGAAGTGCAACGTTCACGTATAGTGGACTTAGATTTGGAAGACCATTGAAATCAAGTGGGATATAAGCATCAGCAAGGTGCTCAATCTCAGGTGAATCCTTAGGACCTACAACTACCATAATTCCGCGACGAGCTTTTACTTCTTCAACGTTTGATACTGTCTTCTCAAGAAGCTCAGGACCAACTACCGCGATATTTACAATGCTCTCATCAATAAGGGCGATTGGACCGTGTTTAAGTTCACCGGCGGCATAACCTTCAGCATGAACATAAGCGATCTCTTTAAGTTTAAGCGCACCTTCAAGAGCGATTGGGAAATATTTCCCACGACCAGTGAAGATGAAACCTTTCTTCGTGTAAATTTTCTCTGCCACTTCTTTTAGAGAATCCGACTGAGCACAAAGTTCACCAATGCGGTTTGAAAGGAGTTGGATTTCAGAGAAAAGTTTTGGATCATCCAGAGTCCCTTCCATCGCACGGCTCATAAGGTAACCTGTTAGAGCTTGTAGCGTGAAGGCCTTCGTTGAAGCAACTCCAATCTCAACTCCTGCATGGATCAGGAAGTTCTTATCTGAGTTTCTGAAAAGGGTCGAGCCTTCGGTGTTCACGATTGAAAAAGTTTCGATGCCTTTTTCCTTACATAGTTCCTGACAAGCAAGGGTGTCGGCCGTTTCACCTGATTGCGAAATGAATAGACCTACTTCGCCTTTGTTAAGAATTGGTTCGCGGTAACGGAACTCAGAAGCGATATCAACATCGGCGCGCTGACGGTTAATTTGTTCAAAGTAATTCTTAATCACAAGACCCGCGTGCCAAGCAGTACCACAAGCAGTTAAGTGCCATCCTGGAGCTTTGAAGCCTTTCAGAGTATCAAGTTCTTTTCTACCTTCGTTCTTGATGTAGAAAGCAGCAAGCTTATCAACCAGGGCCGGTTGTTCATGGATCTCTTTAAGCATGTAATGCTCATAAGGACCTTTTGAAGTTGAGTCCATCGACATTGAATTTGCCTGGAACTTATAACGGCTTGAAGGAGTAAGATCTAGTTCATAGAAATTAACAGTCACATCATTTGCTGTAACTACGCCTTCACAGATCACGCCATCCTGCGGGAAATAAATTCTTGGAGCGAATCCAACCAGTGCGAATGGATCTGAAGAAACAAACGCTTCACGGTTTTCTTTGTTCTCACCAACAACCAGTGGAGCTGAACGCTTAACTGCGTAAAGCTTGTCACTTGCCTTCTCAGTGATAACGAATGCTGAGTTACCAGTAATGAGATTGAATGCTTTTGAAATGGATTGAAGAGTATTACCAGTTTGTTTGTAAAACTTTGTTAACAAAACTAGAAACACTTCTGAATCGGTTTGAGATTTAAACTGAAAGCCCTCGGCCAGAAGATCTTTCTTAAGTGATTGAGCGTTTTCAATAATACCATTGTGAACAACGGCGAAGATTTCGTTCCCGTGCGGGTGAGCATTGTCAGTTGTAACGGCACCATGAGTGGCCCAGCGTGTGTGACCGATACCGGTATTTGAGAAAGGCCTGCTCTCACCCAAGATTGCTTTCAGGTTATCGAGCTTGCCTTCTTTTTTGATGATTTGTAATTCATTATTGATCTTGAGACAGATTCCAGCTGAATCGTATCCGCGATATTCAAGACGCGATAATCCTTCAATGATAGGACCCACAGAATTTTGTGGTCCGGAATAACCTACGATTCCGCACATAAAATCTCCGAAAATTAGAGTGAAACTTAAGGGCTCCAATCTATCATTTCAGAGGAGATCTTACTAGTTTGACGCGCAGTCTCTTAAGACTTTTTCGTCTTAATGAATCGCTTGGCTGCCCCTTCCTTAGTCACCTGTTGTGCTCGGGTTATAGCAAAGGCCCCATCTGGAACACTTTTACTGATAGTTGACCCTGCAGCTACGAATGCGTCATTGCCTACTTCAATTGGAGCAATCATTTGCACATCAGAGCCAATGAAGGAGTTCTTACCAATTTTAGTCTTATGTTTATTGGCCCCATCGTAGTTACAGCTAATAAAACCACAACCAATGTTGGTGTTTTCACCAATTTCAGCGTCACCGACATAACTTAAGTGCGAGACCTTCACACCTTTTTCAAGCTTTGATTTTTTCACTTCAACAAAGTTACCCACCTTGGCCTCTGGACCAATATCAGCACCCTGACGAAGACGGGCCATCGGGCCAATTGTGGCCTCAGAATGAACAAGAGCACCTTCAAGGTAACTGTGAGCGAGAATTTCTGCCCCATCATGAACAATACTGTCTCGGATGAATGAGCCAGTTTCGATTACGACACCGTTTCCGATTTTGGTTTTTCCAAGTAAGGTCACACCCGGATAAATGACTGAACCAACACCAATCGTAACATCTTGATCAATATGAACAGAATCCGGGTTTAAGAACTCCACACCATCAGCGAAGAGCTTTTTTAGCTTTTTAGCTCTGAACAACTTTGTCACGTCGGCCAGTTGCTCCAGGGTATTAATCCCTAAGAACGGAACTTCAGTGGGAAATTTCACCGGCTTCACTGAATATTTATTTTGGAATAAATCGGTAAGATAAAATTCGCCAGATTTATTATTATTGGAAATTGTTCCTAGTACTTCTTTAACGTGAGACGTTTTTAGAATATACACTCCAGAATTCACTTCAGTAATTTTTCTTTGTTCAGGGGTAGCGTCTTTCTCTTCAACAATTTGAAACCCAGTTTGACCATGAACAATTCTTCCCAATCCTGTTGGATCATGGGCCTCAAATGTAGCGGCCACACCCACAAGATTTGGATCTGCTTTTAAGACCTCGAAAAGTTTGTTGAATTCCGCAACTTCCAAGAGTGGAGTATCAGCGCAGGCAACAAGAGTGTAAGTATAGTTCCAGAAATGAGGAAGATCGTTGAAACAAGATTTCAAAGCGTCAGCGGTCCCATTCTGCTGTTTTTGCCAGGCGGTTTTTAAGTATTGCTTTTGATCATGGGTATTTAGCCATTCTTCAAGTAACTCTTTCTTGTGCCCAACCACTAATCCTATCTCTGCTTTCAGAGAGGAATGAGAGGCAAAATTAAGAGCGGCATCGACCACATATTCCAGTAGGGGTTTTCCTGCAGCTTTCGCCAGGGCCTTTGGGGTCTCAGTTTTCATTCTGGTACCCTTACCAGCGGCCAAGATTACTATACCGATTGAGTCACTCATAAAAAACATACCTTTTTGATCAAAAAAAATAAGTAATGAAAATCATGAAAATTTAAATGAAATAGCTATGAGAACCTTAGTAATTTAAGCCGTAACATTTGAATTTTCTTTATAAATATTTCTTCATTTTAGCGCAAATTTCTTTAAAGCGCCCCTTTAATTATCCCGATTTAGCTTTTGTAAATCTTCACGGAAGAGACATACGCTAGAGGAGACAATGTATGGTAACGAATTATGAGGGCGAAGCGATTGAGTTCAAGGAAACGCTCCCTCTCCTGCCGGTTCGCGATCTTGTAGTATACCCTTTTATGATCCTGCCCTTATTTGTGGGTCGCGAGACATCCATCAAAGCAGTGGAAGAATCTCTTAACAACACAGACAGACTGATTCTTCTTTCTTCACAGAAAGACATTACAGCTGAAAGCCCATCACCTTCAGAAATCTATGAGATGGGAACAGTGGCAATGATCATGCGTATGCGCAAGCTACCGGATGGAAGAATTAAAATTCTTATCCAAGGTCTGGCAAAAGCTCGCATTAAAGAGTTTGTTGGCACAGAACCTTTCTATCAAGTGAAAGTTGAGAAAGTTGAAACTCAACCAGTAACAGCTGCACCAGCAACGATTGAAGCTCTTGCTCGTACAGTAAAAGAAAATCTGGAAAAAGTTATTTCTCTTGGAAAAGTTCTTTCACCGGACATTCTTATGGTGCTTGAAGATATCCAAGACCCGGGTCGACTGGCCGATCTAGTTGCCTCGAATTTAAATCTGAAAGTTGCTGAAGCTCAAAAGGTACTAGAGATCCTAGATCCAGTAGAGCGTCTGGGCCACATCAATCAAGTTCTTGTAAAAGAACTGGATGTACTGGTTCAACAAGCGAAACTTAAGGCCAATAATAAAGATGATCTTGCCAAGAACCAAAAAGAGTTCTTCCTACGTGAGCAGATCAAGGCCATGAAACAAGAACTGAATGATGAAAATGGCGATAAGAACGATGAGTTCGCGGAAATCCGTGAAAAACTTATGGCGAAAGCACTTCCAGCAGATGCTGAGAAAGAAGCGCTTAAGCAACTTGGTCGTCTGGAAAGAATGCATCCGGATTCTTCAGAAGCAAGTATTCTTCGCTCTTACCTTGAATGGGTAGTCGACCTTCCTTGGTCAGAAGAATCAAAAGAAGTGACAGATCTTCAGTACGCTAAAGACGTTCTGGATGAAGACCACTTTGATCTGGAAAAAGTTAAAGAACGTATTCTTGAATATCTTGCCGTTCGCACACTTAAAGGTGCCAAGGCAAAAGGGCCGATCCTTTGTTTCTCAGGTCCTCCAGGTGTTGGTAAAACTTCCCTTGGTAAATCAATTGCAAAGGCCACTGGTCGTGAATTCGTAAGAATTGCTCTTGGTGGTGTGAAAGATGAATCAGAAATCCGCGGTCACCGTCGTACCTACGTAGGTGCCATGCCAGGTCGATTCATCCAAGCGATGAAGCAATGTAAAACAACAAATCCAATTATCCTTCTCGATGAGATTGATAAACTTGGTTCGGACTTCAAAGGTGATCCTTCATCGGCCCTTTTGGAAGTTCTGGATCCTGAGCAGAACTGCACATTCAGAGACAACTATCTGAATATGAACTATGACCTCTCTAAGATCATGTTCATCGCAACTGCCAACATGCTTGATCAAATCCCAGGTCCTCTTCGTGACCGTATGGAAGTGATCAACCTTGCTGGTTACAGCCAGGAAGAGAAAGTACAAATTTCTAAAAAATACCTCATTCCAAAACAAATGGATGAGCATGGAATCACTGACGAACACATTGAGTTCCATGATGAAGGTGTTGAATTTGTCATCTCAGGTTACACTCGTGAAGCGGGCCTTCGTAACCTAGAGAGACAAGTGGGTGCTCTTTGTAGAAAAGTGGCAAAGAAGATCGCTTCTGGCCATGGCGACAAGACACACATTCTTTCTGCTACGGTTGAAGAGCTACTTGGACCGGCGATCTACTCACACGAAGACTCAAACGAGTACGATGAAGTGGGCGTTGCTACAGGTCTAGCTTGGACGGCCGGTGGTGGTGAAATTCTTCATATCGAAGCAACTAAGATGAAAGGTCGCGGTATCACGCTGACGGGTCAGCTTGGTGACGTGATGAAAGAATCTGCTCACGCGGCCATGGGCTTCATCCGCAGCCACGCAGCTGAACTAGGAATTGAAGATAAGTTCTTTGAAGAGAACGAAATTCATATCCATTTGCCAGCAGGTGCCATCCCTAAAGACGGTCCTTCAGCAGGTATTACATTAGCAACAGTAATCACATCGCTTATCACGAACACTTACATCAGTAAGGATATTGCGATGACTGGTGAAATCACTCTTACTGGTAAGGTACTTCCAGTGGGTGGTATTAAAGAGAAAGCTCTTGCGGCCATGAGAGCAGGCATTGAAACAGTGATCATCCCTTGGAAAAACCAAAAGGATGTCCTGGAGATCCCGGCCGCATACCGCAAGAAGCTGAACTTTATTCCGGTGAAGAACATTCAAGAAGTGCTTGAGATCGCTTTAGTAGACTGGAATCGTCAACTTGACCTTGACCAGACGAAACGTAAGGACGAGAAGACCAGCAAACCTCGTACAAAAAACGACCAAGTCGCCGCATAAAAATAGGGGCCCTCTTTGAGGGCCCTTTTTCTTTTCAACTCTCTCAAATTTGATATCCTAGTCTGCATGAGTGACAAAGCAGACATTAAAGTTGTTATCGTGGACGATTCCGATTTCTCCCGCAGCATTATTCGAAAAATGCTGACAGAAGAAGGCATCGAAATTGTAGGTGAGGCCAATGGCGCTGAAGCGGCCCTTAACGTCATTAAGTCAAAGAAGCCAAATATTGTGATCACTGATATCGTGATGCCGGAAGTGAGCGGAATTGAACTCACAGAAAAAATCACTAAAAATTATGACGATATTGCAGTGATTGTGGTGTCCTCATTGTCTCAGGAACACATTGTGCTTGAGGCAATCGGTGCCGGGGCCAGTGACTTTATTGCTAAGCCGATTCAAAAACAACAACTCATTGATTCATTGGAAAAAATTATTACGCAAGATTAAAAACATTGGCGGAAAACATGGACGTTTCTAAACCGATTGAGCTCGCGAGAATTTCTGAAATTAAGATCCTTCATAATGTAAGGCTTATCCATAAACTGGATCTGAACCCTATTTACTCAAAAGATAATCTGAGAGTGCAATTTGATATCAGCGGAGAAATTCGTGGCGGTATCACTTGTTACCTTTGTCTTGATGGGCATGAACTCACTCAAGCAGAAAGAAATTATATTCTTCCGCTGTTTGTGGAATCTATGAACATTTTGATTGGCCGCCAGATCACACTTGATGAAGAACTGAGTCACTTTAAAATTAACCTGTCATCCCCTAAGCTCAGTATGATCGCTAAAGAGATTAATACCTCGCTACGTGCACTAACTCAGAAGTATGACCTGGAACTAGAAGAACAAATTTTTAACGTCCTGATTGAATATAATCTCCAGGCCCTGAACTAAAGGTATTAAATGAAAACAGCTTTTAAGATCGTAGGTCTTCTTTTTGGATTCCTGCTTTTCCTTACGATTGAAATTAAGGACAAACCCATTTTTGCCCACATTTATGGGGTCATTTCTCCCGCTACTCAATATGCTCAAAATGCGACAGAGGACTTCTTCTCTCGCTCGGTGGATAAAACAGAAAATTACTCGAAGAAACTGTTTGATAACTCGGTTCCAAAAGTTAAAGATTCTGTGAAATCGAAGTTGGCCGCCCAGAAAAAGATCTTGATCGAGGAACCTGCGGAAAGAATCACAGAACAAGAAAAAAAAGAGCTAGATGCTTTAATTAAAAACCATTAAAAAAGGCCCCATCGGGGCCTTTTTATTTTACTGTGCAGATGCTCTACTGCGACTTTGGTTTGTTTTCGGTTTTACAGTTTTAACAATTTTCTCACGGCTCTCGTTCATTGCCGGACAATCGGTCTCTACTTCACCTGCCATTGATACAGAAACGATACACATACAAACGATAAAAATAAGTGCTTTCATAAAACCCCCTCGAGTTTTGATATTTGCCATTTAATATCCAAGTCTCGTGCCAGTTTTAAGAGTGGTAAATGAGTGATTTTAGGAAGGGCGATTGTGTAAAGATTTTCAGGGTGTCTAACAAGTAGACACCCTGGAAAATTGAAGATTACTGAGCAGTAGCTGTAGATTTAGTCTGAACCTTCACTGCTTGAGAGCCCGAGTTAGCTTTCGGATTATTTCTCTCATTACGTTCGGCCATCATAGGACAGTCAGTTGCTGTCTCACCTAGTTCGCTTTTATCTTCAGCGAAACTGATGCTAGTTAAAAATGTAAAAACAAGAGCGAATGCTAATAGATGTTTCATACTTCCCCCTAGGAAATGAATCTATACACCAGTTAGTGAAGCAATCAGCGTGCCAACATGTAATGGATGTAAGTGAGCGAAATGTGTTCTAGGAGTGTTAAAACTTCAGACAGGTCGAAAAAAGTGTCTAACAGTTAGTCAAATTTTGAAATTTAATGAGGACATACTTAAAACAAAAAGGCCCCTGCGAGAGGGGCCTTCTATTCGGAAAAATGCTTTTAAACGAGATTATTGAGCTGAAGCTTTGCTCTTACCGTTCTTCTTAGGAGCGGCACTTGCTGTGCTTCTGTCGTCTTTGAATTGAGTGCTGTTGATCATCGCACAAGAGTTAGCGCATCTTTGAGATGGACACTTGTCTTCTGCCAGACAGTTTTTATATTCAGGGCTGGCGTTCTCACCAACCATGGCTTTCTCGTTAGCAAAGGCAGAGGCAGAAACGGCAATCATTAGTGCGAAAAGTATTTTCATATAAATCTCCTTACATGTTTAAATTTACGCCAGCAGGCTTAACGATCGTTAGAAGGTTTTGGAAAGCTTGAGTTACCTGAAGGGCCATCTTGTGACCGGCACTCGATTCAACTTTCTTGATTTCTCCGTAGTTATCGTAAGCAACATTGATTTTACCAACTTTTTCCATTTCGATTTCAACTGGCTTGCCAAGAGCATTGTATTTGAAAGCAAGTACACGACGTGAGCTTGCAGACTCTTGATCAACCATCTTAGAGATCTTGCCTTTTGTATCGTAGATCAGGAACACTGTTTTACCTTGGTTGTTGGCGGCCTTGACCAGGTTCCCTTTCGGATCGTATTCGAAATCAGTTGTACCTTCGTTGTTAACAACTTTTTTGATCTTATTGATCTTCTCGTCGTACTCGATGTTTACAAAGTCACCCTTCGTAGAAGACTTCTTTGTAAGAAGACCTTGAGTATTGTATTCAAAATTTGTCACGTGATTACCACGAGCAATTTTGATTGGAAGAGAGTTATCACCGTAGATCGTGTCTGTTTTAATACCGTTGATCTCAGTTAGAATACGGTATGTGTAACGAGAACCATCTGCTTTTGCCTTGATTTCGTACTCGTAACGATTAGCGACCGGCTTACCGTCAAAACCAGGCTTAGTTACAACTGTCCAGTAGTGATCATCCGGTTTCTTAGGATCAGAACCATATTGATACTTAGTGCTTTCACCATTACGGTCCACAACACTTGTTACGAAGAAAGTCTTCTGATCGTAACCGATGGCCAGTTTTGTTTTATCAGCGTAGCTAATAGAAGTTAGGTTGTGAGATTTGTCATAACCAAACTCATAAACGTTTTCACCGATATCTTTTGAGTAAACAAGATCTGAGTCCTGATACTTATAAAGAGTCTTCTTATCACCGGCAGACCAGATTTCTTTTACCATGCCATCTGGATACCAAGAGAAGAAAATTTGCTTGGCCTGTGAATCTTTGATTGAATCAAGATTACCGTTCTTGTAGGCGAAAGAAATGAAGTAGCCAGACTTGTCTGCCATCTTCACTAGTTGACCTTCGTTGTTGAAGAAGTCTTGCTTACCATCGCTGTGAGAACGACGGTAACCTTCCTTTGTCACAGAAAGCTCTTGAGGACCACGATCATTTGAATAAAGAACTGTGCCTGGAGCTACAGCGGCCTGAACACCGAAGTTCATAGCATATGTGTGACGAAGTTCAGCGTTAGTTGCCAGTTTCTGAATAAGATCAGCTGCCGCTTTCTCAGTCAGTGCCGTTTTCTTTTTCATCTCAGTAACGATTTTTGTAGAGGCCGCAACGGCATCTACTTCTGTCTTAGGTGTGAAACGTGTCTTAGCACCAGAGCCGTGTTCATGCACAATGACTGAACCGTCTGCTGAAACTTCAAGACGTGTTTCATATTCACTACCCCAACCAAAACCGAACCAGCCGACTTCAGTTGATTTAGAGTTGTAGGTACGGGTGATTTCTAATTTTTTACCACCGCCCGGAACCACAATGTCCGTGTATGAAATGTAAAAGTTTCCGTTCTTTAAATTCACTCCAGCATGAGCAAACGCTGCTACCATGAGAGCAACGAGGGCCAGAGCGAGTCGTTTCATAAACATCATATTTCCACCTTTTTCCAGACAGTTACATCCGTTATAAGTATCGGTATATTTACCACTAAACTTTAATATTAATAATCTTCATAATAATCCACATTCCCAGAGCTACCATGCCGCAAATAACGATCAAAGCGATCACTCCTAAAACGGTACCAAACAGAAGAGGAAAATAGTCCGGGTCTCCACTACCGAACATCAGGATCATGGCGAACGGCATGGCACCGATGATGTAGGCCTGGATCTTACCGGAAGCCACATATGTGTCGATTTTCAGCTGAAGGCGAACACGTTCACGAATCACAAGCACAATAGTGTCGAAAACTTCGGCAAGATTACCCCCGGTTTCGCGCAAAATATTGACACTCGTAACGAACATCTCGTTGTCTTCTGTATAAACTCTTTTCTTTAGGTTCTCGAGGGCCTCGTCCAATGGAACACCGATCTTCGCCTGCTGGAGAACAAGATTAAATTCCTGACTGACAGGCGGAGGAAGTTCATCCACCACCATACCAATCGCCTGAGGCATGGTTAGACCAGCACGCAGACCATTGGCGAGAAGGTTAAGAGCATCCACCATCTGGAGTTGATATTTTTTCTTTCGACGGGCCTCAAAATAATCCACAAGAGGTCGAGGTGATTTCCATCCCAGAATTAAAACTGCAATTCCTGCGATTGTTCCCAGTAGCAGTTTTCCAATGAAGGCAAGAACACAAAATACCAGGATGCCCATTCCGAATGACATCGCCAGAAGTCCAATGGTGATCTTGTTCGGATCAACTTCAATGAACATAATTTCAAATTTTTTCAAAATGTAATCACGGGTACCGTAGGTCTGATCATCAATCCAGGCAAAGAGCTTCACACTGTTTACGTAAGCGTAAGCAAACACCGCCAGGCCAATTCCGAGTAACACCCCTTTAAGACCAAGCACGTCCAACCAGAAATCAACCTGGCGTTTAGGTGCGACATCCTGAGCATGAGCCTGGATGGTGGCCGCAAAAAGAATGAGTGAAACAAAAAGCTTTCTCATTTGTTAATGAATAATCCTCTCGGAACTTTGTAACCTTTTTTCTCAAGGGTCTCGATGAACTTAGGAATAAACCCGGTCGCCATGAATTTACCGACGATCTTCCCTTCTTTATTCATCCCTTCCTGCTTAAAGACAAAGATGTCCTGAAGGGTCACCACTTCACCTTGAATACCGCCAATCTCCGTAATGAAGAGACACTTACGTGAACCATCGTCCAGACGAGACTGTTGAATAATCATATGAACCGCAGAAGCGATCATTTCTTTAATTGCCTTCTGTGGAAGACCTGCACCAGCATACTGAACAAGTGTTTCAAGACGGGAGATGGCATCTCGTGGAGTGTTCGAGTGAACAGTCGTCATTGAACCATCGTGACCAGTGTTCATGGCCTGTAACATGTCCAGAGTTTCACCACCTCGACACTCACCCACCACAATTCGGTCCGGACGCATACGAAGGGTCTGTTTCACCAGACAACGAATATCAATTTCGCCATCACCCTCAAGTGAAGGTGGGCGTGTTTCAAGACGTACCACGTGATCTTGCGGGAAGTTCAATTCCGCCGAGTCCTCGCAGGTAATGATCCGCTCGTTCGACTGAATGAATCCACCCAGCATGTTAATCAGAGTTGTTTTACCGGAACCGGTACCACCGGAAACCACGATATTTCGGTGAGCTTCAACTGAGATTCGGAGGAAGTCCGCCATCTCTTCAGTCATGGCACCAAAGTTCACAAGATCTTTATAAGTCAGACGCTTGTCAGGGAATTTACGAATGGTGATACAGCAACCATCAATCGCACAGGGTGGAATGATCGCATGCACTCGGGAACCATCTGCAAGACGAGCGTCCACGTATGGAGTTTTTTCATCAATACGACGGCCAATCGGTGCCACGATACGTTCAATAACGTTCATCACCTGACGGTCATTGGTAAAAGTGATTTCAGATTTCTTCACTTTACCTTTTTGTTCATAGTAGATTTTCTTCGGGCCCACCACCATGATCTCAGAGATGGATTTGTCGGCCAGCATATCTTCAAGTGGTCCAAGTCCTAGGGCCTCATCAAGAATTTCCTTCACGATGCGGTTCATATCATCACGAGTTGGGAGAATATTTTTAGTGTCTTCTTTACCTAGAAGCTCAACCACCATCTTCTTCGTTTGCTCACGAAGAATGATCTTGGCCTTGGGATCGTTATCATCTTGTTTCTTGAGGTCCATCTCTTCCACGAGAGATTTATGAATACGACTTTTTAATTCAGTCCAATGGTCACGTTTCTTTTCATCCGAAGCGCCATTCTCACCGTTCGCGGAAGCACCATTGTTGGCCTTGGACCCAGCGTCTTGTGGTTTCGTGAGTTTCTCAAGGGTCTTCAGAACATTTTTCTGAATCAGTTTACGAGCACAATCTACGACACCTGTTCCGAATGGTGAGTTCTTAGCACCAACAACCACCGGAGTTGAGCGTGAAAGAGCGGCAATACAACTTGCATCGTCACGGGGAATGGCATGGAAGACTGGTTTACCAATCTGCTTACCAATCACATCCGGACTTACCGGGTGACCATTAACTGCTTGGTTCACCAAAATTTGAATCATGTCTTTTGGAAAAAGCATGGTAAGTAAATCGGTGTACATACGCTTACACTGGTTCACCGCCAGAAGATCCGGCGAGGCCACAATGAAAATCAGCGTAGAGAATTCCATCGCTTTAAGAGCGAGAGGACTCAATTCACTTCCGGCATCAATCACGATCACCGGATAAATATTGACCATCGCCTTTAATGCTTTCCCCAAACCTTCTTCATTGACCTGGTTCGCAGCAATGGGCTCAGTCGGCATTCCAATAAATGAAATGCCCGCCTTATGATCGGCAGTGAAAAGTTGAATGGAACGAGGATCAATTGCACCAGAGAACTCAGAAAGTTCCTTAACGTTCTTTTTAGACTTCAGACCGGTGATAATGTTTTGATCACCACAGGCCTTTTGGTCAAAATCTAGAAGCAAGGTCTTTGCTCGAATTTCTCCCGCATAGGCAATGGCAAGGTTGGCCGCGACTTGGGACTTCCCCACGCCTCCCTTACCACCGATGACTGTTATAATATGTCCTGGCATTACTACTCTCTTCTTCTAAATTTCTTCCTGATCTCTTCTGAACCTGCTGATGCTGATTCGATAATTTCAGGGCTCACAAAAATGACGTATTGGCTTTTATTAGTTCCATAACTTTTTGATCTAAAAAGTCTGAATAAAGGGGTACCACCACTAGTTCCGCCACCTGCGGGCTGAACGGGAGCTGGATCATTCCCGGTATTATCGTAATCGGTCACAGATTGACTTTGGACCACACCGCCGATCGCCGCCGATTCTTTTGATTTAAGAATTAAATTGGTGTTAACCGAGTTCGAGGTCACAATCGGAGTACTACCACTCGTCACTTGAGTGTTCACACTCATGTTAATTCCGAGTTCGATTTTTTCTTGTTCAAGAACTTTTGGTTTCACGTTCATGGTTAGACCGACCTTGGCCTCCGTGGCCTTAGTAAAATCTCCCGATCCAACGGCAAAAGGAATTGTTGTCTGTTTATTGATGTCTCCACCTTGCTCAAATCCATCACGAACGATGACCATCCCAGATTGGATCACTCTTGCGTATCCTGCATTTTTAGCGGCATTGAGTTTTGGAAAAAGATTTGAAATTGTGGCACTCAGTGTTCCGGAAGAAGTAGAAGTCACGTTCCCTGATTCAGTCTGCCCGAATGAGATTTGTGAGCTGTCTTCACCCATTAATGGCGCCCATTTAAAAGCGAAAATTTTGTTGTAACTTTTCGACAATTCCACAAATTGCGACGTGATCTTCACCATCTTAGGTGCAGGCTGCGGATCCTTCTTTTCGTTTACCGCGATGAAATCAATAATGTCCTCTGATTGCGGAGTCGCATAACGGTTACTGTTGGCAGAAAGGTTAATGATCTTCGGCGGAAGATAGGCCTTCGCAATGGTCACTGCCAGTTTCTTTTTATCGTTACTGCTTACAACACCTTCCAGCCAGTAGACCTTGTTTACCACACGAACCGAAACGTCTTTTAGATTATTTTTCGCCAGTTCATCACTCATCTTACGGGCGATCACTCGCTGAGTTTGAGGAGAGAGTTCAATCAGAGTCAAAACGTCCTGATAGTTTGCCAGAACTTGTGAAACTCTCCCGATGTCATCCGGTACAACAATTTCTCCACCTACGAAGACCTTGCCACCTTTAATCCCGATCTCAAGACCTTCCACATCACCGATGAGTTCACGAAGTTCAGAAACCGTATTTGACTTACCAGTGGCGGTCACGACCACGGTATAACGAAGACGAATGTCACCCAGGTTGTCACGAATCAGAACAGTTGTTCTTCCTGGTTTAAGACCTTTAAAAATAACTTCTTTCTTTTGCGGCACTAGCACCAATTTTAAAAGCTGGTCATTACCAATAGTCATCTTGGTGCTGTAATCGAAGTCGAGTTTTTCAATGGCATCAATCCCCATCGCCACTTCCAGTTCTTTTTCAGCAACTGGGGCCCCACTTGAACTGCCACCTGTAGCAGTACTTGTCGTCGGTGCTGACGTAGCAGAGGTGTCCTGGCCCAAGGCCAGAGTTGAAAGAGTCAGGAGTAGTACAAGAACAAGAAATCTAACGGCCACCGGCTCCGGTCCTTTTTGTTTCTTTTGCCATTTGTTCGGCAAAGTAGGTCTTTGCTTCGGCCGCATCTTCACCTAGAACGTCATAGAGACGAGTGGCACTGATACGCTCAATGGATTTATCATCGTTGTTTCTAAGAGAAAGACTGATCCCGTTACCGGCCGAAACGAGGAACACCATTTTCTGAACTTCAAATGGAGTAAGCTCCAAAGTCACAGTGTTATAGTTTGTGTAGTTATTGAGCTTCATTTGGCGAGTATCATTTTCACTCTTGATGTTCACGATCGGCACAGAGTTCGTCACAAATAGACCCGTTGATAGAACCAACACGTCTTGAAGAACTGTTTTTACTTTTAGTCTTTCTTTTTTACCGGAAGCATAGTCAACCAGAGCAAGCACATCCACACGGTCACCCGGTTTAAGTAATCTACTCACGGCCGAATCTTCGGTTACACGAATGGAAAGCGCACGTTTTCCGATGGAGATTTGTCTCGATAATCCTGATTGAGCACCAGGATAAGTCACTCGAGGAACAGTAATTTGTTCACCTTTTTTAATCGGTACGGCGGCGATGGTATTATAAAGATCTTCCACACGTTTGAAGTGTCCCGGCATTTGGAACTTCGAAGGAACGTTAATCAATTGAACTTTTCTATCGTCGATGATTTCAAGTTCTTTGATGTCTTCTTTTGCCACAACAACTGGTGTTTGATTTCCGTATTCACTTTGAAGTTCTGTTTCACGACTAGAGATATATGAATAGATCATCAACACAGCGACTGCTGCTAAAATTAGACTGGTAGTAAATGCCCGGCTATTCATTGTTCATCCTAAACTTTGAATGGAGTTTCGATGACTTAATGATACCAGATTTTCCCCAGCTTAGAGCAAAATGACGATTTTTACCTACTGATTAAGCAACTGCCAGGATCAACTACTTCTCTGAAGGACATGCCGTTCATGTCCGGCGCGGTGATGGTGGATTGATTAAAATTAGCGTAAGTAGCACCACACATTCCGTAAACGGTACCGACTCTAATGAAGAAAGTCGTTGTATCGTTGTATGCTTCATCACACTTATCTGTTGGAGGGGCCTTCATAGGAATGCTGATTCGATAACATGGCATTACTGGTTGTTCCCCGTCTTGGAACTCGTATTTCCATCCAATGTAGAACATCCCAAAGCGGTTCCAAGTCAGATGGTTTCCCGTAGGGTCCGGGCGAGGAATAGTAGAGTTATTCTGTACCCTATAATAAAAGTAGGCACGCGTGATCTTCTGTTGGTTGATGGAACCATTAATGGCGTTAGCAAAGCCGCTGATCACCGTATAGAGGGTGAACATCAGTGGCAAAAAAATGATAAGTTCGATCAGGGCCTGGCCTGATTCTTGATCATGCTCTTTCATTTAGCAACCATCGTCGAAAACTGTGATGTCATCGTTTAAAGAACAATTATCCCTTCCAGTAATCGCCTTACATGTTCTGATAAAACATTCTGCTCGCGTCGGTTCTTTTCCGAGGAATGATTCAGAAACATAATCAAGCTTACTCTGGCCGGCGATTTTACCTAATACATCAATACTCAAGCTAAAAACTGTAGATCCGCCCACCGTCAAATAAGTCGAAGCATCTGTTTGTCCGGCGGGATTGATCTTAAAACTGCCATCTGGAATTTTAAAAATCCCAAGAGCATAAGTATTGAATGTCTGACGTGCTCTTTCTTCAGCACCATTCAATGATCCTTGCGACGTACTCAAGTGAGAGTCGGCAGTAAGATACACTCGACTTGCCATAAAAGTCGCATAGTGAGCAAGGTAACCCGAAATGTAATTCATCGAAGAGTTAAAAATCATAAGAATCATACTCACCCCAAAAATGAAGGTGAAAATGAACTCGATGGTTGATTGGCCTTTTTGATTTTTAATTTTCATTGGTACGGATCTTTTGGACCAAAAAATCTTGTCCCACTATTTCTGGTGTCCTTGTATGAAGGATGTTCGGCCCCTTCCTTATTATCGGCCGCAATGTCGGCCTCACCTGTCCCATCTCCTTTAAAAAGAAAGGCGTGGCGATAAGCGAATTCACTGTCTTTTTTAATTTTAACTCCAAAGCCTCCCCCACTTCCGAATAATCTTTTGTAGGCGGCACTGTTATAAAACGTCAGCACGAGTGAAACTACCACGGCCAATAACAAAATATACTCAACCATGGTCTGGCCATGTTGGTTTTTTATCGCCATTGATTCACTCCCAGAATGATCCATGCGATCAAAATGACAGGAGCGTAACTAAAACGGGACTTAATGATTCCTTTAATTCCACTCCAATAGTGCCCAATAAAATAGGCCCGAATCTGGGCGAAATTTTTAATGACTTTCACACTTAGGAGAAAGGCACCTACCAGCATTGTGCTTAAAAGGAGTCGTTCAAAAAAACCAAGATGAAGTTCAACCGGGACGATGAGAAAAAGCGAAGCGAGATATTTTGAATCGCCTGCTCCCATAATATTCACCAGGAAGAGAAAAAAACCAATGACGACAAAGCCGACTGGAAACAAAAGGACTTCCCAATCTAGTGGATAGTAGTTTCGAAAAAAAATATGCAGGATGACTGAAAGAAAAACATTAAAAATCGCCCAGCGATTCGAGATCTTATGAGTCTTAAGATCCACCCAGGCAACTGCCACTAGCTGTATGAGAATGAGACCAAAGATAATCGGGCTCATGGAGCGGCCCCATAGGAGTTCTTATAGCCATTAAACCAGCAGTCTTTCTCACAAACACCGATTGTCAGGTGAGTTGATAGCACGTGTCCGACACCGCCCAAGGTATCACCGAAAAACTCAGTAAAACGATTGGTAAATTGGAAACCCAACATCACAGCGAAGGCCAGAATGAAAATGTATTCGACTGTGGCCTGACCACAGCTTTTGAGCGCTACCATCAGATTATGATAGCGAAGGGCCGGATAACCGTAAAGCTTCTAGAAACTGACTAGAAGCCTACGGGTTAGCGAAATCTGAGAAGTTGCTTTCATTTAAGACTGTACCAAGGATACCCCCGTTACCGTCTCCAGCCTCACCAAAGAGCTTCTTAACAATCGCACCTTTAAACTTAATAACGATCGTTGCAACCACAGCTACGAGTAGAATGTACTCTGTAGATGTCTGCCCCGTTTCGTCTTTAAGATAAGCGATCAGCTTGTCTTTCATAAATCCCCCTTAAAGGATACTTAAGTCTTATCGACCTTAGTCCTTAAAAACTTTAGCTCCTTTCGGTAATTCATAAACTAATTATAACACTTATCGTCACAAAACTGGCTTTTTTCCGTTTACTTTTACAAGTCAACGAATTTATTAGTCTTTTTTAGATATTTTAGAATAAATTTTGCTAACTTTGCCTCTCCTGATACCGCCAAAAATGGGTTATGATGAATATGGGTCTGGGACGAAGCCATAAAGTTTCGCCCCTACGATTTTATTTTCGGGAGCGGTCCCTGATCATGGTGTGCACGCTTGCCTGGCCCAGTATTGTGCCAGAATGTGAGAAGCCTAAAGTGATTACTAATTGCGCCCACCTAGTTTTCTAGGGGCGCGAAACCGTATTAAGCCTTCCCCCAGACCTTTCTTATTTTTCCCCTCGTACTTTCATTGATTTATCCTTGACGTTACTGGCCTAAAACCAAACAATTAAAGAATGGATACTATTAACGTCAATGATTACCAAAATGTTTCATGGATCGAATCTCTAGCACTTGAAGAAGTGAACATGGAGGAGTCCGGAATCATTCGTTTCAATGATCACTTAAACACCCAACAACTTCTGGAAGAGTCTTCACTGAATTTCGTGAATAAACTGAAAGATCGTTTTGAGTTTTATGTGGCCCTGTTCAATCAGTATCGCAGTAATCGAGACACTTCTCGTTCAATTAAAATTTTCCGCATTTCAAACACTGTGAATGACTTCATTCTTTTCAGAAATTCTCTGAAGTTGATTGTTGCTCGTCGTGCTCCAGATGTTGTGAGCATTGGTTTTCTTGCAAATAACGGTGGATTATTTTCCGCTCGTTTGGCGAATGAAAATCAATCTATTCACGCCATTCATGAGATCAAAGCTCATGTGGGCCCATTCAACACCATCTCTTGGAGATTCCAGGGTGAACCGGTTGAAGTGGAAGCTCTGGTGAAGTACTACCTCACAGAGTTCGTGAAACAATCATCTCGTTAATTTACGCGTTTAATCTTTTATAAGTAAGCATTAAAGACTCTTCGATCTTAGGCATCTGCACGCCCAGAATTTCTTCTATATTCGAAGTATCCATTCGGAAATGATGAGAAGTCTGAACCTTATTACCGTTTTTAGTGTCCGCTGGAAAAAGACCGACGGTCTTCTGAATAAGGCCCTCGTCCTTTTTAAAAATCTTGGCGTAGAGTTTTGCAAACTCGTAGCGAGTCATAGTGTCTTTACTCGTAATCTGCAATAAACGATTGGTGGTGCCTTTTGAAAGAGTCGCCTTAATGATTTTACCCAACAACTGCACATCTAAAAAACCAGTCACCACAGAATCATCTGCATACACCGGTTCATTCTTAGCAAAGGCAGATTGAAGAGACTCAAACCAGTTTGAGTGCTTAGGGTTATAGCCACGTCCATAAAGAGGAGCGCATCTGAAGATGAGATAATTTAAGCACGAGCGCTGGATATAAAACTCAGTTGTGGATAACGAGTTTCCATAGGCAGTGGTCGGAAAAGGTGTGTCTCCTTCACGATAAAGCGTGTCCTCTCCACCCAGAACATATCCCGAAGAAAGATAGATGAACTTAGAGCCATATCTTTCGGCCGCCACACAGCAGTTCACAGCACCTGCGGAGTTTAAAGCGTCTGCCTGCTTTGGATGCATCTGACATTCTTTTAAAGAACTCATTCCAGCAGTGTAAAGAGTAATGTCTGGACGAAAGATTCCAACCAGATTTGTAACGTAATCTTTTTTCAATACATCACAAGGAAGACAAGTGACTCCAGGAATACTGACAGGAGTAGTATGATAGGTTCCGATAATACGAAACTCGTCCTTCAAAGACTCTAGGAGATTTGAGCCAACGAAAGAGGACACTCCAAATATCAGGATGGTTTTCTTCATACCGTAAAGTTTATCGGAGATTTGATTTTAGACAAATAAAAATACCTTCCCCCATTCGGGGGAAGGTGTAGTAAGTGTGTGATTAGCCAATCAGCTTTAAAGCTGCGTTCGGGGCCTGGTTCGCTTGAGCTAGGACTGAAACACCGGCCTGAGTAAGAATGTTATTCTTGGCCATGTCGGCTGTTTCCGCCGCTACGTCTACATCACGAATCCTTGAGTTGGCGGCACTAAAGTTCTCTTCTGCAATCGCAATTGTGTTACTTGCAGATTGTAGTCGGTTCTGTAGGGCACCAAGGTTAGCGCGAGTCCCGTTAATTCGCACCAACGCATCGTCCAGCTTAGCGAGTGACAGCTGTGCGCTCTCTTTGCTTGCAATACCTTCGCCTGTAAGTGCGAGTGACTCGACAGTAGTGTCTGTTTCAGTTGAGTCGTACTTGATTCGATCTTGCATCGGATCGTTGTGAATCCCAACTTGAATTTCGACCATACCACCAGTTCCATCGAGAAGTTTTCTTCCGTTGAACTCTGTACCTTTTGAGATACGTTGAATCTCTTCGAGGAGATTCTGGAATTCAATGTTTGAAAACCCTCTCTCAGTGTCTCCCACAGTGTCAGAGGCGGCCTGGATAGAAAGCTCTCTGAGACGAATGATGATGTTAGATATCTCGTTGATTGCGCCTTCTGCTGTCTGAATGAGTGATACGCCGTCATCTGAGTTCCTTTTCGCTTGTCTGAGACCTCTGATATGAGCTTTTAGTTTTTCACTAATCGCCAATCCAGCTGCATCATCGGACGCACGAGTTATCCTTTCACCACTGGACATCTTCCTAAGGTTGTTGTCCAAGTTTTGCTTTGTAATTCCTAGAGCACGCTGAGCTGCAATGCTCGAGATATTCGTATTAATTCTTAATCCCATAATTTAGTCCTTCGTTGTCATAGTGAACCTCCATGTTCGTTTATGAGCTTCATGCTCAAATTGGTTGTTATTTTTTGAGTAAAAAAATCAACCTTAAAAACTGATTACTTCTCTACACACTCACTGCAAGGTTTTGCAGGATTTCGTTTTACGTCACTATTGGTATCGGCCTAGCTAAAGGCCGTTCTCAGGTTATCCCTGAGAAGCGGCATTAATAAGGCTAAGAGCGTTCGTCGTAGACTGGTTCGCTTGCGCCAATACTGAAGTACCTGCTTGCATTAGGATGTTCGTTCTAGTTAATTCAGAAGTCGCTGAAGCAATGTCCGCATCACGGATTCGAGAATTCGCAGCTGACAAGTTTTCATTCGAGATCTGGATGTTGTTAATGGTCGACTGAAGACGGTTTTGAAGAGCACCGAAGTCAGCGCGGATACCAGAAACGCTTTGGATCGCTTGGTCGATCGCTGCTAGTGAGTTCTGAGCAGAAATTTTGTCAGAAACAGAAGCAAGGTTAAGACCAAGAGCTGCCACGTTTACGTCTGCTGATGAAGCATCGAACGTCAAACGGTCAGATAAAGGGTCATTTCGTGTACCGATCTGGATATCAAACACAGATCCTGTACCGTTTAGAAGTGGAACGCGGTTAAACTCTGTTGAGTTTGCGATACGGTCAACCTCTGACATCAATTGCTCGAATTCAACGTTAAGGAACTTACGTTCTGTTGGCCCGATAGTATCAGAAGCGGCCTGTACTGCTAGTTCGCGAAGACGAATCATGATGTTCCCTACTTCCGCTAAAGCACCTTCAGCGATTTGTACTAGAGACACACCGTCTTGAGCGTTTCTTTCCGCTTGGCCTAGACCGCGGATTTGCGCTTTTAAGTTTTCAGAGATTGCTAGACCGGCAGCATCGTCACCAGCACGGTTAATACGCTGACCAGAAGATAGTTGCTCTAACACTTTCTGTTGAGCACCACGTGTTTGACCTAAGTTTCTTTGCGCGTTTAGCGACGAAACGTTAGTGTTAATCCTTAAACCCATAAATCCTCCTTGATTGGGTTCACTCTTACTCATTCCTTGAGGGAGTGATGAAAGACATTTGTGTCTCTCATGCAAAACTTTTCGACATCGCAGCAAAAGACTTGAGAATGGTTGTAAAAAAATTCGACATTTTTTGAAAAACGCGGTTAAATTATTGAAATCACGGAGTTTTTAGTATGGGCAAGATTTTCCCCTTATCAGAAAAGCCCTCATGTTTTGAGGCCACAGTTAAGTTGATTGAGAAGTCATTTCACTACAAAAGGCCAAATTCCTTTGAAATCGACTTCGCTCCTCTCATTGATAAGAGTAATCACAAGAATTGTTTCATCATGCTAGATGAGAATGAAAATGTGCTTGCTCATATTGGTGCTAAAGATCAGTTTCTCACTCTGGGGAATAAGCAATTTCCTATCACCATGTTAGGTGGAATTGCAGTTGATGAAGCTCGCAGAGGAGAAGGACATTTTCAAACTCTCCTGCAAGATGTTCTCGCCGAGAAGAGAAGTGATACCACTCTCTTTCTCCTCTGGAGTGATCTGGAAAAACTCTATAACAAATTTGGCTTTCACCTCTGTGGAAATCAATTCGAATACTCTTCAGAGAGAAAAGATACCCATTTCATTAAAACCAAATACAAACATCTCTCTGAATTAGAACAAAAAGAAATTCAAACTCTTTATAAAGAGTCGTTCGCTAAAACTTATCTGACACTAAATCGCAAAGAAGAAGATTGGAAACTGATTGAGAAAATTTCTTCAGCAGATCTCTTTATCAAAAAACACAATGGAAGGATCTCTCACTACTACTTCATGAATAAGGGCCAGGATCTTCCAGAAATCATCTATGAATATGGAACGAAAGAAGAGATGAGTCCCTTCTTAAAAGAGATAGGCAGTTACGGTAAGGTCTGGATGGGGAAACCACTGGTAGACACTGAAAGCCTTCAGTATCAGTTCTTCATGACTCCAGGGGATTTAAGACTCTTTACCGAGTTCACCCTCGCCTTCACTGATAATAAAGTCAGTATTCGCAATATCAACGTCATGAAACAAGAAGTGTACTTTGATTATAATGAGGAGCTTTTAGGACTGGACCTGGATGAATTTTTGCGAGGACTCTTTGGGCCAGGGACATTTGAAGAGATTGAGATGCCGGCGATTTTTCTATCAGGACTTGATAGTATTTAAAATAAAAAGGCCCGGTCTGACCGGGCCCTACTTCTTAGTTACAAGCAGTAACTTTGATTCCGAAATTACAAGTATAGGTCTTTTTGAGTTCTTTGATGGCAAGCATTTCTGCTTCAACCTGATTACGTCCACGAGCACCTGCAGAGTATCTCTCGTCCCCACGTCCGTTTACATCTGAACAAGCAACAGTACAGTAGTTCATTTGAGCTTCACCACGGAAAGCTTCGCACTTATAGGTCTTCACCCCGAAGTTACAAGAATAAGTTTTGTGAGTTAGTTGTTTTGCCAGCATTTCAGCTTCAAGTTGAGTTGGAGCTGATGCAGCTTCCATGTAACGAGTGTCAATCCGAGAATTCACATCGTAACAGCCGGCCACGCAATAAAATTGTTGGTAACCACGGCCTTCAAGCTCGTCGATACGAATCTGTAATAGACGGTTTTGTTCAGTCAGACGGTAATTTTCCTGGCGAAGGTATTCAACTTCTCCATAACCACCACCCGTGCCTTGCTCACATGAAGCAAGACGAGCAGTTAGATCTCTTACTTGAAAACGAAGTCTATCGTTCTGAGCGCGGCACTGAGAAAGAGCGTCAGCTTGTGCGAAAACTGAAAGGCTAGAAACTAGAAGAGCAAGAATCATTACGAATTTCATTTAATTTTCCTCGTTATAGGTCTTACAGCAGTCATATCAACGAGAAACCGCAGTGAAAATACAAGATGAGAAAATGTCAGAAATAGTGCTGGCTAGAACTTCCGGAGCATCGCTATCCGGATCATAAGGTAACCACCAAAGGCCCAAAAGATCCAAGTTAAGAGTGGAACGTCATAAATGCTAAGGACATTAACGTTTCTCACAAATAAAGCGCCGCAGAGAATAAAGATACAGGCCATAAGAGAAAGGCCCAAACTATAGAGAGAACGGTTAAGACCCTTGGATAATTTATCCAGATCGCGGATTCTAAGCTCGAGGGAATAATTATTCTGTGAGATCTCTTTTAAAAACCATTTTAGGTGTTTCGGAACAATTCGAAGAGACGTCACCACGTCCTTCGCCACCCACATCAGCTCTTCCTGGGCGTTCTTTTTCGAGAGAAGCTCAGATACCAAATTAGGAAGATCTTTCTCCAAGACCTTGAAGATGTTGAGATCCATTCCAATAGACTTACCTACTCCATCCAAAGTCATAAGAGCGCGGAAAATGATAAACCACTCACGCGGAAGATAAAGCTCATGTTTACTCAACGTTCGAATTAGATTTCGAACCAGTTCCGTCATATTGGTTTCTTTTACACTAAGACCAATATAAGGCGAGATGGAATCTTTGATATCTCGAATAAGCTCTTCATGATCCGGCACTGATTCGTACTCGGCCACATCCAGAAACTCATAAACGAGATTATCAAAGTTATAAGTGATAACGGCGTAAAGAATGGAAATAAGATTGGCACGGTTCTTTTTGCTCAAAGTTCCCATCAAACCGAAATCAATGATTCCGATTTTGCGATTCTCGAGGACAAAAAAGTTTCCACCATGAAGGTCAGCGTGAAAGAAACCATCTGCCAAAAGCGTATGGGTAAAGAGCTCAATACTCTTCTCAAGCTTCTCCACCATGTCCGGACCAAGTTCTTCCATCGAACGGAACTCATTAAAAGGTTTCCCCTCTAAATATTCCAAAACCAGAACTTCTTCTGTGGTGAATTCGCGATAAACTTTCGGAACCACCAGATATTGATCTTTATCAATCAATTCCAGATTTTTTCGAAGGCGCTCACAATTCTGGGCCTCAATCATGAAATTGAGTTCGTTCTGAGTGCTTTTGAAAAAATCAGAAATCATCTTCGACATGCCCAGGAACTTGATCTCAGATGAGACCTTTTCAAGTTTCTGAACGATAAAAAGAAGAATTTCAAAATCAGTATGAATGAGTTTGGAGATTCCGGGACGACGAACCTTCACTACGACTTTCTGACCATTGTGAAGTTGCGCTTTGTACACGACTCCGATAGATGCAGTGCCAATCGCCACTTCATCCACTGTGAGGAAGATATCACTCAGGCGTTTTCCAAGGTTGTCCTCAATGACTTTTTGAGCAGTTTCAAAAGGAATGCCTTTTACTTTATTCTGCAGAAGCTTTAGCTCTCGAATGAGGGCCGGATCAAGAATATCTTCACGGGTCGCCATAAGCTGACCCAGCTTAATAAAACTTGGTCCCAGTTCTTCAAAACTTTTACGAAGTTGTTCTCCAAAGACCTGCCACCACTCTTCGTTGGACATGTCTTCACTTCGTAATTCAGAGACTCGCGCTGGAAGTACAAAGCCGGGAATAACTTTATCGAGGCCGGATTTGATGATGAGTTCAGAGAAGCCGTGACGACTTAATACAGTAAGAATCTCACGAAAACGTGACACGTTTTTGATCGTTTTGGAAATTCCTATACTTGTCTTAATTAAGTCCATAATTACAAGGTCGCTTTTTATTTTATGGTAAGTTAAAATGCCCGTAGAACCAAAGTTACTAAGTAGAGAACTAATTTACCCATGTTAAAGCTGACTGTTTTGATTTCATATCTTCTTGCGACCCAACTCGTTTGGGCGGCAGAGACGTGCAGTCGAGTGGCAACCATTAATTACCAAGAGGTCTTAGTGGATGTCAGTAGCAATAACAAGGGAGAGGGATTGCGCTATTATCTCGAGAAAGACGAGGTGGCCAAAGGGCTTCTGGATGAATACCAGGCCAACAACCGTTCAACTTGGAAAAGTGCGGCCATGAGTACTTTAGGTACTGTCATGATCCTTGGTAGTCTTATGCGTCCGAATGATGGAGAAAACGAATCTTTTACGAGTAAAAACTTTCTTCTTTTTGGCGGCGCAGGCTTAATTGCCGTCAGTTACTTGATTTCTAGAACTGAGAGCTACAACAATGAGTATTTACTTTCCAAGTCGGTTGAAGAATATAACAAGCGCAATACCCCGAAGATTTATTTCTCTCCGGTGGGCGAGAAAAATGGAATGGGCCTAGGTGTTGGGGTAGGCCAGGAGTTTTAAGTGTCACTAACTTGTTATAAATGCGGGAAACCGCTTTCAGATACATTCAAAATCATGGTTGGAAGAAGAGATGTATGTCCTTCTTGCAATACCGACCTTCGCTGCTGCAAAATGTGTCAGTTTTATGATCCCAAGGCCTATAACGAGTGCCGGGAAACGTCTGCTGATCGCGTCCAGGATAAAGAGAAGGCTAACTTTTGTGATTATTTTAAGATAGGCTCTCCTGGTAGTAATCCAGATAAAGAACGACAAGATGCCCTGGCAAAGGCCGCGGCCCTGTTTAAGAAGTAGTTGAAGGAAGAGTATGAGCGATTGTCCAATGACATTAAAAGGCAAAAAACTTTTGGAAGATGAGCTTAGTCATCTGATCAGAGTTGAGCGCGAACAAGTAAAACAAGCAATTTCTGAGGCCCGCGAACTTGGCGACTTAAAAGAAAATGCTGAGTATGCTGCTGCCAAAGAACGTCAATCAATCATTGAAGGTCGTATTCTAGACGTGCAAAGTAAAATTGCGCGCGCGCGTGTAATCGATGTAGCGACTCTCAACACAGATAAAATCGTATTCGGTGCAACTGTGACTATTTTTGATAACCAAAAAGAAACGACGATGACTTATCAGATCGTGGGCGAAGATGAGGCCATGACTGATCCAAAGAAAATTTCATACAACTCTCCCCTTGGCCGTGCTTTGATCGGTAAAGAGAACGGAGATGAAGTCATTGTTAAGGCCCCTAAAGGTGATCTGACTTATGAGGTCCAAGACGTTAAGTACAGCTAATCTAAGCTGGCTTTCACCGGTAAGCGATCTCGCCAAAGGAAAAAAGCCCTCTCCTACAATTGAAAAATTGGAAGAAGTAGGGCTTTCGACTCTCCAGGATCTTTTATGGATCCTTCCTCTGAGAATTCACAAAATGCCGTCGGTTCAACCGTTTCGAGAAGCGGTGATGAATCAATTTTTCAAGGGCTCAGGAAAAGTCATTCATGTTGAAGTGAAACCGGCCTTTGGTCGCCGTGGACGTGGGAATATTCTTCTTTATAACGGCTACGTGGTTCTAAAAGATCATCACTCATCAGAAACTCTGGGACTTCGTTGGTTCAATCTTTATCCCAATCAGAAAAAACAAATTGAAGGTCTAGAGAGCATCACATTCCTGGGACAAATGCAGGAATTTAAAGCGCAGAAACAAATCATCAATCCCCAAATTATTGTGAATGATGAGGGAAGCTCTGAGTACATTCTTGAATATCCAACCGTTAACAAAATCGCAGGAAATCATTTAAAGAAAGTTTTTGATCTGGTTCCCCCTACTCTGTGGCAGAACATTCCACAGACTCTTCCGGAGCTTGGTTATGACTCAAAAATGAGCCTGGGTGATGCCTTCAAAGTTATTCATGGAAGAATTCCTGCTGCTAGTTTTGATTTAAAGAAGAAAGATGCGGCCGAAGAACGTCTTATTTACGAAGAGTTTTTAATCGACCAGTTAAAGATTCAGACCCGTCGTAAATATATAAAACGCAAAGACGCTCCGGTGATTGCACTTGAACCGAATAAAGTGAACGATCTGGTTAAGCACCTGCCGTTTGAACTCACGACAGATCAGTTGAAGGTCTTTGAAGAAATCGTGAAAGACTTCAAATCTGGTCATCCCATGATGAGAATGGTTCAAGGTGACGTGGGCTGCGGAAAAACAATTGTGGCGTGGCTTGCTGCGAGAGTCGCCAATAAATGCGGTTTTCAAGTGGGAATGATGTGTCCAACTGAGGCCCTCGCAACTCAGCACTACAATTCTTTTAAAGAACTGAATCCAGCGCTTAATATCGAACTGCTTTTAGGTTCAACCAAGGCAAAAGAGAAGAAAGCGATTCTAGCAAGGCTTGCCAGCGGTGAAACTGAAATCGTGGTGGGCACTCATGCTCTCTTCCAGGATTCAGTGGTGTTTAAAAAACTGGGTCTCGCCATCATTGATGAACAACATAAATTCGGAGTGGAACAACGTCTGCGCTTAGTGGCCAAAGGCGAAGGCACTCATAGTTTAATCATGACTGCGACTCCGATTCCCAGAACCCTTTCTCTGGCCCAATACGGTGATCTGGATATTTCTTCGATCAAGATGATGCCGGCTGGACGAAAAGGTATCAAAACTCGCATCACTGAAAAAGTGAATTACGGGAAGTATGTGGAGTTTGTGAAAAGTCGCCTGATGCTGGGTGAGCAGGCCTACTTTGTGTTTCCAGCCATTGATGAATCTGAGACTCTTGATCTTCAGAACGTGAAAGAAAGTCTTAAGCGTTATCAAGAAACGTTTAAAGGTTTCCGAGTGGAAATGCTTCACGGACAAATGAAGCCGGAAGAAAAAGACCAAGTGGTACAGGCCTTTCGTGAGAAGAAAGTAAATATTCTGGTTTCGACCAGTGTGATTGAAGTTGGGATCAACGTTCCCAATGCCACCATCATGAGTATCTATAATCCTGAGCGCTTCGGACTCTCCTCGCTTCACCAGTTAAGAGGTCGCGTGGGCCGTGGTGATAAGCCCGGCTTTTGCTTCTTGGTGCTTGATAAGGAGGTCTCACCCGAGGCCCATCAACGCTTGGAAGTCATCGAAAAGAACCTGGATGGATTTGTCATCGCTGAAGAAGACCTAAAGTTCCGCGGCGAAGGTGATCTTTTTGGAGTAGATCAATCAGGAACAACAACCAGCAAAAAACTCGCGAATTTCCTTACTCATACCGCTATTTTAGAGAGAGTGGTGGCCGATGTTGAACGTCTGCAACAGACCCATCCGGAACTCCTTGCTCCTCATTTTGAAAGACTCGCAAAAGATCAGAAAATCCTCGATACTATCTAGGTATGATTCAAATCGAAATCACCCAAAGCCCAGATTTAAATGTCGTCTCGACTTTTAAGTATTATCAAAACCAGATTTATCTGGGAGCAAGTACTGGCGACCTTTGGATCAAGGACAATGAACTCTCCGCCTCCCACGTCATGCTGGAAGTGATTGGCAATGAACTTCTCATTCATCCTCAGCGAGGAGTGGAGTTTTATCTCATTAATGGGAAGCGGGCCTCAGTCATTCGAAAATTAAAACCAAATGATCAAATTCTCATTGGGAAAACGACTTTTAAAGTCCTTGCATTTGAGGACACTGTTCGTGATAGTAAAAAAAATATTCTGAATAAAAAACTTTCTCAGTTGGTTGATACTAACTCTCCTCGCCTTCCGGTGATTGAGAGCCTAACGAGAAAGATGAAATAGTATGTTTAAAAACAGTGACGCCAATTTTTTCCGAACTCCTGACCATGAACAGATCTTCTTCGTGAAGAACTTCACAAAGATTGATCCATCAAAACCGGTTTTGGTTTTTAACTATGGTTTGGTGTGCAGTAATCATCACTGGAAATTTCAAACTGAATACTTTGATAATCTAGGTTATCAAATCTTGATACACGATTATCGCGGTCACTTCCAATCAACCGGTGCGGCCGATGTAAAAAAGATCACTTTTCAACAAATGGCAAAAGATGTTCATGACCTTTGTGAGTTTCTGGGCATTCATAAGGCCTTGATGCTTGGCCACAGTATGGGCGTGAATGTTTGCCTGCAACTGGCAAAAGATTATCCGTCACTTGTGAGTGGCATGGTGTTAATCTCAGGAACTTTCATTAACGTCAAAGACGTGATGTTTGATTCCAATCTGATGGAATTCATCACTCCCTTCTTGAATCTTGGAATGGAAAAGTATCCAGGTGTGTTTAATAAGATTTGGAGCACGGGTGGGATGAATCCTGTTGTTAGAGAAATTATCCACGCCACTGGGTTCAATAAAGCGAAAGTTTCAAAAGAGTTCATCGAAATTTATCTTAATCGCGTGGGACAACTTGGAGCTGAGGTTTTCTTTCAGCTCTTTAATGAGATGACTCGCCAAAATATCACAGGAAATTTAGAACAGATGACGATGCCGGCCTTGGTCATGGGCGGCCATAAAGATAATGTGATTCCCAACCACGTGCAAAGAACGCTTGCGACTCTACTTCCCAATGCTGAGACCTACTTTATGAAAGACGGCTCTCACGTTCCCCAGGCAGATTATCCGTCCATGGTGAATGAGCGCATTGATCTTTTCATTAAGCAAAATCTTAATCGACTTTAATGTTATTCAGTTCAATGATCGGACGGAAAATACGTTTCATCGCTGAACGAAGCTGAGACTTTTTGTACTCATTATGTGAGGCCTCACCCTGAGTATTTTTCAGGTGGCTTTCATAATCAGTAATCTGAACCTCGAACGGATAGAAGAAACGCACGTCACGAGAAATGGCCGAAGTATCTAGATGCAAAAGCGCTTGAGAAACCGGATTCTCACGATCTTTCAAAGCCTGCTTTCTGACTTCATTGAATGAGGCCATAAACGGGTTACGATACTTGATCAGTTGTCGGCCCGTGAAATGAATCGCGCGATACTCTTCAGAAGTATGGCGGTTATCATGATGAGATTTCGAAGTCGGGCAATCATCAATCAAGGCGTTCAAACGTTGATAGAAAACATCTTCCGGCATGTTATTACGAATCGCCTCTTTATAGAGTGAGAACATGCGTGTTCGGAGGCGTGGTAAATCAACCAAAGTGTTTTGCGAACGACTTGGTTTGATATTGTTAATCATGATCACGTGATTGCGGTGAAGAAACTTAATCACTCGAAGAGCATCAAGCTTATTGTACGTGATTATTCTCACCCCAATCCTATCAAACAGCTCTTCTGCCACGTTCTCTTGCTTGTGAAGAAGTTTAATCACAATGGAATCACGGGTCTTTTTCGCTTTCGTCTGAAAATCGTACAGAGGAATAGAAGTTCCAGAGTCGTTTTTCAAAAACAAACGGTTCTGCTCATCACGATGAGTGAACTTATAAAAACGATCGAAGATCTGCTGCTGAATGGTTGAGAAGTAACGATAACGAAGATCTTTATCGGTGTGGAGAAGGGTATGCATGACCTTCAACACGGCACCGGCCCAAAGCTCTTCATCTTTTTTAAGTTTCACAGATGAGTGCCCGGTCGCGGCCAGGAAAAGCTCAGAAATATTAGTGATCGTAAAAAGGTAGTTTGGCACACGAAGGTCCAGACCTTCAGGGTTTCCTTCTTTTAAGAAGTAGCGCTTAATGAATTGAATCGCTTCCTGGAAAATTCCAAAAAGCTCAGCGCTTTCAACCGGGTCCGAAATATCGAAGCCATAACCATTGAGGAAATTGGCCACCTGGCTTTTATCGCCAAGTTCAGTGAAGTAGTTGGTGGCATCTAGTGATGATTTACCACTACAAACGACATCAAATGTTTCCCAGTTGAATCCATAATCAGCAAGGTAGCTTGGACGTTGGGTCATATTTTGCCAATCTCTCGAATCACGTTTAAAGTTTTAGAAAAGGCAAACTAACGTAAATATTATGAAAGAGCAAAAAATTCAGGGCCCTTCCATTCCGACAGTCCTCTTCTTATCTTGGTTTTACACCGGAAAATCTCCAAAGGCCCCAGGGACTATTGGAAGCTTAGCAACGATTCCCTTAATTTATCTCCTTCATTACCTACAAATAAACATTTATAGTTTGATCGCACTCATTGCTACACTTTTTGTGGCCGCGGTCGTGGTGACAGAGAAGGTGCAACAAAAGTATCACCTGCATGACCCACAATGGATTGTGATTGATGAAGTGATTGGCATGCTCATCACTTGGGCCTTCGCCATGACAGTCGACTTTCCTACCCTCTTTCTTGTCTTCGGAAGTTTTCGTTTCTTCGACATTGTAAAAATCTGGCCCGCCTCTTATTTCGATCGTATGAAACATGGTTTTGGAACCATCACTGACGATGCTGTGAGTGGAATTTATGCGGGAATTTTTACCTTCATCCTCCAGAAATTTATTTAACTCAAGGCATTAAAAAGCTAAGTATTTCAAATTCTTAACTATCCGTAATTTTTCCGTAAAATTTGCAGGAAAAGCGTTGTCGAAAACGAAGGGCGATGTTAGCTTCAAATGTATAACACACACCTTCATAACTGTTATTTAGAGGGAGAAACTCATGTCATTGAATCACGTGAACACGACAGACGCTGCGAACAAAAAGAAAGCTCTAGACCTAGCGCTTTCAACAATTGAAAAGCAATTCGGTAAAGGTGCGATCATGCGCCTGGATACTGCTGAAGCTGCTGAGAAAGTTCCTGCGATCTCAACTGGATCTCTAGGAATCGACCTTGCTTTAGGTGTGGGTGGTATTCCTCAAGGCCGTATCATCGAAATCTACGGACCTGAATCTTCTGGTAAAACAACTCTAACTCTTCACATCGCTTCTGAATGTCAGAAAGCTGGTGGAACTGTTGCTTTCATCGATGCTGAGCATGCGCTTGATACTGTTTACGCTGCTAAGCTTGGTGTTGATATCCCTAATACTCTTATCTCTCAGCCAGATTCTGGTGAACAAGCTCTAGAAATCACAGATATGCTTGTTCGTTCAGGCGCGGTTAACCTACTTATCGTAGACTCAGTTGCCGCTCTAACTCCGAAAGCTGAACTTGAAGGCGACATGGGTGACTCTCACATGGGTCTACAAGCTCGTCTTATGTCCCAAGCTCTTCGTAAGCTAACTGGTTCAATCGCTCGTTCGAACTGTACAGTTATCTTCATTAACCAGCTTCGTATGAAGATCGGTGTTATGTTCGGTAACCCAGAAACAACGACTGGTGGTAACGCTCTTAAATTCTACGCTTCAGTTCGTATGGACATCCGTCGTACTGGTGCTCTTAAAGACGGTGAAGAAGTTATCGGTAACCGTACAAAAGTTAAAATCGTTAAGAACAAAGTTGCTCCTCCTTTCCGTGAAGTTGAATTCGACATCATGTACGGCGCTGGTATCTCAAAAGAAGGCGATCTTCTTGATGTTGCCGCTAATGAAGGCATCGTAGAGAAAGCCGGTGCTTGGTACTCTTACAACAACCAAAAAGTTGGTCAGGGTCGCGAAGCTTCAAAAGAGTTCTTAAGAAACAATCCTGAAATGATGGCCGAAATCCGTCAGAAGGTTCTTGCTAAGCACGGAATCGCTAAAGGTGATACATCAAACGTTGATATGGCGACTGGTGAAATCAAAGAAGAGAAAGCAGCTCCTGCTAAAAAAACAGTTAAGCAATAAAGAATAAAGGGGCTCGAAAGAGCCCCTTTTACTTTCTCCAGAGAAAGTGAGGCCATGATGGCCGAACTTGTCTGCATTAGCAGCCCGAAGGGTCTCGAAGCAGGATGCGGAGAGAACAAAGTGAAGCTTAAGATGACCGATCTAGAACAACTCCGTAAACAAATCTCAGAAGCTAAGGGCACTTCAGTTATCGCTGAAGAGGCCGGCGATGCACGCAGGATTTACAACTACTGCATTCATCTTCTCGCACGCCAGGATTACTCTGAGTACAAGCTTCGTCAGAAACTCCGCTCTAAGCCCCAAAATCTCCCGCACATGATCGACGAAGTCATCCCGAAGCTCAAAGAGCGCGGACTTCTTCGTGAAGAAAGCTATCGCCGTTTATTTATTCGTAAATGGATGATGAAAGGTGAATCTGAAGACAAGATCCGCAGAAGAGGCGCTCAGGAGAAGCTAGAATTCAATTCAGAAGAGTTTCGTATGGTGGAACAAGAACTGGGCTTCACAGATGAAGAGTCGATTGAAAAGCTTGTGGCGAAAAAACTTCGCTCTAAGGCCATTCCCACTAACCCGCTTGAGAAACAAAAACTTCGAGACAAGGTTTTAAGGTTCCTCATCTCGAAGGGTCATGATTTTAGTGATGCGAAGAAAGCGATTAATCAGTATTTCGGAAACCAATCAACCGCAGACTTTGAATAATTACTTACCAACGAACGATGCGTTTTGATTGATGAAATTAATCATAATGTTTGAGAAATCCACAACCATTTGAGGGTTGTGCTGCTGATTGCGGTATTTATTTCCAAACTCAATCAAATTACCCATGAGGGCGCGGAATATAAGACGGCGAGATTCATCAAGGGCCGCCTGACGAGCAGCTTGCTCCTGAAGATAAAGGCCTCTTTCCACCTGAGCATTGATCACGCTTAGAGGAACACCTAGCATATCCAATGTTCTAATAAATCGGTTGAATTCAGAGTTAACACTTTCATGTGTAAGTCTTCCAGTACGAGCGGCCATTACAATTCGGTTAATATGAGCAATCGTTTTGGCCGCATTTTCATCACCAGCTTTAAAGCTTGCAATCATCGCTCTTTCAACTTCTACACTAAGTGTATTATCAGCGATAATTGGGCCGCCTACTTCACTCATTTCATCATCTGTAAGTGGTACTAGCGCACTAAAAGCATTAAATGAAACAGTAAGAGTAAGTAGAACCAGAAGTGATGATACTTTCATGATTTTCCCTTTTGTGATTTGAACTTATGGGAAGTCTAAATGGAATATGGGCAGGCCTGAAGCCATCAGGTCTATAAATTCAAAGGGTGTTGAATTTTTTGACACCCGAAATGTGTTTATCTTTTAGACAGTGTATGTACTTTCTTCACTTCTCATTCTGGAAACAGGTACTTAGATCCGTAAAACTTGGCATTCACCTTGCTCTATTAAGGGCAAGGGGAATGATTATGAACTTCAATAAAAAGAATAAGACAATTGCACTAGCTACCTTAGGACTTTTCGTTCTTGTTGGTTGTTACAACGCTGTTGTGATTAATTCAGAATCTCACCTGAATGGTTCAGAAGCTAAATTCGTAAAGCGTCTGGACGAAGTTTACGGTGTGACAATTGAAGGTCGTAAAATCGCCGCTGAATCTAACTGGCAGAAACTAACTCCATCTAAAGTAATGCCTCAAAAAGTTGAAGCTGCAGTAGTTGCTGCTGCTTCAAAAACTGAATCTAACTACGTTCCAACTGCTGCTGAAATCGTTGAAGAAGCGGCCGCAGTTCAAGACGATCTAACTCTGACTTTAGTAGAAGTTATTAATCCAAAGAAATACCAACAGGGTCTAACTAATACTCAATTCTCAGGTTCACTTGCCTCAAATAACGGCGTGATTGAGTCTCTAGCTGTATCACTACCAAACGGTGAAGGTGTTTCAGTTTCATTCTCAGAAATGACTGGAAACGTATTTGAATACGACATGAATGGCGAAAAATATTCGGGCATGATGTATCAAGTTGATCAGCATGCTTATATGGTTACTCTTACAAATGGTCCACTTGAAGGCACGCGTCTACGTTTCTCAACTGAAACTCCTGCTGTTGAACAGCAGCAAACTCAAGAAACTCTTGCTCAGAACAACAATGTTGAAGTTGGTAGCTTCGGTGACGCACCTTCAGACGTTTCTTACGATGCGGCCATGCAACAAGAATCAACTGATGCTCAAGGGTTTAAACTGTAAGTCTGACTCTCCACTCATTTACACCTAAGAACTGATTCTCCTATAAGGTTTTGACTTCAATCTCGAAGTAACCCCACAGGAGAATCTCTCATGAAAACTCTCGCTTTGGTCTTCGGTCTTGCCCTCTCAGTCACTTCTGCTTTTGCTCAGGTCTATAGTGACTCTCAAGATCTTCCTCGTGAACACAGCAACTTTCGTTTGTCTGATGCCACTTATTGGTTAGTTCCAACTAGAACTGAGGTTGTGCGCATCCCAGGTTGTCGTGAAGACGGCGAGGCCTCACGGATCTGTACTGAAACTCGCGTGCTTGAAAGTAAGGCGGTAGTAAAAGTTGAAGTGGAGTACCGAGATGGAATTCATCCACATCACGAAAATCGTGGTCGTGCCTGGACTTATTTTTATCTGGATACGGCCAAGTTTCCGGAAGCAGACATCGCCAGACTGGCGGCGAACACTAGTCTCTGGGATTTCTCAGGGAGAAAATTCCGTGCTCGTAAGGCCTTTGTACAAAAACACCTTCAGCTAACTGCCAAGAAAGAACCTCGTACCATTCAAGTCGTGGACGTTCGTAATTCACGCCTGTGCCCAGTAGGAGAATCGGGTCAACCACAACCGGGTTGTGTAGAAGATATCCAATACCGTCCGGCCACAACCATCGTGAACGCACTTAAAATCACTATTAAGTAAGCCAGAGTGCCGGCCTAAAAAACCGGCACCTTTTTTTCCTCTCTTGGCACGCCGCACTCGTGATATCCTTTTTGGGCACTTTTTAACTCTCAAGAGGACCCTATGCGCGCCCAAGAAATCCGTAATGCTTTTTCAAATTATTTCATCCGGAATGGCCACGACAAACACAAGTCATCTAGCCTTGCTCCCCATAATGATCCAACTATTCTTTTCGCCAACGCGGGAATGAACCAATTCAAGGATTACTTCACGGGTAAAGCGGTTCCTTCACACCGTCGTGCTGTGACCATTCAAAAATGTGTTCGCGCTGGTGGTAAACATAACGATCTAGAAAACGTGGGCTTCACGGCCCGTCACCACACATTCTTTGAAATGCTTGGTAACTTTTCTTTCGGTGATTATTTTAAAAAAGACGCCATCAAGTTTGCTTGGGAACTTCTCACAGTTGATCTGAAAATTCCTAAGGACAAACTTCTTGTGACTGTTCACGACTCAGATGATGAAGCACTTGAGATCTGGAACAAAGATATGGGTGTTCCTCGTGAGCGTATTTTCAAACTGGGTGATAAATCAAACTTCTGGGAAATGGGTGACGTTGGCCCTTGTGGTCCTTGTACAGAAATTTTCTATGATCACGGTCCTGCTCGTTCTACAGGTGTTCCGGCCGGTCATCAGGAAATTGATGATGAAGGTCGCTACGTTGAAATCTGGAACCTTGTATTCATGCAATTTGAAAAATACAAAGATGGTAACGAGATTAAGCGCAAGCCTCTTCCAAAACCATCAGTTGATACAGGTGCGGGTCTAGAGCGTGTGGCCGCAGTTCTTCAAGGTAAATACTTCAACTACGATACAGATATCTTTGAACCAATCATGAAAGCGATTGGTAAACTAACAGGCAAAGACTACTACACTACGAAGTCTGAAGATGAAAAAGCTTCATTCCGTGTGGTGGCCGACCACATTCGTTCTTGTACGATGCTTATCACTGATGGTGTTATTCCATCCAATGATGGTCGCGGTTATGTTCTTCGTCGTATTATTCGTCGAGCTGTTCGTCACCTTTCACTTCTTGGTTTGAAAGACATTTCTTTCTATAAACTCGTTCCAGCTGTTGTCGAGTCTCTGGGTGAAGAATATCCAGATAACGCTCACAACGCCGCTCTTGCAGAAAAACTTCTAAAACTTGAAGAAGAAAAATTCCGTAAGACACTTGATACGGGTCTTGCTCTCATTAATGAAGAGCTTGGCAAACTTAAGGCCGGCCAAAAACTTCCAGGGGACGTTGCCTTCAAGCTTTACGACACATTCGGTTTCCCACTTGATCTAACTGAAGTGATCCTGCGTGAAAAGAACCTTGAGCTAGACAGCAAAGGTTTCGAAGAAGCAATGGCAAAACAAAAAGAACTTTCAAAGAAGAGCTCTAAATTTAAAGTTCAAGAAGATAATGTAAAAGTTTTCTACGGCATCAAAGAAAAATTTGGTGCGACGAACTTCACGGGCTACGAAGAAGTAACTGGTAACGCGAAACTTCTCGCAAAAGAAGAAATCGACGGTCAGTTCTATCTCGTGTTCGATAAAACTCCTTTCTACGGCGAAGGCGGTGGTCAGGTTGGAGATAAAGGTGAGATTGATTCGAAAGAAGGTAAACTTGCCACCATCACTGATACGCAAAAGCCAGTTGATGGTCTTCACGTTCACATCTCTTCAGATGCTGACGCTCTGGTAGTTGGTGAAAGCTATACACTTAAAGTAAATCACGAGGAGCGCGAGCTTACAAAACGTAACCACTCTGCGACCCACTTACTTCAATCTGCCTTGATTAAGGTTCTAGGGCCTCACGTAAAACAAGCAGGGTCTTCAGTAGGTCCGGATCGTCTACGTTTTGACTTCACTCACAACGAAGCTCTTAAACCAGAAGAACTTCTACAAGTTGAAGAACTCGTGAACTCAGCAGTTGCTTCATCATTAAAAGTTACGGCCAGCCATATGTCGAAAGACGAAGCGACGAAGAAAGGTGCGATGGCACTTTTCGGTGAGAAGTATGGTGATGAAGTACGCGTGCTTCAAATGGGAGATTTCTCAGTTGAGCTTTGCGGAGGTACTCACGTTTCGAACACTGGTGAAATTGGTCTCTTCAAAATCATCGTTGAAACTTCTCTTGCTTCAGGTGTTCGTCGTATTGAGGCGATCACTTCAACGACTGCGATTAACTATCTTCTGAACCGTTCTAAGATTCTTGCCGAAGTTGAGAAGAACTTCGCGGTGAAAGAAGAACGAGTGCTAGAGAAACTAACTGCTCTATTCGCGGACGTTAAAGATAAATCTAAACAGATTGAAACATTGAACGATAAAGTTCAAAGCTTTGAGTCTCAGAACCTCTTTAAAGACAAACAAGATATTAAAGGTGGACTGACTCTTACAATTGCGAAGGCCGCCTCTGCTGACCAGGGTAACATGAGAAAACTGGGTGACATCTTCGTTGAGAAGTTCCCTCAAGGCGTGTTGTTCCTTTACGCAATTGAAGGCGACAAGGTTTCATTCATTATGAAGACCAATCGTGCGAACTCTTCGGTTAACTGTTCCGACATTCTGAAAAGTGTAATGCCAATCGTGAATGGTCGTGGCGGTGGTAAGCCGGACAACGCTCAAGGTTCAGGTGACGCTGCAAAGACTCAGGAACTTATCAAGGCCATCGAAGGAGCTCTTAAGTGAAATTTCTCTTTCTAGCTCTCGCTCTGGCCCTAGTTGGTTGCACCAAGAGCAAGAACAAGTCGGATCGTATTGAGATTTCTATCCCAAGTGATATCTCCACTCTCGATCCAGCGAACTGCTTTGACCAAGTTTGCTATATGGCGGTGACACCTGTTTATGAAACACTGTACGAGTATGAATATCATAAGCGTCCCTATACTCTCCGTCCGCTTCTGGCGGAAGGGATGCCGATGGTCTCAAAAGACCGTCTTCGTTACACATTCAAACTTAAAAAAGGCATTAAGTATCACAAGTCTGAATTCGTGTCTGAAGGTCGCGAAGTTAAGGCCCGTGATATTGTAAACCAAATTAAGCGCCTGGCCTTTCATGGCACCCGCTCGCAAGGCTGGTGGCTCTTTGATAACAAGATCAAAGGCATTAACGAGTTTCGCGATAAAGTTGGGACTGATCTGGATTTGATGTTTAAGACTGAGATCTCAGGAGTGACTGCTCCGGATGATTACACCCTCGTAGTAGATCTTATTCGTCCGTATCCACAGCTTCTTTTTGCTATGGCGATGAACTTCACTTCTCCGGTTCCGGAAGAAGCGATTCGTGCCACTAACAATGATTTATCTTTAAAGAGCATTGGGACCGGTGCTTACTACATCACCAACTACAACTCTGCTCAGGAAGTTGTTCTTAAAAAGAACGCCAACTACATCACAAGTGTTTATCCATCTCAGGGTGACCGCTATGCCCATGAGAACGGTTTGTTGAAAGATGCCGGTAAGAAACTTCCTTTCGTAGAAAATGTTCGCCTAGTAGTGATTAAAGAAGCCCAAACTGATTGGTTGAACTTCATGGGGAAAAAGATTGATATCGTGAACCTCACGAAAGATCACTTCCCACTGGCACTGACTCTGGATGGAAAACTTAAGCCAGAAATTATTGAACAAAAAATTCAACTCTACGCCGCTCCAACTCTGACCTACTGGTGGTTATCTTTTAATATGAAGGACCCCATTATTGGTAAAAACTTAAATCTGAGAAAGGCCATTGCTCACGGTGTGAATAACGACAAGTTCATTGAGCTTTTCACTTACAACATCGCTCAGAAGGCAAACTCGATTTATCCTCCAGGAGTTCCAGGCTACTCTCCTTCGGCGGAAGTACCATTTAAGTACGACGTAAAGCTTGCCAAGGAATATCTTGCCAAGGCAGGTTATCCAGAAGGTAAAGGTCTTCCTACACTGAAGTACGATGTGCGTGGAACCGATTCACGTAAACGTCAGATGGGAGAATTCATTCAACAAGAACTTCGTCCATTAGGGATTAACATCGAAGTTCGCACCAATACTTTTCCTGCCTTCCTCGAGAAGTCTCGGAATGGTGAATTGCAATTTTGGCAAGGTGGCTGGATCTTAGATTACCCAGATGCAGAGAACGTTCTTCAACTTCTCACAACGGCAAATTTACCTCCAGGACCAAACTCTTCTCAATTCTCTAACCCGGAATTTGATAAGCTCTTCCTTCAAGTAAGAGAATTAGAAGACGGTGAGAAAAAATTCGCGCTTATGAAAAAGATGGAAGAAATTGTGAACCAGGAACTCCCATGGGCCATGCAGTACTATTCACGAAACTATGTGCTCTTTCATAAGTATCTGAAGAACTATCGTTACTCAGACATCATCAACAATAACTTTAAGTACCTAAGATTAGAGGGCAAATAGTCCATACCTGACCATGATACTTCGGTATCATGGTCACTCTTAATTTCCCCCACAATCCGTCGATAAGTACATTGGAGACACCTGCGAGGATCCAATGAAACTGTTAACCCTGCTTACTACATTACTTATGTGTCAATCACTTTGGGCCAAGTCTTATGTCATTTTCAGTATGGCGCAAGATCTACCAATGGGAGTTGAGAATGAAGTTGTTCGCAAGAACTACTACATCAACATGGGTACAGGACAAGGAGTTCGCAAAGACAGTGTCGTTGATGTCTTCCGCATTATCTCAGTCCAGAATCCTTACGACGCTAAATCACGCGTGAACTATAAGGTGAAAATTGGTGAGCTTAAAATCATCCACTCAATGGACAACGCTTCGATTGCCATGGTGAATGAGTATGAAAAAGAAAACACACCCATTTTTGAGATCCCTCAATTCATGATCGGCGATCACGTTGCAGTAAGCGTGGATTAAGAACGGTCCCAGCACTCATCGAGTGGTTTTGATTTTAGGATTTCTCCTTTAAGAACTCCCGCTTCGCAAGACAAAAGCCTTACATAGATTAAGTATTCTTCACCTGCTTTTAGCAATTGTTGATTACTTCCTATGAGCATGACTTTTTTCACCCGCTCGCCAGCGTAGGCGCCCTTAAAATGAAATTCATACCATCTCGCTTCAGAGTTGAATTTAGTGACTCGTAAACATTTTGAAACTATAATGACAGTCTTCATGTTGACCGATAAGGCAAGTATCGGACCAGCTTTTACGCCTATTAAGTCACTGAATTTTTTCAGTGTCTGATGCGCGGCTGGAAAAAAAGGACTACTCGGATGTTACAAGGACCACGCACACTCGGCAGATTATTAAAACTCAGAGTTCAAAAAACACCAGATCGAAATGCGATTGGTTGGATTGAAAACAACGAAATAAAAAATCTCACCTTCTTTGAATACAAAAATCAAATTGAAATTCTTATCAGCGCCTTTCATAAAATTGGAATTAACGTTGGCGATAAAGTGGCCCTTCTTTCACAGACATGTAAAGAATGGCATCTACTCGATATGGCGACCATGTGTTCACGCGCTTGTCTCGTTCCAGTCTACCCAAGTTATCTTGCCCATGAAGTGAGTTTCATTTTCACTCACTCAGATAGTTCCATTTTGATCGTTGAAAACGATAAGCAGATGGAAAAAGTCATTCCTGAATTGAAGAACTGGACCAACCTGAAACTGGTCATTTCTATCCAGGATCTCTCAGAAGAAACTTTAAAGAAGTTCCGTAACTCTTATCCTTACTTTAGTTACAAAGAACTTCAGCGTATTGGGAAAGATGAGCTAAAATCTCATCCTGATCTGTTTGAAAACCATATCAATAATCAACTTCCAGAAGATTACGCTTCAATCATTTATACATCAGGGACAACTGGTGAGCCGAAAGGTGCGGTCGTTACTCACAATGCTTTTGTGACCATGCTCATGAATGTGGAGACCACGGTAAAAGGTGCTTTCAGTTCAGCAGATAGAACGCTCATTTTCCTTCCGCTTTCTCACGTTCTTGGTCGCTGTGATTCTCTTCTTCCTATCATGTTTGGTTGGCAGGGAGTTTATGCCGAATCCATGGAGAAGCTGGTCGATAACATCGCTCTCGTTAAACCAACCATCATGATCTCAGTGCCTCGTGTGTTTGAAAAAATCTACAACGGCATCATGGATAAAATTAAATCTGGAAGTGTGTTCGAGCAGAAGGCCTTTCAATGGGCAGTTGGTGTTGCTCAAAAATACTTCGATAAAATTGATCGCGATCTTTCTCCAGGTGCGGCCGAAATCATCGAGTTCAAACTTGCTCAAAAAGTTGTGTTCTCAAAAATCTATCAACGCTTCGGTGGACGTATCCGTTACTTCGTTTCAGGTGGCGCCCCACTTTCACCGGAGATCATCAAGTTTCTTCGCTACGCCAACCTCACTATTCTTGAGGGATATGGCGCTACCGAAACCGTGGCCCCATGTTGTCTCAATCCATTGGCCAAGCAAGTTCCAGGAACTGTAGGTCGCCCAATGGGTGACGTACAAATTTCATTCGGTCCAGATAAAGAGATCCTGATTAAGAGTGAAGCCCTAATGAAGGAATACTATAAAAATCCAAAGGCGACGGAAGACTCCCTCAAAGATGGCTGGTTTTATACTGGTGACATTGGTGAGTTCACTCCGGATGGGTTCTTGCGCATTACAGACCGTAAAAAAGACCTGATTGTAACCAGTGGGGGCAAAAACGTGGCCCCACAAAAAATCGAAAACATGGCGAAAACCAAGCCCCATATTTCCCATCTCGTGGTCATCGGGGACCGCCGAAACTATCTCACGGCCCTGGTAGGGATTGAAAAAGAGCGTTTTCTAAAGAACCTGGAAGAACTAGGACTTCCAAGTGACTGCAGCGTGATCGACCTCGCCCAAAGCCCTAAGGTGCGGGATATGCTACAAAAAGAGATCGACGAGATTAATCAGGACCTGGCCCAGTATGAGACGATCAAGAGATTCAGCATTATTTCCGAGGAGTTCACCACGGATAATTACCTGACCCCTTCGTTAAAAATTAAAAGAAAGGTTGTCTCGGAGCGTTACAAGACTACAATTGAAGCAATGTATCAATAATCTCCTTTGACAGAAGAGGCCTTCTCTTTTAAAAATGAAGATTCTAAATTCCCCAAGAGGTATGTATGGCACGAGTCACAGTCGAAGATTGTCTAGAGCATGTTGAAAACCGTTATGAGCTAGTTCACCTAACAGCTAAGCGCGTGAAACAACTTCGTGAAGGTGACGATTCTCAAGTTAAGAGCAAAAACAAAGAAGTAGTTACTGCTCTTCGCGAGATCGCTGCTGGTAAAGTGAAGCACACTTTAAGAAGCGAATACGACTCAGACGAATTCTAATTCTAAAAAGACAGTTGTAATAAGAAGGCCACCTTTCGGTGGCCTTCTTATTTTACGTACAAGATTCCTTCGTCTTTAAAACTACAAATGCTGGGCGGTTCAGACTTCTGGCACTGAAAGGCGAAATTAAAAATTTCATTGGAAACTTCTTTGCCGTCTTTCACATGAATGATCTTCTTCAAATCTTCTGAAAGTTTAATGCCTTTTTTCTGCTTCCAGTTTAAATCCGATAAACGCTCATAAATCGCCTTCACCTCAGGATAGAGATCCGACTCCTGAGAGATGCGATAATCTTCCAACATAAAGAAAGAAGAGTGAGGGTTCTTCATCGAGAGATCATTAAAACTCTCGTTTCTTTTTTTCATAAACTCATCCACCGTCTTCACTTTGACGAGAATGGCATCGAGTTTTTGTTTGTCTTCTTTAATGGACTTCGCTTCTGATGTCTCAAACGTGCCCAAGCGATTATCAGGTTTCTCATCAAAGAAATTGGATCTCTTTTCATAGATAACACTAGATTTGCTGAGACTAAACTTTTGAACTGACGTTCCTTCTGGTGAGCTGTAGTAACGTCCCAGAGTGGTGGCACCAACTGAAGTTGAGAATAGAATGAACAGGCTTAGATATTTCATTGTTTCGTACCTAGGTAATAAGAATCATCCTGACATCTGGCAGGAGCATTACATGAATACTTGTTTCGGCCCTTGTAGGCCCAGTCTGCGCACTCTAAATAACCATCCACGATTCCACGGCAATTCCCTGCCAGAATCTTTTTAAACTGATTTGGATGGAGAAGACTTGGCATTATAGGATCAGATTTAATTTTAATCACATTACTTTGATTACTCTGAGATTTGTCGACTTTATTCGACCCACTCGGACATAAGGCCCGTTGACCTAAGTTTGCCAGTTGTGAAGGCAGCCTCTCCTTAATCGACAAACATTCCTTGTTTCCATTACAGGTACAGGTGATCTGCGTTCTATCAATTTTGTAATTTGGAAATTTTTGATCACCTGAAAATGTTCGGTGTTCAATCACAATAGTGTCGGCGCCCTCTAGCTGAATAGGTGCCGTGTTGTAGGGATCTTTTAAAATTTTTTGCAAAGGAAGCAATTGAAATTTACAAAAACGAGAACGGAACGTGTGGTCGGTCACATCATAGAAGGTATACTTTCCTATCATCTTTTTCGTGTTTTCATCTCCATTCTTATAAACAGAGCTACAAGGAAATCTATCACATTTACAGAAGAGCTCACTCCCAACTGCTTTGGAGTAGGTCTCCATACTGTTTCTCATAATAGAGTCGGCCTTAGGAACGACCCTGCAGTTCCACATGGCCTTTAAGTCTGTACTTTGTTCTTCGTACTCATCACAGAGTCCAAGAAGGTGAAGCATTTCATGTACGATAGTGGAACATGGAAGATCTTCAGAATAAGCGCCAGCATTACTACGAGCGCCGGCCCTTTCAATGAGAATGTCTTTTTTATTAGGACGCTCTTCTTTAGGAAGTTTTTGAATCTCTTCTGGTGAGAACACCATCATCTCAATTCGACTTCCATCTGGCCCTTTCAAAAAAGGCGACGCCTCTTGCAAACAGCCCTTCGCCTTTTGCATCATGGCCTCAGGGGCCAGGCTTCCACTTCCCCGTTTGAAATCCACATTCACAAAGGCCTGATAATTTCCGTCCTTCTTACGTTTAAGAAGATAATCACCGGTCGAATAATAGTTACCGCTGTCTTTTTCGAAAACTTTATGTTCACCAGGAGCAAGTTCTTTACAGCCCTCCACTTTTTTTGTGGTCTGAAGCTTATTAAGAATTTCTCCAATCGGAGTTAAATTATCGTCTGGATCACACTCAAGCATTTTTGCCAGCTCTTCCGGTCCCCGACCTCCATACATCTTTCCGAACATCTGATTGAGGTTATCCAGCACCGCTTTTCTTTTAACCGGATCGCTTCCTTCTTTTAGATATTCAGATTTTGCCACCATATAGTTCTGGGCAAACTGCTTACCTTCTTCAAGACTTGTGTTGGAAAAAATAGGATCAATATTTTTGGCAATCACATGATCAAAGTCACCTACTTTGTAGGTCTTGTTCTGAAAGGTAAAAATACGATTTAATTCTTTGGGATTGATGACCTTAGAATTAATCATTGCTTCAAGGAAAGCATCAGGCGTCGTAGGAGTGGCCTCTGAAGTTATTGCCTTTTCTTCTTTTACTTCTGCAACAATCGCTTTGGGTCTTGTGGCAGGAGGAGTATTCTCCACTCCAATAGGGACAACTCGCACGTCTTTTACTTTTTTCATAAAGTAACTGTTACGAATTTTTTCGAGAACTTTACCATTGGTGTATTGAACAGGAACGGAGCAAAAACTATCTTTGGCCTGTGGACACTTTTTCTCCTGAAAAAGTTTTACGCCATCGTTGATCTTATTTTGAAAGTCCGCAATACATTTCGAATAGTCGGTATTCTTATCAATATCAATTTCACTGAAAATTTCAGGCTCAAAAACCAGCTTACCGTTTTCATCGTAAAAAACTTCAACTGAAATTTTTTCAGAAGAATCTGCAGGACATACCCAATTTACAATGAATCCTTTCGCCCAAAGTGGCGAATGGATGAGCATGACACCCATTATGAAGAAGAGAAATTTCATCGTTCCTACCCTGTAAGGAAACGGGATTACCCCGTACTAACATGATAGTTGATTGAAGCAATGAAGCAGACACTGGGCAAGAATGACCGATGATGAAAAAGAAAGGGGCCCAAAGGCCCCTTTTAATTAACGACTCTTTAGAGCGATTTTAAGAACTTCATCGAAGTGCTTAACCGGATAGAATTTCATGCCCTTACGGTGACGTTCAGGAACTTCTTTAAGGTCCTTCTCGTTCTGCCAAGGAAGAATGATTTCCTTAATACCCGCGCGTTTTGCTGCAAGTACCTTCTCCTTAATCCCACCAACCGGCAAAACTTTCCCAGTAAGGCTAAGCTCACCAGTCATCGCTATATCACCGCGAACCATCTGATTCGTAGAAAGTGAATAAAGTGCCAGTGCCATCGTAATACCTGCCGAAGGACCGTCTTTCGGAGTTGCTCCAGCCGGTAAGTGAAGATGGATTTCGTGTTTGGCCAAGAAGTCAGTCGCTTCTTCAGGATTCGGTGCCGGAACAGCAGGTGCTGTTACAGCCGCCGGAGTATCAACTTTTTTCTTCGACACTTTTTTCTTCGAAGCTTTCTTCTCTTCTAGCGCTTTCTCTTCTTCTATCTGTGCCTGAAGAATGCTCTTCACGTAGCTGTAAGCGAGGTTTGCTGACTCACCCATTACGTCACCAAGTTGACCAGTAAGCTTGAAGCCTCGACCTTTAAGAGGAATTGTTTCAATGAAGAGAATATCTCCACCAAAAGAGGTCCAGGCCAGACCCGTAACGATACCTGGTTGAAGAGGTTTTTGGGCCATATCAGTTTCAAAACGTTTTGGACCAAGATACTTCTCAAGATCAGCAACTGCTGGAGCGAACTTTTTAAATTTCTTATTCGATACTTTTTCCAGAGCAGCTCGACGACAAAGTTTTGCCACCATTTGCTCCATTACACGCACACCTGGCTCACGAGCGTAGTCAGATACAAGTGCTTTAAGTACCGGAGCACCAAGAGAGAACTCCTTACTAACGAGACCGTGTTTCTTAAGCTGCTTAGGAATCACCCATTTCGTCGCGATTGAGAGTTTTTCTTCGATGGTGTAACCAGAAAGATCAATCAGCTCCATACGATCGAGAAGGGCCTCAGGGATCTCACCAACATAGTTAGCAGTCGCAATGAAAAGCACTTTTGATAAATCGAACGGAACATCAAGATAGTTATCAATGAACGTCTTATTTTGTTCTGGATCAAGGACTTCAAGTAGGGCCGAAGCAGGATCACCCTGATACGACTTACCGATCTTGTCGATCTCATCCAGCATGATTACCGGGTTGTTCACTTCAACACGCTTTAGCGCTTGGATAATTTTACCTGGCATCGCACCCACGTAGGTACGACGGTGACCTTTAATTTCGGCCTCGTCCTTCATACCACCGAGTGAGAAGCGATAGAATTTTCTACCAAGTGCTTTTGCAATTGAGTGACCAAGAGAAGTCTTACCTACACCTGGAGGCCCCGCCAGACATAGAATTGTTCCATCGTATTCTGGCTTTAGCTTTCTTACAGCAAGGAATTCCATGATTCTTTCTTTCGGCTTCTCAAGACCGTAGTGATCTTTCTCAAGCATTTTCTTGGCCGATTCAATATCGACCTTATCGTCAGTGGCCGCGTTCCATGGAAGCTGAACCATCCAATTGAGATAAGTACGAGTTACGTTGTACTCGGGAGAAGAATCAGGAATGGATTCAAGTCTTTCGAGCTCTTCCATTGCGGCCTTTTTGGCCTCTTCAGGAAGTCCACCTGCTTCAAGCGTCTCTTTAATTTTCTTTATGTCTTTTGCCTTATCGTCTTCATCAAGGCCAAGTTCATTTCGAATGACTTTTAATTGTTCACGAAGGAAGTATTCACGCTGATACTTGTTAACTTTGTCGTTAACTTCATCAGTGATTTTTTTCTGAATGTCTGCCACGTCTTTTTCACGTTTAAGATAAACCAGAAGTTTCGCAAAACGCTTCTTCACGATCAGAGTTTCAAGGAAGTCCTGAGCTTCAGGAACATCCAAAGAAAGGGCGAACGCCACAAGATCCGCAAGAGATCCCGGAGACGGTGAGTTCAACATCGCAAGCTTCATTTCTTCGTTGAAGTATGGGTTGATCTCAGAAAGCTTTTTTACCTGATTAATTACTGAACGAGTATAAGCGTCCAGTTCTTCATCCGGCTCATGAATGTCATTGAACACTTCAGTACGGGCCACTAGAAGTGGAGCGTCCGCGATGTATTCGACTGCACGGTAACGTTTCATACCATGAACCAGAAGATTCACTGAACCATCTGGAAGCTTTAATTTTTTAATCACCTTACAAAGTACACCTACTTTATAGATGTCTTTTGGAGTGATGCCTTTTGGAGAATCAGAGCTGGCAGTCATTGGAGAAAGACTTTCAGTGTCGTCCTCATAGCTCACTTGCTCTTCATCCATTTCCTGAAGAACTGCATCTGAGTTTTCTCCAAAGTCTTTAAACTTAACCAAGTTTAGAGCAACGTAGTTGTTCTTAGTCAGATAAGAGTCGAGTTCTGGCGTATATTTATCTTCCGACAGAATAATCGGTGCGATCATTCCCGGAAAGATAGGACTATTCACGATAGGAATAATCACCACTTCTGATGGAATTTCGGCAACAATACTAGATTCAGTATTGGCCTTTGCGTTTTTATCCTTGGCCATTTTTTTTCCTTAGGTTAGCGGATATCAATAACGAGACGACCTGGATTCTCGAGATAGAAAATGTCGAAGCTAGATTTGCCTTTAAGAGACATTTCCATCGTCATGGTTTTTCCATCAACACTAATAAAGTCGACTGCCTTAACAAACTTTGAGTTTTTCATGTTGGGCTGTGAAGTTTGAATGTTGGTGTCGAAAAAATCAATCGACACTTTCTTGTTCGGAGTGATGTGCCCATAAATTTTCGGAATTGTAGACGAGTTGAAATCAATTACAACACGCTCATAACCACGTCCATTCACGGCCGAATTTCGGACACCCATGATGCTGGCAGTTTTTAAGTTTGAGTTGTAATGGAATACACCTGAATCTAAAAAAATAGATTTCTTACGGGGAGCCACTTTCCAGATGCGCTCTTCCATGAGGTTTTGCGCTAGCACTGGGGTCACAACGAGTAAACACAACCAAATAAAAATGAACTTCATTTAAGCACTCCTCGCGATAATGAAATGACTTATTTATTTTAATAAAAAGGATGGGTTAAGACAAAAAGTTCTTACGGGATTTGGCCAACAAAGATGGTAAGAGGACCAGCATAAAACCAAGGGCGATCAGAGGAAGAGATGAACCTGGTCCCGAAGATGGAGGCTCAATAGTACCGCAGCCCGCGGCGGCCACCCCTTCGCTACCCGAAAGATTACTGCCATCATTTGCTTCTCGAGCGCGAGACACAGCATATGTATATGGTGCTTCTAAACAGGCATAATTATCTGACAATAATGCACCGGTATCAATGATAGGTCTGTACTGGGCCCCAGATTGCTCCCAAATGCTGGCGATGATCAAATAAGGTAAATGCTGATCACTGGTAAATTGAATATAGGCAGGAAATATTTGCGCCGAATATGTGCCCGATAGTCTTCTTGCTCTAACATTGACCTGAAAATTATTCTGAGCAGTAGAAGCACTGAGAGGGATGAGCGCTTCAAAATCTGGGTTGTAAGTTTCAGTGCTAGGTGAATAAGAAAGAGCACGATTTAAAGTTGTATCGGTCACCCCGTTCTTTTTTATGTTCCACTCATATTCAAGCCTCGTTCCAAATGGATATGACACCAATGAAACTTTTAAAAACTTGGGATTTCCACTGAGATTGTTGAACGATCTTAAATCAATATTAAGTGAATCATAGGCTGACCAAGTAGAAGAACTGGTAGAACGAAACCAACCAACAAAGGCCTTTTCATGTTTCTGTTCCTGAGCGTAATCATAAATAGTGATTGGACTAAATGAGCTTGCCACTTTTTCCACACTATAATCTTCATCCGACTTTAGATCACAGTGAATGGAAACAACCCCGACATCCACTGAAGGATTGAGGGAGGTCAGTGATATTGCCTGTGGCTTTCCATCATTCTCTCTACCACAGGCCGAAAAGAATGAACCGACATAAGAGGCAGGACAAAATTCAGACTGAGTATTGGCAAAATATCCAGGTAATGAATCTGTATTTTTTATCGGTGAAACATACAAATAGTAAGTATCATTCAAATCCAATCCGCCTAGAGTAAAGGCACCATTTTCATCCGAGATAGCACCACTCGCCTCGCCTGTTCTTCTCGAGATGGCCTGAATGTGAGCGCCTAAAACACCCACGTGATTTCCACCCTGCACATACCCAGTAATGGTCCCATAACTAGAATCATATTTTTGACGAATACCCGAACGATCATCCAACGAAACAGTGCTTTGTCCGGAGTAGGCCGCGTAGAACATGGTTGAATTTAAAACTTCCGAGTGTGAAAGACCAAAAAGGTGTCCCAGTTCGTGGGTCACAACATCGCCTAAGAAAACCTCACCGGCAGAGTAAAAACCAGAAGTGTTATGAAAGAAGTAGTCATCGTTTAACGAAATTACCGCCCGTTGAATGGCGCCAGCGTTGTTATAAGTAAGCTCAGTCACACCTAAAACTGCCGAGCCATACGGAAAGTTCGAAACAAAACGGATCTCATTTTCAGAAGAACCTTCTGAAACACGGGCGCTATTTGAACTTAAATTCCATTGATTCATAGAATTCAAAATAATTGTTCGCGCCTCATTGGCCGATAGATCTGAAGTATTTGTTCTGATGGTTATTGGAACAGTCGGATTGGCCCAGAATAGTTCTCTACCACCCGTCGTTAATGACGACTGATGCGCCCATGCAGACGCCAGAATAGTTAAGAGAACTAAAAGAAAACTCATTCCAATCCATTGGAAATGGGACCATTACTTGGCCTCTTTCTGTCTCGTAAGACGGAAAATCCCGCCTAATATTGCCAGAAAGGCCACCAGCCAAAACACACTAATATGTGGCTGATCTTCAATATTCTCTACTTCTTCAGTTTTTGAAGCAATGGAGCGATTTTGCCCTTCAACTACAGAGGCAGGAGCACGCATTTCTCCGCTTTCATCTGTTTCAGTCGGATATACAGGGGCCATCACAATTTTTAAGCTGGAACCCTTAATGGCCTTTACGTTTCTCTCGAATTCAACAAGCTTCATCTGCCCGACTTTGCGATCGGTTGGAAAAATGGTGTTCACAATCATGGTTTCATTGCCGTAATTCACCACTTTGAAAGTACCAAAACCTAGGTTCATTCCCCAGTAGCGGTCCTGATTACTTTTAATCATTAAAACCACGTGCTCACCTGGAACAAATTTTGGAACCCCATCAACATGAACCTCCATTCCATCCATCTTGCCGCCGGGATAATGAACAATCACTTCATCCATTCCAAAAAGATCAGACTGAAGACCGTATTCTTTATTCATTTTGAAAATCATTTGAGTGGCGATGGATCCATCATCCAGCTTGATCGCCTTGCTCTTCAGATAATGGCCAATCATGATTCCATCAGACTCTTTAATCTGTTGCTCAACTGGCTGCGGTTGAAAAACCGTGGCGTAAACCGGGAACGTAAGCAGTAGGAAAAATAGTCGAACAAACACAAAGTTCTCCTCGAATTGACCTACTTATCTTGTCGGTCTTTTCAGAGGAGAACTTGAATGATTTTATCAGTCTTTTTTAACGGGAATGAGGTCTATGGATTTAGTATCGAAACTTAGCTTCCAATTAGCTAAATGCTTAAAACAATTAGAAGCATCAATGATCACAATGGTGTTTTTAAGCTGAATCAAGTCACCCAAGAATGTACCCAAGTGCTGAAGCTCTTTTTCTGAAAGACCAAAGGAGATGTTTTCGAATACTAAAAGTGAATTCTGGATGTTCTTTAAAAGTTTTGAAAGGAGGAAAATCCGCTGCTTCTCTCCACCAGAGAGGGAATTTAAAGCTCGATCTAACGAGAGATAATCCAGATTCAAAATTTTGAGATAATCCCACACTCTTCTAAATTTTGGAGTGAGTTCAATTCGCTCTAACACCTGACTGAGTGGTAAATTATAGGCCTCGGCCACTGTCATGTGCCCATCAGAAATGTTTGCGTAAAGAGGTTTGATCTTAAGTCCCTTACAGTCTTCACACTCAAGCACAATATCTTCAAGATATTGCATCTCAATTGTAATCGAACCTCGCCCTTCACAACGTGGACACATACCAAGTTCCGAATTACTCGAAAGATGGCCCTCTTTCAGATTCATACTTTTTGCGACTGGAAGTTTTAAGAAGTGTTTTCGAATGACTGTCGAAAGTTCTGTGATGGTTCCGACTGATGAGCGCGAAGTAAATCGGTTCAAGTCAGAGGCGATCACAATGACGTCTTCAAATTTCGCCCCGGTTTTTATTCCTTTGCTATAAAACTCTTCTTCCTCAAACCACTCTCCATAGATCTTTTTATAAAGTGTATTGGCCATGACTTTAATTACGGTAGCGGTCTTGCCGGTACCTGATGGACCAGTTACCCAAGTCATATCATTCAAAGGAATTTTAAAATCAGAGTAGGTCTTGCCATAAATTTCCGGAGCAAGAACTTCAATATACTCTGGATACTTGGTTGAGGACTTTTTCTTCTCCCAAGTCACCACTTCTTTCTTCTTAAAGTATTCATTCGGAAGACCCTGATAAAGAATCTCTCCACCCTTTTTACCAGAACCTGGTCCCATGACGATCAAGTGATCTGAATGCTTTTGAATATATTCAGTGTGATCAATCAGGATAACAGTGTTTCCTTGAGCGATGAGATTTCGAAGTCCTTGAATGAGTTTTTCCAGTTCTTTCTCGGCCAGACCAAGACTTGGTTCATCCAGTACAAACAAACTATCGGTGCCCTGAAACGAGAGATACTTAATGAGTAACAATCTCTGATACTCTCCGGCCGACAAGGTCTTGGCCTTTCTTAAAAGCGAAAGGTGATTAAGTCCCATCTCCATCGCCATCTTGAGATTTTCACAAATGTTCGTGAAAAGACGTTTCTCATGGGAAGTGGCAAGTGCCCGCGGAGAACAAAAAAGCGGATAAGCTTCTTCCACTGTGAGACCCATGATCTCATCGAGTCCCCAATTTTTATCTCTGAGTTTGACTTTATAGTGATGAATATTTTTATTCAGTCGCGATGAATGACAAACCAGACATGGCTCTTCTCTTTGAAGTTGTCTGATGTAAATACGAACTGATGGTTTATATTTTTTACTCTCGAGATAGCGCTTTAATTCACCATATCCCGGATATTGACCTTGGCCTTCTTCCAATAGTTGGAAAAAATCTTTCGGGAGTTTTTTAATCGGAGTATCGAGAGGAATTTTTCTTTTCTTCAAAAGTTTAAGAAGCTCTTCGTAAGCATCTTGAAATGGACCGTAGTTTAAAAGCTTAAGCCCACCCTCTTGAATGGAGAGGTCCTTATCCATGATTTTCTTTTCATCATAGATCAAAATCGCACCGTAGCCATTACACTTTGGGCACGCCCCTAAAGCACTATAGGGCGAGAACGCACTTACAGTGACCGCCGGAACGGATTCAAAATCACACTTCGGACAAACTTTCTCAAAATGAAATTCCAAAAGTTGTGGTTTCTTAAGACCTTCTCCGAAGAGCTGGTAATTAAGTCGATACTGATCGAGCTTTAGTTCTTTCCACTTCTTTTCAACCGTCGCGAGATTGTCCCATTTAAAACGAAGCACTTCCCACAATTCATCTTCTTGATTGAAGGCCTCAACGGTCTTACGTTTCTGAGAATAAGAACGGGCCGGCAAAAAGCCCTCACCGAACACGCGCAAAAACTCATTGGGAGTAAGGAGAATGTATCCCACACCTTGAATGTTTTTTGGTGCCTGGGATTTTAATTGTTCCGCCACCGGGCGGATTTCAAGTTCCATCTCGTGAGTTGGACAAAGTTCTTTGGCGAAGCTGAAAAAGAGATTCTGCAGACTATCTGTGAGTCGCATTACATCGGAAACCACCGTACGCGATCCTACCACCGGGTTAATTTGCGGAAGACCAAAAACCGGAAGCACTGGAAAAATACGATCCACTTCCACCGCTGCCGGACGTTCAGTGAAGAACTTCATGGAGTTGGGAAAGGAGTTCACAAAGCGTCGTTTTGACTCTGTTAAAAGAGTATGGAAGGCCAATGAGGTCTTTCCCGAGCCTGAGGGCCCCGCGAAACAAACTAACTTTCTAAGAGGGATATCGAGGTCAACGTTCTTGAGATTATGAACCCTGGCGCCACGAATTTCGATCGATTCTACGTCGTGCTTTTCCATGAAGAATAATATGCGCCCAAAAGTGGGCTTAGACAACAAACCGATCTTAGACAGTTCTCGTTCTCAAAAGTCTGAGCAGAAAGCCTTACATTTATTTGAGTCAGGTTCTAGGCAGCGGTGAGCGCCGACTGAGGCGTACGGTTGAGTACGTCGCAAGGAGGAGAGAAACCACTAACGACGAACGTGACCGAAGAAATGAAAGGAGGGACAAAAAGAAAGGGGTCCATAAGGACCCCTTTCTGCACGGTATATCTTTGTGGATATTAACGTTTAGAGAACTGGTACGATTTACGAGCACCAGACTTACCATACTTCTTACGCTCAACTTTACGTGAGTCACGAGTAAGGAAGCCAGCAGTCTTAAGCTCAGTACGAGAATTCGGAGCTAGCTTAAGAAGTGCACGAGCGATACCAAGACGGATAGCACCAGCTTGACCAGTAACACCGCCGCCTTTTACGTTAATTTTGAAATCGTAGTTATCGTTAACTTTTAGAAGGTTAAGCGGTTGGAATACGATGTAACGGCTTGTCGCTTTAGGAAAGTAGTTTTGAACGTCACGATCGTTGATAAGGATTTTACCTGTACCACGAGAAACGTAAACGCGAGCTACTGAAGTTTTACGACGGCCAATTGTGTGAAGATCGTAAGATTTTGCTTTAGACATATCTTTCTACCTTATAATTAAAATTTGAAAGTTAGAGCTTCAGGCTTCTGAGCTTCGTGAGTGTGAGTTGGACCAACAAACACTTTAAGCTTAGTAAACTGAGCGCGACCAAGAGTGTTCTTACCAAGCATACCGCGAACAGCTTCTTCGATGATCGCTTCTGGGTGCTTAGCTAGTTGCTCTTTAGCTGTACGTTTCTTGATTCCACCGATGTGGTTTGTGTGCCAGTGGTAATCTTTATCATCCCACTTCTTACCAGTGAATTTAACTTTCTCAGCGTTCACGATGATAACATAGTCACCAGCGTCGTTGTGAGTTGTATATTGTGGCTTGTGCTTACCTTTAAGAACCTTTGCCACTTCTGAAGCAAGACGACCAACAACCATATCTGTTGCGTCTACTACGAACCACTTCTTGTTCGCCATTTCGGCTTTAGTGATCGTATACGATTTCTGAGTAATCATAATCAACCTTCCATTAATTAATAAAAATTTTGTCCCTATATATGGACTTTGCGGCCGCACGTCAAGAAATACTCCTAAGCCAACTTGCTAAGGGTCAGCATGAGCAGATCAGGCTCTTTTAAAATTCGGGGGATTAAAAGAAGCCAATTGACACGTGGAAGCGTCCGGGGTCCTCTAAACTACCATCCTTGTTTCTTTCTCTCAAGAGTTTTATTCCGTAGTCAAAGTCTAGGGTACCCACTGGGGTGATGATCTTAAAAGTAACCCCGACCGAGTCTCTCAGGTCTCCTAAGTCCACGCGGTTAACGAACACGCGCCCCGCATCATAGAATACCCCGGCCATTAGAGCATCATTAATAAAGTAACGCGGCTCGAACTTGAAATTCGCCAGATAGGCCCGGTTATCAATCTTTTCTTCCGAAATGTCGTTTCCGTTAGGTAGGCGGTTGGCCTCCTCATCACTAAACCCACGGATGATATCCATACCGGTTAAACGAAAAACCTTGATGTTTGGAATATAGCCTTCGGTCTGCGTCACGCCATTGACCGTGACCTTTTCCCGGGCAAGGTTTTCCTGAATCCCCCCTACCATCGAAATCGCCACAGTTCCATTTTTGAAAGGAATGTAGAAACGGTTACGAGAAATGAGCTTGTAATAGTTAATGGTGAGATCCGGCTCTTTCTGGGACAGGAAATATGGGTTGGCCCATTCAGTCGATAAGTTAAAGAAAGCGCCCTTCACTGGGTTAATCTGCGAGTTACGTAAATCGTAAGTTAAACTTGGAGTGATCGCACCAATCTCGAAACTTCCATTATCGATCTCATTCGTGGCGTTGTACTGCTGAATATCTTCGTACTGATAACGTAATGAAGAAGACAATCGCTTAGTCAGATCGCGAGTAAAAATTGTATTTGCTCTCAGAATCTCGGCATCGAAAGAATAGAAGCGTTTTAACTGATAAGCACCAGAGGCAGAAAAATCAATAAGTGTATCAAAGATATCACCCTGAGTATAAGTCAGAGAGGTGTTGTGTTCGAGAATCGGAACGGCGTCTTTTCTCCGTTGAGGATCAAGGGTCTGATAACTTAGACGCTGGTTAAGCTGAGTTCTCAGAGTAATAGATTTGTTTTCACCCGCAATATTTTGATAAGACAGAGTCCCGGTCAGCTTTAATCCTAGGTCGGTACGATATCCCGGAGCGATCTCCACTAGACCATACTCTCTTTCCACCACTCTAATTAATAAGTCGGTCTGAGCGTTCTTCGAGTTATGGCGAAGAGGAGTAACGTTTACTGTATTAAAAAGTCCTGTTGCTGAAAGGGCCGATTCAATGTCTCGCGTTCGAGAAGGAGTAATCGTGTCTCCCGGTTCAAGCGGGATTTTCTTCAAAAGAACTTTCTTTCTGGTTTTGTTGTTGCCCAGGAAGAGAATTCGATTGAGTTTTACCATTGGGCCGAGATTAATCTTAAAGCGAATATCAACATCAGCACCGGTCTTTGAATAACGTACCAGGTCCTCATCGTTCGCATTAAGAACTTCGGCGTAGTAATAACCTTCTTCCTGAAGGGTTGAGGCCACTTTTTTAATGTCTTCCACCATCTTTATTGGATTAAATGGCTTGGTGACTTTGTTCTGCATGATCGTCAGAAGTTTATCCTCATACTCCAGAGGAATTCCTTCGAACTCTACCTTACGTACGAAAGCGCGCTGATTTTCCTGAATGATGTAATCGACCGTAGCATTATGTTTTTGAGCGTCGAAATTGCTGACCGGACGAAGGACTCTTACCTGAACGAAGCCCCGTTGGATGTATTGGCCACGAAGGTAATCCATGAAATATTCAAAAAACTCTGGGTCATAGAATTTAATAGAGGCAAGTTCGAAGGCCTCTTTATCAAACATCTTTTGCAGTCGCTTATTGCTGAAATAATTATTTCCAGTAAACGTCACTGCAGTCAGACGGGTCTTATACTTCTCGTCCAAGAAGACCCGATAAAGGTGAACTGTTTCGTTGTACATATTGAGATATTCAGAGTTCTCAATTCTGATGTCCGCATTCAGGCGAGCACGATTTAAGTAGTGTTCTTTAAGAGCACTCTTAATGGTTGAATCAGACAGTGGTCGCTTATATTTTCGGAACAAATCCAACAGTAAATTATGGACCACATCACGATGTTCCTGCTTAAGGTTTTTAAAATCAAAAGCAAAGAGTTGATCGTTAGTGACTTTAATGTCCAAGGTCACACGATTACCTTTAATCTCAGGAACAAAATCCATGCTGATCAAAAAATAACCGTACTTAAAAAGCTCTTTCTGGGCGTCGTCGAGATAGAGCTTGAACTTTGTCATCTCGAAGGGCTTGTTATAGAGATTGTAGAACTTCTTAACGAGATAATCCTGAACGTAACTTGATTTTGAATTCGAACGAATACTTTTAAAAATTCGAGGTTCACCCAAGGTAATGACAATGCTAAGAGATACTTTATTTCCTCTCTCTTTTACTTCATAGGTGTGGCTGTTTTTAGGATACCCCATGTTCTCCAGACGCTTCTGAAGACCATCCATGTTTTCTTTCAGTTTTTGAATTTCAAAATAGTCCCCTTCCCTCATACTGATCAATTGGGCAGGATCGTATTCCAGATTTCTGTCCGTGAAACCAATGTTAATTTCTTCAACCAAAGGCTTTAACTGGAAGCGGAGATTTAGAGTATAAAGACCATTTGTTTGATCAAGCTCGTAAGTAAAACTTTGATAGCCCCCGTCCGAAGCAAGAACTCTCAAAGTATCTTTCATATGGACTAAGCTTCGATAATCACCAACCATAGTGGCAAAACGGTTTTTCCGTTCCGTACAAAAGTCGGATTTCAAGCACTCTACATTTACCTTTGAAAGGGTCAGGCCTTCAGCAAAAGATATGGCAGGCAATAGAATCAGGAAGAGGGTAATCAAAAACTTCATTTAAACGTCCACCTGAACTTTACATCGGCACCGATGGAGTTATCAATAATGTCTTCTTCACCTTCTGCGTTGGTTCTTAGTTCGTAAACACCTTCCAGTTGTACTTTCTTTGTTAATCCATAGTTCAAGTTCATACTTTGGCGCTGACCAATACTTCCGCCCATCGTACTAGACACTGAAAGAGTCAGGGCCTCATCCAGACGTTTCTTCAATTCAATCTTGGTCGCAGAACGGGTCCTACCGAGAGCACCGCCACCTTGACCGAACTGACCTTCCTGTGAACGGCCAGTAAGAAGACTGTCGGTTCCTGATTGTTCGATCACTGTTCCCAGATTTACCTGAAGACCAAACTGTTTATTTAAAATATCGCTGATCTTAAAGCGATCGAACACGAATGACCCCACACCGACTTGAGTCAAGCTCTGTTGATCTTTCTGTTGAAGGTTACTCTGGCTTTCTTCGGTGTAACCGAAAGCAATGAGTGAAAGAATAGAGTTTCGCGGAAGCGGAGGATCTGATGTGAGATCAAAATTAAAGCGCTCTAAATCTCCATAGGCCTTCGGGAAGACCTTATAGGTCGAAATCAGTGTCAGTGCCTGAACATCGAAATCTGGATTCGAAATCTCTTTCTTTGGGCTAAAGTTAATGTCCGCATTAGTGATGAGATACTCATTGTTCTTAAAGAAAATCCGAGACGAGTTTACTGGTGTATACAGACGTCCGTCCCCACGAGGTCGTGAAGGGTTGCCGGTCAACTGTACTTCACCTTTCAGCGCCACATCCATAAGGGAGTTGGTCACACGTACCGGATTTTCTGCCTTAATATTCACGTTTAAGGTAAAGAGCTTTCCAACGGCAGATTCTTGGTTCTTCGGTAGGAAACGAATTTGTGAGAACGTGGCAGACTTGGATGAGAAGTCATTTAACTCATTTACGATCTGGGCCTTATTGATCAGGATCTCTCCTCCAATTGTGTAAGGAGGATTATTTCCGAGGATAATACCTTCACCAGTGATATTGATGACCGATTTCGAAAGAATCGGAATCTCCGCACGGTCAAACTGATACTTAAGATTGATGTCAGGGTCATTCTCATCAAAAAAGATGTCACCTTTTAAGGCAAGAGTTCCACTGTCAAGAGTTGTCATGAGCTCTTGAATAAGAAGACGTCTATTGGCGTACTCCACATCGTACTTTAGATGATTAATGGGAAACGGTAACTGTTCAACTGACACTGAAAGATCAGTGGCCTTAGACGAGATGGAGAAATCATACTTGTTTTTTCTACCATCTACTCTCACGATGTTTCGAACAAATCCTTCTGATGAAAGAACCGGTGCGATAAGAATTTCCATCAGTTTCGAGTTCAAATGAAATTCATGAATGAGGGAGACATTTCTCCCAAATGTTCCTTCACCCTTAGTCACCAAAAACAAATCGGATTCCTTGATGTTCAGATTCCAGGCCTCGATCTCACTGTTTTTTACGACGAACTCAGGTCGTTTAGACTGATAGTTGACGTTGAAATCTGGATGGTTAAACACTAGCTGCTTCAATGACCCAGTCAGATTTAGATTGTTGAAGCCCTTATCAAATGAAGAGGCCACTTCCAGATTAACTCGACCGGTAATGTCCTCCGACTCTAGATGCTCACCAAAAATACCTACTGCGAGTGGCTTGATATCAGTATTTAGAAGTTTTAAATTGAGACGAGATCTTCGATGATCCGTCATCGCAAGATCAAAGTCTGATTTAATGATATCGCCGAAGAGCTTCACATCTCCTTCAATGTGGTCTGAGTAAAGATCCAAAGAGATATCGGAATCTTCAAATGAATAGTTCTGTGATCGCGTATCAAAAAGTTTTGAATCAAGCATCAAGTGATAATGAGATGGAGTTCCCGATCCTTCAAACTTTCCGGCGATCTTGGAGTCTAAATTCAGCCCCAAATTTTTGACCGCATTAAAACTACTGAGCTGGAGATTGTCCCAGCGGTATTTTAATTTCATGATCTTGTTACTGAGATTAAAAGAGAAGTCGCCGTCAATTCTTCCCTGTCCTTTAGTTCCTTCGAAATTACTGAATGATAAAACTTCATTAAACAGAGAAACATCAAAGCGTCCCGTCGGAATCGTTTCTCCGTAGGCCACGAGTTCGGTAAAATCTATTTTTGATTTGATCCTTAGTTCAGGCAGTAAATATTTTCCAAAGATGTTAACATCCACTTTGGCCTTGAGATCAAGATCGCTTGGTAAAAAATCCACTTTTGAAAGAATCGGATGCAGGATCTCCGTAAGATCTGCAGCGGTCGCATCGTTAGAGTTAATTCCTAAGGCAATATCACGAGTGCCCCAATTCACTAGACCTGTTCCTGAAACATGGGTCTTACCGAGTTTTGATTCCATTTTATTGATAAGAACCTGGTCCTCTTTTAATTCGATCGAAAGATTCTTTTCGGTCTCATCCAGTCGATAGCCCAAGATCTCAAATCCCTTGGTCTTACCTTTGACGTTGATCACAACATTGTCTAAAGGCCCGGAGACATCGACTGATAGATTGCCTGCGCCCTTAATATCGAGATTTGCGATGTTACCCAGGTCTTCTAAATTCACTGGTGAATCTGGCACAAAAAACTTCACCTTATGTTTGTTCACAAATCCATCAACTTCAAGCTTGGAGCGTGGAAGAACCGCAGTAGCACTCATTTGAAATTCATTATTCACAATTCCAAACTCTGAATTCTGAAGACGAACTGATTTCGCCATCAAGATCTTAAATGGGTCCTTACTTTCTCCCACCACCAGACCTAAATTCTGAACATGGAAGTTATCTTTCGGCAAAAAGTAGAAATCATTTCCACGTTTTTCAAACACCAACTGACCTGTGAGATTACCCTTAAGGACCTTTAATGATGGGCCCAGAAAACGAAGAACATTATTAAGCGAAACATTTTCAACATAAGCAGTGATTGGTTTATTCAGCCAGGTCTTGCGATTGATATCGGCCACCTGAACAGGAGAGAGAAGCTTGAGTTTTTCTTTCTTGTTGTTCAACTCTATTTTATTGACCGTGAGTTTATTGTCTTCGAATGCAAGGCCCGCGCGAAGTTCATCTGCATAGAAAAGATTGGATTTAAAATCAGTCAAAAGCACATCACTCTTGGCATTGATTTCTTTGTTAAGGTACTGAACGCTAAAACCAACTTTTGCAAAACCATTTTTTACGTCGATAAATTCAGGCAACTCAAAATCACGATCCACACTTTTTAGATGCAGCTGGGCCTCACCATTAAGGGCAACTTCACTGTTCTTAAGCAGTCTATAATTTTTGACATTTCCTTTAAGAACCAAAGTCTGCACGTCGTGCTGAACTTTAAGACGATAGATATTAACGTCATTGCGATTAACTTCAGCATCTCCCCAGACCTCATCCAGAGTAAAGTCTACTTCAGGGCTCGGTTGGATATTGGCAACGTGAAAGCGAGTGGTAAAAGAATCACCTCGTTTAAAGATCTTTAAACGACGCGCTTCCAATAAATCGTGATTAGCAAAGATCCTGGTATTCTCAATCAATAAGGTATCAACTCGAATGGGCGCTTTTTCAGAAAGATCAAAAATCTTATTAATGATCGCCTGATCAATTTCTTTTAGCTCTTCATCTTTTTTTGGAAAGGTATAGTTAATGGAAGAATCGGCAATTCGTATCTGACCAAAAGTAAGTTTCTTTTCTTCCACTTCAATCAGGCTGATGTAAAAACCGATCTTTCCCAACTCCGCTTCAAAGTTTTCCACATCAGAGATTTTCTTCTTCACTCGCACGCGGTTAAGTTCAAGCCCCGGTGGGAACACACTGATGGTGAAGTTTTTGATCTTAACGTCAGTCTGTGCCTTTCTCATTGAAAGATCAGACACCACTTTCGTCACCAGTCCACCGAAAGACTTGGTCTGAATAAAGACCACAAAGGCAATAAAACTTGCCAGAAGAATGAATAAGAATGCTCCTAGAACACTTTTAAATCTCATTCAGTTTTTCTAGCCTTTCTTTTGCTAAACGGTATTTGCTATCAATCGAAATAATTTTTGAAAGAATGATCTTGGCCTGTTTTCTTTCATTCAAACGAATATAGAGTTCGGCCTGGCCATACATGAACGACAAAATGTCATCACGGGATGTGGCCTTATCAAGTGCCATGAGACAAACATCCATGGCCGCTCGGTAATCTTTGAGTTGCAACAAACACGTAAGTTTTAAATAGCTCGCTTTAAGAAAGTCCCGATCACTTTGGACCTTCTTAAGTGCTTCGTTCACTGCAATGAGCGAAACTTTTGGCATTTCACTTTGAAGGAAACTCACCGCCAGGTCACTTAACTGATCAAAACTAAACTCCTGGTGCTTAAACAGGTGAGCATAATTATGCTCTTCGTTTTCTTCGCTTTCCGGAAGGGCCGAGAAAAGTTCAGAGCGGTATTTCTCGTCAAGCTTAAGATCCGGAGATTCAAATTGAGGTCCCGACTTTGGTTCAACTTTTTTAGGAGGAACAAAATATGGCTTCAGATGAGCGAAATATTTATCGAAGTAGACAAAGTCATACTCCGGATTTGAGCGCACAACTGTAGCGTAGTTTTGAACTTCTTCTAAAAGTCCAAGTTGATAGAGTAAATTTAATAACAGTGCTTGAAATTTAAAGTCATCAAAGTAGATGATCATTTCGACCAGCTTCTTATACTCTCCCTTCTCAGAGATGCCTTGAGAAGAAATGAGACAAAAGTTCTGATAGACCTCTAACTGCGCTTTTTGTTGTCCGGCCCTAAGAACTTCCGCAATAGACTGCAGTTTCTGACTTGTTCCTTTAGGAGATGATTTCTCCACACAAGAAAGAATCAACGAACGCACCAGCTCCTCTCCGGTCTTAACATCATTGAGGAGCAAAGCAAGGCCCAGCTTTTGGAGTCTTAAAGCAAAATCAAACTTAAAGTATTTCTCAATAATGCCTTCAAGCCAAAAGGGAACGTTCGGAATTTGTTTTTCAAACTGTCTCAAAAGAAAAGTTGTGACGAGTTGATACAACTCATTCATTTGACCTTTATGTTCAGCAGTTTGAATTTTTAACTTTTGAATTGTGTGAAAGTATTTTTGTGAAACTTCCGAAGGAATGTTTTCTAACAGTTCATGTACGCGATCAAAATTTCCCGCATGAGTTTCGAGTTCACAAAGTTCTAAAAGGAATTGAACTGGAAGAGTTTTTTGTTGGCCGATTAATGCTTCTTCATACAACTGAAGAAGATCACGACGTGTTGAGGTATTAGGAAGCGAAAGTTGTACTTCAATCAACTTTTGAACTTCAAAAAACTTCTGCTCGGCCATCATCTGCCGAAATTGAATAATAAAATCCAAGATGCCCCTTCCTGTGGCACATTAAACACTTGGATTTATTATACTTTTAAATGAGTTTTTTCGCTAAATAATTGGTCGAAAACTTGCTTTCAACGAAGTCAGGATCATTCAAGATTTCCTTGTGAAGATCGATGTTCGTTTTGATTCCGCTTACCACTGTTTCATTCAACACGCGCTTGGCACGGGTGATACAGTTGGCGCGGTTATCGGCCTGAACGATGATCTTTGAAATCATAGAATCATAGTGAGGTGGTACGGTATATCCTGTATAGATATAGTCGTCTGTTCTTACGCCAATTCCGCCAGGTCTGTGATAATGCGTGATATGGCCAGGAGAAGGCATTCCTGTTTTTGGATCTTCAGCGTTGATACGGAATTCCATCACGTGATTTCTGAACGTAATATCTGATTGCTTGAATCGGCTTACGTCACCTTGAGCGTGACGAATTTGCTCAGAAATAAGGTCCACACCTGTGCGACCTTCAGTCACCGGGTGCTCAACCTGAATACGAGTGTTCATTTCCATGAAGTAGAATTTCTGGGTGTCGAGGTCATAAAGGAACTCAACAGTACCAACTGAATCGTAATTTACGAATTTGCCCAAACGAACGGCAGCATCACAAATCTCTTCACGTACTTTTGGAGAAAGAACCGGAGAAGGTGCTTCTTCCAGAATTTTTTGGAAACGACGTTGAATTGTACAGTCACGTTCACCTAAGTGAATCACGTTACCGTGTTTATCAGCAAGAAGTTGAACTTCAATGTGACGAGGGTTCGTGATGTATTTTTCAATGAATAGAGTTCCATCACCGAAGGCAGCTTTTGCTTCTTCTTGCAAACGAGCAAGTGCCGGCCAAAGTTCTTCGAAGTTTTCAATGCGCTTCATTCCGCGTCCACCACCACCAGCTGATGCTTTGATGAGAACCGGGAAGCCCATTTTTTCTACTTCTTTTTTGATGAAAGCTTCATCAGTGTCCTTCACATAGATTGGATCGAGTGTTGGAACGTTTGCTTTTTTAGCAGTGATTTTTGATTCAATTTTATCACCCATGGCCTGAATACATTTAACTGATGGGCCAATGAATGTTACTCCCCACTTCTCACACATCTCTGCAAATTCATCATTTTCAGAGAGGAATCCGTAACCTGGGTGAATCGCATCTGCACCAGTGATTTCTGCTGCAGATAGAATTTGAGGAATATTTAAATACGAAAAAGTTGATTTCGCCGGACCAACACAAACAGACTCATCGGCCATTTTCACGTGAAGAGAATCTTCATCGGCAGTAGAGTGGATCGCAACTGTTTCAATGCCTAGTTCTTTACAGCTTCTAATTACACGAATTGCAATTTCGCCACGGTTGGCGATGAGTACTTTTTTAAATTTCTTGGTCGTCACGGACAGCTCTCTCGTTACTTTCTAATCTTGAATAGCGGCTGACCGTATTCAACTAGAGATTCGTTATCAACACAGATTTCAACGATTTCACCGTTAACGTCTGAATCGATTTCGTTCATGATCTTCATTGCTTCAAGTACGCAAAGTGGCTGGCCAGTTTTTACTTTATCGCCAACTTTTGCATAAGCAGGTTTCCCTGGAGATGGTGAAGCGTAGAAAGTTCCTACGAATGGAGACTTAATAATGTGAAGACCAGCATCGTTCGCAGCAGCTTTTGCTGGAGCAGCAGCAGGTGCCGCAACAGGAGCGGCCATAGCAGCTACTGGAGCTTGATGAACGATTGGTTGAACATGATGAACAGCTGCCGGAGCAGTTGCGAAGTTTACAGACACTTTGAAGTCTTTCGCTTCAACTTGTAGTTCTGCAACACCTTGTTCTTTAGCAACTTTAACGATCTCTTTAAGAGACTCAATGCTTAGAGAATCTAATTTCATGATTACACCTTAGCTCTTTCAATATATTCGCCAGTACGAGTATCAATCTTCAGAACTTCACCTTCTTTAATGAAAAGAGGAACGTTCACTTGAAGACCTGTTTCCATAACGGCTTTTTTAGAACCACCAGTAGCAGTGTCACCACGCATACCTGGATCTGTTTCAACAACTTTAAGATTGATGAAGTTAGGAAGTTCGATAGAGATCGGACGACCGTTGAAGTAAAGGATGAACACTTTAATGTTCTCTTGAAGATAGAACTTATTGTCACCAACTTGCTCATGAGAAAGGTGAACCATCTCAAAAGTTGTTTGGTCCATGAAGTTATAACCGTCTTGATCAGCGTAGTTATACTCCATCTCTTTTTCTTCCATGTCTGGCTTGCCAACAGTTTCGATACCAGCTTTGAAAGTTCGCTCGAGCGTTTGGTTTGTTTCAAGGTTGCGTAGTCTTGTTCTAACGAACGCAGAACCTTTACCCGGATTCACGTGTTGAAAATCAACAATGATCCAAGGTTTACCCTCGATCTCAATTTTAAGACCTTTTCTAAAATCAGTGGTTTGGTACATGAAATGTTCCTTTAATCGATCAGCGATTTTATCGCGATGTAATAACTCTGTTTTCCAAGCCCGCTCATTATGGCGGATGCGGCTTTTGCCGTCAACAAAGTATGTCGGAACTCCTCGCGTCGGTAGACCTGGCTTAAATGAACTTCAATTACTGGAATTTTAAGGATTTTTAATGCGTCATGAATGGCCACACTGGTATGGGCATAAGCACCCGGGTTGATCACCAGAGCGTCAAAATCTTGGGAGTGAGCAGCTTGAATGCGATCGACGATTTCGCCCTCGATATTCGATTGATACCACTCAGTAGTCGCTTCGGAATTAATTTTCGCGTCTGTCCACACACGGATATCATCCAAACTGTCTTTCCCGTAAACCTCAGGTTCACGTTTTCCCAGCATGTTTAAATTTGGTCCATTAATAATGAGAATTTTTTTCATGAGCTCTCTCTTTCAACGCATCCAGGAATCTGTTGAATGTTTCTTCAACTTTGATTTCCTTTGGTGATTTCACTTTCACCTGAGTTTCTATGATTGAGATGAGTTCGTCATGACCTTCCTGCTCAGTGGCAGGTGCCGTCGATTTAGTCTCGACGTTTTGATTTTTTAATCCGCGAACTTTTTCCAGCTTCTGGATGGTGGCCACATCATTTGGATTGAGTTCCAGAATTTTTTCCAGAAGTTCAATCGCCTTATCGTAGTAATGTTGAGCACAGTACAGATCAATTAACGTATGAGAAACAATTGGAGCATCGGAAGTAATGGCACTGGCATTAACTTCTTCTGCGTCTCCGAATTCTTCTTCAAACTCGTCTGCATAATATTCATCTTCCAGATCTCTTTCCGGAATTTTTTCCGTTTTAAGAATCGGATGTTCATCCAGGCCGGGTCTTTTCATCACCCACTCATTTTCAGCTTCTGCTTCTGGAAGGGCGGCCGGTTTTTCCGGTAGCTTCTTTTCTTCCTGAGTCGGTCGGTTAAAATCAACCTGGACCCAATCATCATCAATGCTTTGAGCGGGCGGAGAAATCGCGTCTTTAGGCGCAGGAAGATCAGGTGACTTAATGATCTGATCAAGACTCAGTTTCTTGTGTCCCACCATCAGGTCATCTTCCAGACGTTTTACTTGCTCAGCAAAGTAACGATCTTTCGGATTCATAAAAAGAAGATACTTGAAGGTATCAAGGGCCTCTTCCATGTGACCAAGGTGAATACAGGCCTGAGCAAAGATCTTCTGAAGAGAGATATTGTCAGCGTTCTGAGAAATAATCGGTCGAAGGGTATTGTAAGTCAGCTCATACTTCTGCTGATCATAATAGCAGTGGGCCAGAACAATATAACCAAGCGTATAGTTAGGATGATTTCGAATACCTTCTTTTAGAATCTTGAAGGCATCGTCATGCATTCCCAATTTACGAAAAGACTCCGCGAGAGGTGCGAACACTCTCGAGCGCGGATTCTTTTTATACATGTTGAAGTATTTTGCCAGTAAGGCAGATTGATTCTTTTTCCCAACCACGGGCCAACCTACCTACAGCTCAGTGCTGCTGACATCTGATTTCGCCTGACGGTCAACCATGCCCGCCTCATCCTGATTCATAATTCTTGGAGTCATGAAAATGATGAGTTCGTTCTTTTGAGTGTCAGGAGCATACGGCGTACTGAAAAGCCATCCAATAAGAGGAAGATCTCTCAGGTATGGAATCCCAGAACGAGTTTCAAGTGTGTTTGTTTGATAAAGACCACCAATCACAACCGTTGCACCATTATCAACCAATACGTTGGTTGTAATGTTTCTTCTGGTGATGTTAGGTGGAGCATCTGTTGTTGGTCTGGTACCGAAGGCCGATTTGTTAATGGCAATTTGCATATTAACCGCACCATCGTTTGTTACTTGCGGAGTCACCGTCAGGTTCAAGTCCGCAGTAATGTTCTGGAATGTCGCAAGTGCTGGTTGGTTACCAGTCGCTGGCTGTTGAACACGGAAACTGGTTTGTTCTGAACTTGTAATGGTCGCCGCTTTCTTATTCTGAGTCACAACTTTTGGAGTTGAGATTACTCGGCCCTTAGATTCAGATTCCATCAATTGAAGGTTCATATCTAAGTTCAGAAGTCTTTTATAAATACCAATTGTCATTCCCATGGCGGTCGGGGCGTTAACGTTCGGAGCACTACTAAAAGAGAAGCCGGGTCCCACCGGGGTTTGGATTTGTCCAACCGGATCGTAACCGAATGAGATACCTTTGGTTAGACCAATTCGTTTTGAGTAACTCTCAATTGCTTCTACGATTTTCGCCTCAATCATGATCTGTGGAGTTTGAGTATCCAGAGTCTCAATGATCTTTTTAATTCGGTCGATGGATTCGACAGTGTCCATCACGATCAAGCTGTTTGTTCTTTCGTCCAACTGAATCGTGCCAATGCCTTTGGTGATGTAATCTTTAACGATTTTTTCCATGTCCGCTAAAGTCGCATAGTTAATTAAAAACACCTTGGTCACCAGAGGAACAAGATTGTCTTTAAGATCCGCGAGCTTCATCTCTTCTTCTTTCTCTTTAGTTGCCGCGGCCAGGGTCTTAACAATAAGAATGTTGGCATTCTTTTGAGCAACTAGTTTTGAAAGAGTGATTACGGTATCGAGGGCCTGGTCCCAAGGGACGTTGGTCAACGTAAGAGTAAGATTAGGAAGCTGGGCCACGGCCTGATCAATAATAATGTTAAAGCCCGATGTGTCCGCGATCATGTTCAGGATGTCCGGCACTGGAATATCACGAACGTTAATTGAGATTCTTTTACCGATATATTTCTTTGGCCCGGAAAGAGTCAGGTTTTGAAGAATATCTTCAATTGAATTTGATTTCGGAACATGAAGACCAACAACGTCTTCCACTAAGTCACTTTTAGCGGCCTTATCAGTTGTTTTAATCTTCCCCTTCGAGAAAACACCAAATCGGTTTTCAATATTAAGGACGATTTTATTCCCAGACGGTTCAAGAACTGAACGAACGTTATCACGAAGTTGAATCGCAAAACGAACGTCATTGGCAGTTCCCGGTTTTTTATAACCAGAGATATAAACAGTTGAACCAGGGAACTCTGATGTATCAATACCGCGCAGAAGTTTCGGCGAAACTTTCACGTTTTTAAGATCTAAAATAATTTGTTTATCTTCAGTGACATGGAAACGTTCAGCAAATACGTCTTCTTTATCAGTTTCGATGATAAGCTTACTGACTTCGCCTTCCTGAACAAAATTTACGTTTTTGATTTCTTGAGCGAAAACAATATTGGAAATGCCCAAAATAAGCGTAATTAGAAAAAATCCTTTCTTCATGCTTCTCTTCCTTAAGATGAGCCTTTGTATACTATTGTAAAAGATTATCTCGAAATAGGTATAACCGTTTCTAAATATTCTTCTTCGCCATATACATTGACTATTTTCTCAACCAGGACAATCCCACCTGGGAGAATCGCTTTCAATTCAGCTGCGTCTGGCCCGATTTTCATTCCTTCCTTAAGAATGATCACTGGACCTTTGGCCCCTTCCTTTGCTTCTTTTCCGGTAGCAATTAAAGCTCGACGTTCTTTACCAATCAGAACTCCGACCAAACGGATGTCGGCCACATTGATTTGATCAAGTGCCACATCTCCAATATTACTATATTGGCCCTTACCGGAAACATAAAAACCACCTTTTTTATCTTTCCCGCCTTCCGATTTACTAACAGGGGCCTTGAAAGGATCACGAAGCTCAAAAGGGTTTTCAATTTTCGTCTTATTATTGAACATTGTATCAATCTTCTTAGGGGCAGCCTGTGCCCCGACCGATACAATCATGAGTAAAACTACAATCCAGTTCATGCTTTAAAATCCTCGATCAACTTTGAAGTCGGGATTAAAACGGAAGGCCTGAATCACACCTTCACCCGAGATGACCTGAAAACGACCCTTCTGTGGAGTGGCCGAAGTTTCAAGCTTTAATGTCTTAATATTATAAATACGGTCAGCACTTCCGATTCTTTCAAGAAAAATCAGGAACTGAAGGAATGTTCCCTTGGCCTTCAAAGAGTATTCTTTTGAAATGAAGTAAGTGCTCTTATCTTCCTTACCAGGAGTGAAGTTTGAGTCCTTAATATTAAGGGAACTCATTTCAGACTGGAAGAAGCCTAAAATTTGAGAATCGTTTGTCTCTGCCGGAAGCTGCTTTTGAACAGCTTCAATGTTCTTGGCCACTTCTTCTACGCGAACTTTATATTCATTGGTCTTTTTTGAGAATTCCTGAATCTCACGTACTTTTCTTTGATTTTGTTCAATATCAGCATCAAGACCAAGACTTTGGTTTTGAACCTCATTGACTCGGATGTTGTGCTCGTCATACATCACATATGCGCTATAGACACCATAAATGAACAGAAAAATGTGGGCGTTCGCGATGAGTTTATTTACTAAATCTTTCATTGATCAAACCTCGCGATTCCGAAAACGACCTCAAAGGTCTCAATTCTTCTCTTATCAGGTCTCACCGAACTATTGGTTTCAGTAATGTTCGCATCTCTAATAAAAATAGATGAACGCAGACTATTCACGAAATTTCCGATGCTCGTGTAATCCAGGGCCTCACCTTTAATGGTCATTTTGTCCTGATCAATGACTAAAGATTTTATCCAAAGTTCTGCAGGAATGTTCTTCGCAATATAGAGAAGAATATTAGAAGGGTTACGCTTTTCAGAGATGGCCTGTTTCACAGCAAGAAGCTTCTTACCCAAATTTTCTTCCTGGGCCTTCAGTTCTTTAATTTGTTTGTCCATGTCCTTGGCGGCGGCAACTTTACGCTTTAAAGAGTTCAGTTTGGCCTGCTTAGCGGCCAGTTCCTGGTTGGCCGTCTCGTACTGTTCTTCAAGAAGAGGTGCCAATAAAAAGTCTGGTAAATACACCAGGACCATGACCAGTAGAAAGGGTTTGATTTTTAATTTTGTAAAATCAAAGCCACCTATGTTGGCCAGATCTACCTGTTTCTTTTCGTTGGAGAGGTTAATCTTAATCATAGGCTATGAAAATTTCCTCATGGCCAGTCCAATCACCACAGGTGAGATGGCAGCTAGTTGATCAAGATTATGGCCGATTTTTTTCTCGTCCACTTTAACAGCGGAGAAGACATCCAGTCGTTCGACCGGAAGGCCAGAAACCTCGGACAGTTTTTCTACTAATCCAGGAAGAAGCGAACCACCACCTGTCACAAAACAGTGACTAACACGCTCTGCACTTCCTTGAGAAATGTAGAAGTTAATATTTTTTCTGACATCAGACATTTGCTTTTCGATCTGAACATTAATGATATTTAAAATTTCTTCCGGAAGGTTGCCGTTTTCATCTGTCGTTGTTTTCAGATCCTCGGCCTCTTCATAACTCACGCCCATCTGACGTTGAATTTCTTCGGTGATAAGACCACCACCCACAGGAATTTCTTTTGTGAAGATTGGTCCTCCACGCTTGAATACAATGATCTTAGTGGTCTGCGCCCCGAAATCCAGTATTAAAGTTCCTTGTGAGTATTCATCAATCTGATCGCCTGCAATTTGTTCAAACAAATTTGAAAGAGCGAGGACGTTTAGATCTACCACCTTCACTTGGAGTTTGGCGGACTTTAAAAGTTCTGTATAACTATCAATGAGTTCATTCTTAGCAGCGGCCACAATCGCGTCTTTACCGCCACCTTCATTTTCACCCACAATATCAAAATCAATCTGAGAATCATCAGCACCAAACGTAATATACTGTTCGGCCTCCCACATAACATGGTCTTCGATTTCTTCGTTTGTTCCCTCTGGAACATTCAGACGTTTCGTCATGGTGTTGGGCCCAAAAAGACCCAAGCAAACTGTGCGTGATTTAATTTTTGCGCGATTAAATGCTTCTAAAATTCCATCAGCAACTTCGGATGGTTTTTGAACTTCATCTTCGATGAGTGCCGCTTCAGAAAGTGTGAATACACCAAAGCGTTCTAATCTTAATTTTCCCGAGGAGCCGGCAAGTTCACACACCTTGATACTATGAGACCCAATGTCCACGCCAACAATCGTGCCTGGATTGAGTTTCCCTAAAAGCTCATCAAGTTGTTCTTTTAATGATGGTCCTGCCAAAGTCGTCCCTGTCTTTGATAGATGGATAAATAAACTTAATTAATTATAGGCAAATCACAGATGAGTTATCAAGGATTTAGTGCCTCATGCCATTAGAACAACCAAGACTGGACGATACGAGCGTATTCAGGGAAAAAAATCTGGAAAGCGGCCACAAGAAGAATAGATGGGCCAAAGGCCATAGGTTTATCTTTGGTCATTTTTTTTGAAGCAATAAGCGCGAGCCCCACCACTGCCCCTACAAAACAACTGAGGAATATCGTGAAGATAATCCCCATAGGACCAAGAAAAATTCCGAGGATTCCATACAGCTTGATGTCTCCGCCACCTAGACCCACTTGGCCCCGCCATTTGTAAAAGAGCCAGGTAACAAGGAGTGGTCCGAGAAAACCAATAAGCCCCCCAATAAGCCAGTACTGCCAGTGGAAAGTAAAAATTGAGTAGGCCAAAAATAAAGCGAGAAGATAAAGATTAAGCGAGTCCAGTAATAGGTGATGATCCAGATCAATCATGAAGTGACAGATAAAAATACAGGCGACTGTGAAATAGAACAGGAAAAGTCCCAGGGCCATCTGATTAAAGACCGGAGGCATAAGCCAAAGGGCCACTAGTCCTGTAAACAATTCAATGAGTGGATAACGCCAGGAGATCCTCGCTCCACAAAAAGCGCATTTGCCCCTAAGAACAAGAAAACTCAAAACCGGAACATTATGGTACCACTTTAGCTGAGTCCCGCATTTCGGGCAGGCAGATCGTTTGGTTACCAAATTCATTTTCTGGGGCAAACGAATGATAACCACATTCAGAAAACTTCCGATTAAAAGACCAAAGATAAAAAAATAAGTGGCAAATAGGTATTCCATTAATCGAGATTTTTCCGGTTAAAAAGGAAGATGATAAGAACGAGGACAAATAACGAGTATGCCACGCCGTAGGTTAAATTAATCAGAAGATAATCCAGAGGCAGGGTCTGATTATAGAGCATGTAGTCTTTCAGATTAAACTTATAAAAGGCCGGCAGCACCAGATGATAGAATTCAAGCACAGACTTAAGCATCGGGCGATTTGTAACAAACTGGTAGTTCTGCGTTTCCTGAACAGCATGACCTACTGTTAAAAGTAGGAACGAAATAATAATCGCCAGAATATTGTTGGCGATCAATGAAAAGAAAATAACCACAAGCAAGAGAAGTGTGGCCTCAAGTAGAGTGAATCCCAGGGCCCAATAAACAAGGTCACTGATTTCACCACCTAGAAAGGTGGAGGCGGCCAACGTCATGATGGCCAAGAGAGCAATGTTGATCACTAAGACCGCAATAAGGCCCGCGACCTTACCCAGTACAAAACCATAACGAGGGATGGGGCGGGAAATGATCATATAGACCGTACGAGAATCAATTTCTTTCGAGATCAATCCAACACCCATGAATAGAGCAATACCACAGGACGAAAACCACAACATACTAAGACCGAAGTCCAAGGCAACTTTTTCAGGGACCCCGTAAGTGAACTCAGAGGCCACATAAGTAATGACCATCATAGCAAGACCAATCAAGAAAACGTTGATTAAGATCTTACTCTTAAGAACTTCCTTCATTGTATAATAGGCAATGATGCCAATTTTCTTGGTGATACCCAAAACTTATCCCTTTATGTTGTAAAAAATTTCTTCCAGAGAAGGTTTTTTAGACTCTACTCCGATGATTTCCAGGTTATGAGAATAAAGTTCCTCAATGACCTTACGAAGGTTCTCCGGCTGAACTTCAACCACCATGATATTACCGGCCAATGCGGCCGTATTCTGAACAGGAGAAATTAAATTTGGCAGTGATGTGGCCGATACCTTGACCTCAAAGCTCGATTGACCTTGGCGAATCAATGAATCCACTGATCCGTCGTAAATCAGCTTTCCTTCTTTTAAAAAGACCACGCGGTCACAGATCTCTTCAATATCAGGAACAATGTGGCTACTGAAGAAGACCGTTTTTCCTTGTTTGTGAACTTCCACAATAACGTCTTTAAGTTCTTTTCGCCCAATCGGATCCAATCCACTTAAAGGCTCATCTAAGATGATCACTTTGGGTTCATGAATGATGGTGGCCAGAAATCCAATTCGCTGAAGCATGCCCTTAGAGTAAGTTCGGATTTCACGATCTAAAGCATGATCAATGCGAAAGCGGGGTGCCCAGTATTTAATGCGGCTTTGGATATCTGAAGGATGAACATCAGAAATGGTACCGAGAAATTTTAAAAACTCTTCGCCCTTGAGGTTTTGATAGAAATAAGGTCTTTCTGGAAGAAAGCCGATATTTTTGAATACTTCAAAATTTGTTTTACCAAGTTTCTCAGAAAAAAGAACTTCACCAGATGTCGGACGAATGAAGTCCATGATGATCTTCAATGAAGTGGTCTTGCCGGCACCATTGGCTCCCAAGAAACCAACCATACTTCCTTCTGGAATTTCAAAACTCACATTATCCAGGGCAACGAATGGTTTTACTAAAATATCGGATTTGAATATTTTTGTAATTTGATTGAAATGTATCATACAATTCAAGTGTATGAGTTTAAGTCACGTTGGCAAAGTAAAATCCTATTGGGCGACATACCGTTTAATCCTGGTGGCCATTCTGCTGTTTGCATCAGCAGTGTATCTTCATTCTTTAACTCAGAAACCGAAGGTCTATGTTTCGAAGCAGGAATCTGCGGTCAATTTTAAAATTGATTTTATTAAGTTTTTTTCTCTCGGAAATAAACGTCTCTTATCAGACCTGATTTGGGTTCAAACCTTAATGGAATCTGATCAAGATCATTACAAGCAAAAAGATCTGAATAACTGGATGTATCTAAGATTTGCTTCTATTGCGGAACTAGATCCTAAGTTCTATCACAACTATCTTTATGGCGGACAATTTCTTTCCATTATTAAGGACGATCTTCCAGGTGCTGGGATCATTTTCGAAAAGGGTCTTAAACTTTATCCCAATGATTACGATCTCAACTACTACGCGGGCCTTATGTACTATTTTGAATTAGGTGACGCAGATAAGGGCCTTAAACATCTGGAGAAGATACTTCACCATCCACGCACTCCCAATTTTTTTCCCTCCATCGTAAACAAGTTAAAACTTGAGACTGGTGAAGATCTGGAATCCATCTATCAATTAGTAAGACATAACTATGAAGAGGCGGAAGACCCAATCTTGAAACAAAAGTTGGGTAATGATCTCTATGCTATTAAGGCCGAGATTGATTTGAAGTGCTTAAATAACCAAAAAGGTGGCTGCGACTACCGAGATCAGAATGGAAAAGCTTATATCCTAAAAAACGGAACCTATTATTCTGCGAAATCCTTTACTCTCTATCGTATAAAAAAGAGGGGGGATAAATCCCCCCTCCTTAAAAGCATCATTAATACGATTAAATAATCTTAGAAACCGTTACGAACAACCGTCATAACCTTCTGCTCATTGATGGTAAGCTGAGAAGTGTTAGTCGTTGGAGAAGTGTTATCGCCATCAATCACTCCACCGGCACCAGCAGTGAAGGTCATAGCATTCTGATCTACCATGGTACCGACCGCTGTAGCGTTCGGAGCAACTGGAAGATATCCTACGGTGGCCGCAATTTGGTTACCAACACCTTTACCAGCGCGGAACCATGTTTGGTTTGTAGGGACTGCAACTTGAGAATCAGCCGGATTATTTGTTGCAGGCAGGGCCGCAGTCACTGTGTTGTTCTGAGGACAAGAAGCTGCCAGGAGACCCGAGTTAACAGCTGCGTTCCAAGCTGTACCGTCAATCGCTGTAGCGGCGTTGAAACCGATCGCATAGTAACGGTTAAACACTTCACGGTGAGGGTTATAACCCATGTACGCTAGACAGTTGTGATAGATGTTGAAGTCAGAGAAGAAAGCAGTTTCAGCTGTATACACAGATGAAAGCTGAAGCTTCGCTTCTGACATCTTAGCTTTTGCTTGATACTTACGGAAGTTCGGGATTGCTACAGCAGATAGTAGACCGATAATCGCTACCACTACCATCAGCTCAACGAGTGTAAACCCGTCTTGTCGTTTTAACGACCTGAAGAAAGTTTTCATGTGCTACTCCTTGTTTCAAGTCATTAAGAGACTTGAAAGTTGTTTTTAAAACTGCCTCAAATTCTCCCCTGAAATTAAGATTCAAAAGGTCCTTGGAGTCAGTAAAGTTCAGTTTAATATCGTAGTTGCTATTAATGTTAGTTTAATATATCTCAAAATCTTCGCTACAAGTTTTCGGCAACTTATTCCTGATCACTTCGCTCAGACCCAAGTGCAATCAAGTGCTTTAGGCGCTTTTGCCTCGATTCCTTGGCATCTATTCAGTGACCCCGCCCGCCGACATAAAGATCGGAAGATACATGGCAATCAATACGAAACCGATAATTCCCCCTAGGACCACTAGGATCAGGGGCTCAATCATCTTAGTTAGGTTCGCCACCAGGTCTTCCACTTCTTCCTCAAACACATCCGCAACCTTAATTAACATCTGATCAATGTTACCGGTCGATTCACCTACCTTAATCATCTGAGTCACCAGTGGCGGGAAATAGTGAATACGTGAAAGAGGTTCAGTAATAGATTTACCTTCAATTACCGCCTTCCTCACTTTCGTAAGGTCCTTAGCAATTTGAGTGTTATCAAGCGTATCAATACAAATTTCCAAAGAATCAATAATCGGCACACCGGCCGCTAACATCGTGGCCAGAGTTCTGGTGAAGGCACCAAGATTACCTTTGATCACCAGGCCTCCAAACAATGGAGCGCGCATGGTGAAACGGTCCCAAGCTTGTTTCCCTTCTTTGGTCTTAATGAAGTTAATAAACAACATAAAGGCCGCCACTAAACCTGCTATGAGAAGCAGGGTATAGTTCTGAAAGAAATTTGATGTATCAATTACCACTTGGGTCACCCAAGGAATTTCCTGATTCGATTCTTTAAGCATCCCCACGAACTGTGGAACCACGAAAGTCATAAGACCAAAAATCACCACGATCCCTACAATCACCACAATCACTGGATAAGTAAGAGCAGACTTCACTTGCTTCTTTAATTTCTCGGCCTTTTCTAAGAACTCGGCAAGTTTCACAAGAATGGAATCGAGAATACCCGCTGATTCCCCTGCGCGAACCAGAGCACAGTAAAGTTTATCAAAACCTTGCTGGCCCGACATGGCATCAAATAAACTTTTACCTTCCTCGACTTGCATTGAAATATTTTTCAGAACTCGTTTAAGGACAGGGTTTCGCTCTTGCTTATAGAGAATTTCCAAACACTCGAGAATCGGTACACCCGCATTGATAAGAATCGAAAGCTGTCGAGTAAAGCGCATCAGCTCCGCACGACCAAATGGTTTTGCTAGACCCTTGTCCACCATGAACTGACCGAGATCGGCCTCGAAGAATGATGGCTCAATCACTTTGGTAGGACGGATGTTTTGACGACGAAGAATCTTCTTCGCATCACGCACAGTTTCGGCTTCGACCGAGTTCTCGACCTTTTTGCCATCTGCTGTGAATCCGACGTACTTAAACTTAGGCATACTCTATTATGACTTCTTTTTTAAATTAGTGTTAAGTCCAAGCATCCGGGTTAATTCTTCCGGGTTATTGGAATAAGTCATGGCCGTTTCCGGGGTAATTACTCCGGCATCAAGATGCTTCTTAATATGCTGGTTCATAGTATTCATACCAGTCTCTTCCTGACCAATTTGCATCTGAGAATAAATCTGGTGAACTTTATCTTCACGAATTAGGTTTCTGATCGCAGGAGTAATACGAAGGATTTCCTGTACGAGAGCTCGGCCCTTAGGAACACGAGGAAGAAGTTGCTGGGCCACTACCCCTTGAAGAACGAATGAAAGAAGCGTTCTAATCTGCTCCTGCTGATCGTGAGAAAACACGTTAATGATACGGTTAATGGTCTGAACTGTTGAGTTCGTGTGTAGGGTTCCGAAAACCACGTGACCAGTTTCTGCAATTGTTAATGCCGCCTCAATCGTTTCAGGGTCACGAAGCTCACCCACCAGAACGATGTCCGGGTCCTGACGAAGCAGAGACTTAATTCCCTTACCGAAACTTAATGTATCAGCACCCACTTCACGCTGATTGACGAGAGAAAGTTTGTGAGCATGAACAAACTCAATCGGATCTTCTAGAGTAATAATATGCGAAGGCGATGAACTGTTTAGTTTATCAATAATCGAAGCGAGTGTTGTTGATTTACCAGATCCAGTTGGACCAGTGACCAGAAACAATCCACTCGATACATTCACCATTTCCATGAGAACTGGTGGAAGGCCCAGGGCCTCAAAGTCAGGAATCAAGCTTGGAATCTGACGGAAAACTGCCGCCACCGCACCTTTTGAATAAAAGACGTTGGCACGAAAACGAGCAAGTCCCTTAATACCGAATGAAAAATCCAGCTCCAGGTTTTTCTCAAGCTCCGCTTTCTGCTTCTCAGTCAGAATTTGATAAATGAGGCGCTTCGTATCTTCAGGAGTAAGACTTCCCACTTTCACACGAACGATATCACCACTGATACGCATACCAGGGGCAGTACCTACGGTTAAATGAAGATCGGATGCACCGTTATCTACCATCACTTTAAACAGCTGCTGAATCTGTAAATTACCAATACCTTGCTCGACACTGGTCTTGGTGCTGGTACTGGTTTGATCTTGTGATGATGACATATCTTCTCCTACAATTGATCCGAGGCCGAGTTAGATACTGCTTCTTCCAAGGTCGTAAGACCTTGAGCAACTTTAGTCAGAGCACACATACGCAAGGTCTTCATACCGTCACGAATGGCCTGCTTTTTAATATCATCTGAGGAAGCATTTCTCAGAATGAGTTCACGTACTTTTGGTGTAACGGACAACACTTCATAAATCGCCACACGGCCCTTATAACCAGTGTTGTTACAAATCTCACAACCTTTACCTTGATAGACCTTGATTTTCTCCGCTGAAGCAGGAGCAAAACCGCAAGCGATCAATTCATCAGGTGTTACTTTTCTTTCTTCACGGCAGTTAATACAAATTTTACGACACAGACGTTGAGCAACGATTACGTTCAAGGCCGCCACAACCAGGAACGGTTCAATCCCCATGTTAAGAAGACGAGTCACTGTTGCAGGAGCATCATTGGTGTGTAGTGTAGAGAGAACTAAGTGACCAGTCAGGGCAGCTTCTACTGCGATTTCTCCCACCTCTAGATCTCGAATCTCACCCACCATGATAATATCTGGATCTTGTCGTAAGAACGCTTTCAATGCTGTTGCAAAGGTAAGCCCCACTTCTTTTTTAACGTTAACTTGGTTAATCCCCTCAAGGTTAAATTCTACCGGGTCTTCCGCTGTCGAAATGTTATTGTCCGGAGTATTTAATTCAGCGATTGCTGAATAAAGAGTTGTCGTTTTACCTGAACCCGTTGGTCCGGTCACAAGACACATTCCATACGGACGATAAATGCCTTCTTTAAATACTTCTAACTGCTTTGGTTCAAAACCAAGCTTCGTCATATCTAGTTGAAGGTTAGAAGAGTCCAGAAGTCGCAGAACAATCTTCTCACCAAATAGAGTTGGCAGAGATGAAACACGGTAATCAATCGGATTACCACCGATCATGAGTTTAATACGACCATCTTGAGGCTTACGTTTTTCAGAGATGTCCATCTGGGCCATGATCTTTAAACGCGACAGCACCGAGGCCATCATCGTCTTAGGTGGCTGGGCCACTTCAACCAGGTTACCGTCCACGCGAAGTCTCACGCGGAAAATTTTCTCATAAGGTTCAACGTGAATATCAGAGGCCTTCTTAATAAATGCTTCGGCGAGAAGACGGTTTACGAATGTGACCACGTCATCTGAAATATCTTCGGCCTTAATATCTTCTTGGACCGCAGTATTAGCAGTGACTTCCTGAATGTTATTAATCAGGTCATCAACTGAATCTTTAATACCAGTGTATAACTTTCTCCAGGAAGAGATGTTCGTAAGAATGAACTCAACTTGTTTTTTAAAAACGTCTGAAAGTTCTTTCGTCCCTTCAGCAATAACACTCGGATCAAAAGTTGCGAGTGTTACCTTGGTTCCTGTCTTCTGAATAGGAATGGCACGAAATTTAATAACAAGTTTTTTCTTTAAAGTAGAAAGAGTATCAGTTGGAACTTTGGCGTTTCTAAGATCAATGAAAGTGATTCCATATTTCTCAGAACAAATTTTGGCGAACTTATTTTCATCGAAGTACGGCATCGATAAAAGTTCAAACTCATTTATTTCATCGTCCTTACCCATAGAGAGACGACGCAACTCTTTAAGGGTCGCCATCCCTGTATTAGTAACAATGTCGATGAACTCTTTGCGAATCATGAAATAAATAACCCCTTAATAGTATGTAACCTATTTCGGATTATTCACTACTTAAGTTTAGGGTTTGTTTGAGACCAGAATTTTACTGCCGCGAGGGCCTGAAGTCGCAGCATCTCCTGACCATCTTGGTACAATTTTACTCGAGATGGCAGAGTGTTTTGATGTGGTAAGAAGGAATAATTATAGTCCCAGAAGACTTCTTGGTGGGTGAGTTCGCCTTGAAATATAAAATGCCTAGAGCAAGCGTTGATCACAATATTCTGAACGCCGGATTTTAAGAAAGGTCGAAGATCAAGTTGAGCAATATCTCCATCCGCCTTTCGAGAAAACTCCTGCCAGCTGATTTTTAGATCATCCGCCACCAGTTCCGTCATCTTTGCCATGACTCCAGAACCTAAAATTAAAAGGTGAAGTTTTCCCCAGTCTTGTTGATACTTTGTGAGTATCTCCTGAACTGCAATGACATCGGTATTAGTTCCCCAAACACCCATGTTAGTGAACGATAAAGTATTTACGGCCCCGATTTGTCTTACCAACTCTGAGTCGATGCGAATCTCAGACATGAAATGAGTTTTATAAGGAGAAGTGATATTTAGACCATCAAGCTTCTCTGAAAAGAAACTTAAAGGGGGAATTTTATCAACTGATTCGAAGGAGAAAAGTTCATATGAAGACAGTTTAGAACCAAGAATTTCTTGATAGAGCTTCGGCGAAAGTGAATGGGTAATAGGATAGCCTAAAAGCCCTAATTTCATTTCTCCCTCAAATACTCTTTAGCAAATTCCACGTCTGCCTTAATCTGGCCAATCAAATCATTTACCGTAGGGAACTTCTTCTCATCACGCACTTTGTGCAAGAATTGAATGTCCAAAAGCTCACCATAGATATCAATATCAAAATCAAATAGATTGGTCTCAATATGGATATGGTTGGTGTCTTTAAAAGTAGGATTGTTACCAATGTTCGTAATCGATTTAAAGGTCATTCCATTATAAATAGTTCGAGTCACATATACGCCTTTCTGAGGCACAATAAGATCCTGCGACACTTGAATATTGGCAGTCGGGAAACCAATCTTCTTTCCGCGACCTTCACCTTTAACGACCACGCCTTCAAGATGGAAAGGACGCTCAAGAATGTCTTTCACTTCATCTATCTTGCCAGAAAGTAGCCTTTCACGAATAAGACTTGAGGACACGACCTGACCTTGGAACTCATACTTGGGTTGAATTTCGACCTGGACACCGCGAGGGTGGCAGATTGATTTCACCAAATCATAGTCGCCTTCTTTATTGGCGCCAAAGGCGAAATCATAGCCAAGATAAAATTCTTTTAAATTAGGATAAGACAGAAGGTATTGAGATAAAAATTCTTCCGCCTTAAGCGTACTAAAATCTCTTGTGAATTTAAGTTCAACTAATACATCCACGCCCAAATTCTTTAACAGTGTACGGCGTTGCTCATAGCTATTGATAAGAAAACGTTCTTTATCTGGTTGAAGAATTTTTTGAGGATGTGGAACAAAAGTCACGACCACGAACAGAAGGTTCTTGGCCAGACAGTCGTTCTTGATTTTTTTTAAGAGCTGACGGTGGCCTATATGGACCCCATCAAAATTACCGATCGTTAAACCAATGGCAGGATACTCACCATTGATTTTTGGAATCTCAAGTAGGTTGTGAAGTATTTCCATTTTTAACACTCTCTATGTATCTACCCAGCTCTTTAAAATGCGCGGATTGATAACTAAACTGCATTTCAGACTTTCTTGCAGAGTAATCCTTGTAATCATTGGCACTCAATAAATCAATGAAATATCGCTTTGACTCTTCTGGCAAAGGTGACTCGCGGATGATCATAATTGGTGATTTACCAGTGGCCTGAATCAGAGGGGCCATCCACTTTACGAATTCATTGAATTTGAATGGCGCAGACTTAAGTTCTCTAGGAACATCACTTTTTAGATAAATTCCTGAGAAACTTCTTTGTTTTAGAAGTCCAAATGCCACTACTAGCAAGGCGATGGTACCCAGGCTCAAATTGATATAAGGCAACCAGGTCTTCCATTGCCAGTGGTCAAATGTAAGAGGTCCGGCCAGCTCACGGGCCCTCTGAGGAAGAGACTTGTCTGCCTTAGGTTCATTCTTGGCCTCAGGTTTCGTCGTATCTTTTTTTCTTTCTCCAGCGACTCCTCCTGCAACTACAATTTCAGGGAAATTGAGCTGAGTAGGTACATAACGACCCGTATTCGGATCCAAATAACTAAGAGTCACTGTTTTGGCCGGAATTTGTAAGTTCTCTTTAGCTAGGAAAGTGTAATCGAAGACTTTCGTTGCTTGGTCAGCATCTGTAATTTTTAAGTCACCATTTGATTCAAACTCTTCAAGACCTGGATGCTTAATGAGCTCTGGGGCCTCTAGATTTTCCAAAGCGCCAGTGCCCGAAATGGTGAGCTTCACTTCAAGCGGTTCATTAACGATGAGTTTATTCTGGCCAACTTGAAGATCAAATTGATGTGTACCCACAAGACCAGTAAAGTGAGGAGGAACTGGTTGCGGTAACGGCTTGACCAACACCTTGATCGTTTCACTGTTCATGGTACGGGTTTTAAAATCACGACTTAAACCGAAAGCACCGAAAGGATCATTTGGCCGTGAAGTAGGGTACGTGGCCGAAAGATGAAGCGAATCCACTTTAAATTCGCCGACCTTTTCCGGGAAAAGTTTGGCGGCATAAATCTGAGTTCGCATATACAGTTGCCCATCCACGGAAACTCTTTCTGTGCGCTCAGGCTCCTGCAAAAAACGTTTTAGAAAATTATCCAGTTTGGGATACTTCTTAATATCAAGGTTACTGACTGGAACTTTGCTATAAAGATAGTAGCGAGCGACAAAACCTTCACCCACGTACAGTTCTTTTTTAGGAACATCGGCCATGACAAAGACATCGGCCAACACCTCTGCCTCTTTAAGAACATTCACATTCAAAGAGGGATGTCTTAACGTCTTGTTTCCTAATTGGACAGTGATGTCTCTCAAGGAGTTCATACCAGACTTACCGGCCACTAGATCATAAACAATCGTAAGTTCACGAGAGACGGTTAGTTTACCGTTGGCATAGATCGTGCGGGTCGAAACACCTTGATTTGATTTACCCACGACCTCAATACCGGCCGGGCTAAAATTAATGACAGGTTCTTCATCTGAGTCCGTGAAGACCCTAAAATAGGCCTGAAAAACTTCGCCCATAACAGGTTTTGGAGGATTAATTTCTACCTTAACTTCATCAGCAAATGCGAAGGTGCTCATGAGCATCGCCAGAATGAAAATGATATATCTCATACTACCAGTCCTTACTCTTTCTGGATTTTTTCTTATTTAAATCTCTCGTGCCTTGTTCAATCATCTTCATTTGAAGTTGACGGTCGTCCGACATGAGCTGTTTCAATTTCGCAGGAACTTTTTTAGGCGGCATTGGTTTCTTCTCACCTTGGTTTTCCTGGTCTTTTTGTTCTTTTTTATCCTGATCTTCTGATTCGTCTTTCTTTTCCTCAGACTGATCTTTCTTTTGATCTTCTTTTTTCTGGTCTTGATTATCTCCAGATTCTTTCTTCTGCTGCTGGCCCGATTTACCACTTTGATCTTTTTGGTCTTGATTCCCAGATTGCTGGTTTTGATCTTGCTGATCTTTATTTTCTTTTTTGTCTTTGTTTTCTTTCTCTTTCTTCTTCTGCTCTTCTTGTTTCTTAAAGAATGAAACAATATTTTTATTCATGGTCTCATTAATTTCGTTGGCCTTAGGGTTCCCCTTTAACGATTCAGAAAGTTTCTGATAAACAGACAGCCCTTTTTGTACTTCACCCTTCTCTAAAAGAGCGGTCCCATAGTTCAAATAGGCCTCAGGTGGAAGATCAGGATCAATTTTTGAAGGCAGATTTTCCTCATAGAGAGCAAGGCCTTCATCTTTAGAACCACCCTGTTGAAGATCGTCTGCAAGTTTTAACTTTTCCAATTGGTTTAACTCACCTTTCTGCAATTGATTCAGACGTTCAACTGCCTCAGGAGATAGTTCCTGAGCAGGCGCCTGTTCTTGGGCCTGCACCGGTGCCATGATTAAAAGTAATCCAAGTGAAAATACTTTCAAATTTTTAAGGAAGTAAGAAAGAACGAGAAGAATAAGCGAAGGAACAACGATCCACTCCATAAGTACCGGTTTAATGACCATATCTTGTTGCTGATCACCTCTGACCTTCTCTGATTGGAAGAACTCCAGAATTTCTTCGGAAGGAAGAGAGTAACTATTGGCGATCCAATATTTGGCCGATGGCATATCTGCGGTAGCGCGTTCAAAGAATTTTTCATTTAATTTTGTGATAACGTCGCGACCTTTGTCTTTCTTATACCCAAAACGAAACCCACGACTATCATCAAGAGGAATTCTTCCACCCTGTTCTGTTCCAACACCGACCAGGGCCACATGAATTTCCTTGGGAACTTTAAGATCAATTCCTTCAGCGGTCTCTTCACCATCTGTTAGAACTAAAATATTTCCCCGTGCCTCACTTCCGGTCTCCTGAAAGTACTGAATACTTTCCTGAATGGCAGATGTAAGAGCAGATGATCCATATTGATTACGAAGCGTTTTGATACTATCGAGACGAGCATCAATCAGATCAATGTCATTTGTAAAAGGGACAATCTTCTTTTGGATTTCTGCAAAGGCCACGATTGAAAGTTGCTGACCTGCCGCCTTTCTTGCAAAGTGCTTCGCAATTAGAGCGGCCTTTTGAAGACGACTTGGTTTTACGTCTTCCGCCAACATACTGGCAGAAGTATCAATGAGAATAATCGTTCTGTCCTGAGGGACTTCGGTCTTGATCTTTTCTTCCGGACCACGCACATCCAGTAAACTAACTAGAAGACCTCCCATGCCAGCGATAAAGAGCAAGGTTGAAAGGTAGCTAAAAAAACTCCGGTTATAAAACCAGTAAGTTCTAACTAATTTAAAAAATCGACGCTCAAGAAGCACCACAATTACAATAAAAACGAGAAAACACACCAACAAGGCGGGCCAAAATGTCAGTTGGTTAAAGTTCATACCACATCCTTTAGGAGCAATCGACGTAAGACCTCAACTCCAAAGATCAGCGCCACTCCCATTAAGAGATATGAATAGTATTTTTCATCGTAAACCACCTGATGATTTACTTTGATTTCAGTTTTTTCCAACTTCTGAATATCATCCAGAATGTCTCTCAGTGCTTTCTCACTCTTGGCCGGATAGAACTTTCCACCGGTGAGATCACTAATTTCTTTTAAGACTTTATAGTCAATGGAACCACCAGGAATAAGTTGGTATTGAGTTCCAAAGATTCCGTTACCAACAGGAATCTTGGCGTCTTCATCCGTTCCTAGACCGATTGTATAGACCTTGATTCCATATTTTTTGGCCTCTTCTGCGGCCTGCATTGGCGTCATGGTTCCTACGTTCGCCACACCGTCAGTGAGAAGAACGATGACCTTGTTCTTAGTATCACTATTCACGGCACGGGCCACACTGAGAGCGAGACCATCACCAATGTTTGTACCACTTCCTAAATAGCCGATTGAAATTTCAGACAATACTTTATCAACTAGTGATGGGTCAGTTGTTAATGGAAGAAGAGTAAAGACTTTCTCAGAGAAAATAACAATAGAGATACGATCAGTCGGGCGTAGACGAGCAAATTCACGGATGCGCTCTTTGGCAACTTCCAGACGGTTAGGTCTGATATCTTCTGCAAGCATTGAACGGGACACATCAATACAAAGGACAATGTCGTTCACTTCAACGCTACTTGGAGAAAATTTCTGGGCCTTGCGAGGCTGCATAAGGGAATAGCTTAAGTATCCCCAGCCCACAACACCTATTAAGAATAAAACGATACGAAGACCGTTCTTCCACCAAGAAACTTTATGCTGGTTAAGAGGAAAGTAAAGCTGAGCGCGCTGGAATATTTTCCAATAATCAATCGCCCAAATGATTCCTGCAATAACTCCGGCCCAAAGAAGCAGAGGATTTTTAAATTCCATTTAATCCTCCTTCAACCTTACGAACAAAGTCTCGGTAAGCTTCAATCACCTGAGAAATTTCCGCTTCATTCTGGCGAGGTTTAAATTGGTATTTAAATAATACTGCTTCGAAAGACTTAAAAGGTTCTTCGACCTGAGGAAACTCATCAAAAAATTTGTGCTTCTTTTTCCAAAGGTCCACCACTTCCTGATAGGTTGTGGCACTTAGAAGTTCTTGTTTAAGAGCGCGCTTTTTCTTTTTAAGCGTGGTCTTAATTAAATACTTCTTTCTTCCCCAAATGATAAGAAAGGCAAGTATCCCCACTCCCAGAGTAACGGATAGCCAAAGAAGAATTTTTGGACGAGAAGGAATTTCAAATTTGCCAAAGATAAAACCTTGAGCGGCCTCAGTTGGTAATACTTGGGAATTGCCCCAGGTAATAAGAAGATCTTCCTCTCCAAATTTTGTGCCAAGTGCATTTGTTTCTGGGGCCTTGGCAAAAATGACTTTGGCCTCTGCCTCAAAATAATCACTTCCTTCTTTCCTCATAAGTGGAGAGACGTCATAGAAGTATAGTGTATCAGCGAGGGTCTGACCTTTTAGTTTTTGAAGAGGCACTCTTTGAACAGCATCGGCCTTTAAAAGAATCTTTGCAGTTTCCAGACTTCCTTGTTTGATTTCATTTTTCCCGAAATCTAAATTCAGAGCGCTCGCACCGAAAGCAAGGCAAGGAACAAGAAGAATAAAGAGAACAATATATTTAATCACACTAGCTCTTTTACAAATTTTTCCAAATAACGTTCATGAACACCGATTTCTTTAAATCGCTGCTTCATAAAGAGAGGATCTTTCTCCATGCTCTTAAGATCAGTTACCACACCTCGGTTAGTCAGAGGATTCTTGGCCTTAAACAGGAAGGGAAGATCGGTGTTCTTGTCCACTGGAGAATAAATCCGGAAACAATTCATATTTTTTTTATCCAGGATCTTTCCCCAAAGTTCTTTGTTCTTCACAAGACTTAGGTCACCCAGATAAATCACTTCCTTCCTACGAGCGAGAAACGACTTAATTTGAGCGATCTTATTTTCCTCGGTGTGAGAATTAAGATTTCCTTTCTGCTTTATGATGACTTTTCCGTCTTCATCAATCAGCCCAAGCCTTTCGAGCATAGAAATAAAAAGGGTCAGACCTTCTTTTCCTTTTTTAGGCGGTAGGTTGATGGTCTTGCTGGACCAAATCACCACTCTCACTAAATCATGGGTCTCACCGGCAAGAATGTAGAGAAGACCGATAATTTCAATCATGGCCTGAAGTTTAGACACGTCTTCGAATCCATAAAGAAGCGTTTGACTTAGATCCATCATCACGACGATTTCAACGTTACGCTCTTCCTCAAAGGTCTTTACATATGTATTTTGTGATCTGGCAGAAAGCTTCCAATCAATGAAACGAACATCATCACCAGGAACGTAAATCTGGTGCTCACGAAATTGAAGCCCAGAACCACGGAAATGCGATTTCAGCATGCCTGCAGAATAAGCATTAGAATTTCTGAAAATGTGCGTCTGGATCATCCCAACAACGCGTTCGATTTCCTTTAAGTTCATACTTAGATCACATTCGCAGCGATGGTCGCCACTAGATTCCTTGTGTTAAGTTTATCAATTTGAGCTTCATAAGAAGGAATCACACGGTGACCTAGAACTGATGGCACAATTGATAGTAGGTGATCTGGAGAAACAAAATCTTTTCCTTCCATGAAGGCCCTGAATTTTGCAATTTTAAATAACCAGATTGAAGCACGTGGTGAAGCGCCCGCGATAATGGCACCGTCATACTTTTTCAGGAAAAACTTACTTCCCGGACGTGTGGCGTGAACGATTCGGATGATCATGTCTTTGATTTTTTCGTCCACGTAGATTTGTTCGACTTTTTCCTTCATTTCGAACAAGTCATTCTGATTAATCACTGGCTTTAAATCCAGTTGAGCGGGCTTAAGGCCCAGAACACTCTTCTCAGCTTCGAAATCCGGATAATCCACAGAGATCTTCATCATAAAGCGGTCAAGCTGTGCTTCTGGAAGATTGTATGTTCCTTCCTGCTCAATCGGGTTTTGAGTTGCAAGCACCACAAACGGAGTTGGAAGTTTATGGGTCTTATCACCAATCGTAACTTGCTTTTCGGCCATGGCCTCAAGAAGAGCGGCCTGAACTTTTGCCGGAGAACGGTTGATCTCATCCGCTAATACGAGCTGTGTGAAAATGGGACCGAACTTCGTTGAGAATTCCTGCTTCTGTTGATTGTACATCATGGTACCAATCAGATCCGAAGGAAGAAGATCGGGAGTAAATTGAATGCGCTGAAAGTGAAGATCACACAGCTTACTCATGACAGACACGCTGAGAGTCTTACCTAGACCAGGAAGACCTTCAATAAGTAAGTGTCCTTCACACACCAGTGCGGCCACGATCGACTCTAGAAGTTCATCTTGCCCGAAGATGATTGTTTTAGCCTGCTTAATGACTGTATGGGCTTTTTCCTGCAAAACCATATTTTACTCCACAAAATAGAAATAACTTTTAATGTAATTAGATTTATCTTCGAGAGAAGTTACCGGATGGTCCCAACCCTGCATTCCACTGTAAATTAACTGGATCTTACGACCTTCTTTTCTAGCAGCATCCATAATATTTTTTTGGAACTCATCATGCCCAACATAATGAGTACAAGAAGAGAAAGCACAGATGCTCCCCGAAGCAGCGCACTTTAAGACCTTGCGATGGAGTTTGCTGTAACCTTCCAGCGCCTGATCTTTTTGAGAAGCACTCTTGGCAAATGCCGGAGGATCACAAAGCACAAGATCAAACTTTGTTTGCTTATTAATCATTTCATCCAGGAATTTAAAAACATCCTGACGATGAAAAGCACCGCGATCATCAAATCCATTAAGTTCAAGGGCCGTGCCGACTTCAACTGAAAAGTCTCCCTGGTCCACAAACTCAACTCTTTCTACACCTCCGGAAAGAGCACTCATGCCCCAGGCCCCGGCGTAACTGAAGAGATCCACCCCGCGTTTTGGTTTATTGCTTAAACGCTTCAGGAGACTTACTAATTGATAACGGTTTTCACGATGGTCATAGTAGAAACCGACTTTCTGTAAAACCTCCGAACGAATCTTATATCTAAGACCATTTTCCATCACATCCAAATCCGGAAATTTTTCCGCCTCAAACGTTGGAAGAAATTCTTTTTCACGGTATTTAGCATTATCTAAGAAATAGCTTTTGGTCTTAGTGAGTTCTTCAAAAGTTAATTTGATCTGATCTCGAAATTTGTCGATTCCAGCAGTATTGATCTGGATAATCGAAGCATTTTCAAAGCCGTCAACAATCAGACCCGGGAGCCCATCACTCGCTCCATAGAAGAGCCTGGCACCTGCGCGATAGGTCTCATAGCGCTGACGTTTATCAAAGGCGGTTTTAATCTTTTGAGAGATAAACTTTTCCGCCGAAAATGTTTTAAGCTCTTCAGTCGTGATTTTTCCCACCAGATAAGCGCAAGTGTATTTTTCCTCAATCATGGGATTGATAAAACCTACATACACATCCGTTGGAGATAATTGAAACAGACACCACTCACCCGGAGGTACGGATTTAATTGAACCTTCGAAATCAGCGGCCTTTAATTCAGATGAATGACTTCGAACTTTATTGATACCACTTTTAGACAAGACTATTGAACGCACGTATACACCTTAAGAAAGTTATTAAATCATTATAACCTCTTACATGTGCCACTCAAGAAAGAAGCACTCTAAAAACGAATAAACTATTCTGATCAGGTTTATTGTTTTTTAATTTCTTTGGTTCCTTCACCAAGGAAGTATTTCAGGGCATCGCCTGTATTGATTTTGTAATTTTTAAAAGTGAGCTTTTCCGTCGAAGAAACCGGTTTTCCGCTCTGACCTTTCTGTTCAGTGGTCACTTCAACCCCGGTCAAAACACCAATACCCTGCGAGTTTCCATAATCCAGTTCTTTCTTGATGGTTACAGTCTGTCCGCCTTCAGTGCTGACCGTTGTTTGCTCTTTCAGTACATAGCGACCATCAGTGAATGATTCTTTGACATATACTGGACTAATCACAAGAGTTCCGATGGGCCTTTGTCCCACAACTTCTGTGAGTTTATCGTCTTTATCAAACTTCAAAACGAAACTTGGAATTGGAGCTGCGCCTGAAGTATCTTGGGCCAGAATCTCTTTTGGATTTGTTCCATTCGAAAGCTTATAGTTTGGAAAACGTTGGGCCATCGTTGGAGGAAGAAGATTGTCCATCATTCCCAGAAGCGAGGCCTTAAGCTCTTCTTTCACTTCTTTAAAACCTTCTGGAAGTCCTTCAACTTCAATTGCTAATCGCTCCGGTTTTGCGGTCCAATAAGTGCGAAAAACAACTTCCTTCACCTTTCCGAAGACCTGCTGATCATTCATCTGTTTAGTTAATTTACTGCTCTCGATGTCCACCACGAAATCAGCAACACCTTTACTTTTAAGAGAGTAAACTTTGTTATCAAAGTTTTTGAGGTATGTGCCTGGGTCTTGAGCAAAAGCTGCGGTAGATGTAACAAACAGTAAACAAAGTAGGGCCTTCATAATCAGTCCTTAATTACTTGGTCCAGATTAACTCTGGGACATTGTAGATGTTTTTCTTTTTTGTATATTACCATACCCGCGGCCCCGGAAACACCCTTCAAATTTTTCACCTGGGTGTAGATAATAGGGATCCAATCAGCATTAAAGTGAGAAAAATGGGCAACTATTGAGGCGCCAAGGTTCAGAATCTGTGGGTCCAAGGCGTGCCCCTGTGGAAGTTTTATCACTACATGAGAACTTTTTTGCCCGTCGAGGTGAATCCAGTAATCTTCTTTGCCGGCCCACTTGTTTCTCAATTGATCGTTGCCTTGAGAGTTTAGACCAACGCCAATCTGACAATTCTCAAGAGACAGGATTTTATATTCATCTGCAGAATTTTTTGGTGGTTGAAAAGTAGGTGACTTCTCTTCTCCCCAAACTGGCCTTGTGATGGGAATGGTAGAAGTTTTAGTGACGGTTGTTTTCGTTCCTGCCAACTGCTCAGTCACGCTTTGAAGTCTCTCACTTAAAATGGTTTCGCCGCGTTTTAACTTTTTAATTTTTTGAAAGAGAAGATTTCTTCGCTCATAAGGATTAAGTTCGCCTTCAAACTTAATCTTATGATCACCGACTTTAAGCTCATACATGTCCAGCGACTCTCCTTTATCAAGAATCGTCTGGAGTTTCTCCCACTGGCGAGTGCGACGAAGGTCATCTTCAATATTTTCTTTTTTACGTTGAAGGAAAGTTGGAGCGGAATTCATGCCCTTTAATGCTGATGTCTTGAGTTCATCTTCCAGAAGTTTTTCCATTCCAGGAATCCCTGCAGAGGCCATGTCATGTTTCATGTCATGGTGGCGACCGATTTCATCAAAATAAGAATAAAGGTCATCAATTTCGAGTCCAGGAACAAACGCTTTTCCCCGCCAACTTAATAACAATTTAAAAGGTGTTTCTGGTTGATCTTGATAGTGATGAAGAAAGTACAATTTTCGTCCTTTCCAGAATAATAAAAAGGACTGTTCTTCACCAAACTTCTGATAGCTGATCTTCACAATCCGATCAAACTTATCCAAAGAGACATCAAGGAAACTGCATGAACTTAAGTGGCGACGAAGATACTCCAGAAAATTATCTTTTCGTCTTAGTTCGGATGGAGGAGGTGAATCATGAAGCCACAGCCCTTCCTGGCCGCCTCCCCGCCCAAAGAATAAATGCCAGGTTTTACCTGGAGCGCGAATTGATAAAGAGATAAAATAAGCAGTACTGTAAATCTTCTGGATTTGCCCTTGGGAGAGGGCCTTTTCTTTGATATTTTTAACTTGTTTCTCTAAATCTAGATAGTATTGGATCATATGACGATTAATCTTATCACTACTCAACACTCCGTGCATCACGCACAAGTCGAATGGGATGTCCTTTCAGGCATTATATCTCAATTCGCGTATTTTGAATCGAATAAGAAAGGCCTCGTGACGCAGCTCTTTGCGAATCGTTGGGAAGACCTTTCAACTGAACTCATTCGTACTCAAACTTATCTTCAAGAATTTAAAGATGATTACCGTCAAATCATAGGTTCGCTTTTCGGGAAACTCCCGGCGGATGAATCTTTGGATCGCCATATTCAGCACGTTACTAAAGAAGGTGTCCTGCATTTTAGTGAACTCAATAAAGTTGTTCTGCTGGTTGAAAGTGCCCAGTTTATTAAGCAAGATCTTCCAAAATTTAAGATCGCCGAATTTCAAAAAATTTCCGAGATGGATTTTCAAACGATCCAAAGAAAGTTTCTAAGAGAATTTCGTCATTTGGTTGATAGCTCAGGTGAAGTTCACTTCGAACGCCATCCGGAACTTGCAGACCTGAATCGTCGTTTAAGAGAATTGGAAGATAAAATTCGAAAGACCGTTCAAGAGTGGATCAACAATGCCGCCAACCAGAAGGTCCTTCAATACAATAGTTACGACGTTCACTACGACCGTTTTGTAGTTCCAGTCAGATCTGATTCCTATCGTTCAGATCTTGGTCTCATTGTTTCTCGTTCTGAATCAGGACAGACTCTCTTCGTTGAGCCTTTTGAAGTAAGGGACGCCTGTAACCGTCGTTTAGAGCTTATTGCGAAGATTGATGAAATTATTAATCAACTCGCCATGAAATTTTCTCGCCTCTTAGGTGAACATTCCGCACTCATCTCTGAATGCCTTTATCATGTTCGAAGAATTGATTTTTATCTCGCTAAAACTGATTTTGCCACGAAATACCATCTGGAGTGCCCATCAATCAGATCCACTCCAGGATTTAAGTTTACCGGGCTCTTTCACCCATTGATTAAAAATGCCGTAAAGAACAGTGCTGATTGCCATCAAGGTAATCATGGAATTGTTATCTCTGGTCCCAATACTGGCGGTAAGACTGTTTTCCTTAAGTCGATCACCCTTGCTTACTTGTTGTTCTACCACGGCTTCTTCGTACCCGCGGCCGAAGCTGAAATGTATCCTTATGAAGGTGTTTTCTATTTCGGTAACGATCTTCAAGATCTTCAGGTAGGTCTTTCTTCATTCTCAGGTGAAGTAAAAAACTACATTGATCTGATGGAAAATATTCTGCCGTCGAACCTGATTCTGATTGATGAGATCTTCAACTCAACGTCCTCAGATGAGGCCTCAGCTCTCTCTCTGGCCTACTTCGATGAGCTTCATAAGCGCGCGATCTGTCATATTGTGGTGTCAACCCACCACCAAATGTTTAAGACCCTGATTCATCAGGATCGAAACTACATTTCATGTCACGTGGGCTTTGATACTACTAACATGAAACCAACTTACAAAATTCAATGGGGCACGCCGGGTGCTTCCATGGCGATTGATATTTTCCGTATTCTTTCTCGTGGCCACGAGGAAGTGAAAGATGTTCCTGGCAAAGCGCTCTCACACTTAAGTGCCAAGAACGTGAGCTATGAAACTCTTCTTCAAAAAGTTTCCCAGAAACAAATTGAACTGGATCAAATCTTAACTTCCAACCGCCAGTTGGAAGTAGAACTGAAAAACCAGAAAGGTGCCATGGAAGGGATTCTAAATCTTCGTATGAAGGAAGAACTCACCAAGGCCCGGCAGGAAGTCGATAAAATCCTAAATGAGGCGCGTGCCTTGGTTGAAGAAGCTCGTCGCAATGAAATTCAGAAAGTGAAACGCATTGATGATAAGTCTCACCAACTTAAAACTCAGATTGATAAACTTCGCGGCATCGAAGTCGTGGAAGAAGAAATCCCAGTTGGTGATCTCACCATCGAAGAAGTAAAATCCGGTGACACCGTTTACTCGCATACACTTAAAAAAGAATTCACCATTCAAGGAGTGGATCTTCGTCGTCGTGAAGTCACGATTGCAAAGGGGCCCATTAAACTTACAGTTCCGGTGACTACTCTTGGCCGTTCAAAACGCGCTCCGGCCAAACCAAAAGTTTCTGTGAGTTTTGTGAAAACCTCGAATTCTCAGTTAGAATTTGATGTACGCGGGATGCGACTCTCCGAATTCCAGAACTTGATTGAAAAGGCCCTGGGTGATCTTTTATCAGGAGACGTGCCTTATATCAGCGTGATTCATGGCCATGGTGATGGGGTACTAAAAAACTGGTTAAGAGACTATTTAAAACGTTCGAGAGATTTTCAGGGTGAGCTTCCAGAGACTGGGAACGATGGCGAAACAAAAATTGTCCTAAAATAAGAAGGCCCCAAACGGGGCCTTCCTTTTTAATGAATAATTGTTCCAATTCTCCAAGGACGGAACTTCCATGATTCCTGCTCGTCCTCACTCCATGGCCAAGGCACTGAAAGCGAGAACCAAATCATAACGGCCTTACCTTTGATATGGCCGAATGGAACCGTTCCCCAACGACGAGAATCTGCTGAGAAGTCACGGTTATCACCCATCACGAAGTAGTTGTCCTTCGGAACGGTAAACTTGTAGTAGTTAGCAAAGTAATCGTTCCCCATATCAACTTGTGTGATGTGAGTCTTGTCTCCAGTTTTTGTTTCCATGAAACGGAACTGATAAGACTTATAACGATCATCCATATCTTCCAGGATCTTCTTCCCGTCCACGTCTTTGGTTTCGATTGGCTTGTTGTTTACGTAAACAACTTTGTCGATCACTTCGATCGTGTCACCCGGAAGACCAATCACACGCTTAATGTAGTTAAGGTTTGTGTCCTTTGGATATTTGAACACAATAACGTCCCCTCGCTCAGGAGTGCTTGGACCAGTTAGGTAAACCGGATCAGTGAACCAGTCACTGAAAGGAACTTTAAAACCGTAAGAGAACTTATTAACCAGGATAAAGTCACCAATTAATAGAGTTGGGATCATGGAGCCCGACGGAATTTTGAATGGCTCGAAAAGCACAGAACGGAAAACCAGAACAGAAAGAATGATCAAGGTAAATGACTTCACTTCCTTGATGAACTTCGCCTTCTTGTTAATAAGTGGCTGAGCGGCACCAGCAGCAACCTCTGGTGTAGGCGTAACAGTTTCAGGGTTAGAATTTTCTTCCATTAGGTCCACCTTTTATTTTTTTTGTGGATAAAGGTTCGCGTAGTAATACTCCATGATGTTTTTCGCCAAAAGCGGAGACTTGATGTACCACTTCTTCTGGTTAACGATCATGACACAAATTGAAATACCCTTATCATTTTTATCTTCAAGTGACTTGGCATAACTCACAAACCAGTCACGCTTTCCATATGGCTCACCACCAGTAAGACTTCCGGTCTTTCCGCCAATTTCAAGTTTTTCCAAAAGATACTTTGAGCGACGGAATGAAGAACGGGCCGTACCTTGAGTGATCGTGGCCATGAAAAGAGTTCTTAAATCTTCAGCAGTTTTAGGGGTCAGAACAATCTCGTCCTTCTTAATCGGAGGAAACATTGTTCTCTTATCAGAGATCCCTTCAAGTTGTTCGATCACAACCGGATAACGAAGAAGACCGCCGTTGGCCACCACTGAACCAATCACCGCACCATGCACCGGGCTCATCATGGTCTTGTTATTAAGACCTGAAGAGAACTCAGCAAGATTGTATTGATCCTGTGCCATATTAAAAACTGATGGAGCAAGATTCACACCTTCCAGAAGTCTGCGGTTGAAGCCAAACTTCTCCGCCATCTTTTTAAGACCGGCAGGAGTGAGGTTTTCAATGGCAGTACGACCGAAGATGACATTGTTAGAAGTTGCGAAGGCCTTTTCTAAATCAAGAGTTCTCACCCAACGGCGAGGACCGTTTGGTTCTTTTAGCTGGCTACGATAAAGAGTCGTCGAACGGCCAGTAAAGTGAAACTCGGTATCAGTTTTAATGTGAGTGTTTTCTAAAAGATCGGCCGCTGTAATGACTTTAAAAATACTGGCAGCAGGGTGAGTGGTAGAAAAGGCCAGGTCTCGACCAAAAATATTCTGCGAGCGAGCGTAATCCACTGCCGCGAGAATTTTTCCGGTCTCGTTGTCCATGACCACAACAGACGTATAGTCCGGCCTATAAAGGGACAATTGCTTCTTAATGAACGTCTCCAGTTCATCGTTGAAGGTGTACTTAACGTGGTACTTTGAACTGTCGTAATCGATTTGATCTACCCAACTTTGGTGACGAGACACGATCTTGCTCCAATCATCTGCAACAGGATCCGGCTTCACCGGAGTGGCAGGTTGAGAGAAAAGTGTGTTGTCCTTAATAAAATTGAGATTTCCCCAAGCAGGGAAAGTAGCCAGCGCGACCACGCCTAGAACGCCTAGAAGAGCAAAGTTGCCTTTGCGGTTTAAATCCTTAAAAACCATGAAAGAGATTATGCCTTAAAACTCTTTCCAATGACAAAAAATTCTTTGCTAATACTGCGGGTAGATTTGGGCTTCAGATAATGGAACTCTTTAAACAGGTTTTTCTGCTCTTTCAGATAGTTTTGAGCGTTCTGAGAGTCGAAAACCTTAATGACGAAGTTTCCACCTGGTTTTAAGAAACGAGGAAGAAGTCCAAAGACTGATTCAACGAGATTAAGACTGCGGTCTTGATCCAGAGATTTGATCCCAGTTGTGTTTGGCGCCATGTCAGACAGAACCACATCGAACTGACCATCCACTTCTAACTGGCTAAGATCATGAATATCGAAAATATCTTTTTGATAAACGCGCACGTTTTTTACGCCAGATAATTTTTTATTAACCTCGCGGACATCAATTCCCACCACACGGCCTTCATCACCAATCACACGACTGGTGTACTGAATCCATGATCCTGGATGATAACCGAAGTCAACCACTTGCATGCCTGGTTTAAGGATCTTGTATTTCTCGTCGATCTCTTCCAGCTTATAAACTGATCGGGCAAGGAAGTTTTCACTTTTTGCCTTATTAAAATAGTGGTCTTTGACTTTAAAATTACTCATAGCCTTTCCTTCTAGCAGGCTTTGTCGATTTAGGCCAACTTTGCTACTTTAAGAGCATGAAAAAATCTGAACTTGCCTCTGTAGTGTATGAACGACTCTCTAAGGTCCATCCCGACGCCCATTGCGAACTAAATCACTCTAATCCATTTGAATTACTAGTGGCCACCATCCTATCAGCTCAGTGTACCGACGCTCGCGTGAACATGGTGACCCCGGCCCTCTTTAAAAAGTACCCAACTCCTGAAAAAATGGCGAAAGCGAAACTCGAAGATATGGAAGAGGCAATTAAGTCCATTAACTTCTTTCGTAACAAAAGTAAGAGCCTCATCGGCTGTGCTCAGGACCTCGTGGCCCTTCATAAAGGCCAAGTTCCCAAAACGGTCGAAGAGCTGAGTGAACTTCCGGGTGTGGGTCGCAAAACCGCCAATGTGGTGTTAGGTAACGCTTTCAATATCAATACTGGGATTGTGGTTGATACTCACGTAAAACGAACTGCAGCTCTTCTAGGACTCACGAAAGAAACTGAGCCAGAGAAAGTCGAGCAAGATCTCATGAAGCTCTTTCCAAATGAGCAGTGGACAATGCTTTCGCACCTTCTCATTTTCCTTGGACGCCGCACTTGTATTGCCCGCCGTCCACAATGTGATCTTTGTAATTTGAAAGATGTCTGTGCTTCTACGGGTAAATCTTTGAAAGCTCCGAAAAAAGCTTCTCGTGGCACCAAATAAGAGGAGGCTCGTAGAGCTTCCTTACGTCTTTGACTTCTTTTCCCTGAGAGTAAAATTTTAGACCTGCCTGCTGACATAGTATTGTTCCACCTGCAATGTCCCAGATGTTTTTCGGACGAAGACTGACAACATAATCACATTTCCCATAGGCAAGACGACCAAGCTTATAAGCAATACTACCTACCGCTTGAAGTTCGAATCTCTCGGTGAATTTGTTTGTAAAAAGCCCCTGTTTCCACTCAGAGCGAGACACTTCTCCACGGTAAGTGGATTTCTTGGGAAATTCAAATTTCGAAGGAGCATCGAAGAGTTCCTGGGTCAAAGGATTATAGACCCAGCCTTCACCTTCAAACTTATCTGTATTAAATAATCCAATTGAAAGGGCCCACTCGGGACGACCTTCGATATACTCACGAGTTCCATCCAAAGGATCCAGAGCAAGTAAAGGAAAGTTCCAATCAGAAAACTTCTCTTCAGAGTAAAAGGTCACACCTTTAAAGTGACGCTCCATTAGAAGTTCTACATGGGAAGATAAAAACAAATCGAGTTCAGTAACAGGTGAACCATCTTGCTTGAATTGAATGTCTGCTTTTGGGTATCGGCGCACGAGATCATTAATGGCCGACAATTCTGCAACCATAATTTTGGCCAAAGAATTGCTCAAAAAATGCTGTTTATCCACAAATCATCCCCAGTTTTCCACAATGGTTTTTGTTGTAATTTCTAAACTGTTCTTACACTGCACCGATTCACTATAACAATTTCAAGCACATAAAAAAAGGGAACCTGCGGCTCCCTTTTCGTTTTTTTCTCTCCAATTTCTTGACTAAATTAGTTTTCCACAAATTTAATTAACCAGCTTCATACAAGGCCAGCATCTCTATATATCCGTCTTGGGCCATTGATAGAGCGAAAACTCCATCACTTGCAGTCGCCTCAGCATCCACAACATCAGTCACTAACTTCACACCTGAAGCATCGACATAGACAAATGGTTGATCTGGATTACGGGATTTTTGAGACGAGAAATGTTGATAGCAAGACGAGAAATCTTTGAAAACAGTAGCGGTTAAGGGTGCCTTGTACAAAAGTCCTCCTTGATCGCGATGAAGAGATTAATTCTCTTCTCGTTCTTACAAATATTGTAACAACTCTCCTGAATTCGGCGCAAAAGAATTATTTAAAAAGTAAGTAAATCTAAGATCTTAACTTATGGCCCACGATTGATTAGCTCAACTATATCCGGCGGTGATTCATAGAAGTTGTACATGATTCTAATGCGTCCTTCGAAGTGAGAATCTAGAAGACACAGGATCACATAAATCATGTAGATGAAATTTCGCCGCGAACGAAGTCGCGAGATTGATTGAAAAATCCACTCGAGGGGAAGAATACACAAGAAGACAACGAACCACAAAAGACCAAAGCTCTGTGCGATATCTTTATCGACAGTAAGCGAGAGCACAATAAGGCATAGGACAAGAATGCTAAATTCACGCAGTCGTTTTACGTCGAGAGTTAACACTGTAAGTGTTTTTCGCTCTGGCTTGAAATTCATAATCAGAAGCGACACTAGACCCAAAAACGAGAGAGCGTAAAAGGCCTTACGCTTAATGACCACTGATAAATAAGAGCCAAATTGTTTGAGCGTGAAGGCATTTTCAAAGAACCTCAGATCAATGTGGGTGATCATGGTTATCAGAATGAGAAACATGCCAAGCGAAGTGTATTTCACAAATTGTGAACGATACCAATCCGTACTTTCTTTTAAGAAGAAGAAATAGAGGAGGGCCAGTCCCACTGGAAATAAAAAAATATTATTATAGTTTAGTACCACTCCGGTGTAACAAAGAAGCCCGTACATAAGACCAGAACGATAGGTTGAACTTTTCACACACCAAAGAATCGACCACACCCATAAAACAGAGAAGCAAGTGGCGGCACCAATATAAGGATCTTTCTTTAAGAAGAGCGCAAAAGACCAGGTCGAAACCAGAGCAAAAAGTCCCAAAATCGAAAGCCTTCTGGACATAAAAAAGCGCATGATTCCATAGAACGCCAGGAGATACAGCCCAAAGTTTACGAAATAAAAATGCATACTCCATCCAAGATTCACCAGATGTGGGAATCTCCGGAACGGATAGAAATTCATGAAGAGGTAGTTCCAGATTTGCGAATGCATTTTCTCTTCTGGATCTACGATGAGTTTGAATGTCTCTAGATTACTAAAGAATGGAAAGCTCGGCATGCTGGTAATGAACATGGCAAGGGTCAGAAACAATACCGTCTTCTCAAATGAGTCGAGATATTTATATTCCGTAAACTGCGTCGATACAGATTCTTCAATGATCTTTCCTCGTGTGGGCCATGAGTAAAAAAGTCCCAGGATCACGAAAAAGCCCCAAAAGAAATGTCGAACAATCCCCTCTGGGATAAAAGTCATGATGTTAAATATAATCATCATGGTGGCATTACCAATAAGGACCCGATAAAGAACACGGTCGATACTTGAGTTCGCGCGGAAGTAAATTTTTAAACGATGATCAATCTCTTTACCTAATAAATACCATTGGCCCGCCATGAAAACGATGTAGGCCAACATCAAAAGAGATTGAACGAAGATATTAATCTCTAGGGTCTTCTGGATCCAAACAGGCAATAGCAAAAAAGAAAAATAGATAAGTAGTCGATTTATAAAGAACTTCGACTTTTCCCACATAATATTTGAGTTTTTCGCTAAAGCATTTTCCATATTATCCGATCAGAACAGTGGGACTTTAAAAAAGCTCCCAGACCTATAGACTGATTTTGAAGAAGAGAGAGGGAGTTGTTCACCTTCTCTCTTTTTCCTTTTAAGTAGATATCATTCTACAGCAGTTTCTTCCCGCTTGCGACAACTAACCCACATGCTACGATTTATACTGGGTAGATAGGAATTTTACCCGACTCCAATCATCTCTTACTTTCATGGAGGAAAGATTTGGGGATTTCGTTCGGATCAATCAATTCAGGTCTGCCTAAGGACATTGTTCAGCAAATTGTTGAAGCTGAAAAAATTCCTCTTCAGCAGATGGAAACCCGTAAGGGAAAGATCAACGACAAAAAGTCTCTCGTGCAACAGCTTACTACGCTGGTGGAAAACATGCGTGGTGAAATTCTTAAAAATAAAAACGCCCGATCTCTCCGTGAATTGGCCATTAATACCGGCGACAGCAAACACATCAATGTGACGGCAGATAAAAACATCGCAGACCCCGGTAAATACCAATTAGAAGTCGTTCAACTCGCTCAAAAATCTTCCGCCATCAGCAATGGCGTGGAAGACAAAGATAAGACCTATGTTGGTGTAGGTTATATTCGTGCGGTTCTTCCGAATGGAGAAGAAAAAGAAATCTACGTGGATGAAGAGCACGCCACATTGAGCGGGATTGCAAAGCTCATTAATGGTGACGCCGAACTTGGCATGAAGGCCAATGTCGTGAACGATGGTAAAGACTCAGATGAGCCTTGGCGCTTAATTGTTTCATTAACTGAGACCGGTGATAACAACCGAGTTGAATTCCCTTATCTTTACTTGGTGGATGGTGAAGTCGATCTTTACTTTGAACAAGAGCGCCCTGCTCAGGACGCTAAAGTAAAACTCGATGGATTTGAAATTGAAGTTCCAAGCAATAAAGTCACTGATCTCATTCCAGGTGTGACGATTGATCTTAAAAAGGCCCTGCCTGGTGAAGAGATCAATATCGAAATTACCGAAGACGTTCAGAAGATCGGTGGTAAGGTCAACAGCCTCATTGATAACATCAACAACGTTTTAAAATTCATTAAAGAGCAAAACTCACTCGATGAAAAAACCGATACCTCACGAACTCTGGGTGGTGACTCAACACTTACTACCATTGAAAGCAGAATTCGTTCGGCGGTTTTCACATCGGTGATGACAGATACGGGACCTATGCGAATGGGTGACCTGGGTGTGACCTTCCAACGTGATGGTCTTTTGAAATTCGATCAGGCGAAATTTGAGGCGGCCCTTTCAAAAAATTATAAGTCAGTGTCACAAACTCTGACTGGTAAGTATTCACTTGAAGGTGGTAAATCCAAAGGTTTCATCGACATTCTCGATGACACTGCCCAGACCCTGCTTTCTCAACCCACAGGTGTTCTACCAACACGTAAGGGTGGTCTACAAAGCCAAATCAATCAGATTGATCGTCAGATCGCCAATCGTCAGCGAATCATTGGCCAAAAGGAAGAAATCCTGAAGGCGAAGTTTGCCCGACTGGAAGAGACAATTTCTAAAATCAAAGGTCAGGGTGCGGGACTTGCAGGTTTTGCCGCCCCACCGGGCATTCAGCAATTATGATAAAATAGTAAGCGACATTGGAGGAGGGTCCAAATGAGCTACGGTTTAGGTGCATATAAAAAGACATCTGTAGAAACAGCAAGCAAGGAACAAATCCTGCTTATGCTTTACCAAGCGGCCATTAAAAACTGTAAGAAGGCCATCGAAGCAATCGAACAAAAGAACGTTGCTAAGAAGGGCGAGTACATCGGCAAAATGCAAGACATCATCGTTGAACTGTCTAACAGTCTCGACTTTGAAGTTGGTGGTGAAGTGGCAAAAGAACTTGCTTCACTTTATGACTATATCCTTTATTCAAGTACACAGGCGAACATCAAGATCGAAAAGAGCCATCTTGAAGGCTGTCTGAAAGTACTTAACACTCTTTACGATGGTTGGACCGAGGCGATTAAAAACCTTAAAACCCAAACACCAGTTAAGAGCGCTTAATGGATAAACTAACCCTCCTCTTCGAAGAATTCATTATGAAGGCGATCACGATGACCGAGGCCATCTTGGAGTGTGACTTTTCACAAGGCACACAACTGGATTCCTTCACGGCCAATCGTGAGCGCTTGCTCCAAATCATTGATAAGATCTCTGTTCAAATCAACTGGAACGAAGTGACAGACGAGAAACGTGCTGACCTTAACCGCCAGATTGATTACATCAAAAAGCTGGATGAGAAACTCCTGGTAAAACTCCAAGAGTATCAGGCCTCACTTAAGCTTGAGATCGAACAGACTGCCCGCAGTCGCGAAAACATCAAGGGCTACAACCTGAATGATGTGAAGTAGCTGTGAAAAAGCTATTAATCATCCAACAAGACGACGCTTACTTTTTATTTGAGACCATTCAGGTCCTCGAAAAATATCAATCTCATTTAAAAGATTTCGAACTGACGCTTCTGGTGAATGAAGAAGCGTTCGGCATTGTTTATGACCGTACGTCTCCGGTCTTGACGGGCTTTACGACAGACACAAAAAAGGCCCTGGCCTCTCGTTATGACATCAGCGTAAACCTTTCATTAAAAGAAACCAGTTGGGAAATTCACGGCAGCGTGAACGCTATTTCTAAGATTGGTCCTCATCTCAAAAATGGTGAACTCGTTGTTCCGGATCTTTGGTCTTCATATCTACTGACCCTTAAGGCCCGAGCGCCATTTCTGACTTTTCATTTACAAGACGTTTATCGAAACATTTTGGGTCTTCGTGGAAATCTACGTGGACAAGAAAGAACAGGTTCAATTCGTCAGATCGCTTACGGAATGACGAGCACGAGTTTGTTTCCTTCCGCCGAGCAGGAAGAATTTATTAATCTTCTGACTCAAACCTATTCTCATATTCAAGTTAAAGACATCTCTGAAATTGATCTCGTTTCAGATGTTTCACATACGCTTTACATAGGTCCGGCCACTCTCTCGGCGATCAAATTTTGTGAAGCTGGGGGACGGGGAGTTTTTCTCTCTTCAAACTTCCAGGGTTTTAATCTTCTCCCATATGGTGAAGGTCATTTCTTCATCAGCTCTAAGACAAAAACTTTTAAGGCCAATGCACTTTTGCCTTTAGTGTCACCGGTGATTGAAAATAAAGAACGCGCACTTGATTCAGAATATGCGGTTTACAGTACTGATCATGAAAATATTTTTGGCGCCTATTTAAAGGGCCATACAAATAGTGATGATCATTATCCGTTCTATCAGTCACATCTGGTGCTCTGGAACTTTCTCTTGAATCTCTTTGACGTGAATCTGGAAGTGATCAAATGCCTTCCTTCACAAATTGATCTTCTTAAGACTCATCATGAGGTGCTCACTAAATTTTTACGCCTTCATGACTATGCCATGGTTTCCATTGATACCGTTTATCATGAATCTAAGGCCCAGACTTCTGACGCCCATAAAATCGAAGGACATCTTAAAAACCTTCGCGAAATTGATGTCGTGGCCGAACAAATTTCTGCTTCTCATTCGCTCCTAAGACCGTTTTTAGATTTCTACCGTATCCGTCGCGGCCAAAATGGCGGTCAAACTCTCCATGAGCAGGCCCAAAACAGTTTTCTGACCTATTCCGAAGAACATCAGGCCCTTGAGGCCCTCCATGAATTATTTTCTGTGACATTAAAAAGAAACGAAGTTAACATTTGATTATAAATATCAGGGATGGACTTATGTCAGGGATGACTTCTCCTTCTTATAATCAAGATTTCCTCGTTGACACTATTGGGTTAACCTTAGAGTTTTTATCAGATATTCTCCTCGACATTCAGACCATTGGTGAGTTTAATCCGGAACGCGAGTTTTTCTGGAACCGTAAGGTCAGCAAGCTCACCCAGGACATTGGCCAATTTGTGGAACTCACCACCTTATTGTCTAAAACCATCATGGCCAGGAAGCAGCAAACCATCAAAGGGATCAAAGAGTCTCACATCCATCTGTTGTTTATTCTTAAGGCAATGAACCAGGCGCAAACAAAGCAGGACCTGGTGGCATTGGAAGAATTGATTAAGTATGAATTAAAAGATAACTTAACCCAGTGGAAAATAGACCTAATACCTCAGACCAAGAAACTTCTGAATACGTAAAGTTATTCATTGATCCCGTCATACTTACTGATTTTGAAAACCTGAATCTTTCGCGTTTTAAATTAGTAGAGGAGACGGAATCTCAAATCGCGCTCTTCAAAAAAGGTGACAGACTTTGGGTGAATTTCGCCGATGGCGAGCACTGTGATTTTCCTTATTACCGTAAAAACATTGTTTGCACACTTGATGGTGCCATGGTGGAGTCGGGCCTTCTGACCCGCAGTGATGCTTTTGATAGCTTCATTAAGACCACTCAAGGGATCGAGAAAAAAATCTATTCCAGCGTTTCATTGAATCCCGGAGAAAATGTCAAAGACCTTTGGGATGAAATCATTAAGAAAGTAAATCTCATCTCCAACGAGTCTCACAGTCTCCGTAGTCTGGTGGAAAAACTTTTGGATGTTCCTTTCCTTCAAAAGTTTGAAAGTTCTATTATTATTCTTCACCTTAAAGGGCAGACCAAGGCAGAGCTCTTGGGCACTATCTGGAGAGGAGAGAAGACTCAAAGTTTGGTTGAAGTTAAAGAATTTAACGCCTTCTTCAACTCAATCAAAAAATCCAAGATTAAATCTTTCTCGACTGATTCCTTCAACAAGATGAACCTTCCTTTCAATGGAAGTTTCCTTGCGAAAGAAGTGATGTCCCGTAAATACTCCCTGGTAGCAGTGGTTTCTCGTCATGACTTTTTAAGTTACAGCAAAGATGAGATTGAACTTTTTGAGACTTGTATTGATCTTCTACAGCCTCACTTTGAGCGTCTGATTGATCAGGAGTTCTCGGATAAACGAATTTCTGAGCTTCGCGTGTGCTTGAAAGACTTTCCGCTTCCACTTCGCATCCGTGATGGTGTGACGGGGACTTCGTTCATGAACGATCTTTACACCAGCGAGCTTCAAGAAAAAGACATCTTCTTTAATAAGAAAGTTGAAGGTCCCTTTACTTTAGATCTGTATGACAGTGATGAACTTCGTCACTATGCTTTCGATCTGTTCCACTTTCAGCGTATTTCCCTTCTGGGGGAGCTACTAAATACCCTTCGCCACGAATTGAGTAATCCACTCTTCGGTCTAAAACTTGGTTCGCAGCTTTTTGCAACCATGGACGTGAGCACCGACAGTAAAGAACTTATGGCGGAGATCCAGAAAAACATTAATCGCTGTCAGGTGATCATTGAGAACTTCTCAAACCTTTATCAGGTCCAGACAGAAACTAAACCGGTCTCAATCAAAAAGATCGTAGATGAATCTATTACTCTGTCTAAAAGCGAAGGCCGTGAAGTCAGAAAGACCATCGAATACAAAGACAATACTGAAAACTTAATGTTGGATGTTCCCCTTATTTTCGTGGTTCAGATTCTTTTTAACCTAATTGTAAACGCTGCTCAGGCCATGAAAAATATGACCACTCCTCGCCAAATTGAACTTACCGTAAGTACAGACGCAGGATCAGTGTTTATTGATGTCATTGATAACGGCCCAGGTATTCCTGAAGACAAATGCTCTCAGCTCTTTAAACCATTTTTTACCACTAAATCTCAGGGTACTGGACTAGGGCTGGTGCTCTCTCGAAATCTGGCGGTAAAAATGGGTGGTAATTTAGAATATTTGGTTAATAATAACGGTAAAGGCGCCCACTTCAGGCTGACGCTACCTAGAACATGAACACCATTTTGATTATTGAGGACGAGATCCTCATTCAACAATCTCTTAAGAAGCTTTTTGAGCGTCGTGGGCTCAAAGTGGACGTATCTGCCAGTGGGAAAATCGCCATTGATCTTATTCTGAACAATCACTATGACCGAATCATCTGTGATCTTATGCTTCAGGACATCTCAGGTTTCGACGTAATCGAAGAATCTAAGAAGAAGTTCTCCGCAGAAGAGATCAGCAAGAAGTTCGTCATCATGACTGCTTATAATTCTCCTCAAGTTCTTTCTCGCGCCAATGCTTATCAATGTCGTTTACTTAATAAGCCGTTTGATGACCTCGAAGAGGCCATGCGGACCATGACGGAATAAACATGAAGAAACCTTCGTTCAAAATTATCGGTATCACGCTTAAGCCAAATTCCACTCCGGAATTTTATAATCTGTTACCGAATTTGTGTGCCTGGCTTCTTCGTCGTAAAAAACAAGTGGTCTTCCGTGAAGAAGACAAAGAACGCGTTCATAAATTTTTCAAACAAAAATCCACTGATGGTCTGGAGTTTTGGAACTCTAAGAACTTTCACAATAAAGTCGATCTCATGTTTTCTCTGGGTGGAGACGGAACTCTGATTGGTGCTTGTCGCCGAATCAATACTAAGATTCCGGTTCTGGGAATTAATCTGGGCCGCTTAGGATTCATTACTGAGTTTAACAAGAACGAATACTTTGATCGCCTGACTGACATCATGGAAGGGAAGTACGAGACCACGACCAAGCCCCTGTTCCATGTAAGCATTTCTAAAAAAGGCGAGGAGCACTTCTCCGATTATTTCTTTAACGATGCTGTTCTCGCTAAAAACGATATCGCACGCATGATTTATCTTCGTGCAGAAATGGGCCATGAGCACATTTATAACCTTGCAGGTGATGGCATTATTATTTCGTCACCGATGGGTTCAACTGCCTACTCAATGGCGGCCGGCGGTCCTATTGTTCATCCGGACGTTAAAGGACTTGTTCTTACCCCAATTTGCCCGCACTCATTAATTCACCGTCCTTTTGTCGTACCAGATACTGCCCCTATTCAATTAAAAATTCTTCCTCCGCATCATTCTGTGACTTTGACCCTTGATGGCCAGGTGGCCATTAATGTAGATGAGCAGGATGTAGTGACGATTAACGGTTCTAAAGTGAAAAAGATCACCCTGATTAAGAACCCTGAGCGCCTGTATTTTGAAACAATTAGAGATAAATTTGTCTTTTCTAAAAAAGATTAAACTGGTCCTACGTAAAAACTACGGAAATATATTGACTCATACGTAGACTATCCGTAATATTGTTCTCAAGCGAGGACAATATGGACGCCAAATTCCATCTCAAAAATCTAGTCATTCAAAATTTCGCCACCTTTAAAAATCAAAGTATCCGCTTTCGTCCCGGCTTTAATGCCATTATCGGTGAGACCGGTTCTGGTAAAAGCCTTGTCCTCGATGCTCTTCAGCTTATTCTCGGTGGCAGGGCCGACAAAAAGGTCGTGCGCCGTGAAACTGAATGCGCTCTCATTGAAGCTTCTTTCACCTGCAACGATGACAAAGTTAAAGCGTTTCTGGAATCAGAAGGCTTTCCTATTGAAGGGAATGAAATTGTCATTAAACGACTTATTTATAAGAACGGCACCACCAAGACCTATATCAATCATTTAACTTGTACGGTGACGTTCCTCGCGAGCTTTGCCCGGAAGTTTATTGATCTCGTAGGCCAATTTGAAAACCAGAAACTTCTTTCTGAAAGTTATCAGCTCTATCTGCTGGATCACTACTCAAAGCAGTTACCAGATCTTGCCATTTACCAAGAGGGACTGCGAGAACTCAAGGCCCTTAAAAAAGAACAAAGTGAATTAATTCAATCGAAGACCCATCGAGAACAGAGATTGGATTATTTAAATTTTCAACTTCAGGAGATTGAGAAACTCAATCCCTCCTCCCAGGATGAAGAAGATCTCCTGAAGAAGAAAAATTTATTAATGAACATCGAGAAGACCCAGAAGCTTTGCTTTCAAGTTAAAGAAAGTTTTGATGGCAACGATGGCATTCCTGGAATTTTGGGACAGCTTAAATTTTTAAATTCCCTCTTCTCAAAAAATCCTGATCTCTTTCAGGATCAGATGGAACTACTCTCCGAAATTGATGATCGAGTTCATAACCTAAACGATATTGTCGATCGAAAACTCAATATGGAAGTGGATCCGGCCGACCTCGAAGGAGTTTTGGATCGTCTGGATTCGTATCAGCGACTTAAAAAGAAGTTCGGTGGAAACGTGGAGACCATTCTTCAGACTCAAGTGGAATTCTTAAAAGAAAAGAACACATTGGAAAGCCTCGAAGTTAATTGTGATGAGTTGGAAGGGAAGATCCTGACTTTGCATAAAAAACTTATGTCTCAAGCTGAAAAGCTTCACAAGACCCGCTCTCAGTTTTGTAAAAAACTAAGTACTGAGCTGACCCAAAAAGTGCGCCAACTCAAAATGAATGGGGCCACGATTAGGCTTGATCTTGAATCACTAGAAGAGCTAACTGACACTGGCTTCTCTCGAGTACATTTCCTGGCAGAAACCAACCCTGGCGAAGGTTACTTCAAAATTAAAGACATTGCCTCTGGTGGTGAGCTTTCAAGAATTCTCCTGAGTCTTAGACAAATTCTGGCCAGTGATGATTCTATCAGTATCTTCCTCTTTGATGAGATTGATACCGGAATCGGGGGTGATACTGCAAACAGCATCGGCAAGGCCTTGGCCGAAGTCGCGGCCCATGGACAAGTGATTGCGATTACTCACCTTCCTCAGATCGCTCAATTTGCGGAAAGCCTCATTATTGTGAACAAGGACATTCAGTCTCAGGACAAAGAAGCGAGAACCGAATCTACCGTGAAAGAAATTTCAGGGAAAATGATTCAGAAAGAAGTGAGATCAATGGCGCAATTATCTTAAGATTCACTTTGTTCTCTTCGCTTCCAGCTTCGAGACCCTTCGGGCTGCTTACGCATACAAGTTAGGCCCTCCTGGCCTAACTTTCTCTGGAGAAAGTGATCGGAACAAATCGAGGAACATGGTTATCTATAAGCAGGAACGTATTTTCTCTTAAAGCGTAACCGTTATTTAAGTAAACACTGTTCGTGCCCGGTAATGTGAAATTATCTTTTACATGACTATGGCCACCGATCACAAAATCAAACTCGCCTTTGGTGGTGGTTTGAACACCATTACGGAAACGGGTTTTTACAAGTTCAGCATCGAATTTTTTAGAACCTTTCTTGCGAGAGATTTTTGAGGCCTTCTCGCCAACATAGTTTAAAACTGCATATGGAAGGATTTGATTGGCCACAAAGCGCAGTGGAGTCGAATGGATGATTTCCTTGTAACGCTGATAGGCCTCATTATCCACCTCATGCTCATCACCATGGGAGAAGTAATAAAGTTTCCCGTCGATTTTTTCAATCACGGCCATTTGTTCTGAAAGAATCTCAAAATTGGGCCAGCGCTTGAGGAACAGGCCCTGCAAATGAACGTCGTGATTACCCTCTAAGAAAAAGACTTTCTTGCCTTTTTTATGAAGGGCATCCATGCGATCAAATAAATGAGAATAAAGTTTAAGGTACTCTTCGTGAGGGCCACACATGAGATCAAAGATGTCCCCAAGAAGAAGCACGTAATCGGCGGATTGAACCTCCGGATGGTCCAAAAACGCCGACAGAAGCTTGTCAGCTTCGTCATGTGGCGCTTTTACGTGGACATCAGAGATTGCAGCGATCTTCATACTATTCATTTATAGCATGAAGCTCGTCCTTAATCCGCTCAAAAATAAATTTCTCAAGATACTTCCTACTGACCTGATCAATTTGAGAGAAGCGACAACTCACTCTCCAGACTTTATAGGCGAGACCATTGTATTCGTCAGGTTCGACCTCACGAATGGTGGCGATCTGAGCACTGATCTTAGTGGTCCAGTTTCCGGCCTTGATTTCAACCATCGGGATGGCGTCATCAATTTGGAAAAACTTGGTCTCCATTTTTGAGATGAAGAAAGAAAAACCACCGGCACTGATATCAAAACATTCTTTTAAGAAATGCTGACTCATAGGACGAGGGAGGGCAACAGATTTTCCGAAGCTCAATTTAACTTCTGAAGTGCCATGCACATTCAGTCGAAAGCTTTGTCGTCTTTCGACTTGAGCAACGAAATTTGGAAGCTGAAGGTAGTATCGGTAAGGAGCATCAGTCTGCTTGATCGCACAACGAAGAAGAAGTGCTGATTCTGGAATGTAGAGATCAACGTGGTTATGGCTCCCCATTAATTCCTGAACAAGACGATCCTGACCTTCGGCCGGTATGATACAAAAATCTTTTCGGGACTTCCTGATCGATTCAATTCTGACCTGACCAAGATGTTTTTCATTCCCGATAAGTTTCCAAATAAAGACTTCCGAATTACCGTGCTTGGCACCTGACAACAAGTTCAAGATTGTCGCTTCATCTTTTACTTTTTTAAGTTTGTTGTCGTTTGCCAAAGTTATTGTCTCCAAAAAGACCTCCTGGGGTTAACCAGGAGGCCCTGGGCTTAAGTAATACGGAACACCTAATACAGAGTACGATTAACCGATCAATCTCAGAGCACTGTTACCAAGCTGGTTGGCCTGAGAAAGAGTAGCGGTACCTGCAGCATTCTTGATCTGAGAAGATGCAAGTTTTGCTGTTGAATCTGCCACATCAACGTCTTCAATACGTGAACGTGCAGCTTCTTGGTTTACAGTGGCAACATCAAGGTTGTTGATGGTCGACTGTAGACGCGATTGGATCGAACCAAAGTTAGCGCGGAAGGCACTCACTTTGTTAATGGCGTTGTCGATTCGCTCCAGGTTATCAATGGCACCTTGTTTATCCCGGATATTCGAGCCACTGATACCGAGAGACTCTGATGAAGCATCGGTTGAAGCAGCATCAAATTCGATTCGGTTATCCTCGCCACCATACGCACCGACTTGGAACTGTAATGTGTCCCCTTCACCTTTTAAAAGTGGTCGGCCGTTGAATGAAGTGGTTTTTGAAATACGATCGGCCTCTTGAACTAATTGTTCATATTCCAGTGAGAGATAGCCTCGTTCAGCTTCACCCACCGTGTCCGATCCGGCCTGGATTGAAAGTTCGCGCAAACGGGTAAGGATGTTACTCGTTTCGTTCAGACCACCTTCGGCAACCTGAACCATCGAGATAGCATCGTTTGCGTTTCGATTGGCCACACGCAGACCTCGTGTTTCGGCCTCTAACTTCTTAGCGATCGCCAAACCTGCGGCATCATCCGCGGATTTAGTAATCCGTTTACCAGACGAGAGTTTTGCAAACTCTGCTTCCTGTTGGGCATTGCTGACCTTCAGGTTCTTTTGTACCTCTTGCGAGGCAATGTTGGTGTTGATTCTTAAGCCCATCAACGTACTCCTTGTAAGAATCGAGATCAAATATTAACCGACCACAATGATCGGTCTCGTTTTCTTATCGAAAGACTCAAGTACTTATTTGAGGGCTTTTTTAGGTAACTGATTAAAAAAATCAGGAAATCAAAAGATTTCTAGGGCTTATAAGTTGTTAAGAAAGACTTTAACTGTTCAAAATCCATCGCAGAAGTGGAGTAAGCTTTTGAAATAACACTGAGGCTTCTAGGAGAGAGCCAACACCAGTTATCACCCACCTGCCAACGCTGAGTCTTATCCATGGCAGGGAAAGAACCCACATTAGAGTCTAAAATGAGCACTGATCGCTTCCCTCGAAGACTTGCTGTAAGTGTTTTCCACCAAAGCGAAGAGTCACCTTGAACAGCATGATTCACTCTGAAAAAGCAGATGATATCGAAGTTAGAATTCTCTGGTAGATCAATTTTATTCTCAGAAGTTCCGAGAGAAAAAATCATGCCTGAATTTTTTGAATGATCGAAGTTGTCGAGTAGCCATCAACGAAATTCAGAGAGAAAACATCTCCTCCATCCGCAAGAACTTCTTTCGCTCCTACGATCTGATCAATCTTCCAGTCGCCACCTTTCACAAGGATTTTTGGTTTCACTTTCAGAATGAGATTAAGGGGAGTGTCTTCTGTGAAGATCTCTGTGAAATCTACTGACTTAAGTTGAGACAGAACATAAGCACGATCGTTCTCATTGTTGATCGGGCGCTCAGGTCCTTTAAGACGCTTTACACTCGCATCTGAATTCACACCGACGACCAGAAGATCTCCGAGCTTTCTTGCTTCAGCGAGATAAGTCACATGTCCGCGGTGTAAAATATCAAAGCAGCCATTGGTAAAAACAATTCTTTTACCTTCGTTCTGCTTTAGGAAGTGTTCTAGAGATGGTGAAAACATTAGTCGATCCGAATTACTTTTGAGTTAGTCACTTTATTCTGCAAATCAAAATATGAGAATAAACCAAGACTCGCAAAGTTTAAAAGACTCACGATGGAACGCATGAGTAAAGTTGTAAGAGATAATGAACCATTGTCCATGCTGGTCACTCTTAAGTTAAAGAGATTCTTTCCAAGCGTAGACTGACTCGCCTTTTCAAAGATGGCGAAATAGATCAAATAAAAACCACAGAACAGAGTTACAACCAGGGGAGTAATCTCGTGAGGGTATTGCTCCCACACTTGAATGAGATCCATATCCACTGACTTGGCCATAATTGTTAAAACACCCGCCAAAAGTCCTGCTACAAAAGTCAGATCAGTCAGGTAAGCAAACACACGCTGAGTTTTACCCGCCACGCGATAATATTTTTCTTCCGCTACTGGCTCAACTTCAACTGGGGCCTCTTGCGTCTGGGCCTGATTGTAGAACATTGATAAATCATTTTGATAAACGTTCATTTCTTTTTTCATCGACGGTACTGAAGTCGGAAGCGGACTTACGGCCACAGTTCTTTCGGTGAACATTGGCTTTACTTCCGTGGCCTTCTGATGATGAAAACCAAGACCCGAAGTGATCGGTTTAAAATCAAACTCTTCCATAAAATCATCATTCGCTGGAGGAGTATTCTTTTTATTCTGAACGCTTTCTAAATTCATGATTTGGTCCTTTTCTTAATCTTAGCTCGTCATTCTTCACTTAAGCAAACTTTCAAGCATGATACCCGCCCCAGTGGCCAGGGCCGTAGGTGTTCGCAAAATCGGAGTAGGTAAATTGACGACTTTTACCTGATTTTGTGAGTGAAGGTACTTAAGCTCGTCGGGCGAAAAACCACCCTCTGGTCCTACGATCAAAAGGTGAGGACTTAAAGGAGCTGAATCAAAGACCGGCCTGTTAATGGAAGTCTGAGAGTCTAAAAGAAGGGCCGAGTGATAGTGACTCCAAGGAATCTCTTCCCACTTAACTTCCTCGAGTTCCGGTATAAAGCTCGCATTCGATTGCTCCAGGGCCGAAACCAGAAGCTTCTCCATGCGATCCATTTCTGGCGCCTTCATTTGCGAATAAGCAGATCGGATGAGGTAGATCTTACGAAAACCTAGCTCAGTCGCCTGCTTAAGACAAAGTTCAAAGGCATCGCGCTTAGGCATACCTAGTGCTAGATCAAAAATGTATTTTCTTTCTGCGGGAATCTCAGATTTAAATCTTAAACGAAGCTCACGCTTGGCGATGCTTTCAACTTCAGTCAGAACTTGAAGCCCTTTACCGTTGAGAAGTAACAGCTCCTCACCAACCTCAATCCTGATCACATTCACCAAATGATGAAGAGACTCGTCTTTTAAGACGTAGCCCTCTTGAACGCTTAAATCAGAAAGCCAGTGGGCCCTCATGCCTCGCCCTTTTTAAATAAAATGGCGGCCCAGTCACCTTTCTCAACGTGACTGATAAGTTTCATGCCAGCATCTGTGTAAAGCTTGATGATGTTTGCGGCCTGATGTCTTAAAAGACCGGAGAGAATCAATGATCCACCTTTCTTCGTATGGGCGATCAGAGCTTCTTGCTCGAGCATCAGAATACTTTCAAGAATATTAGCGAAGACCACATCGTATTCCTTCATGAGTTTTTCTCTCACTTCAGGCAGAAGCAGTCTAAAAGCATGATCTTCTAGATTATTGGTCTCAGCATTTTGATAACAGTTCTTATTGGCCTCAGGATCAATGTCATAAAAATCAACTTTGGCCTCAGGGAAAAACTTGAACGTAGCAAGTCCCAAGATCCCTGAACCGGAACCAAAATCTAAAACCGTTTCTACTTTTTGGTTTAAAAGATGTTCAGTGAAAAGCTTTAAGCACAAGAAGGTTGTCTCGTGACTACCAGTTCCGAATCCCATACCTGGATAGATATAGATTTTCTCGCGACTAGTACTATTATAATCTTTGTTCCAAGAAGGAATGATCTCAAGCGAATCGTTGACCTTGATCGGAGCGTAATGCTTTTTCCATTCTGCGTTCCAGTCTTCTGTTTGCTGAGTTTCAATTTGTGATTCACATAAATAGACTTGGCCAACTTTAGTATAAAACTCTGAAGCACCCTCTTCATCACCGAAAAAGAAACGATAATTATTTGGGCGTCCAAGCACACGGCTTTCCACTTCATCTAAAACGTCTTGTGGTAAATCACCACCGGAATAAGAACGCTCACCTAAGAGTGCATCTACCTCTGGTTCATCGAGAGAAAACTCTTCGATCCCTAGAGAACCGTGGTCATTAATTGCCATGGACTCAATATTCGCCCATTGCTCCGAAGTTGGTTGGAAATGAAATAGGGTCACTACCCAAAATGCGTCCATAAAAATCCTTTAATTTAATGGCTTTATAACCTAAGAAGGGCCCATTGTGAGGATAAAAAAATTACATTTCTGAAGGTTTTCTTGCGCATATGGTACTTTCTTTGTTAGTAAAACTTCCCGATATGCAAAATAAAATCTTTCTCATCGGTATCGCAGGCGGATCGGGGTCTGGAAAAACGACTTTTGCCAAAAAAGTCATGAAGAGCATCAACAGCTCTGAATCTGTACTTCTCCACATGGATTCCTATTACTTACCTATTCAACCTAAAACGAACTATACCACAACTGGTAAAGCGAACTTTGACCATCCGGATGCTTTTGATTGGAACCTTCTCCGTCATCACCTATCTGAGCTGAAACAAGGCATGGGGATTAAATGCCCAATCTATGATTTCGCTACATCAACTCGAACTGAAGAGTATGAGCAGGTGGGTCCATGTAAGGTCGTTCTGTTTGAAGGGATCTTTTCTCTCTACGATCAAGAAATCCGTGACATGCTTGATATCAAATGTTTCTTGCATGTTGATTCAGATATCCGTTTCACTCGTCGTCTTCACCGTGACGTGAAAGAGCGTGGTCGTTCACTCGAATCTGTGATCGCTCAATATTACGATACAGTGAGACCAATGTATCAAAAGTATCTAGATCCTCAGAAACAATACGCTGACTTTACAGTCGGAGAAGAAACCGATGTGGCCGCCTTGATTTTGGCCGCCCGCATTCGTGAACTCCTTGATTCTTCTCATATCGAAGCCTCAAACACAGAGGCCATCTAAGTTGATTAAATAGGTCCAAGTCTAGACCATTGCCCATGCATTTTGGGTGATGGTCTGTTACAATTTCCAAAAGGACTTATTTTGAAAAACAAATACTTTAACATCATTCCCATTGGTGGAGTCGAAGAAATTGGCTCGAATATGACTCTCATTCGAACTCCGGATGAGGACATTCTGGTTGATTGTGGCATGCTTTTTCCTTACGAAGAGTGTTTCGACATTAACTATCTCATTCCTGATTTCTCGATTCTTGATTCAAGTCGCCTAACTTCAATCATCATCACTCACGGACATGAAGATCATATTGGTGGATTAGGGCATCTTCTTAAAGAGTTCCCTGATATCACTGTTTATGTGACGAACTTCACTCATCACCTGATTCAAAAAAAATTAGAAGAACATAAAATCACGATGAAGTATGAACTCTATAACGAGACATCTCATCTTCAGTTTAAAAATGTGGAAGTTTTTCCCATTCATGTGAACCACTCGATTCCTGAAACTGCGGGTCTTGTGATTCGTAGTAATGATAAAAAATGGGGCGCCCTTTATATCTCTGATTTTAAAGTGGATCTTTTCTCAAAACACGAGAAACCAATTGATCTTGCCCGTATTGAAGAAAAACTTTCTGAATGTGCTCAGACCGCCTACTTCATTGATTCAACCAATATCATGCATGATGGAAAGACCACTTCTGAAAATGAACTGCACGAAGATCTAAGAGCACTCATGAATCGAGAAGAGAACCGTGTGTTCATTACGCTCTTTGCTTCGAACGTTCATCGCATGAACATCATCGCCAAGATGGCCAAAGAGGCGGGAAGAAAAATAGTGATCATGGGACGTTCACTGAAGACCTATATGGAAGCGGCCTATGAAACGGGTCACGTTGATCTAGGTCCGGATGAACTCTATATGCCTGACCAAGTAAAAGGCGAGACCGGGAAAATGCTTATTTTCCTTTCTGGATGTCAGGGAGATTTTCTATCGGCCCTAAGACGTTTTAGTTTTGGTGAAGATGGAACTTTTAAACCGGGCCCAGGTGATCTTGTTATTTTCAGTTCTAAGGTCATTCCAGGAAACGAAAAGAAAATTTATCGCATCTATAATAAGCTCACTGAATTTGGCGCTGAAATCATTACTGCCTATGATCACTTGATCCATGCTTCTGGCCACCCAGGGAAAGAAGATCTTCATATTCTTCTTAAAAACTTTACTCCTGGTTTTTATTTTCCGATTCATGGTGAATCTTATCTTCTAAAGAAGCACTATGATTTCATTAAAACAGCTTATCCAAAAATCTCCTCTCATTTGATTTACAACTATAACGAAATCATTTTGGGAGAAGGGACTGTTAAGATTGAAGAACTTGACGCCAAAGAGCCTCGTCTTATTCATGGAAAGGCGATGGAGATTGAGAAGACCCAGATCTCTCAACGTCGTAAAATGGCGACTCAAGGAGCGGTTTTCATCAGTTACCACCGCACTATGGGCCACATGGAAATCACGACTGTTGGACTTCCATTAATCGCTCAAGAATGGATTGAGAATTTAAAGAAGAAACTTACTGAGCAAATTAAAAATAATCTCGGTGGCAGGGAAGAAGCTTACGTCAAAGATCAGTTAAAGATCTCGGCCCGTCAGTTTTATAATAATTTTCTGGGTTATAAACCCGTAACGGAAGTACACTTGTACTAATGGAACAAACGGCACTTGTCCTTATATCTATCATGAACCTTCTCCTGGTTATTATCCTGGGAGTACTGGGCTTTTTGATTTACCGTTTGTTTAAACAAAAGCTACCTGCCCAAAATCAAGATACTCCTGCCGAACCTCACTATCATCCTGACATCATGAAACGCATGAAGGACATGGAGAGGCTTAGACCCAAGCGTTCAGATCTTTTCTGTCCTAATCATCCGGATGAGCCAGGTGAGACCACTTGTGCGATTTGTGACAGGCTTTTTTGCAAGGCCTGTATTCGTCCCTTTAAGACTCTTCATTTCTGTAAGGAGCATCTGCCTCTCATCATGAAAAATGAATGGGAAGAGGTCTTCACCCTTAAAACTTCGACCCATGATCCAGAAGACGGTGTCCGTCTTTACGATGCTAAGAAACGCCTTTTCGAAGAAAAAAATATTCCTACCTATGTAGAAACTCACTACAAAATTAACGTAGACCAAGACTTCATTGAGACCTATTTAGTGGTCTTCTCGATCCCAGAAAACATTGAAATTGTTAAAGAAAATCTTCAATCTTAAAACTAAAGTAATTAGCTCAACTTTCCGAAAAGTCACCTATGAAGTTGATATTGCTATTAGGTCTAGTGTCGTTCTCTCTTTGCGCGAATGCCAAGCAACCCATTCGGGATGAAGTCCTTAAATTGCTTCCATCCGAACTTAGTCAGCTTTCATCAAAATCTTCTCGCGAGGAAATTGAAAAAATTTTCCAGGATAAAATTAAATCCAAAGAACAGGATGCTTTATATCTTCACTATTTTTCTGCCAAAAATGATGTGACGATTGGCCTTAAGAAGAATCGTTTTCACTATCTGTATGCGCAATTACCGAATGAATCTCAGACCAGTTCTCAATCACTTTTTCGACGAGTTTATTCAGGACTGTCTTCAAAAGAAAAAGAGAAATTAGAGAAGTCTCTGCAGGCACCTAGTCACGATGCTGGTCGCACGATCACCATTGAAGTGCCAGGAGAAAATTTAAAACTTGAGTTTGCCAACAATGAGTCTAAAAGACTCCGCTCCGTTACTATTTGGCCCATGAATGGAAAACGACCATGAAGGCCCTTATCTTCACTTTTACATTCATTCTTTCAATCTCATCATATGCACATGAAGGTTGTGGAGAACCTTCCTTTACAGAACTAAACGATCTTATTTCCCTTCAGAGAAAAATCAGTTGGGAAGCGGCCACCCAGAATGAAATCAAAAAGGCCAAGTGCTTAAGGAAAAATCCTTTTTCAATAAGCGAAATGAGTGATTGGTTAAAGTCTAATGAATCGACCATCAGAATAAATAAAAAAATAAATGGTATTAGCTTTGAGAATGAATCCCCTGAAAACCTTGAAACATTTTTTCACCTCACTACTTCTGTCGATTTTTTAGGTGAACCAGATCCTAAGAAAATTAAGAACTTCTCTTCAACATGTAAAAAAGTGGACTGCGCCCTAAAGGAGATTTTTGGTCCTGAAATTGGTGTGCAACTTCATTTCATGCAAAGACGCTTTGGTTTAAACGGCTCACACATTGTAAAAGAAAACACTTCTGCCTGGAAAAAAGATGAATTAGATACGGTCCTTCTGGCAATTTCAGATTTCCCTGAAGGTGTTATTCCATTTGAGAAGAGCCGAACTCTCATTCACGCTCCCAGAGGTCTTGATAGTGGCAATACCCTTGCTAACGCTACCATTATGATCTTTGATCTTTGGAACACTCAATCTCCTGAAAATCGTCGAGCGACGATTGTCCACGAACTCGCTCATGCTATGGGAGGAGTGACAGAGGTCGATGAAAGTACCGAATGGATGAGGCAAGGAGGTTGGACAACTCCGGGCAAGGTAAAGGACGGTGTTTTATATAGAGAGACCAGCAAACCCGAAACTGCCGTCTCTGAATATGGCATGACAAATGAGCGTGAAGACTTTGCTGAAAGTGTCGTGGCCTATCGCTACAATCCGACTCATTTAAAAGAAAAAAGTCCGGAAAAATATTACTTCATTAAGGACACTGTTTTTGACGGTGTAGAATATACTTCTGAGAAGGCCTGTGAAGAACCCTATCGGAATTCACAAATGGCAAAAGACAATGTCTCTCCGACACTCGCGAACTGGACTCCTAAGGTAGAAGAACTCACTAGAATTGCAAACCGTTGTAGTGAACTGGCGATAACGAATTTTGCCTCAGAAGGAATCTTAAAACTCAACAATCCACTTCTTGAGGATTGTTATAAGAAATCCATTCGGCTTGGGGCATCTGAGATCATTCAAAACAATCTCAAAGACAACGCTAACTTTAAGTTCATGGGACCGATGTTCAGAAATTTAGACCCAGGTCTATCAAACGAAGTGATGATCAATGTTATGAAATTGACCCAAGGAAATCATCGCTCTCGTTTGAGAAATCAGTTCGCCAAGGCCTATTCAGATAAATATTTTTGTGAACCTTCTTTTAAGAGCTATGCAGATCAAAAGTTTACGAAGAATGAACTGGGCTTTAACCCATATTACAAAAACGTTGATTTTACAAAAATTGTGGAAAAGACTTGTCCAAAATTAAAAAATATAAATCCATCAAAAGCGGTAGAAGAACTTATTCAGTGACAGAAATTGGCACTCGCGTCCTCACTGCAAATATAAGCTCTAAGCATTCTATTCTCGGATTCAAGTTTTGCTATTTGCTCAGAGCCTTGATCATTCATCACCGAGAGACTTTTAATGGCCTCAATTACAGGCGCCACTAAATTCACATACATCATGGTCTTATAACCATCAGCTTGAGTTCTCACCAGTTCAGGAAAGATCTTTTCTACTTTTTGAGCAATAAAGCCCAATCGTTTTCCAGGAAGATCTTTATCTTTCCAAAAGTAACTAACTCCCTCTAGAGACAAGATTTTTTTCAAAGCTTCTTTCAAGGGCCGGATGTTCTTTTTGAGTCTTCCATCTGAGGCCTGAATGACTTTAACAGTATTAACATTTCCACTAATGCGGAAATCTCCGTTTTGAAAAAGAATGCCATTGTAATTAATAACACCATTGTTGGTGGTCCAAAAAAGCATGTTCCCAGTTACAGGAGAGCCTGGATTATTTGTTACATGACCAGTAATTGCAGCAACTCTTCGGTCCGCACTTGAACTCGCTGACGCTGCAAAGGCGAGACCTCCCACTAAACTTCCATTGGCACCGGCACTAGAAGATAAAACCATTTGTGAAGCGTCTACTTCTCCACCAGAGTTGGAATGAACATGTAAGAATCTGCCAGCATAACAACTGGCCATGCCACAGGTTGGCTGAACAAGATTGGTATGTATCCCAACATCGCCTCTTTTGGTAATGAGTAACCGATTCATCCCCAACGTGGAGAGATGCCCCCCTCCAAATCCAAAGCTCCCTTCTCCTTCATTAGATGCTGTTCCAAACATGGCCATTGACCAACGTTGATCACTACTCTGATCAGTAAAAGTCACGGCCGCACGATTCCATCCGGCCGCACCTGACTCACTTCCAATGATAGAAACGCCAGAAGGATCAGGAAAAGTTCTGGCCATCACAGTCAGGTTGGCACTCGGTGTATTAGTACCAACTCCTACTCCATTTAAATAATAAATATCAGTGTTGTTGGCGGCATATTTCCAAAGATCGTTTTTACTTCCAATTGAAGCAGCACAGTCCGTAATATTTCCCGAGCCATCAACCTTTACACTGAGTGGAATGGTTTTTGTGATGAATTCAGTCTGAGTACCATTTTTTCCACGATTAAATTGAATCATCAGATGAGTAGTTCCCTGTCCTGTGACACTTACGTTCGGAGCAGCATCAGAAAGGGAATAGGAATTAATTTTAAGTCTCTTACTACCATATACTTTCTGAGGGTTAGAGGTCACAGTTGGATATACATCTGCATATCCAGAATTGTTTTTTTGCTTAATGGTCTGAACGACATTGGAAAAATTAACTGCATTCTTACCCTGAAAAGTGACCTTACAATTATCTGCCTTCGATAAGAGGACCTGAACTTCTTGCAAGGTCTCTAAAAGATCTGTATTCACCTCTAGATTCGTTGCCACCTTATTAGCACTCTGATTGAGGGAACTAATGAGAAGAAGCACTCCTCCAAGGAGCCCAATGGTCGTTAAAAGTTCAACCAGACCCAGACCCGCTTGCGCTTTTCTCATTCTCTACCTTCCCGGCAAAATTCCGCATTAGGATCACGGGCACAGAAATAACTTCTTATCTTATTCCCGTCCTGTTCTAGCTTTTGAATATCATTCTGGCCTAAAAGAATTTTGTGATGAAGTTCTTCAATGGCATTTACGATAGGTGCCAGAAGCTCCATATAGGCCACTGATTTAATTCCATGCTCGTCAACTCTGACCAGTTCAGGAAAAATCTTTTCCACTTCTTGAGCAATAAATCCTAACTGATGACCTGGTTTTTCTTTATCTTTCCATTGAAAGCTCACCGGATTTAAAGACAGAATCTTTTCAAGGCCATTAGAAAAAGGACGTACATTTTCTTTTAATCTCGCATCCGATGAAACGTTTAATGCAGTGGTAGTGATTTCTCTTTTAGTCCAAAGATCTCCTGTGGGGCCAATCACCATGCCAATATCCATTATTCCCCCGTTAGTGGTCCAAAACAGCAGTTGTCCACGCAGAGGAGAAAAGTTATTAATTTGTCCCTGAACTACCGCGATACGCTTTTCTAAGTTAATACTGCTCATGGTTCCCATTGCCAAAGATCCTACTACCGCTCCGTTTCCGGTAGCGTTCGAACTCAAGATGAGATTTCCTCCGCCATAGAGAGAATCGGTACTAGGATTATGAAACTGAAAATCAATACTGTTGGGACATATGATTGAAGGAATACAATCGAATCCCTTTCCAGGATCAGTAATGCCTACACCGACATCACCTTCTTTGGTGATGATAAATCTATTGGGAAGAGGCGAATTCTTCGGACCGCCATTGATGCCAATTTTTCCTTCACCTTCATAGGAGGCACTTCCATACATACCAACCGACCAGGCATAGCTTGAACTCTGATCCCAAAAAGTAATATTCGATCTGTTCCATCCCGCATTGCTGGCCTCATTCCCAATAATGGCAATTCCGGGAGTAGTTCCAGGCATGGTAGTGGCACGAACTGTAAGATTGGCATTTGAAACACTGGTATTTATGGCGACGTTGCCACCGGAATAAAAGATATCCGAATTGTTTAAAGAATATTTCCAAAGATCGCTACTGCTAGTTGAGAAGGCCACACAACTTACTATGTCTCCACTAGCATTAACATTGACTCTTAAACTGACCTTCTTTGCAATTGATTGCGCCTGAGATCCTTTGGTTCCACGATCAAAATTGATCAGTAAATGAGTCGTGCCCAAGGTAGGAACGTCTACTTCATCATCTGCATCAGACAATGCATAGGAGAGAATCTTTAAATTTTGCTGACCAAAACTCAAAGTAGGATTGGTTGATTTGGTATCAAAGGCATTGGTAAAAACACCATTATGCTTAACCCGTAAAGACTGAACCACATTGATTGAATTGTTCGCTCTTTTACCAAGAAACGTGGTTGAACAACTTTCTGGATCAGATAAAACGGCCTGAATCTGCTGAATGACACCTACAATGTCGTTATTCGTCTCAACATTTGTTGTAACTTTACCGGCCTCATTGCTAAAGCGCCCAATCACCAATGCTAATCCACCAAGAATTCCGAGGGCCATGAGAATCTGAACAATACCTATCCCTTTTTGGTTTGTAGTCATTGCCCTTCTTTCCCAGAACAAAATTCTATGACACCTTTTTGAGAGCATAAGTAGTCTTTTAGTTCTTGGTTCTCAGCTTTAAGTTTTTTAATTTTTTTACTTCTCCACAAGATATCTCTATGAAGTTCTTTAATTGAATCTATAACCGGTGCCAAAAGCCCACTATACCAAATGCTCTTCGTGCTCCTGTCCTGACTCACGACTTCGGGATAGACTTTTTCTACATCCTGAGCAATAAGACCAACCTGGGCCCCCTGATCCTTCTTGTTCTTCCACTCGTAGCTCACGCCTTGAAGCTTATTGATTTTATGAAGAGATGATGACAATGGTCTGATGTTCTTTTTCAAACTCTCGTCTGAGCGTTCGCTGACTGTACCGCCGACTGAAAAAATTCCTCTGATCCAAAGATCTCCAATCTCGGTCAAAATCATATTCCAACGAGTGCCCGTTCCATCATTGGTCCAGAAAAGCATACTCCCTTTCAAAGGTGTACCGGCAGGACTTGAAACATGACCTGTGATGACTCCAACTCTTCGGTCATGACCTTCAGTTCTACTTGTAGAAGCGAAGCCAAAGCTTCCGACAATTTCATTGTCTCCCATGGCATTCGAGCTTAAAAAAACAGATGAATAATCAGTTGGTCCGGCGGCGCTAGAATGAATATGCAAATATTTCTGAACGTAACTAGGATCACCATTGTCTGAGTTTTCACAAGCAGTCATTTCACAATTTGGCCGAGTGGTTCCAATGCCCATGCTTCCGCTCTTGGTAAAAATCACACGATTCACACCACCGGTCGTATTGATTCCAAATTTTCCTTCACCTTCGAGTGAATTGGCCCCAAACAGAGCCACTCTCCAAAACTCCGCACTACTCGTATCACTGTAATTCACGGCCGATCTATTCCAGCCCGCGGTAGCATTTTCATTTCCGAGAATATGCAGACCAGGTTGTAGAGGGAAAGTAGAGGCCCGGACAGTTAAATTCGAAGTTGGTGCATTAACTCCAACTCCTACGTGACCAGTATTAAAATAAATGTTCGAACTATTTGTGACTTGTTTCCAAATATCACTTGTAGAAGCGTTGAAGGCCACACAGTTTGTGATATTTCCTGATCCATCTAGCACCACCCGTAGATTTACTTTTTGCGAGATGGAACTGGCCTGCACTCCTTTGGTCCCTCGATTGAAGTTCACCAACAATTGAGTTGTTCCTTGTGCAGATACATCAACTTCAGGCGCGGCATCTGATAAAGAATAGGAATTTATCCGGAGCTGTTTCTGACCATAGGTTGTATTGGGACTTACAGCACTTGTCATAAATGTATCGGAGTATCCGCTAGCATTTTTCTTTTTTAAGGCCTGAACTATATTTGAAGATGAACTGGCGTTTTTACCGATAAAAGTGGCGGTACAGCTGTCTTGATCCGACAGCACAGACTGAATCTGTTCGAGTGTGACCTTAACATCATTATTTGATTCATGATTATTAACGGCCTTACGTGCATTTTGCCCAAGTTGATTGATAACTAATGCCAATCCACCTAGGACTCCGACAGCTAACAAGGCCTCTAAGAGACCCATTCCATGCTGATTTTTTATCCTCATTCATGAAGCGTAAAAGATGGTATTAAGATTATCCACACAATTTCTGGAACAGAGGATTTTACTGAGGGAAGAAGATTGTCATCGCTGACTGTGAACTGCTGACTGATAGTAAGCGAGAAAATAAAAAAGGCCGGTTGCCCGGCCTTCATTTTTAGATTTGTGAGTCGTGATTGCGCTCATTCTTTTTCATGAATGATGGTGTATCGAATTCATCTTCATCGAAGTTAAAGAAACCAAGTTTCTCTGCGATAGACTTGATTCTGCTTTCACGGTTTTGCGCAGCTTGATTAGAAGCATTTGCCACTGGCTCAGTAGCATCAAAGTGATGATACTCAGTACGCTCAGGAGCAACTTGAGCAGGCTTCACTTGTGGAGCTGCAGATGTATTTGTTTCAAAATTTTTCTGTGACTCATACTTAGAGGCCGCGTTCTGAAGTTTTTCTGCCCAGTTAATTTTAGGTTTAGCTGGAGCTTCAGTTCTTACAGGAGCCGCCTCAACCGTTTGTGGCTCATCGAAATCAAAAGTCATTTCTGACTTAACAGCGTAATCAGTATTTTTATTCATCACTGGAGCTTGCGTTGGTAGCTCTGGACGAACTTCCATTCTTGGAGCTGGAGCTTCAGTTCTCATTGGAGCTGCTTCAACTTTTACTTCCATACGAGGGGCCGAAGTTTCAACTCTCATCGCCGGAGCAACTGGAGCTTGATAAGTTTCAACAGCAGGCTGAGACATTACTGGTTGAGCAGCAACAGTTGGCTGTGCCATCACTGGCTGGGCCATTACTGGTGCTGGACGTGTCCCTTCGGACCGAGCAGTTGTGTAACCACCAGTTGAAGCTTCTTTACGAGCAGTCACTAGACCAGTTGCGATCACAGTAACTTTTACGTTTTCACCCATTGATTCATCAATCACTGTACCGAAGATGATTTCCGCATCTTCATCAGCAGCTTCCATGATTAGAGTTACAGCTTGGTTAGTTTCATGAGTTGTAAGAGTCCCGTTACCAGTGATGTTGATGATGATGCCAGTAGCACCGTCGATTGAAACATCTTCTAGTAGAGGAGAGCTGATCGCTTGCTTAGCGGCCTTAAGAGCACGCTCAGCACCCGACGCCATACCTGTACCCATAAGAGATAGACCCTTATTAGTCATAACAGTTGAAACGTCTGCGAAGTCAGCGTTGATTAGACCTGTGTTATTGATCAGGTCTGAAATACCTTGAACAGCGTTCAGAAGAACTTCATCAGCAGCTTTGAAAGTATCTACTAGAGATAGATTCTCGCCAGCAAGTTGAAGAAGACGCTGGTTAGGAATACAGATTAGTGAATCGACTGATTCTTCAAGAGAACGGATACCTTCTTCAGCTTGGCGAGAACGTTTTTTACCTTCAAACATGAATGGCTTTGTTACTACACCAACAGTTAGAGCACCCATTTCGCGAGCAAGTTTCGCGATTACTGGAGCTGCACCAGTTCCAGTACCACCACCCATACCTGCAGTTACGAAAACCATATCTGCACCGTGAAGAACTTCAGAAAGTTTTTCATAATCTTCGATCGCAGCTTTACGACCAACTTCCGGGTTCGCGCCTGCGCCTAGACCTTTAGTTACGTTGCCACCAAGTTGAATTTTAGTTCCAGCAAGGTTAGCGGCAAGGGCCTGAGAGTCTGTGTTAGCAACGATATATTCAACACCATTTAGGCCTGAACGGATCATGGTATTAACAGCGTTACATCCGCCTCCACCAACGCCAATGACTTTAATCTTGGCACCGATAGTATTGTTTTCGTTGTCGGCGATATCGAACATATGAATTCCTCCGGGAATTAAAAAATCTCTTTGAAAACGTTTTTTAAAGACTTACCTAGTTTATCAAACATATCTGTTTCGTCTTGTACTTTTTCTTCACGTGTCACGGCCTTAGAGGCGTGAGTTGATTCTTGAAGAAGTCCAAGTACAGTTGAAAACTTCGGGTGTTGCATGGCCGTAGTCATTCCACCAAAGGCCGTTGGGTAGCCCATCTTCACCGGCTTCTCTAAGATGAACTCAGCGAGTTCAGGAAGATTTTTAATAAGTGCGCCTCCGCCGGTAAGCACGAAGCCCCCAGTGATCTCTCCTTGCAAATTCTTTTCCAAGATCAGTTCACGTACCACTGAGAAGAGCTCTTCTGCCCTAGCTCCAAGTACTTCCGCGATAAAACTCAAAGAAACTTCACGTGGTCTGGTGCCAGAAAGGCCCTGAACAGTCAGATAAGTTTCGTTTAGCTGGGCGGCTTTTAGGACCGTTCCGTGGGCCAATTTGATCCTTTCAGCTTCATTGTGAGGGATCTTCAGGGCCACAGCTAAGTCATTGGTAAAGTGATTTCCACCTAGTGGAATAATTTGAGAATGAAGAAGACTTCCGTCCTTCCAAACCGCGACGTCCGTTGTTCCACCACCGATATCAATGAGAACAACACCAAGTTCTTTTTCTTCTACCGAAAGAACTGAACGTGAAGAGGCGATTGGCTGAAGAATGACTGAGTTGGCGTTAAGGCCCGCTTGCTCAACACATTTCACTAGATTGTGAATAAGTGGAGTTTTACCTGTCACGATATGAACATTTACTTCTAGACGTGAACCACACATCCCAATTGGATTTTTAATTCCAACTGTATTGTCGACTTTGAATTCTTGTGGAATCACGTGGAGAATTTCGCGATCTGATGGAATCAAAACTGCTTTTGCGGCCTCAATTACACGATCAACATCTGCTTGATTGATTTCTTTGTTTTTGACTGGAACCACTCCAGAAGAGTTGAAGCAGTAAATGTGGTTACCCGCGATACCTACTGTCGCAGATTCAAGTTCTTCGATTCCTGCCATGAGTTTAGCTTCTTCAATTGAAGTGCGAATACTCTCAACAGTTTTTTCAATATTCACCACTGAGCCTTTTTTAAGGCCGTGACTTGGGTGAGAACCTACTCCCAAAATTTCTAAATTTTTGGCTGATTTAAGCGCAATGAGTGTGCAGACTTTCGTCGTACCGATGTCCAAAGCGACAATGACACTTTTGGTGCTCATGAGATTCCCTTCTCAATAACTCTTCCGAAGAAGAGGGCAGATTCATTCTGACTAAAAAATATTAAGGCGATTCTCGCCTCTGTTAAAGTTTAGATTTTGTCAGAAAACTTGACAACAACCTTTTTCGAATTTACCAGGTTGATGCTACTCGGGTAGCGTTTGTTTTTACTGACGTATCCTACAACCTTTGTAAGCTTCGTCAGCTTCTCTTCCCAGAGATCAGCGCCCATAAAAACGCTGGTGGCCTTTCCACCCAAAGCAAAGATTATTGTTAAATCGTTGTTTTTGCTCAATATAATTTCCGAAACTTGCTTCCGAAGATCAAGCTCCATTTTCTTAATGAAGATGGCAAGATCAGTAGGGGCACTTCCCTCAAGTTGCTCAGTCGTAATCGCAAGTAGTGGTAAATTGTGATTAAGACGTTTCTCTGCCTTCATTAAATTTTCATATTGAGGCTCATACATGCGAGCGTTGTCACCTAAGATCGCAGAGTAATGTTCTTCACCGTTTGCTTTGTAAACCTGTACTTTTGCAAGGGGCTCAGGACACTCGAGTTGAATTTTCAAAGTTTTAATAACTGGGTTGTAGGAAATGCGATAATCAGACAGGAAGTATTTCTCATCCAATTTTTCGGCCAAGATCTTTTCTTTCACGTCTTTGAGTGATCCGGACTTTTCAAATTCTTTCATTAGAATCAATGTGAGCATTCCCGAAGACTTTGAAGGACACTCGCCAAAATAAGTCCGGTAATTAATATTCTTCTGAGTAAAACGGTCAGGAACAGTTGCCTGAACATTAATAGACAGAAGGATCACCATTGATACTAAAAATAATCTGATCATTAATTAATGATAGGGGATTTTTACTTCCAATTCAAACTCAATTCCGTAGAAGTGGTCCATTTGAAAACGGATGGTGTCCACCAGGTCTTTGAATTGATCCCAATTTGAGGCCCCGCCATTTTCAATAAAGTTAGCGTGCTTCGGACTAACTCTTAGACCTCCAACCGTAAAACCTTTGAGTCCCATGAGATCTATAAGTCTTCCGGCCTGTAATTCTTTGTGAGGATTTTTAAACACACAACCACAATTCTTGGTCGCTAGTGGTTGGGTCTTCTTTCTGTATTCAAGATAGTCTTTAATCTTTTGAGAGATCGCAGAATCAATTCCTAGATGAACCAACGTTGCCCCTACAATGACTTCGCCATTTTTTAAGAAGTGATTATGGCGATAAGAGAAACTTGCCTTATTGATGATCTCTTCGCGAAGCTCTCCAGTTCTGTTTACGATCTGAACGGATTTCACAAGAGTTCCTATCTCTCCTAAGTTTGTTCCCGCATTCATATAGATGGCGCCACCTAAGGACGCCGGGATTCCCGTGAAAACTTCCCAACCTTTTAAACCAAACTTCACAGCATGCGAAGTGAGGTGATTGATCCCAAGGGAAGCGGGGAGAACATACTCGTCGCGAAGAGTTTCCAGATAAGTTGAATCAAAGGGAAAATCTAAGTGAATAATGATCTTGTCACAGATCGCTGGAAGAATTTGATTCGCGCCCCAACCAACCACCAGGTACTCACGTTTCTCAGCTGTAAGTACAGGTAAAAGTTCTTGAAGTGCTTTAACTGAACGCACTTCAATCAGATCTCCCTTCGAAGAAAGTCTCATGGTGGTGTAACTCGTGAGATCAGAGTTAGGAAGATAAGAGCAGTCTTGAATCTCTGAGACCCTGTTTTCTAAGCTCATAGGTTTTTTACGAGCTCGCGGATCTTTTTAGAAATAGCACCAGCCCCTAAGGTCACAAAAACGCAGTTCTGATTTTTTCTTTGTTCCAGAATCCCCTTCATCTCATCCAATGATGAAATGAATGTTACATTCTTCCCCTTGGCCTTCATCTCTTTTGCCATCGCCTCTGATGTGATTCCATCAATCGCCTTTTCGCTGGCAGCATAAATGGGAGCGAGATAGAGCTCATCGCAACCTTCAAAGCAGTCCTGGAATTCCTTCCAGAAGTTTTGAGTACGGGTATAGCGGTGGGGTTCAAATACTACACAAAGAGGACGTTGATCCACTCTTCTTAATGTTGAAATCGTGGCCTTAACTTCAGTTGGATGATGTCCGTAATCATCAATCACCACAAATGATTTGTTCTCATGAAGTTTTTCCAAACGTCTGCCGACACCCTGGAAGCTTAGTAGACCTTGCTGAATGATTTTAAGATCGAGGCCCGCTTCATGCGATATAGAAATGGCCGCAAGGGCGTTTGAAACGTTATGCATGCCCATGAGATTGGTCTGAATGCGCGTCAGCTTCTCACCTTTAAAATAAAGATCAAACTGTGTACTACCGGCCGAGAGTTCTACGTTCTTTGCCACGTAATCGGCTTCACCTTTTTCTAATTCAATGCCGTACCAGATAATCGGACGCTTCACTCGCGACTTAATCGAAAGCGAAGTGGCATCGTTAGCATTTAAGGCAACTCTTCCGTAAAAAGGGAGTCTGTTCACAAACTCTACGAAAGCATCCACAATTTTATCTTCAGTGCCATAATGATCCAGATGATCGTTATCAATGTTGGTAACGGCCGCCATGATGGGACTTAAAAGTAGAAATGAACCATCTGATTCATCTGCTTCCGCAATCAAATACTGTCCATCACCTTTCTTGGCATTTCCACCCAGGTTACGAACGATCCCACCAATGATGTGAGTGGCATCAAGTTTTGCTTCCTGAAAAATCGTTGCTATAAGACTTGTGGTGGTGGTTTTACCATGAGAACCCGCCACTGCAATTCCGAACTTTAAACGCATCAGTTCCGCCAACATCTCTGCTCGACGAATCATGGGAATTTCTAGTTCAACAGCACGAATGACTTCTGGGTTTTTCGTATCAATGGCAGAACTGTAAACGATGAGAGTCGAACCCTCGACGTTAGAGGCCTTATGCCCAATAAATATTTCTGCGCCTTTTTTTTGAAGATTCTCAGTTACGGCCGAAGCATTTAAATCAGAGCCTGAGACTTTATAACCAAGGTCCAAAAGAACCTCGGCAATACCGCTCATGCCGATTCCACCAATGCCAATAAAATGAAGTTTTGTTGTTTTAAGCCAGCCCAACATTTGTTTTGATCTCTCTTAAAATTTCGTCACAGGTATGGTTACCCGGTGACGGTGTTTTAGAGTACTTTAACTCCTCACGGGAAGCCTTGACTAGAAATTCCTGTGTTCGTTTAACGCACTCTTCATGAGAGAGTTTCGGGTCAAGGATCTCGACTGTAAAATCGGCCTCTTCCTTGAAAATCTGAGCATTATAGACCTGATGATTATCAGTTGCCTGAGGATAAGGGAAAATCAAAACTGGCTTCTTAATAATAGCGAGCTCAGAAACGGTACTTGCACCAGAGCGCGAAATGATCACGTCCGCCCACTCATATTCCTGCTGCATATTATCGATGTAATTCATCGGTTGATATTTAACAATGGTTTGAATTTCCGGAGCTTTCTGATCGCCACCTAATTGATGGTGAATGGCCATGCTATTTACACTTGGGTGCTTAAGAACATCAAAGATTACTTTATTGATCTGAGTAGCACCAAGACTCCCACCAAATACCAAAACCTTAAGTTCCCCATCAAACTTCTTTGCCGACACCGGCTGAATCGCTTTACGAGTTGGATTTCCTACCACACGAACTTTTTTGGCAAGCGTATTTGAAAGACCACGAGTTTTGGTGAAGTGAACGAAAATACGAGTCGAAATCCAACCTAAAATTCGGTTAGTAAGTCCCATCACCGCGTTCTGTTCAATAATAAAAACCGGAATGAAAAGGAGATGGCCCGCAAGTAGTGTTGGCCCACATACATATCCACCCGCACCTACAATAAACTTCGGACGATTCTTTAAGTATGAAACGAGAATGATAAAAAAACTCATGAGGTTCATCATGACGTTTTTAAAAAGTTGAATGGGATTATTTGTTCTTAGAGGTTTTGAATCTAAGTGACGAACGTTTTGTCCCTTAAAGAGTTTGTAATCAAGAGGACGCTTTCCAGTAAGATACTGAATGTCCCAACCTTCACTCATTAAAGCTTCACCAACTGCGAGGGCCGCATTGATGTGACCACCGGTACCACCGGCAACAAGAACTGCATGTTTCATAGATTAGTTGAAAGCACTTTTTAGAGCACCAATTGGTGACTGCTTTCCCTTATTTTTAACGTCTTTGGCATCGCCTGGTTGAATCTTAATACAAGCAAAGATTAAACCCAAGGCACCAAGATTTGCCACCATCGAAGATCCACCATAACTGATGAATGGAAGATTGAGACCCTTGGTCGGAAGGACTCCAAGAACCACACCCATATTTAGGAAGGCCTGAAAGCCAATGGCGAAAACAATGGTCGCCACCATGATCGACCCGACTCTTGATTTAAGCGAGATCGCCATTTTTAATCCGATAAAAATAAAACTGATGAACATGAGGATCGTTACAATCACACCCACGAAACCTAACTCTTCACCTACTACGGAAAAGATAAAGTCGTTGTAGGCCTCAGGAAGGTAGAAAAGCTTTTCATTTGAGTTACCAAGTCCTTGCCCAAAGAATGAACCATTGGCGAAAGCAAGAAACGACTGAATCACTTGGAAACCACTTCCACGTGGATCCTTCCAAGGATCAAGGAAAGTCAAAAGTCGCTTCACTCGATAAGGAGCAGAAATCAAAATCCCGAAGGCCCCAATCATTCCCAATACCAATGCCGAGTAAAAATATTTTCTCGGAAATGAACTCAAGAATGCGATGAACCCAATAATCATGGCAGAAATAAAGAACGTACCAAAGTCAGGTTGAAGAACGAAAATTCCTAGAGGATAAACTAGGCCTGCCATGTAAATCGCACGCTGCTTCGGAGTATAGGCATTGAAGTTTTCAAAATAGCGAATCGCTGCCAGCATCAGAGTGTATTTTAAAAACTCTCCGGGCTGAAGATTCATAAAACCAAGATTCAACCAACGCTTTGAACCCTTAATCACGACCGAAAGACCAGGAACGAGAGTCAGCGTTACTAAGAAACCAAAGAAAGCATTGATCTTGTAAGCTTGCTTATAAAGATAGAGGATTTTAAGTTTTGAAAATACCAGGGCCACACCCAAACCAAGCGCAATGTAGATCAACTGCTTCGATAGGAAGTGGTAGCTCGAACCCATGTTTTCGGTGGCGTACATGTAGCTTGCCGAGAAAACCATGATCACGCCGAATAGTATTAAAAAGAAGACATTGATTAAGAAGTAATTAGTTAATTTTTCTAGTCTGGTATTTTCGCTCATAGAAATTACGTCCATGTAATTTGATTTGATACTACTAATGTAACTTGAGTTGTTTTGACACTCAATCTTATTCAGACTGGAATTGATATAGGGGCAAAAAAAAAGGGAGGCCAGGCCTCCCTCAAGGAATGATTAGAGTTGGAAAATGAGTTTTTTGTAGTAGTTCCCTTTCTCTTCGAAATCACGGAACACATCCGTTGATTCGTTACCTGGACACAACAGAATCGTGTCACCAGTACGAGACTTCTGATAAGCAAGAAGAACTGATTCATCAAATGAACCAACAAGGTAAGTTTGAGTAACGTCACCAAGGATACGGTTCATGCTTTCTTTCACTTCACCAACCAGAACTAGTACGCGTACTTTTTCACGGATGATATTTGCGTATTTATCGAAAGGAATGCCTTCGATTTCTTTACCGCCAGCGATAAGAATGACGGGATCCTTAAATGCTTCAAGCGAGACTTTAAGTTCATCCATCGTCTCAGATTTAGAATCGTTGTAGAAACGAACACCGTTCTTTTCAACCACGAACTCAAGACGGTGAGGAATACCCGGGAACTTCTCAATACACTGTTGAATGGCCGCGTCTGAAACTTTTAGCGCCTTACAAGCAGTAATGGCCGCCATAAGGTTTTCACGGTTATTCACACCCACAATTCTCATGTCTGTAACTTTAAATTCAGAGTGGAAGTGGATGTTCGAATGAATGCGTTTATCGTGGAAGTGAGTTCCTTGAATTTCAGAAATCACACCCATCGTTACAAAAGACTTACGAGAGTACCAGAAAGTCTGGGCCTGTGAGCTACGAAGAACTGAGTTTGAAGCAAGCTTATCAAAGTTTGCCACAAGATAGTTTTCTGGACCTAAGTTACGAGCAACTTTAAGGGCCGTATCTAGGTACTCAGATGAAGTTTTGAAACGACCAAGAAGGTTCTTCTCTTCAAGGTTAGGATAAACCGCAAGTACCGGTTTGAATGTTTCAACTGTTTGAAGCTGCTGAGGAGAGACCTCAATCACGCAGTAATCAATTTCTTCTTTACTCTGAAGTGATAGGAAATTAATGAACGGTTCATCAGATGTACCGCCCACAAATACGTTCTTTCTATCAAGCTTAAGAGTGTAACCAATCATGTGTGAAATAATCGTACGACCATGAGATCCACAAACTGCAACGATTGGCTTCGTACAGTTCTCATAAGCGAAGGCGAAGTCAGAATAAACCTGACGGCCATGTTCACGAGCAACTTTAAGCTGAGGAAGGTTAGGATCAACTGAAGAAGAATAAACAATGATATCTGCTTCAATGAAGTCTTCGTCCTTGTGCTCTCCCAGAGTCATCGTTGGCGTCGGGGTGATCTTTTTAAGACGCTTAACTTGCTTGTTAAGGTCGAAGATCGGCTTAATATCAGTTACTTTGATTTCGCAACCAAGTTGTGTGAAAAGATTGATTAGTGCAAATCCTGTTTTACCAAGACCTACAACGAGAACCTTCTTCCCTTTGTATTTTTCCATCATAACGATCTCCTTAAAATTATCTTAGTTTGAGTGTAGCAAGAGCAAGGATCGCGAATACCAGACTGATGATCCAGAATCTCACGATAACCTTTGTTTCAGGCCAACCCATAAGTTCGAAGTGATGGTGAATAGGGGCCATCTTAAAGATTCGTTTTCCACGAGTCTTAAACGAGGCGACCTGAAGAATCACCGACACTGCTTCAATAACAAATATTCCACCGATCAGAACGAACAAGAACTCGTTCTTAGTAAGTACTGCAATCGTGCCTAAACAACCGCCCAGAGAAAGTGAACCCACATCTCCCATAAAAATTTCGGCCGGATAAGCGTTGTACCAAAGGAAACCAACACCTGCGCCAATGATGGCAGAAACCAGAACCAATAACTCACCCACATCTGGAACATGAGGGATTAAAAGGTAATTTGCCATTTCAATGTGGCCAGCAAGGTAGGCCAGAAGACCAAGAGTCGCCGCCGAAGTGATCGTTGGCCCAATCGCCAGACCATCAAGACCGTCAGTTAAGTTAAGAGCATTTGATGAACCAACAATTACGAAGGCGGCAAACGGTACATATAACCAACCAATGTCCATGACTGGATCTTTAACAAATGGAAGATACACTTGAGAATCAGTCACGTTGTATTTCCACATGACAAAAGTCGCGATCAATGCAGTTGAAAACTGCCACACGAGTTTTTGACGAGCACTTACCCCTTTGGTGTTTTTCTTTAAAACTTTTAGATAGTCATCAAGACCACCCAGGAAGAAATAAGAAATCGTAACAAACAAAGCGATCAGAAACGGAAACGAAACAAAGTTACCGCAAACCAAACACGCAATCATTGCGGATCCGAGGATGAAAACTCCACCAAAAGTTGGAGTACCCTTTTTCTTTTTATGTGATTCAGGACCTTCTTCACGAATGATTTGACCAAACTGACGAAGTTTCATGTAGGCGATAAAGCGCTTACCCCAAATAATCGAGACCACCGTGGCGATGATAAAGGCCATGAATGATCTGAAAGTAATGTACTTAAAAACGTTGAACAAATGATTGTTTTGACTTAGCGGGTAAAGCCAATGATACAGCATGTTTATCCCTTTAAAAAAGATAAACTTAAGTTATATCGAACAGTGACTCCAATTGTAAAGAGCGGGACCCTTTAATAAAGTGAATTGGGAATTTCTTTAAGCAATCACCCCGGTATTCACTCTTAAAATCCGCACTCGATGTCTTTGGATGACCTTGTGGATCCCCACTTACATAATGAGAGGCAAAGCGGCCCACGAAGTACACATTGGTAAACCCAAGTTCCTTCACATACTGGCCCACTTCTCTATGATACTGGGGAGTTGAATCCCCTAATTCATTCATATCACCAAGTACGACACATGCGTCAGTAAGCTTAAAACCTTGCTCCAGGACACTGTCTTTGAATCCTAGAAGAGCGGCCTTCATTGAGGAAGGGTTTGCGTTATAAGCATCTAGATATACTGAGCGGCCTTCAAACTCAATCCACTCTGAACGGTTTTTCGTCGGACGAAATTCTGCCGCAGCTTCAATGAACTTTTGCTTTAAAGAGGGATAAAAATGAGTGGCAATAAAGAGGCAAGTAATAAGGTTAAGCTTATTATGTTTTCCGGTGATGTGAGAGTTTAGTCCCATAATCTCCTGGCCATTGAATCGAATGATCGCTCCATTCTCGACATATGAAATGCGGGCCTTGGCAGTTGCATCTTCACCATATGTCACTGAACCAGTAAATGGTTCGAGACTCTTTAAAAATTTATCGTCGATATTAATCAGGTAAAAGCCCGAGCCTTTTGTCACGGCTTTTACCGCGTGATAAAGATAGGCCTCTTCCTCGAAGACTTTTTCTTCAGTTCCGAAGAACTCTAAGTGAGTGGCACCAATGTTAGTTGTAAGACCAGCATTTGGTTCAGCAATATCACATAGAACTTTAATTTCACCTGGGTGGTTACTACCAAGCTCCAGCACCACCATCTCGGTCTGATCAGTTACATTCAATAATGTTAGTGGCACACCCAAGTGATTATTATTGTTTTTTTCAGTGGCAACAATCTTTCCAGGCAACACCGTTTTTAGAATGAAAGAAAGCATTTCTTTGTGAGTGGTTTTCCCGTTTGAACCAGAAATCGCAAACACAGTGTTCTTAGGAGATTTTGATTTCCACTCTTTAATATGTTCGTGAGTCGCTTCCTGGAGGAAGGTCACACTGTCGGTACAAGGAATGAATTGAGTTTTAGGAAATTGTTTTTGAAGTTCTTTGACCTTGTCTTGGTTAGTAGCATCGTCTTGGAAAATAACTAACGGACAACCTTTTCCTAAAAGTTCCGTTAGAACATCTAGAGGATTGGTCTTGGCACCCGGAATCGCCACAAACGCTGAAGGATGATGATACTTTCTGGTATCAGTAATAAAAGGGAGATGCGAATGAGAAGTCGATACTTCACCTTTTAAAGAAGGACAACGCTTTAGGAGACTCAGGTTAATCATAAACTCTTCCTTGAGAGAAACTTTTCCACTTCAGCGATGTCGCTATAAGGGTGTTTCACACCATTAATTAAAATATAGTCTTCATGACCTTTTCCGGCGAGGAGCAGGATTTCATTCTCAGTTAACTCAGAGAACGCAATTTCCACAGCTTTGGGACGCTCCACAATCTGAGTAATGTTCTTCGATGACATGCCCTGAAGAATATCTTGAATAATTTGTTTTGGATCTTCGGTACGAGGATTATCACTTGTCACATAAACATGCGAGCCGAAGGCCTCTGCAATTTTTCCCATAAGCGGACGCTTCGTGCGATCACGGTCCCCACCACAACCAAAAAGAACTTTTAATCTGTGAGTTGGGAATGATTCACGAATTCCGCGACAGATGTTTTCTAGAGCATCTGGGGTATGAGCGAAGTCCACCACGATATAGTTAGACTTATAAGGTTTAATATAAAAACGTCCGTCTGGTGGAATGATCTGATCAAACTTTTTAGGGACTTTAATATTAAAAGTTCTCTCAACGATGGCAATCGCCACTTCTAAGTTATTTCTATTAAAGCTCGTGCTGAAAAAGAGAGGAAGTTTTTCTTCACGCACCGGGGCCTTAAGCACCTTGTTCGTTACACCTTTAATTTTCTCATAGAGATGTTCTTGATTATCTGGCACATACACACGAGCACTGGCCTTCAAATAATTAAAAAGAAGGGCCTTCGCGGCAAAGTAAGACTCCATGGTCTGGTGATAATCCAGGTGATCCTGAGAAAATGACAACCATCCCGCCATATCGAATTGAAGTCCATACAGACGTTCTTGCATGAGAGCATGAGAACTTGCTTCCAGTACACAGAAGTCTTTATCTTGTCCGTATTGATTTAAGTATTTGCGAAGATCAATAAAGGGAGGAGAAGTTAAACCGAAGTCTAAGATCTCTTTATGATTCTCTCGAACACCGAGAGTTCCGATACTCATCCCTTTTTTGCCACAAAGTTCTCCTAATTGAAGAACTAAATCCGTGGTGGTTGTTTTCCCATTGGTCCCGGTGAGGGCCATGAGTTTTAGATTTGGCATTGGATAGAGGATGTCCAGAATCTCTTTTTGAATTCTTGGCCACTCACTCTCCGGAATGATGGTGCTGTTTAGCGGTCGACTCTCGTGATCGCGATTCACAATTAACCAGCCGAACTGTGAATTCTGAATGCGCTCGCGAAAAAGTTTTTGCGACTTTTCATCATCAGGGAGGCGATAAAAAAGAACGGACTCCTTAGTGGAGTCCTGCGTTTTCCAATGAATGTCTTTAATAGAGAGAGCGGGTACGACCGCTCCTAAAATTTCACTTAGTTTCTTCTCATTCAGCATATGTAGGTGCTTCGAACTGTAGTCGAAGACTTGCTTCACTTCCGGCAATCACTGTGCCCGGAGCGATAGATTGTTTTGTTACGACACCAAAACCATTCATCTGGACTGGAATCTTTCTTTCTTCAGCGAGACTCATGGCACTTGCTTTATCAAGACCAATGAAGCTCGGCATGTAGCCCGGAGCAAATAATTTTGTCGTTGCCGCTTGTTGATTATGAACGACATCCAGGTTTACCTTGTTTGATTTTTCATCATACTTAGCAAACTGAGCGAAGTCTTTCTTCTTATAAAGGATATACTGAGTGATCTTCTTAAAGATCGGCCCCGCAACTTTACCACCGTAATATCCGTTCTCGGTTGGGTGGTCTACATAGGCAAGAACCACAAACTTCTTATTCACATTAACCGGAAACCCCGCAAAGCTTGCGATGTATCCAGAGTAACCACCAGTTGGAGAAACTCTCTGGGCCGTTCCCGTTTTACCAGCGATCTCATAGTGAGGAATCTTGGCCGCACCACCTGTTCCTTCGTTCACTACACCCACAAGCATTTTTGCTACTTCATTGGCGGTCGTTTCAGAGAAGACACGGTTTTCAGGTTTAAGCTGACTTTCTTCGTTTTTAAGAAGAGTTGGTTTTACCAGATAACCACCGTTGGCGATGGCAGCGTAAGCACGAAGCATCTGAATACCAGTCGTCGCAACACCTTGGCCGAAGCTGATGTTACTCAACGTCAGAGGTCTTACCTTGTCCTTGGCCTTGTAGCTGAGGATACCTTTTGATTCGCCTTTAATTTCAATTCCTGTTTTCTGAGCAAAGTGAAGACTATCAAGAGTGCCACGAAGTTTAGGATACTTTAGGGCGAAAGCTAGTTTTGTTGTCCCAACGTTCGAACTAAACTTCAAAATATCCGAAACCGTTAACCACTCAAACTTCTCATGGGTTTCTGCTTCAGAGATCCAATGATTTTGAACTTTCATTTTTCCATACTCACAGAAAAACTTCGTCTCAGGTTGGGCCACTTTGTTTTCAAGAACTGAAGCGATGGTTATCGTTTTAAAGATTGAGCCCGGTTCAAACGGGTCAGTCACGAAAGCGAGCTTTCTATGCTCTTGGGGAAACGTCGCCGCTTTGTTCGGGTCAAATGTCGGGTAGTTTGCAATCGCCAGGATCTCCCCAGTTTCCGCGTCCATCACCCCGGCGCCACCACGATAGGCCTTATGAAGCTCAACCGCTTCTTTCAGATAACTTTCAAGTGCACCTTGAATATCTTTATCAATGGAAAGATTAATATCAGTTGCTACGAGATCCGATGCCTTCGTTTCATACTTAATAGGTCTTCCCTTAGCATCGCGAATATATTTTACGATCTGAGGTTTCCCTTTTAATTCACCATTCATGCTGTTTTCAATACCAGCAAGACCCGTATTGTCTACGCCCACGTAACCAATCACTTGGGCCATAAGTTCACGGTTCGGATAAACGCGCTGAGAATGGGCCTCAGTGAAAATGCCTTCAAGCTTTTTGATTTTCTTTAACTGCTCTTCATTCAAACTGATCTTTCGGCCAAGCCAGGTATAACGACTACGGTTTTGAACCAATGAACGAAGTTTTTGATAAGGAAGTTCCGGAACGATTTTTGAAAGCTTCTTTAACTGTTCATAGAACTCGGCGTTCTTGTTCTTGGGAATTGTGAAAAGGTTATACACGTGAACGTTAATCGCCAGCGGGTTACCATTTCGATCCAGGATGTTTCCACGATTTGGGTATTCTTTCACTTCGCGGATGAATTGTGATTTCGCGTAAGCAATGAGCTTCGATTTGTTCACAACTTGAATGTAGAACGCTTTAGCGCCAACTACTGCGAACAGGAAGCAAAATACCATGAAGCTAAAAAAGATTCTGTTTTTCACCGGGTTGCCTTAAGGAATTAGAATAATCTGTTCAGGACCTGGTTCTTTCAAATCATACTTGACCGCAAACTCACGAAGTTTCGGAACAGACATCTCGCGCGCGCGCTGAGCTTTTAATTCCTTGTTTCTGATTGTGGCCTTGTGAATGTCTTGTTCAATTGTGTTTAATTGGTAGGCCTGTTCGATGCCCTTCATACGAAAACCAACGAAGAGGACTGCTAGAGTGGTGAAGGTAAGAGTAAAAGGCAACGCTTTAGGGTTGAAGAGAAACTCCAACAAGCGGTTGTTAAACTTGAAACTGCCTTTTTTTCTTAGTGCCATCAACCCTCCCTAGTTGAGACTCCCGCTGTAATAAGCGAAGTTTTGCACTTCGCGAGCGTGAGTTCTGTGACAGCTCTTCTTCCGTGGCTGTGAGTGGCTTCTTAGTCAAAATTGTAGCAGGAAAATCTTCTTTCTCCACTATTTCTTTGAAAGTGTGTTTCACAATTCTGTCTTCCAAAGAATGGAAGCTGATCACTGCAAGCACTCCACCTTCCGCCAAGAACGGCAACAATTTTGGTAGGGTATTTTCTAAGACGGTAAGTTCTTCGTTAACCGCAATTCGCAGGGCCTGAAAAGTTCTGGTCGCCGGATGTGTTTTCCCATGACGATCTTTCGGGGGATAAGCGTGGAAACAGATGTCTTCAATCTGACCAGTGGTCGCGATTTTTTCCTTCTGTCTTAACTCCACAATTCGGGCCGCGATCTTACGTGAAAGGCGCTCTTCCCCGTAGTTGAAAATGATATCAGCAATCTCTTTTTCAGAGAGAGAATTAAGTAAATCTGCGGCGGTCGGAATGTTGTTATCGCCGTAGTTCATGCGCATATCAAGGGGAGCATCGGCGCGGAAACTAAAGCCTCGCTCCATCTTATCAAACTGGTGAGAAGACACCCCAAGATCCATCAAAATTCCGGCGAATTTTCCGTGCATTTGGTTTTTTTCACACCACTCTGGGAACTCTTGAAAGTTCATCGGAAGGAGGTTGACCTTCCCCTCTTTGCCCCTACGGCGAATATTTTCTTCACCGTTTTTAAGTGCGTCCGGATCCTGGTCGGTTGAATAGACCGTAGAACCACTCACCTGGTCCGACAGCGCGAAGGTATGTCCACCGGCCCCAAACGTGAGATCGGCGAAAATAAGTGAGCCCGATGCTTTAGAACCAAGTTCCAAAGCATCAAGGCATTCTTTTAACATGACTGAGTAGTGGGCGAGGTATTCGCTCATTTTTTTAAAACGACCTCAAGAATTTCTTTGTGATGAGGTTTATGAAGAGAAGCATCGGTCATGACCGCGTACTCATTTTCAGGAACAAACTTCACAGGGTTTTTAACGAGATCAGGAATCGCTTCTTTAACGAACTTCTGGGCCGAGATGTAGTTCGACTTCATGACATCCATGATTTCTTGAACTGTACAATGCTCTTCTTTCCAACAATCGTAATCAGTCACCATCGCAACCGTTGCGTAGGCCATGCCCGCTTCTTTTGCAAGAAATGCTTCTGGTACGTTAGTCATACCGATTACTGAAGCTCCGAACCCGCGGTAGATTTTTGATTCCGCACGAGTAGAGAACTGAGGACCTTCGATACAAATGTATGTTCCACCTAAGTGAGAAGTTACACCTGCTTTCTGACAAGCATCATAAAGACGCTTTTGTAGAGAAAGCTCAACCGGGTTAGCAGTTGAAACGTGGCCCACGATTCCTTCATCAAAGAACGTGCGCTTACGAAGACCCTTGGTCCAGTCGATGAATTGATCAACCAGCACGAAGTGTCTTGGAGCGTATTCTTCTTGAAGAGAACCCACCGCCGAGATACTCACGATTGTGTTCACGCCGAGTTTCTTAAGAGCAAAAATGTTAGCGCGGTAGTTTACTTCACTTGGAGTGAAATGGTGACCATGTCCGTGACGAGGAAGAAAATAGAACGAATGTCCATCAACTTCGCACTCCATGATGTCCGCACTTGGAGCACCAAAAGGAGTTGTTACTTTAACTTGGTTCTTAACTTTGATGGCATCCAGTTTATAGATGCCACTTCCGCCAATGATTGCAACTTTAATATCGGCCATAATTTTCTCCGATTATGCCATCATCCCAGTAAGGTCTACGACTTTACCCAGAGATTTAGACTGTCTGCCAATGAAGCTGTTAGATTCATCTCTTTCAGATTCTTCTTTGCAAACGATACACATTTCAGCAGTTGGACGAGCTAGAAGACGCTCAAACTTGATCCAACAGCCACATTCAGAACAAAGGCCGTATTCGTCTGTATCAAACTTCTTAAGGGCCTTGTCGATTTTCTTGGCATAAAAAACTTCGCGATTTCTGAAGCGAAGTTGATGAGAGTTGTTGTAGTCAGAGATCGACTGTTCAACGTCATCTCCGCCATTAGTTAAAGAGAGGTCTAGTTCTGTAGCACCGTTCTTGTCGTTGAACACTAAGCTTTTCTTTTCTTCAAGAAGCTGATTCTTAAGCGTTTCAAGTTGCTTCTTAGTCAGTGCTTTAATCTTTTCGGCCATGGGACAAAACTCCTTACGAGAAATTAACTATTCCAATCCACCCTTAATATTAAGGAGTACTGATTTAGAGACCATTTTTAATGTTTCAAACACACCCTGACCGTTTGTTGCCACCGCTTCAAAGGCCGGGAACTTTCTTTTGTTCAATTGAAATTGAAGATCTTCAACTGGAACAATGTTTGGAAGATCGCGTTTGTTCCATTGCATGACCATGGGAACTTTAGAAATGTCGTAACCTTGTTCAGCAAGGTTTCTTTCAAGTCCTTGGTACGATTCAATGTTCGCTTCCATTCTTTCAACTTGCGAATCTGCCACGAACACCAGCCCATCCACACCACGAAGAATAAGCTTGCGGCTTGCCTCGTAGAATACTTGTCCTGGAACTGTGTAAAGATGGAAACGCGTTTTAAAGCCGCGGATTTCACCTAGATCAAGTGGAAGAAAATCGAAGAAAAGGGTTCTTTCATTCTCAGTATTGAGAGTGATCATCTGCCCTTTATTTTGAGAGCTTGTTTTTTGATAAATGTATTGGATGTTGGTGGTTTTCCCGCCAAGACCCGGACCGTAATAAACGATCTTACAGTTAATCTCTTTTGTATGATAGTTAACGAATGACATACTTAAATTCCTGCCGAGAAGAGACGATCAATCTCTTCATCTGAAATGTCCTGGAAAAGAAAACCTTCACGAACTGCCGTTTTAGGTTTCGCCATTACTGGCCTTGCTGCTTCATCTTGAAACAAGCGCACCATCTCTTCTTTAATTAAAGCGATTTGGCGCTTTAATTGCCCCGGATTTACACAGTCGTGGTAGATGGCACCAAGAAAGTAACGTTTACCTAAAAGAGAGAAAGGAAAAAGGTAAATTCCCTGAGAAGATGTATCGAATCCCAGACGGAATTCCATCACATCTTGATTCGGATGAACCAGGTCCATCAGTGCCTCGGAGGCCTGCCATACACCACTCACCAATGCCGACACCGAAGTCGTGGTTTGATTTTGGACCGAATCATATATAGTGATTCCGTCTTCACGTGTGACAAACAAACGAGCTTTGATCCCGGCCTTTTTTGGCTCGAGAATCACTTTCATCTTTTCCGTTACATTCATGTTCTTCATTAGAATCTCTTCCGGTTTTCTAATGCTTTGGTGATTGTCATTGGATCCAGATACTCCAGACTACCGCCGATCGGCACACCAAAACCAATGCGCTCTACTCTGATTGTTTCAGGCAGAAGCGTTTTAAAATAAGAACAAGTAGCGTCCCCCTCAACCGAAGGATTGATGGCCAGAATCACTTCTTCGATTTCTTTTTGCACGATGCGATCACGCAATTCATCCATTCGAAGCTCATCTGGGCCAACACCAAGAAGTGGATTTAAGACTCCACCCAGGATGTGGTAGACGCCGCGGAAGTTTCCGCTTTTTTCAATCGCCATAAGGTCAGACGCGTTTTCCACCACACAAAGTGTGCGGGAAAAAGCACGGGCCTCATCTGCGCAAATTGAACATTTATCTTCATCAGCGAACATTCCGCAGTCCTGACAGAGTTTTAGGTCTTTCAGGTTTGTCAGAGAGTCGCCCACTACCTTCAGCTCAGTGGCCTTCCAGTTGGTCATGCTCATGACCATACGAAATGCGGTCTTCTCACCAACTCCAGGGAGCTTAGTGAGCGCATCGACGGCGTTCTTGATAACTTCAGGTAATTGAATCATCTTAGAAAAGTCCCGGGATGTTCATGCCACCAGTAACTTTAGACATCGCTTGTTGAACCATATCTTGAGACTGCTTAAGACCTTGGTTAACAGCTGTCAGTACTAGCTCTTCAAGAGAAGCAACATCATTTGGATCCACACACTCTTTATTAATAGAGATGCTTAGAACCTGTTGCTTACCGTTCACACGAACTTTCACCATGCCGCCAGCAGAAGCTTCAACTTCACGCTCGGCCAGTTCGTTCTGAAGCATGGCGAGTTTAGCTTGCATTTGTTGTGCTTGTTTCATGAGATTGTTCATATTCATAAGTAACTCCTAATCCTTTAAAATTATCTTATCGATTTTTGCGTTAAATAGTTTCTCAGCTTCTTTCACGAAAGGGTCGTTTAAAATTTTCTGACGACGCTCTTCCACGATGTTGCTTCTAATTTCTTCATCAATCTCGACCTTGGTTTTGAAGTTTTTGTCCTTCTTTTCTTCCAGGGTCATGATCTGAGTTTTAAAATTGATCTTCTCAATATCCATTTCGAAGAAATCGGCCAAGTGATTTTTCAATCTGGCGTAGATTTCTTTTTCTTCTACGTATTCCTTAAATACCGCGGCATCTTCCGGAAAAGTCACTTTAATCATCAGAGGTTCAACATTTGCGTCGATTTCCTCGAGTAAGTTCCCGTGTTCAAGGTTTGCTGCAGTTGCCGGAGATGTTTGGCGAAGATAAGTCAGAAAATCGTTCCAAGTTTTGGCCAATTTTACTGGTTGAGCTACCTTCTCCTCAATTACAACTCCGGCCTCAGGCTTTCCCGCAGTCGGTACTCCCTGGGTCACTTCTCCAAGTTTCATTCCTTCACCAGTCAGGATCTGACGACGAAGACAAACTTTTTGAAGTTGAATTAATACCACTTTCTCTGGATTCATGCTTGTTAAGGCCCAGTTAAGATCTTTAACCAGCGTTTCGTAGATCCAGAAAAGTTCCGCAATAGTGATGTCGTTCAACGCACCTTGAGCAATCACTTCTTCTTTATAAAGAACGTTCTGCTCATCAATTGAATTGATGATGCGGTAAAACCCATCAAGCACCTGATCAGAAAGTTTTTTAAGATCAATGTTCTCTTCGATGAGTTTGCGAAAGATTTGCGAAGTTGATTTTGCGTTTCCAGTCAGAATTCCAGTAAGGAAATCTCTCATTGCAGTCGTTCCGGCCAGACCCAAAGCTTGTGAAAGAGATTCCTCAGTCACATTGTTGGTGCCTGAAAGACCCAGAACCTGATCAAAAATTGAAAGCGTGTCACGAACTGAACCTTTACCAAGTTCGGCCAGCTTCACGGCAATTTTTGGAGATGAAAAAGTAATGCCTTCAGCTTTAGCAATTGCTTCTACATGAGCAGCAAGTGTTTCCACTGAAACATTTTTAAAATCATAGCGTTGAGTTCTTGAGATCACTGTTCCCAGCAGCTTCTGAGGATCAGTTGTCGCAAGAATGAAAATCGCGTGAGCGGGCGGTTCTTCAAGTGTTTTCAACAAAGCATTGAATGCTGAAGTTGAAAGCATGTGTACCTCATCAATCACGTAGATTTTATGAGTTCCACGAGTCGGAAGATACTGAACGTTTTCAATCAATGCGCGAACATCATCTACGCTGTTATTTGAAGCTCCATCAATTTCCGTGTAATCCATTGAATTACCCGCATCGATATCACGACAAGAAGCACAGACTAAGCATGGGTTGAAATCTGGTTTGCGATTTTCACAACGGATGGCCTTGGCAAACAAACGAGCGATCGAGGTTTTGCCTACACCGCGGGTTCCGGTGAAAAGGTAAGCATGCGCAAGCTTGTTTTGCTTGATCGCATTTTGTAAGGTCCGGGTCACATGGCCTTGTCCAACAACTTCTTCAAATTGCTTTGGACGCCACTTCCTGGCCAGTACTTGATAGGCCATAACTCTCCAAAAATTTTGGGTTTTGAGAAGCTGCAAAATAGGGGACTAACGACGCGAAGTCATGGCGCAGCTGCTAGAAAATATTGCGATAATTTGCGATGTAAGAAGTTGTGAGAATCGACAAAATTTATGTTCAAATCCTCTGTTTACCAGAGCTTCCTTTCACTTAATAAATTGATCGCCATTTCCTTGGCCTCACGTCCGGCATACGTTCCTGCAGGTACTTTTTGTTTATCGGAAAAATTCAGGACCACGATGTATTCACGATCATCTTTTTCCAAATGCCCAATGTACCAACCTAAACGTAAATCATGATGGGAATCCGCAAAACCTGAACCGGTTTTTCCTACTAGAGTATATCCTCTAGGAGAAGTGTCCTGTGCCATAATTTTTTGCGTCAAAATCTGAGACTGACTTGAAGCTTTTAACTCTCCTTGCCATAGCTTTTCTAGAAAGCTCACTTGCTCATGGGCAGAAACTTTTAAAGTGTTCCCCATAGAGTCGGCAATGAATGGAGCAGGAGTTAACCACGCATATTTAAGTCCGCCGGACATATCATGGTTACCGTATTTAAAATCTTTCAGGTACTGCTCGATCTTCTTGATACCCAACTTTGGTGTGATCTCCTGAGAGACCCACACTGCCGATTCACGCATCCATGTTGTCGGAGTTTGATCTTGGTTCCATGCCTCGATCATTCTCTTCTGACCGTCCCATTTAAAAACAGGAAGGTTCTCATCTTTCAAAACTCCTGAATCAAAGGCCATCACGGCCAATGGAACTTTGAAAGTTGAACAAGCTGGCAGACGCATTTCACATCGACCCCTATTATGTTCTTCGACGTATCTTTGAGTTTTTACATCATAGAGTAAATAGCAAACGTCTTTTCCGGGGAAATCACGTTTTGTTGAGCAAGAAAGTATGAGGGATAAAATGATGAAAAGAATAATTTTCATGAAGGCGAGTATAGCAGCAGCCTGAACTCAAACACAACACTCCAAACCGCTACCGTTGCTCCATTCCTGGCCTGGCGGGGTTGACGGCGAAATGCTCATCTAAGTCAGACTGCCGAGAGAGATACTAAACGTCTTTGCGAGTTATGTAAAGAATTTGCTCAGGGCGCCACGATAATCGCCTTAGTCAATTCCAACTGCTCATTCAGATATTGCTCAAGCACTGAGCCTTTCTGCTCAATACTGAGTTTATCAATGAGTTTCTGATAATGCGCCTGCCACATCTCTGCATTGGCCTTAAGGTCCGAGTTCTGTGGAGTCATGTACTTCTTCTCATACTTCTCTGGTGTCGCTAGAAACTTCAATGGTGATTTTGGACGTGGAGCTGTTAAAACTTTCAGGTCATCCGTATTAAATTTCTCTCCGCTTGGGAAAGCGGGATGATTTTCAATAATTGATCCAACTTGAACAGGTGTAAAACCGTTGTTGTTAAGGGCCTTCTCTAATTTACGCAGACTAGGTTTTTTCTTTAACGCTGAAAGATCAGCGTACATTAAAAATGTATTTGTTGGCAGGGCCATATTGAAGAACTTCTTGATGCCACCTTGACTGGTTTTAATCGAGTCATTAATGCCCATGGCGTGAGAAGAATTGATGGCAAGGTGAGCACAGTTATCACTCACTTTTGACCATTCATAACCTGGGCCTTCTTTATATTGATTGTTAGACTCATTGAGAAATTTCGCAACTGCAGGAAGAGACTCAACCGGTGCAGGAATTCTGGCACAATGAAGTTCACGGGCCCATGCCACTGCGTATTCAGTTCCTAGGGTCTCATCTGCGACCGCTTCTAAGTATTCCGGTGAATTAAAAGGGAGTGAGCGAGGTTTTTCGCCTTTGTGAACCACGTCTTGAAATACCTTTAAATCAATGACCCTTTGAATGACCTTTTGAACGTCTGCATGAGTAATAGGTTTGCGCTCAGATTCACCGTAAAAAGTCAGGTCTCGACCAGGAACGGCAACCCACATAACGTTAGAAAAGTTTTTATCAAGCGATACACCAACGCCATCATGAGGATATTTTTCTCTTAGCTCTGGAGATACCTCTGAGCAAGGAATCACTTGTGGATATGATGAACGATAGTCTTTGCATAATCCGTGAATATAAGTGAAGCCGTGGCCCGGAATTCCACCCTTCTCGCCGTTTTGCAGCTTCCATTGCGTGCCAGAGCAGTACTCAAAATAAACCGGGAAGTGATCTTCATAAGCAGCATGAGCAACCGCTGAAATGACTAATAACGGTAGAAAGCTAAGTAGGCGTTTCATAGAAATCCTGGGCTAAGTTTATGACCTTATTCTAAATAAGATTTCATCCTATAGGCGATGGTCTGTAAATTTTATGTATCATCCGAAGCGCTCTAAAGCACTGAAAACTTGCGTTGGCCCCTCTGTGACTTGAGAAGAAAAAGTTACCGTGGTTTGATCACCGGGCCCTCTTCCTGCCAGAGAGAAAAATGGAAAATCCAGGCAAGCAAAACTACTTAGAATCGGTTTTTCAGCACGCTCCTGCGGCCATGGCCGTTTTTGATAAAGAGATGAAATATATCGAGGCCAATCTCTCTTGGTATCAACTTTTTAACCTCAAAGACAATATCATCGGTAAAAGTCATTATGAAGTGTTTCCCACCATTCCGGAAAACTGGAAAATCTATCACCAGAGAGCATTGAAAGGAGAGACCTTAGAGCAAGAAGAAGACTTTCATCTTCTCATTAATGGAGAAAAAGTTTGGATGAATTGGAAAATTTGTCCATGGTACACCGATGAAAAGAAGATAGGTGGAATAGTCATTTTAATAAAAGATATCACTGAAAAAAAACTCATAGAAAATGTCAGGCAGGAGGGTGAGAGAACATTCAAGGCCATTTTTGATCAAGTGGGAATAGGTATCATCCAAACCACTCCAATGGGAGATTTTATCACTGTCAATGAGCGCTTTACCGAGATGATTGGCTACACTCTCGAAGAACTCAAAACGATGAATTTTGCCGACATCACTTATCCCGATGATGTTAATAAGAGCCTACTGGAAAGAGACAAAATGCTTAAGCAAAACTCTCATCAAGCAGAGTTTGAAAAAAGATACGTGAGAAAAGACGGCTCTATCTTCTGGGCCCGCCTCACCACCTCTCTATTGACCGATGAACAGGGTAATCCAAATTATTTTTTGACTACCATCCAAGATATAACTCGTAGAAAAGAGACCGAAGAAGCACTTCTAGAGAGTGAACAAAAGTTTAAAATTATTTTCGATCAAACTGCCATGGGGATGGCCCAGGTGGACCTTGATGGAAGAATCATGACGGCCAACGAGACCTTTTGTCATATTCTTGGATATTCGCTTCAAGAACTTCAACAAATGAAATTCACCGAATTCACCCATCCGGATGATGTTGAAAAAGACCTCACCTTTCTCAAAAAATTAGTATCTGGAGAGATTCCAACTTATTCGATGGAAAAGAGATACATCAAAAAAAATGGCGATATAACATGGGCCTTTTTAACTGTGTCACTCTTTAGAAATCCGGACAACTCACCCAAATATTTTATTTCTGCTATCCACGATATTAACAACCGTAAAGAATCAGATGAACAAATTAAAAAATCTCGGCTTGATTTAAAGAAACGAGTGGAAGAAAGAACTGCATACTTAAGCTTGTTACAAACCATTTCAAGTGAGGCCAATAAATCAGACAACATTTTTGAGGCCATGAAATTAAGTCTTTATGAAATTTGTAAACTCACCAAATGGCAAGTTGGCCACTTCTATATGGTCGACAAAAGTCACCGAGACAAAGTTCCTAGATCAGATCTGTGGTGTCTTGAGGAAGAAGAACTCTATCGGCCGTTTGTAGAGAAGAGCGAGCAAATTCAGGTCCATGATATCAGCATCATTAATCGTGTTGTGAAAAGCGGGAAGCCATTCTGGTCTAATGATATCTTTTATGACAAACGATTGGTCCGCTCAGAAGTGGGACTTCAAGTTGGGATTAAGAGCGGCATGGCATTTCCAGTTTTAGTGAAAGATGAAGTAGCAGGAGTATTGGAGTTTTTCTCCAAAATCAATATTCATCCAAGCCCCGCGTTGATGGAGCTTATGTCACAAATAGGTATTCAATTAGGACGTCTCTTGGAAAGACAAAAGGCCAAAGAAGAAATTGAGCAAACTCAGTCTCGACTTCAGGCCGTGATTGATAATCTTCCTGCCCGGGTCTATCTCAAAGACCGAGACAAAAAATATCTTCTGGTCAACAAGGTCTTCAAAGAGTTTTTTAATATGCAGAACGTAGACCTGCGCGGAAAGACGACAGCAGATTGTTTTCCTTTGGAATCAATAGAGCCTTGGCTTAGAGGAGATGATGACGTCATCAACAAAGGGAAAGTGATCAGCTACGATGTTATTTACGGCAAAAATCAAAAGGGCCGACAACGAACCTTCCATCTCACAAAGTTCCCCGTCATGAATTCACGAGGAGAAATTTACGCATTTGGAGGAATCTCCATTGAGATCACGGATATAAAAGAGACGGAAGAGAGAATACGAGCGCTATTACATAGTGAACACAAGGCGCGGACCGAGGCAGAAAAAGCGATTCTGGCCCGCGATGAATTTATCTCGATCGCCTCGCATGAATTAAAATCTCCCATCACGGCACTGAAGATGAAGGTTCAACTTATCCTGAGACAATTGAACAAGGAGACAAATCCGGCCCTGAATCAATTCAAAACTTCCATGTGCAAACTCGAGCATGATACTGATCGGTTAGTCACTCTCATTAACCGTCTCCTGGATATCACTCGTATTCAAACCGGGCATTTTGAATTGCATCGAGAAGAAGTGGTTGTAAATGAACTCATCTCGAATATTGCCGAAAATCTTGCTCTTCAGATTGAAGCAACTGATTCAAAACTTGAAATTAAAATGAAGGACAAAATTAAAGCCCATTGGGACAAATCTAGAATTGAACAAGTCATGACTAATCTTATTACCAATGCCATTAAGTTTGGTGAGAAGAGACCCATTACAGTGATTCTTGAAAGTACTGATCACCATGCCAGAATTATTGTTAAGGACCAGGGCAAGGGCATAGCTCCTGAGTTTAAAGATAAAATCTTTAATCGTTATGAAAGGGCCAACGTGAGTGAAGGGATTCAGGGATTGGGACTTGGTCTTTATATCGTAAAACAAATTCTAGAAAGTCATGGAGGGAGTATTAGAGTCGACAGTGAGGTTGGCAAAGGTTCGACCTTTATTGTGGAACTGCCTCTCGACGAACATCACCATCTTCCAAAAAAAAGGCCGGATCAAAGACCCGGCCAGGAACTTCACTGAAAAATTAGCGCTTTTCCCACTTACAAAAAGTAGAAATTGCCGGAAGGTAGAACGAGAAGTTATTAGTGCGTTCACCAACACTTGCGGCCGTTCTGTGTGAAATAAGAACGCCATTTGAAACTTTCTTGAATACAGTTGTGTCATCTTTACGTACGCACCCAGAGAAAGTCTCTACACCTTCTCTTAAGCCATAAGTACAAGCATCAAGAGTTGGAGGATTACAAAGTCCACGATCATTACAGTATCTGTATTTAGAAATAGAAACCGTTAAAGTCTTATCCGCCACTGCTGAAGAATAGAGGTATTTAAAATCTGCTCCCTCAGAAACCTTGCCAAGATTATTATCTACGCCAGAAAGACCCACATTTACCACTTTTGACATGAACGCCCGTCCACTTACTGCATCAGTAAAAAGATAATCATAGCGAGAAGGTAGTTCAGAACCGCCATAAAGATGCTCAGTAGAGATTGCCAGATCTGAAGTAATACCTTTGGCATTAACGAAAGCGTCTACGAATAGAGCTTCAGCTTTTTCAGATGAACCAGAAAAACAAGTACCGATGTAGTGACCTTTCAATTCAGCTGGAACAATATGTTCGCCAAAAGAAGCGTCTGACATTTGTGAACGAATTGTTTCAAGTTCTGAAGAGGCCATTGCCACTGAACTTAAACATAGGACCGCTACGATTAACTTTTTCATCTTATCTCCTTTAGAGTTTGGTCTCGAAATATCACTGGAGATAAGATTCAAACCATCCCAACAACAGAAACTATCACATAGGTTATTATCTATATCTCACTCAATCGAGTTTGAGGCACCTTACCAGAATGAAAAAAGAGGTGAGTAGAGAAGGTTTTCTGAAGTTGCTCCAGTTTGATCTGGAGTGTACACAAAAATGTACACGGTAAGAAATGTGAGGAAAAAGTGTCGGGATTATTCACTAAGCATCCTGCTCCGTGACCCTTCGGGCAACTGAGTTGATCGCCTCGGGTCGAGCGCGATCCCGGCATCCTGGCCTCGTCGTCGAACAGAATTCTCATCACATTCCAACTTCACCAGATAAAAATAAAAAGGCCACCGCGAGGGTGGCCAATTTATTTTTAATGGCGGAGATGGTGGGATTCGAACCCACGAACGGATTTCTCCGTTACACGCTTTCCAAGCGTGCTCCTTCAACCACTCGGACACATCTCCAAATCATATACGGTTGAGCCAAAGTTTTAGCATGCGGGCAGAGAGTCAGACAACTAGATCTTAGGACGATAACCGGAACGGCGCTCTCTGAAAAATTGCGAAAGAAGCTTTGAACATTCAAAATGCTTTACTCCGCCCATAATGGCGAATTGATGATTCAGACGTTTATCTTGATGAAGATGATAACCGAGACTTAAAGCTCCACCTTTTGCATCGTAGGCACCAAACACACATTGTCTCACACGTGATTGAACCAGGGCGGTTAAACACATGGGACAAGGCTCAAGAGTCACATACAACGTGCAATCTGAAAGACGCCAGTTCTGAAGCTTCTTAGCGCCTTCCGTAATGGCAAGAATTTCAGCGTGGGCCGTTGGATTAAAATGAGACTCTTTGAGATTAAACTGCTTAGAAAGAATATCACCTTCTGGAGAAACCAATACCGCTCCCACAGGAACTTCCTGCGCTTTATAGGCGAGTTCGGCCTGCTCAAGAGCAAGACCCATGTACCATAAATGATCGGCTAAGGTGAATTTCATCATGACTACTTCTGGACAGCGGCAAACTTATTACGAATTTTGATTTTTTTACTCTCGTTCCAGTAATTGGTCAAAAACTTTTGGCGCTGTCTTTGCTCAAGATCATTATTCACGAACTTAACTCCGTAAATAATGGAGCGACCGATAATCGGTTCACGCTTTGAACGAACTTCCGCAAATAAGGTGAAGTTCTGATTGAGGATATCGACACTGATTTGAATCGGCTGTCCCACTGAGACCTGGTTGAATAGTTCTAAACACCCGGCACCACGTCTTAAATCCGAAAGACGACCTCTAAATTGTTTTCCATCAACTTCAACCCAACAGCGAATATCTGCACGGAAACGAAAATCATATTCCCACCAGTGAAAACGCGGGTAGTAGAGAGGTGATGAAACGATGTAACAGGCAATTGCCAGAAAAACGAAACTAAAACAAAAAAGAATTCCAATCATGGGGTGTCCAATCACCAGGAAGTTTCTGGTCAGTGAAACCAGATAATAAATTCCGAAGATGAGGGACATGTTCCAGTACGAGTAAAAAAGATTTGAAAGTGCGCTGTAATAAAAATTATAGGCCACTAACAATAAAATGAACTGAAAAATGAATGAGAAGTTAAGCACACTTTGAGTGACTAATGCTTCCGCCACAAATCCAATCAGGACCAAAATAAATTGGACGATCGTAAGGAACTTAACCTTATCGTAGGAATTTTGTAGATTTAGCTTACTCAACATATGGGGATTATCGGTTCTCCTCCCCATATTTTAAATCCCAAAGTGTTTTCAAGCTCAGATTATTTAAAAGGTTAAATTTTTTCCCTTCTGGAGTCACAATTTCCTCGCCGGCGAATTCCGCACCGTCTGTAATGTAGCAGACATTTTTGGTCGGGATAGCTTTATCAAAGCGCCAGTAATCGAATTGATTCTTACGAGAGTGATAGTTGAGAGCATTGATCTCCGTGTTGAGGTAGTAAGAAAGCTTCGAGGCGATCTGATAAGTGTTCGCCAAGATAGGAGTCTCTCCACAAAGGGCCTTCACTTCATGGGCCCATTTCTCCCATCCGTTAAATTCCTTTAAACGTTTAATGGCAACTTTGTCGGCAGGAAGAACGAACAAGATACGTGCAAGCATCACTATCGCAAAAGAAACATAGAGTAAGCGCTTGGGCCAGGTGCGATTCCAGGTCTCAGAAGAGGCCACAAGATAGATCAGCGGAACCGCCAGGAAGATTGTCCAGTTCGCCTCAACTCGTTTTGTAAAAGTAGAAATTAAAAAGAAAATCACTGTGCCAATGGAGATAAATTTCATGGCGCGATCAAATTGATTGGTCGTTTTATTTTTAAACGCAATCCACCAAACAATAGGTCCGGCCAATACACCAGCGAGAACAATCTGAAGGCCCACAAACTCTAAACTTCTTCCTAAGCTAAATTTAGCGGCCGGTCTCTCTAAGAAGTGATAACGAAGAGTCGAAAAATCATGCAAGTACTGCCACACCATATGAGGCATGAATGTCACTAATGCCACCAGGGCCACGGCATAGAAACTTTTACGCTTAAACAAAGTAGGGATGGCAATGATGGTGAAGAACACTAAGAGGACGCCATGATATTTTGCATAGAACAAGAGAGCGATGATCAAACCTAAAAGTACGGTATTCGTGGCATTGTCTTTTGCAAGATAACGCTTTAATCCCACACAGTAACAAGCGGTCATGAATAGAAGAGGAATATCCGGGAGGGCAAGAAGTCCCGTAAACGAGGCCAGCGGGAAACTGAAAAAGAGTAGAGTGGCCACTACCGAGCTCGAAGTAAGACCTAGAAGTAAGTAAAGGCTTAAAAACTGGAGAACAATAAATCCCAATCGTACTGAAACTTCAGCATGGGGCAAAAAAGAAAAAAGCTTAATCACAACAGCAACGAACGGCGGATGATCAAAGTATCCCCAATCTAAGTGCTTTGAATACAACCAGTAATAGGCCTCATCATGGGCCAGTTCGAAGCCACAAGCGATGAGCACTTGAAAGATAAAAAGAATCAATAAACCAATACGCAAAGATTTTGTCATGTGTCGCCATTTGGGATTTAATGTGCTACAAATATTTTATTTAAATTTATAGCCAAGGCCCAGTTTTGATCAGTTTGGATAAAGCAGTTGTTATCATACCAACCTATAATGAAATTGCTAACATCGAAAAAATGTTAGAGACGCTAGATCGTCTTCATCCGAGTCTTAACGTCCTTATTATCGACGATGGCTCTCCGGATGGCACGGCCAAACTTATTAAAAACTTCCAGCAGAAAAAAGCAAATCTTCACTTAATTGAACGCTCAGGAAAACTTGGTCTCGGCACGGCCTATATCAGAGGCTTCCGTTGGGCCCTGGAACAAAACTTCGAAGCAGTAATCACTATGGACTGTGATTTCTCTCACGATCCAGAAGCGATTCCTGAATTCACAAATAAACTCGGTCAATACGATCTGGCAGTCGGCTCTCGTTACATTGGTGGTATTCGTATCATGAATTGGCCAATGCAGAGACTTCTTCTTTCATACTTTGCCTCAATCTATGCTCGAGTTATCACTGGTATTCCATTTAGTGATTCAACTGGTGGTTTCAACGGTTATTCTCGTAAGGCGCTTCAGTCGCTTAATCTTGATAAAATCTTCTCAATTGGTTACGCCTTCCAGATTGAACTTAAATATAAAGTTTGGTCGCAGGGTCTTCCTTGTTTAGAAGTACCAATTACGTTCTATGAGCGCACAGTTGGTAAATCAAAAATGAGTCGCAAAATCATCGTTGAAGCTGTCATCAACGTGTTCCGTCTGCGCTTCAAAAAGATGATGGGAACTCTTCAGTGATAGAAGGCCTTCAAGCTCTCGACCGCTCGTTTTTCCTTTTTTTGAATTCCTTTCACGCCAATTGGCTTAATGGACTTATGACTGTCCTTTCCGGACAGTCCATCTGGATTCCCTTCTTGGGATATTTTTTTTGGTACAGTTATAAGTACTTTGGAAAAAAAGAGACTCTCTACTTCGCCTTCTTTCTCGTTCTCACCTTAATTGCCAGTGACGTGACTTCTTCCTATGTTTTAAAAAACATCGTAACTCGTCTTCGTCCTTGTCGAGAGATTGATTTAAAACCGCTGATCTATTCTTTCGGGCAAAAGTGCGGAGGAAAATTCGGATTTGTTTCTTCTCATGCTGCCAATTCTCTGGCACTTGTGATGTTTTCTTTTAAGACCCTTAACTTCAAAAGTAAGTGGAAGCATTTTATCTGGATCGCTCCCGTGCTGGTAAGTTACAGTCGTATTTATCTGGGCGTTCATTACCCAGGTGATGTGATTGGTGGATTCGTGATTGGATCAATTTGGGCGACGTTCTTTGCCTGGATTTATCGCAACCATCAAGGCGCTAAACGATAGCGTTCCCAATTGCCGTTTTTCTGCTCGTAACAAATGCGATCATGCATTCTATTGTTTCGTCCCTGCCAAAACTCAAAGTAGTCCGCTTCAATTCCATATCCCCCCCAATGAGCTGGACGAGGTAGTACTTCAGTGTTGGCAAACTTCTTATCAACTTCAGCAAAAAACTTTTCAAGCTCTGCACGACTCGCAACTTTATGGCTTTGAGGAGAAGCAATGGCACCCAGCTGACTTCCACGAGGACGTTTATGAAAATACTCGTCAGATACTTTTGGTTCTACTTTCTTAATCACTCCTTCAATTCGCACCTGACGGTGAAGAGGAAGCCATAAGAAAGTCAGAGAAACTTTATCATGAAGAGCGATCTCTTCACCTTTGGCACTATTATAGTTTGTGTAAAAGATAAATTGGTTCTCATGGATCCCTTTTAAAAGGACCACGCGGCCACGAGGGCGATCACCCTTAATCGTAGAAAGTACGAAAGCATTAGGCTCGTCACACTTAGCGTTCACGGCATCTTCCAGCCATTTATCAAACTGCAAAACCGGATCAGGATTACAATCCTTGATATCAAGCATTGCATTCAAATAAGTGCCTCTTAAATTTTCCAATGTTTCATTTATGTCCATGGCAAAACCATAGCTCGAATGACGATTGGTTGTCATGAGTAAGTTAGTGATACTGGCGTTTACCAGTCATGATGTAATTTTTAAGGTCATCCACAATCTCAATCGCACGATCATCAGGCTCATGTGGATGTTCAACTTCACCTTCTTTGGCCATAATCTGAGTTCGATCAGAGATTAGTGCTTTAAAATAGCGGATATTAGAAAGTTCGTCGTTATCGGTCATTTGTCTTTCAACTTCATTCAAAAAACGAACAATGAATACTTGGGAAAGCTTGAAAACAATCTCCGTAAGAAGGAACTGCGTGAATGCGTTCTTCGCCTTCAATCCTGGAATTTTGAAATCTGATTTACCTTTCTTCATGCTATAGAAAGTTCCCACGGCGAAACTTGTCAGGGCACCCAGAACTTTTAGGATGAAAATCGTTTTTTGTTTTTGATCAGGCTGCTTATCCAGCTCATGCACAAAATCATCTTTGAACTGAAGATAACCATCTTTCACTCGACGGGGAGTGACTTTAAAAATAGTCAGAACATCCATTCCTGACTCTAAAATGTCTTTTATTGTAAATTTAAAACCAGACTCTTTAGCGCTCTTAAACTGGCCCACACCGTTTTTAAAAAGATGAGTCACATCGCTATGAGATTGCTTCAAAAGACCTTTGAAATCATCTCTCCAAAACTCCGTGAAGATATTGTGCTTCTTCCGCTTAAGAACATATTTGACTGAATCTGCTAAATTCAAGGCAATCTATCCTTCGTTCTGCCGGTAGTAAGTCCACCGAGAAAGCTAATGAGAGCGAAGACCAGAAAAACCACTAACAGGATCTTTCCTACTTCTATTGAAACCCCAGCTATATTATACGCCCCTAAAATAAAGGCCAAAAGTCCCAAAACGAAGAATGCTATTGCTGCTCTTAACATAAAAAATCCTTGCTTTCTGTTTAGACCCAAAGGTCCAAATAGGAGGGTGCAGTCAAGATGCCACGTTTTTTCAATGTATTATTGAGGACTTATAGACATACAAGGTCTTGCCACTGGGTATTTATGCCACTATATTAGGCAAAAATTCCCGTCAAAGGATTTTAGCCCCGTGAAACTTAAAAACAGCGCCACCATCACTTTAATCGACGACGATTTGGACCTCTTGGACCTTCTATCAAGTTTTTTTAAGCAACGTGGTTATAAGGTCTTTGCTTTCGGTAATGCTGAAGAGGCCCTGATCGAAATTGAAAATAAACGAGTTGAACCAGATGTTGTGATTTCGGATTTAAAACTGCCTGTTATGTCAGGCATGGATTTTATTCGTAGAATCAGACGCTCAAACTCTTCGCTCCCAATTATCCTTATGACTTCTGAGGGCAGTGTTGAGACGGCCGTGGAAGCGATTGAAGCGGGTGCCTATGATTTCGTATTAAAACCTCTTCATATCCCACAGCTCCTTATTTCTGTTCAGCGCGCTCTCTTCTTAAATGAAGTTCAACAAGAGAACACCAACCTAAAAAGTCTTTTTCAAGAAGACCTCTTGGGTCTTAAAGGTGTGATTGGGAAATCACAAGGTTTTAAGAAGGCCCTGGAACTCGCCAAGCGTGTTTCAAGCAGCCAGGCCAACGTTCTTATTTCCGGTGAATCAGGTTCAGGTAAAGAAGTTATTGCTCGTGCGGTTCATGAACTTGGTGATAAGCGTGATGGACCTTTCATTGCAATTAACTGTTCTGCCATTCCTGAAAATCTACTTGAGTCTGAACTTTTTGGTCATGCCAAAGGCGCCTTCACGGGTGCTCATGATAAAAAAGTCGGTCTTTTTGAAGAAGCAAACAAAGGTACATTGTTCCTGGATGAGATTGGAGATTTAACTCTTCCTCTTCAGGCAAAACTTCTGCGTGTGCTTCAAGAGAGAAAAGTAAAACGAATCGGTGAAAACCAATACCGTGACATCACGGCCAGAATTATCTGTGCGACTCACAAAGACCTTCGTAAAGAAGTGGCAGAGGGCAGATTCAGAGAAGACTTGTTCTTCCGCTTGAATGTCATTCCCATTTACATGCCACCACTCAGAGAGAGAAAAGACGATATTCTTCCTCTCAGCGAATACTTCCTTAAAAAGTTCGCAGTCATGAATAATGTGAACGTGAAGGGCTTCAATAAAGATGCCATTCAAAAATTAGAGAGTCATGAGTGGAAAGGTAACGTGCGTGAATTAGAAAACGCCATTGAGCGTGCAGTGGTCCTCACCACTTCTGAATTCATTCAGGCAGAAGATCTTCCGACTGAAGAGACCTATCCGATCATGGGAGGGGAAACTCCTCAGGAAAATAAAATCGGCGTTAACTTTGAGCATGAAAAACCAGTGACACTGGACGAACTTTCTAAAAAGTACATCCAATTTATCTTCGAGAAGAACGACGGAGCAAAAGAGCAGACCGCCAAAGATCTGGGCATTGATCGCAAAACTCTTTACCGTAAATTAAAAGAAATGAACCTTAATTAAGATGTCGATTGACCCAATGGGAAAGGTCCTTCAAGGCCTTTTCCATTTCCTGAACGTTTTCCTCCACAGCAGCGGCCTCCATTCTTTTTCCAATGGCAGAAACATCACTGAATCCGAAAGTAACGCCGTTACCTTTTAATTGATGACCAACTTTTTGGAGTTCGGAGAAATTTTGTAGGGCAAGACTCTCTCGACAGACTTCAAGATCGTGCTTTCTTCTCTCTACGTATCGAGTTTGCATAGCTTCAGGTACTTCCATAACTACTCCCTCGGTTATGGCCAATTTTAAGCCTCTTTTCTCACTTTCTTAAGTCTTTTTGGGAATAACACCCCGACCTTATGTGACAAAAAACCCCGCAACATTATTGGTTAATAAATAAGTAATTGAATTTTCATTCTGTTTTTATGGCACTTAAAGTGCTTAGGTCACTAGGGCTAACAACGTCTCGGTCCGAATGGGCCAACGAAAGTTTCATGAGAATCGGCATCAAAAACACACATCCTGCATACATTTGTTAGCGTCCAAAATGAACAACCTAATTGCCGATATATCACCTTGGTTTTACCAAGGTGGTATTCTCTCATTCATGCTATACTGCCGCTCATGACAAACATCCCAGAAATCAGACCAGGGCAGTCTATCGAACTGCTAAAAGAACTTCATATCCTCACTCGTGACGGAAAACTCAATCAGGATTCCAGACGAAAATTGAAACAGGTCTATCACCTTTATAATTTCATTGAACCTTTATTAAATGAAGTGGTGAAAGATCCGGAAAAACAATTCTCACTCGTAGATCACGGCGCCGGGAAATCTTACTTAGGTTTTATTATCTATGATCTTTTTTTTAAGGCCCTTAAACGCGGTGAAATCTACGGTATTGAAACTCGTGAAGAGCTGGTAAAAAAATCAGAAGACCTTTCTAAGAGACTCCATTTCGAAAGAATGAAGTTTCTTAATCTTTCTGTAGAAGAGTCTATTACTTCGCAAAAACTTCCTCAGCAAGTGGACATTGTTACGGCACTTCATGCTTGTGATACAGCGACTGATGATGCCATTAAATTTGCTCTCGAGAAAAAAGCTCGCTTTGTTGTATTGGTTCCGTGTTGTCAGGCCGAAGTTGCCTCTGTCCTTAGAAAGAACAAGGGCAAAAACCTTGGTAAAAGCGTTCTTACAGAAATCTGGAGACATCCTATTCACACTCGTGAATTCGGTAGTCAGATCACCAACGTCCTTCGTTGTTTGGAACTTGAGTCACATGGTTACCAAGTGACAGTGACTGAGCTCATTGGATGGGAACACTCAATGAAAAACGAGCTTATCGTTGCACAGTTTAAAGACCTTCCAAAAGAACATCCGCGACGCCGTTTGGAATCACTTCTGAACGAACTCAACCTGGAAGATTTGAAATTTAGATTTTTAGAATAGAAAGGGAGAAACTCCCTTTCTATTTATATTGATAACGAACTTCACCAATGGTGTTAGTAATTCTGTCTTCATGGTAGTGATACACACAGGCCATTTTGCCTTTTACCAACCGACAGTCTCTTTCTTCTTTGGCCGGTTGAAAAGTTTCACCTGGCTTCGCAACGATTACACCAAGAAAAAACAAGGCCACAAACGTCAGAAAAAAGTGGTTTTTAACATCCATTTGAAAACCTCTCTGCTGATTCATTTAACGATCTTTTTGCCTATGACTAAGCTGGCAATAAAGCTAATGACGGCAAGAATTAAGAAAATGAATAGAAGAGTTTTTCCGATATCAACAGATAGTCCGCCAATGTTATTAGCACCCAGGAGAATGGCGACCAGCCCCAGGACGAAAAATGCAATTGCTGCTCTTAACATAACTATCTCCTTGTATTGTGAGAGACGGCCCGCATTCGGAGTATCGCAGGATTCATGCCAAGAGAGACGTGATAAAATTTTACTAAGTTAGAGAGAATAGTTCGTTTATTGAGGGGCAAACTTCCACTGAAAGTTTGTAATGTATGTGACTGAATGACACAAAAGTAGAGCGGAATATGACTTCCGCTCCAAGCAAAGATCCACTATTTCGCATTCAGAAGTTGTTTCCAAAGACTTTTCTTCTCAACTAGGGTCTTGGTCATGTCATAGCCTTTCGCCAGGTCTTCACGAAGCTTTAAAAGATCTTTTCTGATTAAGTTGTACTGATCTTTTAGAGAAGGATCTATGTTCGTAGAAACCTTGCTTTTAGTAACTGGAGAAGCCGTTTGTGCATTCTTATTTATAGTCTTGAGAACTTTATCCGTATGACTTTTTCTTTGTTTACCACTGGTCTTGCGGCTCATACATACTCCTTATTTGTTATGTGTCATCATTTTAGAATAGCAAGCTCGATGCCACTGAAATTGGCACCAAATATGCTTTGCAGTGTATGGGTAACCAAGGAGGGTACAATGTTGACTGAAGAACAGTTTAAGGGAAAGTGGAAAGAAATTAAGGGCGGTATCAGGAATCTCTGGGGAAGAATTTCAGATGATGAACTTGAGCAATTAAAAGGTAACATTTACAAAGTTAGTGGTCTGGTTGAAGAACGTTATGGTGAAACTCGCTCAGAAATAAGAGACAAGCTCCAACAGCTCATGGATTCGTTTGATAATCCTTCCGATAAAAACTTTGATCCTGATCGCACTTCCTATCAGAGAAGTCCTGTTGAAGATAGAACATCGGCCCAATCACAACTTGAAGATGATGTTGAAGAATTTAACACCCGTTCCATTGAACGCAGTGAATTTGAAAACAAGACTTATCAGGCCAGTCATGAAGAGATAGAAGACCCAAGACATCATTCAAATTATTCCGGGGCCAATCCTAATCGTGAAAGACTTGACGCCAAAAAGACCTATGACTCAGAGGAAATCTTCGAAGATGAAATCAAAGATTCATCCACCCCTCAACCGGGTTCCTTTAAACCTGGAAGTTTTGATCGAAGTGAGAAAAATGCTCGCCACTAACCGGTGGTGAGCATTCCACTGGCTATTCCAGTGACGGTCTCCCGCAAGAGAACATTGTCTTTTCTCTCAAGTGAGATTTTTTGAATAACGTTCAAAGGATGAATCATACTGGATCTAAAATAGATGCTTTCGCCAAGCTGAGGGCGGAACCAGGTAAAGTTTTTTTCTCCCGAAATTTCGTAGAAGAAAGTCATACTAAGATTTAACTCGTCTTCAATGACCTTTCTCCAATGGCCCTTTTCTTCTTGAGTTAATGAAGAATGCTCTACATGAAAGTTCCAAACACCCAGCTCAATTTTAGCAAAGGTAAATCCAAGATTTTTCACATAGGTCTGCATAAGAGGGGAGTGGGCGTAATAATCTTTCAGATCTTTTTTCTCTGCTTCAGTCAGTGATTTCCAAGAGCGTCCGATGCCCCACCAAATAGGCAGAAGAAGGCGCGTTTGTGTCCAACACAGAATCCACGGAATGGCCCTAATTGTGAATTGCCCTTTTCCTGTTCGCTTCGTTGGACGAGAACCAATTTTTAAAAGATTCAAGAAGTCATAAGGAGTGGCCCGAGAAACTAAATTTTGAAAATCAGAATTATTAACCAACTCACGGTAAGCATTTTGAATCTCCTCCGTGAACTTCGGTAACGTATTGCACGTGATAACTGGACGAGGATGGTAATTGGCGTACTCTTCTACAATTTTCCCGACCTGTGAACGCATAATCAAGGGTTGATGAAAGTGACGCTGAACCGTTTCACCTTGAACAGTGACCTTGTAGATATTAAGAGCGGTCTGTGGCCACCACGCTATTTGTTCTTTGATTGATCCGCCACCGCGGCTCACACTTCCCCCTGAACCATGAAAGAAGACCGGCGTGAGCTTGTGCTTGATCAAAAACTCTTCTAATAAGAGCAGGGCCTTTTCCACCAGGACCCTACCGGGTAAGACGCCATTTTCTTTACTTGAATCAGAATAACCAAGCATGACTTCGTAACGACCTCCCCATTCTTTCAGATGATGTGAGGCCAAGGATTCTTGTTTAAAACTTTCTTTTAAAATATAAATGGCGTGAGTAAGCCCTTTCTCATTCTCAAACAAAGGAACGGAAGGAATTAGATAAGAGCCCGTCATTTTTTTAGTGAGCTTGACCGCGGCCATAAGATCTTCTGGGGTCTGACACATACTGATCACAAACCCACGAACATACCATTTGGCCTCAAAGCCATTAGAGATTCTTTTAAGCAATGACAACATTTGTGCAATAGGGAGCTTCGGTTTTTTTAGGGCCTCATGAATAAGCCCCTGATCCTCTCTAATTTCTAAAGGTAAAACCAGGGCAGGATAAATCCAAAGAATTTCTTTAATGTCCTCTAATACGGGCGCCTTTAATTTCTTCTTATCAGTCTTGTCTAAGAACGCCTCAAAGCGTTTTTTAAAAGCGACGATCTTTTTTCCGTCTGCTGGACCGACAGTGTTTAGTTTGCGTAGTTCTTCGTTGAGGGCCACAAAGTCTGAATAGAGAGATTCGTCTGCCCATAGGGCCTCTTCTCGATAACTATCCAGGCGATGCCTGATACAATTCAAAATTTTTTGTCGAGAGAGGTTTAAACTCTGCTGCATGGTGACCGGTCCAACTTTTGGATGACCGTCTTTATCTCCTCCCACCCAGGTCCGAAAAAGGACATTAATGCCTTTCCGTTTAAGATAAATTTGTTCTGATAAAATTTTAGGGTCTAAAACCACATGATAGATTTGCTCTGCCTCGTCTTTCACTTGCGGTCTTCTGTTATTGGCGAGATTCAATCTTAAAGCGATTCGAAATAAATAACGAAGTTGTTCCTGAACTTCTTCAAAGCTGCTATTTAAGCTTTGGATAAGAAGATTCTCTACTTTATCCATAAGCCTTAAGAAATTATGACTTCTCGCCTCGGTAGGATGACTTGTGAAAACGAAAATAAGGGAGTGAGGTTTTTTACCCTCACTAGATACGTCAAAACTTTCTAAGCGATAGGAACGATAGGCGGCCTCACAGGAATTAATCAACTCGAGCATAAGCGAAAAGGCCTTCGATACTTGATGAAGCTCTTCATTGGGTGACTTACTTAATTCAGCGTAAACCAATTTCAGTGCCTCTTCCACAATCGCGCCTTCTTTTCCTCGAACGGCCTTCATCCTAAGACGAAGATCTTCGATTTTCTGAAAGAGGGTCTCACCATAAATGTCTTTAATAGCAAGCCCAAGGAGCTTTACTGCTTTAGAGACGATGACTTTTAAATCATCGGCAATGATGGAGTTCATTTGATGAGATAAGGACGAAAATGTTTTAGGTCTGTGGCAAAGCCGTATTCATTGAGACTTCGGCGATCAACGAGAGAGGTCATCTCATTAACAGTTTCGTCGGCGGTAGATCCCCAAATCAAGGCCACAAGTTCACCGTATTCATTTAAAACAGGAGAACCGGAGTTTCCTTGAATGATGGGACAATTCTGGAGTTCAAAAGATTTCGCCTTACGACTTAAATTACAGCCCAGTTCCGTAATTCTTGATTGGCGAGAATTAAGATGGTCAATCACCCATGTCGTAAGCTTCTCGCCTGGATATGGAGAGAACTTGGAAATAGGGAAAGATTTGATCTTCTGAATAGTGTGATCAAGCTCAAGAATTGTATAATCAATGGCTTTTTGATTAAGTGTTTTCCCATCGACTTCGGTTTTAAGGATGGATCTACAACGAGCGACCTCGTGTCCACCATTTCGATAAACTGCAATGTAGGTCGTCCCACATTGATCCTGAGTCGAGAGACAATGATTATTCGTTACCAGACGATTGTTGCCATTTAGAAAACCTGTACAAACAGAAGACTCGGCAGGATTCTTTTCGTTCACAATAAACACACGAGCAATGCCATCTGGACAAGCAGCACCGTTTTCTGAAGCACACTCAAAGGTCTGCTCCATCATCATTTGATTCATTTCTTCGCTACTAAGACTAATGGTCTTCTTCCCATTCGAATTAGATTGCCCGCAGGAAGCGAGTAAAGTTGAGAGCACGATAAGTACTAACAGCTTGGTTAAATTCATAAGTTGTATTCTACCGAGGAAGATAAATGCATTCGGAATGAATGCACGAATTTGAAGTTTTTATACCAATGTCTAAGGTTTATACACCCCTAAGACACTGAATTTAGGTAAGTTAAAGGTACATGGCCCAAGGGTAAATTTACCACAATCTTTAAGGGTCAAATGAAGCACCTCGAGGGGAAATCATGCTGTCTTATGGCACAGGTCCTGCTTCTTATCTAATGAGAGCTTTTTTGCCCTCATAACCAACATGGAGGGATATATGAACAAGGAAGAACTAAAAGGAAAATTCAACGACATTAAAGGCAATGTTAAAGAAGCTTGGAACCGAACTTCAGACACAGATAAAAATAAAGTGAGAGAAGATCTAAAAAATAAGAATTACTCCGGTGCAGCTGACACAGTTAAAAAGAATTTCGACAAAGGCACAACTTAACATATAAGGGCCCGTGTTGGGCCCTTTCATTAATGTTTTCCAGGATTAATTTTTACACCTTTTCTTTCTTTATAGATGTAGGCCAAAAGGGCCGTCATCTCTTTTGATTCAGGACCAATGTCTTTTCCCTCTAGAGGATTTCGAATACACCAATTCACCATTGAAGTTAAGTAAACAACTTTTCCAATTTGTTTTTGAAATTTAGGATAAGTCTCCGGATGAGTATTGGCCGCATTCGGATGGCATTGAGCACATGCTACTTTATTAGTTCCAAGTTTAACCGCCGCCGAGTTTTCCCAAAGCTGTCGGCCGTACTTTGCACTTTCTTCAAATTCGGCGTCCCATCTTTTAATGTCTTTCACCGTAAATTCATCGGCAAACACCAGAGAACTCATGGTTAATAAAATGACGATCAAAAACTTCATGACTCCTCCGTAATTAATAATGCTCCTGAGGTAAAACTCGGTTCGCCTTGTTCTGGTAGGTGGTGTCTTCTGGCCTACCTGTTTTCTTATTGAATGAAACCACTCGGTTGGTGTTATTCGGTAATTGATAGTGAGCGGCCACGTTGCCGGTATGAATGTTTATGTACTGCCAACCAGTGGCGTCTCGTTCAAAAAAAGGATCCGCACGATTCATGGGCACAGTCAGTACTGGTAAATGTTGTTCGGCCTTCACATAAGTCGAAGGGTAGGGCCAAGGCCATGCAGTTGCCATGGCAGCATGAAACGAAATGTTTCCTATTTGGTTATATTGAATCTGATGGACGTGACCATAAAGGACAGTCACCTTCCTAAAAGGTTTCAAAATTGCCTGCACTTCATCCGCATCCTCGGTCCAAAAATTCCAACCTCGGAAGATTTTTTGAAGAGGTGAGTGGGACAACACCACAATGGGGGTACTCTTACTTACTTTGGCGAGATCTTTTTTGAGCCATTCACGTTGCTCTTTCCCCACCATAAAAGGAGAACCCTTTGGGTTATCAAGTCCCGCCATCTGAACCATTCGCTCCATATCAGTGGGCCACTTTTTGTTCCACTCATCGTAAGTCAAAATACTATTGAGAACCACGAAGTGCACACCTTTATGATCAAAGCTGTACCACTGAGGGCCAAACAGTTTTTCCCAATATTTACCGTAATCAAGATAGTAATCATGCTCGCCCATCACCCAGTAGGTCTTATATTTAAGGGCCGACATAATCTCAGCACCATGATCAAGCTCCTCTTTTAGGGCGAGCTGAGCAAGATCGCCCCCAAAGATCACGAAGTCAGGCTTGGGGTGCATGAGGTTCGCTTCTGCCACCGCCATCTTGAGACCTTGGTCCCAGTTTCGAACAAATTTTGTTCCTGAAATATGCTGAATGTGTGCATCCGAGATAAAAGCGAATGTGAAGTCTTCCTGAGTACCACCAAATGCAAGCTTAACAAGATTAACCGGAAGGGTCGCAAGTGCCGCACCGGCCCCGGCATAAGTCAAAAAATCGCGACGGTTCATGTTGTCAGACATATTTCCCTCTCATTTTTTCTCTAAGTCTGTGCTGGTTAAAGACTTCATGAATGCGACAAGATCTTTCTTTTCTTGATCAGTGAGATTAAGTGGACGAATGCCTCCACTTAGGAACGGAGTAATAACTTCCTTGTCTGAACTTGCTCCACCACGGTTGTAGTGCTCAACCACATCTTCCAGGGTCTTCAAGCTTCCATCGTGCATATAAGGAGCAGTTAAATCAATGTTACGGAGTGTGGATGTCTTGAAGGCGCCAATGTCATTCTGATTTTGAGTGACCGCGAAGCGACCCAGTTCTGAAGTCTTAAGGTCATTAAGAACTTTTTCGTCTACTTCTTCACGATTAAAGTTTGCTTTTAAAAATTCCGTCACAAGACGATCAACGTCTTCTTTAGGAACTCGGTTGATTCCCACTCCGATGTTGTGAAAACGGTGATCAGTGAAAAGACCAGATGACTGTTCTATAGCATGACAGGAAACACACCGACCGTTTCCAATAAAGGTCTGAAACCCTCGAAGTTCAGAATCTGATAATGACTTTTCACCTTTATAATACCACTGATCGAAGCGACTATTACCTGCGATCACTGTTCTTTCAAAGGCACCGATCGCCATCGTTACATGCTCAATCTTGATCTCTTTTACGCTCTTATTAAAGACCGTCTTAAAGGCCTTAACGTATTCGGGGTCTGTTCTAACAACCTCTAAAATGGGTTCATGATTTTTAAGTCCCATTTCAACTGAGTTCACAAAAGGGTGGCGAGACTGATCTTCTAAAGTGGGAGATCGACCGTCCCAAAATTGAGTCGCATTAAAGGCCGCATTCAGTACGGTCGGAGCGTTTCGTGTTCCCTTGAGACCATTAATTCCTTCGGACACAACTAATTGATCGGTAAAGCCTTTGGCCTCATCGTGACAAGTTGAACAAGAAACTTCTCCAGTTGAGCTAAAGCGCGTGTCTTCGAAAAGTTTTTTCCCAAGGGCCACTTTCTCTTTCGACATGGGATTATTTTTAGGAATCTCAACTTGCGGTAAACCGAGATTTCTATCAAATTTTTTAGGGGCCTCTTCCTGCTCTTGCTTCTCAGTGTGGGGGACAATCTTTTCTTTAACTTTTTGTTCATTACATCCGGCGGCCAAGACGAGGGCCATGAGAAATACGCTCTTTAAGTTCATGACTAACTCCTGAAAGTTATTCAACCAGAACGAGACGAAATCTAAACATCTTTGTTAGAACTTAAATTATCAACTCAATTAATTTTAAGGCTCTCTCTTACGCGCATTAATTGCTGCTTCATGCACAATTTGGATTAAAACAGTTCATCTTTTAGCATTCTCGCTTTTATACTTAATGCATGCTTCGAAATAAGAATGTAATCCTACTGCTGATTGTTGGTTTGGTTTTGAGATTGGTCTACGTGCTATGGGTCTTTTCTCCATCGCAGTTCGTTGTCTCGGATGTCGCAAACTATGTTCGTATTGCAGGACAAATTGGAAGAGGGGAGTGGAACGACTTCCATTTTTTTCAGCCAATCGGATTTCCTTATCTCATTCTTTTTCTGGAAAGATTTTTTGGAGATTGGGCCACTCCGCTTTCTGTTCTTCAGGCCATCACTTCCACAGTTACCCTTTTTATTATCTGGAAAGTAAGCTTTGAAACCTGGGGTGATAAAGTCGCAAAGGGCGTTTTACTGATCGGGACCTTTCATGTTCCTTGGATTGTTTATAACGGTTACGGCCTTTCTGAGTCGCTTTTTACATTTGGTCTAAGTCTTCTTCTCTATCTCGGACACAAACTCGTAAAAGACCCAAAGAATGGATTAAAGTGGGGTTACTTTTGGGGACTCGCTTTTCTTCTGTCTTTCTTAATTAAAGGCAACCACGCGTTCTATGGTCCATTGTTTTTATTAGGACTATTCATTTCATATAAGTGGAAGGTCATCCGTGGAATTTTTGCCATCTCACTTATAGTGGGTCTCGGACTCCTTCTACATGGAGCTTTCTCTTACAACAAAGTTGGAAAGTTTCATTTAACTCCGACAGCGGGTGGACTTAATTTTGTTGAAGGAAAATGTCCTAGTAAAAGGAACATTGATAACCGGGGTATTCTTTGGGTCTCACCTCTCTACTATCAGCTAGGAATCAAAACCGAAAAACGCTGGCCAGAAAGCTTCAATAACTCTGGCTACTTTATGAATGAAGGGTGGAAATGTATTAAAGAGAATCCTCTCGTTTTGGTTCAGTCACTTGAAGGGATCTTCTTCTTGTTCATGGGCAACTATTTGTGGCCCGCCGGAGAGCTTAAATTTAAAGGTCTGATTCGTCTCTACGAACTCATCTTCGCTTTTTTTGTCATTCCGGGTCTAGTTGGGTATGGATTATATTTAAAAAGGAACAATAACAGAGAAGAGTTTTTAGTCTGGGCCCTTCCCGTCCTTTCTCTATTTTTGTGTGTTTATGTTTTTAAAAGCGAGATCCGTTTCCGGATCCCGTTCGATGTGTTTATTATTCCGGTGGCAGTAAGAGGATGGTTTTTTATTGTTTCCACCAGAGCATACCAGCGTCAATCATTACGCTCTGGTTCTGAAGAGACGGTCCAAACTGATCTTTAAACTTCGTTTCCTTTACCTTCATCGCAAAAACTTTCTCAACACTTTTAAGCTCTAGCTCAACACCAAATTCTTTAAAGAGATCTTTAAAGGGTTGGTATGAGTTAGATTGCTTGGCAAAATCTACAAATTGCTTATTGTAAGACTGTTTGGATTTATAATTAAAAGAGGCCTTAGCAATATCTAGGTTCCACTCACCAGTTGGATTAATGGTCTCAAAACCACCTGTGCTTACACCATCCAGTGTGTCTGCCGGAAAATCGGAAAAAATCTTACTTAAGACCGCCCTATGAGTCGGCATGAGTTTAGCAAAACTGTCCTTACACTCATTCTGATAAAGTCTCAACAGAATGTTCTTCTTCACCTGCTCCTTCTTACGAGTGATACTCCAGGTAATTTCACAGTTTTTATCATGAACAAGAGAGTAGGTACCTTCCAGGTCATAATAAGCAGCATCCTGAATCGGAGACAATACTTTAGTCACCTCAGGCTTTTTTTCTTCTTTAACTTTAGAACTGCAAGCACCCACAAGGGCCAGCATTAGAATCCATTTCATTTCTTGTCCTTTTCGACTTCATCCTCAATTTTATCTAACCAATTTTCCATTTCAGAATCAGTCATGAGATCACGTTTACCCCATTGTATCTGAGTCTCATAGCGAACCAACTTTTTATTTGTAAGAATCAAACTAGAAACCGTACTTTTAAAAATATCAATTTGTTGCTGAGTCAAAGGACGACCTGTTTTCAATGAACCACTAAGTATAAGTAGTGACTGAAGAGGGGTATTGTTACGGTCACGCATGCTTAAAAACGTACGAGCGAGATTTTCAATAAATTCAGAACGCGCCTTTTGCTCCATGAGTCTATGAATCTTTGTGTCCAAACGATAGCGAAAAAGTAAAAGACAAAAACAACCAAAGGCAAAAGTAACAATATAGAATGGCTCATCATTGGCCACAATAAAAGATTTTGTTCCTAAATCTAGGCCATACCAAATAATGACTGCTTCCAGGCAAAAAAGAACAATCAGAATTGCATTCATGAAAAACGAATAAGGAATAAGTATCGCAAGCATCATAAATACAACCGGAAAACCACCGTAAGGTTTACTTATTGTGCCCTCATTAACTATCGCTACGTGATTAAACCAACCGGTAAAAAATATTGGAAGATAAAGAAGAGTATAAGCGAACGATCCAAGAAACCTACTCCAGCTTTTTTTGTATATATAAAGCGCAAATAAAACACCAATACTAATTAGTGCGTGAACGATTCTGATATTCAGAACAGTTTCATAATGTGGTCTGTTTACAAGTCCTGAAATAAGGATGAGTGATCCGACTAGGTTAATGAGGGCCGTAATTCCTATAATGGTACGAGAGGACGCCTTTTCAGCAACAATTGTTCCCAGAAATTTTTTAACTATTTCCATACCGGCCTCAAAAGAATTTTATAATCAATTTTACTCAAAAATCGAAACTCGCGTTATGAGTAAAATTACTTAAACCAAATCTTTAGAGGTTTTCGAAGTTAAGACCAATCGAAACCGAGAAAAGTTGATCGTCTTTGTCTTTAGCATTCGCCATTCTGTTTCGAGTGTCCTGATAAACACCTGGTCGGCAGCTAGAACAATTCTCACCGAAAGCAATTGCCTGATTCAATGATTGAAGAGCGAGATCTCGATGCCCGTTCTTCCAATGATAAGCAGCATAGTAATAATGAAGATCTGGTTCCTGAGGATACTTTGGTTGAAGGCCGTCTAGGACCACTCGTGCCCCTTCCAGGTTGTTGCCAAGAATTTCCTTAATGACAAACAAACGATCAACCTTAAAAGAGTTTCCTTCCGACTCGGCCAAAATTGAATCAATTCTCTCACCCACAGAATGCACACCAGTGATCTTTTCGCCAATCATTAGGTATCCCACATAGGCCTCAATGATCTCAGGGTCATTCATGTGCTTATTATAGAGAACATCAATGAGCTTAAGATTGGTAATAAACTTTTCCGATTTCAATTTATCGATAGAGTAGAACATTCTCACAAAATGGGCGGCCAGTTCTTCGGAAGTCATTTCTTCCGGTTTTTTGTCCTCGTTTAACTCCGCGATAAAATTTGCCTTAAGCATGAACATTAAAGAAATGCAGGCCCCAGCATTTTCTTTGTTAAACTTGCATCCGGAACTTTGAAGAAGTTTTTCAAAAAGTGGGTTCTCTTTTATTTTTTGCGAACAGTCTGGCCCAAAAAATTCTTCAAAACTTTTTTTACTCTGAGCGATCCCATTGTAATCAGCAATGGTCATGGCACTCAGATCGGCGAGGGAAGAAAAGCACTCTTTAGGAAACGAAGTCTTCTTCACTTCAGTTTTTTCTATTTGATAACGGACATCTTTTAATGAGGTACGAGGTATTTTTTTAAAAACTTCTTTTTTGGAAGAACTCGTGATCACTTCTTTTCGAGGCGTGCCCAAGAGTTTATAAGAAACCACCGACAAAACCAGAATGATAATGAGACTGATAATTGCTTTTTTCATATTGACCTCAAATTTGAGTTCATCATGAGTCAGTACACAAAGTCTAAAGTTTGTTATCATAATTTTATGAAGAAAATTATTGTTGTTGGAACTACGGCCAGTGGGAAATCCACTCTCGCAAGGAAAATATCTCAAATATTAGATATTCCTCACGTTCAATTAGATGTGCTTTTCTGGGGCCCAAACTGGACCGAATCAAGCGATGAACTTTTCTTCGCAAAAATTCAAACGGCAGTTCAGGGAGATAGCTGGGTGGTGGATGGAAATTATTCACGAGGCAATCATCTTACTTGGCCCCATGCTGATACAGTCATCTGGATTGATCTTCCGTTCTGGTTAAACTTTTATCAAAGTTCGAGTCGTGCCTTTATACGAGCACTCACAAAAGAGGAACTGTGGCCCGGCACCGGCAACTACGAAACTTTTCGTATGCTTTTTTCCAAAGACTCAATTCTCCTTTGGTTTTTTAAGACTTATAAATCAAACCGTAAAAAGTATCTTCAGATCATGGGAGATCCAAAACATGGGCATATTAAATTCATTCATCTCAGGTCGAGATCGGAAATCGAAAAATTAATAGGGGATTTACAGAGGAATTTTTAAAGTGGCGCAATCGGTACGATTCGAACGTACGACCTCTTGATTCGTAGTCAAGTGCTCTATCCAACTAAGCTACGACTGCGCTGATTTGAGTCCCTAGTTTTAAAGCAAGAATTCAAAGAATTCAAGGTGAAAATGCAGAACTTTTAAAGAGTTACCTTTCGCGAGTGAAATTCTGTTATTTCAATGGGTTGGGGCGTTAAAAAAGCTCGGGATTTTGTAGAATCTTCACTAATTCCACCGAAGCCCTCACTCCTTGAGCACCATGAACCACTAAATGATCAAAGGCCAGGCCCACTTTTAATATCTCGCGACCCTCAAGTTTTTCTACCGAGCAAGAACTCACTGTGATCGTAGTCATTCCAAAAGCATTCATATGAACGTTAGCCCCTGCGTGGGCCAGATTCATAAGTGAGCTGACCGAAATCCCGCCACCACCTTTTTTAAGATAGAGACGTGGAAAGTTATTCATCATTAAATGAATAAGCCTGAGCTTTATTTTTTTGACCCAATCAAGTCCCGGGCCATGAACGATGCAATTTACTGGCAGATCATTCATTGTCTTAATCTTGGCTAATTTGATCTCAGCATTGATTTCACTTAGAGATTTTTTATACGCATCTCTGATGGTGATTCCCGTTAGGACTTTTTTTCCATCAATCATCAACTCAAGCGGAAGATTCACTCCATTATAGGAAGGTTCAATGATTTTCACTCCGAAAACTGAATGAACCGTGGCCTTATTAACATCCGGCATCTGATGAATCAGATGAGAAGCGGCCTTAATCAGAATAGCAGTGTATGGGACCTTCTCCGTTGAATTTAACTTCTCAACAGTTCTAGTAATATCTGCGTCCAGATAAACTGGTAGATGAAAACCTTTTTTAATGCTCTTTAACTGAAGAGCAAGAAACCACTCATCAACCGTGGGCCTTCTAATTTCATTTTTCATGAGAGTCCTTGGTCCAACTTGAAACAGTTAATAAGTTTATTCTGTCGACTAAATCCATGACCGATTTATCACCCTCTGTGGTAAGACCAATATTGAATCTCATATGAGGGAAGGCCTTGGTGTCATCGTCTCTAAGGGCGGCGAGAAGTATCACTGAAAAAAGAGTTGAAGCGATCTTCTTTAGCGGGGCCAGTACTCCCTTAAATTTTGGTTGGACAATAAAAATGTCTACTTCACTTACACCATCAGACGTAGGACGTCCTGCCCACAAAATGCTCACAGTGGGTAGACTAAAACCTCTGCCTCTAAACTTTAAATCATTCCCGTAGGTGAGACTCACAATAGAGCCACCCGCAAAAAGGGCCTGATATTTAAATTCTCCGCCCGTAAGCCAACGAGTGAAATTGAGAAGCCAAGAGCCTGTAGGAAGAACACCCGATAAATTCCAGATATGAACATGCTTTTCATGTTCAGTGACTTGATAATCAAACTTAATATCAACCTTGTGAACACTCTTAAAATGTTGAAGATCAATTCCTCCGGCCATCATGACATGATGATGAGCATAGAGTTTTAATTTTTTAAGATAGAGAGATTCTACTTCTTGATTCAATAGTCCCGGTGGTTGTGGAATTGAATGAGAAGGAGTTGCTCCCGGATAAATCCAGATGAATCCATATTTTTCTTCAACCGGATAACTCGTGTTATTGGCCTCTTTATGGTTGGCGCATTTTCCACCGGGAAGGAAGGTCCAGTGATGAAAATAACACTGAAGGTTTTCTCCAATCACATTGCCATTACCAAGGTCTGCACCCATATGAGGACAGAAGCTGTCCATGGCATAGAGTTTTCCACTCTTACCTCGCCAAACAACAAAACGGTGTTGAAGGAGTGTAAATGAACGGGTCTCACTATCTTTAAGTGTTGAAGCAGGACAAACCGGATACCAGGATTCGGTAATGAGATGAGGTTCATTAAATATGGGTTGATGATTTAAAGGCTGAGAGACAACGTTCTCTTTTCGAGGATGATCGTCTTTAGAAACTTTTTTAATTTCACTGTCTTTCAGCATCCTTCCATTTTAACTCAAGCCAAGAGAAAGAGTAGATGGGAAGGATGCTTCAATTCCTAGCAGTAAAGTCAGTTATAAGAGTTCACAACCACTGCCAGGAGCTGTCTCCTCTTGGGCGACACATTTTCTGGCCGTGTCCGGACAGCGAATTCGAATATGCATGTGGTGCTTGTGATTGGCAAAAGGACGAAGGCTTCTCAGAACTTCCACATGCTCATCATGTTCACCGATGCTAATTGCATGATGACAGACTTCACGTTTTACAACTTCGTCTACGAAGATTCGTTGGACCTTTCCATAGCGATGAAGGGCCTTCATGAGTTCCCAATTTCTCTCCAGGTCAAAATTCTCAGAGATTTTTCCGTTAATCACCATGTCTTCGTTAAAGCCGTCAAAAATGTTTGGAAGTTGTTCCATGCCATTCATACGAAAATAGGCAATATCAACATCAAGACCATTCTGATGAGAGCTATGACGAGAAATTCGACCACCTTTCATCTTCGCGATATCACCTAACTGCATACGATCACGCATAGGATAACGAAGACTCATTTCAAGAGCGGTTCTTTTAATTAAATTAAGAATCTCAAGGCTTCCAAACCCTCGATTGCGATGACGGAATAAACGCATAAAGCCTTCACCTTCAAGTGGAAGCTGTTGAGCAAATAGAATTGAGCCCTTATTGTAAGATCCCTGAGGAGAAGGGAGTCTTTGAGCAAAAGCAGCGGAAACAAAAAAGAAACAAATTAAAATTTTAAGCATGACCATCCTCTGCGACTGAATTCGCAGGATATCCTTTGAGATTTTTGACAGTCAAGAATTCCTTGTTCTCAACTAAGGAACTAAAAATTTATCAATAGCTTAGAAGACTTTCCCGGTGCCGCGTCAAGGCCTATCTACAGCTACTGGGCCGCTTCGAATTGTAATTTGAAACAAAGATGTTCTGAGCATAGCTCATGACTTTTTGTCCGCGGCTAAGATCCATAGACAGTAATAATTGATCAATACAACGTCTGGTTAAGATTGGAGTTGGTCCTTCAATCGCAGGAAAAGTTGAAACACCTAATGGACTTGCTTCCATATTACTGGAAGAAAGGTAATTAACTCTAAAACTCGCAATTGTGGATTTTTCGGCCTTTACATTCAGAAGGACCCTGGTCGTACCAGATAACTCGTCAATCGAAAGAAGCTGGGTCTTATCTTGAGAAACACATAGAAGTTTTGTTGCCACTGCTACGACATACGAACCAGTAATAAATTGGTGGGCGAGAGGCGCCTGCGAAGTCGGGGAGTAGAACGTTCCGGGTTTTCTAACTGTGAGTTTATAGTATTTAAAACGAGTTGGACTCTTATCAACATTATCATAAGGATCAGTAAAAGTTTCTACATACTCCGCATTGGTCACTAAAAGTCTTGAAGAAGTAAAACCATCTCCATCCAGAATGACGATTTCTTTTATCTGAGTTTCATTCCCATTAATTAGTTCATTAAAAATTTGGTTATTAACAGTTTCCGAGCGATCTAGAAAAACGGGCTCGAGAGGAGAGGTATTTTCTTTCCAAAACTTCATGAGCTTGGCAGGTCGTAATTGATTGATGGTTGTGTAACGGATGATTGAATAACCCTTTCTTCCAACGACATCTTCAAAAGCACATGCTGGGTACTTCGCCGCGTCCGCCGCTGCCAGGCCATAGATTCCTAGATAGGCCTTATCAGTTCCTTTAAAAGACTCAACTTCGGTCCCTTGATCGGTCAAACGAGAAAGGTTGGCAAGGTCGATGGAAATATTATGAAACGCCTGATTCACATCGGTTGTGACCAACATCTTTCCTTCAAAGTCTGAATACTGCTTTCGGCCCTTTAAAATAAACTCATTCACAATAAGGGCCACTGCCGCCATCAGACCAGCAGCAATCATCGTTTCAACAAGAGTAAAGCCTTTATTGTTTTTCATCTTTTGAAAATAATGAGTTTTCTAAAAACTCTTCTTCCTGCAACTACCGATTCACCAATGATATCGAGTTTATAAAGTTTTTGTCCGAGCTTAGGCAGCTTCATCACATCTGCATTTGAAAATTCCGCTTCCGAGTCACTTACGCTTAGATACTTTATGCAAACGGCAACATTACCGGCCCGCACATTAAGGTTGTCACAACTGCCAACGGTCGTTTCTTGTAAAAGCTCTCCATTGGATTGATATTCTCTCAGTAAAATTGATCCATAAGAAGGAAACGTCTCACTTTTGGCAGATTTTAATCGCGAGACATTTTTCATCACCATATCTTCAACGAAGTCACCCTGCTTTTGTTGAGTTGCAGATTGGTTCATATTCTGTGACTGTGACATAAATGCATAGGCCACAATACCAATAAGGCCCATGGCCACCATCGCTTCAACTAAGTTCACACCTGTTTGATTCAAAAACTTCTTCATCATTTTCTCATCTTAATCATTGGTAGTGGGAGGGACATAATTGAACCAATGGAATTAAATTCTTCAGTCGGTGAAAGATGCATAAAAGTAAATATCGCTAGATTTAAAGGAACATGCATTGGATGATTCCGATCAGTGGTCCCGCGCGTGACTGGATCAACCGTACAAGGCATTGGACTATTGGCACTACCGACCTGATTATACCAGTCCCCACTGTCCCAAACGTAGGAGCGCTTCGATAGATCAATTACATTCTGATAGTAGATGTCCTGACGATTGTATTTGGGAACATTCAGATTTCTTTTTCCAGCAGGAACATCGTTAGAGAAATACACTCCTAAGCGTGTGCCTTCAAAATTAATGACGGATCCGTACACGTCGACCGTTGATTGAAGTTGAAAAACATAGGGCCGATAAAAGTATGGAATTTTTATTCCTGCAGTCTTGTCATAAAAACGACTCGAAAGCGGTGGAACTGTTCTTCCCAGGGCCGCGTGTCCAGGAGGTAATGTTTGTTCTCTTCCCGAGACTTTTACATATGCAGGATCATATCTCTGTCCAGAAATTGGTTCACTTTCTGAAGGACTCATCATACAGCCATTTCTAAGCACCTGAATGGCAGAAGAATCCACCACACTCCAAAGCCCTCGGAAATCAAATCCCTCGTTGTAGCTAAAATAAGTCGTGTTATCAATCAGTGAAGTGTTCTTAATATTAACGATACGGACACCATACTTGAAACCGTCTTCTTCCTGGTGTTTCCAATCTGTAGTCGCACTATAATTGGGTCTAATCTTTCCACCATAAACAGGGAAGTCCTGAGCAAGTTCACTCGGAGTTAAGGGAACATGAAACGGAGAATGAATCATGGTCTTTTCTGGGCTGATGAAAACGAGCTTAAGTGAAGTCAGCGCACCTGAACTTGAGCCATTAAAATACAGCTGACGAAATTCATTTGGGCGCACATCAATAGGACTGGTTGTGTCTGGCTGATGAGGACGAAGAATGTTCACGTCTTCATTCACCACCCAGAGCGGAAGATTTCTTCTGACATCATTACTCATGGTGGTAGCGAGACCTGCCGCCTGATTTTGCACGATCTCTAATGGCACTTCGGAATAAATGACTCGTCTTAAACTTTTTGGAGCTGTTCCAGAATAGGCCCCTGCTGAAAAATTCGCGAGTTTACCTTGAATGCTTTCACTGTCCAAACGATATATGCGATTGCAGGCAGATGACGTACCCGAGACGTATCTCGAAACAAAATTCGCATCGCTTAGATCACAGTCGTCATAACTACTAGACGCCGCTCCGGAAGTGGCACTGACATAAATACCACAAGATTTGGCGTCGTCCTTAAGGGCCTCCATGTTGTCCCAAGTGATGGTTTGAGTTTGAAGTTCTTCAAAATCATCCGTGAAAAGAATGCCTTTTAAATCTGAGTTTAAACGCCAGGCCTCAAAGCCTTTTGGAAAAAGATTACTGGCGGAACAATATCTTGTGTCCGCGCCTCGATCTAAGGTGTAGCAGCTAAAATTCATACGGGCGCCGTAAGTCGAAACTCCGTTAGGGCCATATGAGTAATAAAAAATGAGCCAACGGTTCGGGTCTCCAAAATAGGTCCCATTATCAGGGGCATTAGTCGCGTTTAGAGGGAGCGACCCCGTTGTAAAAGCGATAGGATAAAAATGTTTGCGAATGAGACTTAAACTTACTGGAGTTCCAGAGCGCATACTGGCGTTTACTTGATTGGCCAGAGCATAATCGCCCGTCATAAACGAGCCGCCACCACCCCATTGCCATATATATTGAGGACCTGAGGTATCTCCAAAAACGTCCATAGTGATGTCTTTGAAGTCAGCATAAAATTTTGGAAAGTCGCTCTGAGAAGGCTGAGGAGCGTAAATGGTGTCATACATCAGCCCCCCTTTAAAGATCATCCGCTCGGCCTGCAGAATGATATTAATCTCGCCTGGATTTCGAATTGGGTATGTATTGTTTTTGTCCCAATCTTGTACGCCGGCTCGGTCCGTAATCGACTGAAACGCAACGACCCCTTCAAAATAAACCTTACGATCACGAGCAATCATACTCGCAGGTAAAGTTGCACTATACTGAGGGGCCGCAATGGTGGTTTTTTTAGCGGCCTTACTTAAAACCAGATAATCAGTTACGTCGTAAATTTTAAGGTTCTTTAAATACTTCGATTCATAGTTTTTAAACTTACCTGTTGAAACCATCTCGAGAGTTTTTGAATCAATGATGTACTTAGCGTTCACTTCATAGGTGGCGCCATTATCAAGAGTTCCGGTGACCGAGAACTCTTCATCAACCATGCAGTTATCATCAGGAGGCGGGGACCATAAACGTCTCGCCATCGCCGATTCCATAATCACAAATGCTGATTGTGCGGTCTCATCCGCAATCGTTCTTTGCCATAAGGCAGATGTCTGTTCAGACATCTGCTTATTCACTTTCATCACATAAAGGGAAATAGAAGCGAGAATACCGAGAGCGGCAAAGACAAAGATGAGTGAGCTACCTACTTGGTTCCTAACAACTGAATTTTTCATTATTCCTATTATTCTAACAGCAATAAAAAAAATTAAAAGAAACCGGATACGCTCCAATAGGCGATCAAAACATTTTGTATCAAAAGAATATAGTTTGGATTTTTGGAAAAGTGGCGGAGACGATGAGATTTGAACTCATGGAAGGAATTACCCTTCGCACCCTTAGCAAGGGTGTGGTTTAAGCCACTCACCCACGTCTCCGCTAATTGGCTTAATAACAAGATTCAAAATTTAAAAGATTCAAGATGGCGGAGGACTAGGGATTCGAACCCCAGGTAGGCGTTAACCCACGACAGTTTTCAAAACTGTTGCCTTAAACCACTCGGCCAGTCCTCCGTCTTGAGTCATCTAATATAAAGGCTTGGAAAAAAAAAGGCAATTATCTATTTGCGAATTTCTTTCAATCCACCCATATAAGGCACTAAAGCTTCCGGAATTAGCACTGAGCCATCTTTCTGCTGGTAGTTTTCAAGGATTGCCACCACCGTACGGCCTACAGCAAGACCAGAACCGTTTAAAGTGTGGGCGAATTCGATCTTCCCTTCCTTGTTACGGAAGCGAATGCTGGCACGTCTGGCCTGGAAATCACCGCAATTAGAGATCGAAGAGATCTCACGGTACTTATTCTGGCTTGGAACCCATACTTCAAGATCAAATGTTTTCTGCGACGCAAAACCCATGTCCCCAGTACAAAGGGCAAGTTGACGGTATGGGAGTCCCAATTTCTCTAAAATCTCAGTCGCACTTGCCACCATCTTCTGATGAATTTCCTCAGACTGGGCAGGTGAACAGATTGAGACCATCTCAACCTTATTGAATTGGTGCATGCGGATCAGACCCTTAACGTCCTTACCATGAGAACCAGCTTCAGAGCGGAAGCACGGAGAATAAGCGGCATATAAGAACGGGAATTCATTCTCTTCAATGATCATCTCACGTTTAATATTCGTTAGTGTCACTTCAGAAGTTGGAATCAAATACCAAGGCTGCTCAGAGTTTAATTTGAACAACTGATCTTCGAACTTAGGAAGGTTACCTGTACCAACAAGTGAGCGCTCATGAGCGATGAACGGAGTCATCATCTCTGTAAAACCTTTCGAACCTTGGTGATCCAACATGAAATTAATAAGCGCGCGCTCAAGACGAGCGGCCGCACCTTTATAAATGACGAAACGTGCACCAGTGATTTTGCCGGCTGTTTCGAAATCTAAAATTCCAAGTTGTTCGCCAAGTACTGCGTGATCGACTGGAGTAAAGTCAAATGTACGCGGAGTTCCCCAACGTTTTACTTCAACGTTGTCTTCTTCATCTTTACCAACAGGTACTGATGCATCTGGAAGGTTAGGGATGTTTAAAAGAAGGGCATTTTGTTTTGCCTGAACTTCATCAAGTTCTTTTGCTTCTTTTTCCATATCGGCCTTAAGAGCAGCAACTTGTGCCATTGGTGCGGCAGCATCTTGCTTGTTCTTTTTAAGTTCGCCAATTTCACGCGATAGTTTATTGATCTCTGCTTTCTTTGTTTCAGAAGCAGTTGTTAGAGTCTTTCTTTGCTTGTTAAGGGACACGATCTGATCCAACACAGATGTATCAAAGTTTCTATTAGCAAGACTCTTCTTAACGTTGTCAAAATCACTTTCAATTTTCTTAATGTCTAACATGGATCACCTATTGCATGAGTTGGATATAAGCTTCGATTTGGGGCTTCTCGCGGGCCTCTGGCTCCATATCAAGATACAATTTATAGGATTCAATGGCCAGAGTCCCTTGTCCTAACAGTCGGTAGACGTCGCCGATCTTTTTATGAATGATGGGCTCATCAGTTTTCTGTTTCATTGCACGTTTATATAAGTCCAGAGCAAGTTCAAAGTTATTTCGCTTAGTGCTGAGATCCGCGAGACCAACCAGTGCTTCATAAGAGCGAGGATTAAGTTTTTGGGCCCGCTTATATAAGTTTTCTGATTCGATGAATTCGCCTTTTTCCGCCTGAATTTCGGCCATGAACACAAGGCTCAAATCATTCTCACCATTGTCTTTAATGTCTTTTTTGATCTCTTCCATCGCACCATCATAGTCCTTACTCAGGAACTTAATTTTAGCAATGTAGTAGAGGACCTTTGGATAAGAGTTCAGCTTCTCTTGAACGCGTTTAAACCACTTGGCCGCATCAACCAGTTTACCCTCTTCATATAGCACTCGACCGGCCGTCATCATTGCGTCCAGGTCCCCCGGTTCAATGGCAAGAAGTTGTTCAACCAGTCCCGGAACTTCCATGTAACGCTCATCCATCAAAGCGGCCTTAATCATGAATTCATAAAGGGCCTTGTCTTTATAAGGAAGTGCTTCAATTTTCTTTTTGTAGTCTTGGAAATCTTTCACCTTACCAACTCGGTAATAGAAGATGGCTATTTCAGAAAGAATCTTGGCGTTCTCTCCAAACTCGTCCAACAAGCTTAGAAGATAACCAATCGCCGCTTGATCATCCTGCGTTTCATAAATGAGCTTCGCATACGCAATCCGATAATCAGGATTAATCGGATCAAGTTCGATACAGTTATTTAAAAGCAATCTGGCATTATCAAAATTCGCGCGCTTAAGGAGAATTTCGGCCAGAGAGAAAATGTCTGCATCGTTTAGTGGATTGTGGCCCACTGAAGTCTTTAACCAAGACATGGCCTGAAGTGAGTCACCCATTTTCATAAACAGGCGTGCGTTCAAAGAAGCAAATTCCCAGCTCTCTTTTAGCGGAGTGCTGGCAAGAATGGTCATACGATTTCTGGCATCATTAAATTTATAAGTGTTGGTGTAGGCCTCAACCAGGGCAATGTTGATGGCCCTATCTTCAGGATACTTTTGGGCCAACGCCTCGATGGTTCTTAGACCTTCGCGAGCTAGACCTAATTTTAATTGCATCTTCGACAGAAATAATTCGGCCGGGATATATCCAGGGTAAGCGTCCGCAGCTCGGGCAGCAGTACTCATGGCAAGTTCATAGTTTCTTTTATCGTAAAAATCACGGGCCTGAATTAAAAGTTTAACCGCCTTACTTTGATTAATGAGTTTGTCGGTGTCTGCGGGAGTTCCATCATTGGTAGAGAGGTCCGCCAGTTTCACACGTAGTTCGTCTGAATCTTTCACCTGTAAAGATTTGGTGAGGAAGAAAGTGGCCTGTTTTACGTTCCCTTGGGCCGCCACTAATAATCCAGTTAGTTCCAAAAACTTCGCGCGGTTGATGTCGTTATAATCAAGTGACTTTTCTTCGGCGGTCTTTAAAAGAGGAACCACTTCTTTATAGCGCTTTTCTTTTATAAGAAGTTCAGACTTTAAAAGATAGAACGTAATAATTTGCGGAAACTTTTTAAGCGCCTCGTCCGCATACTCAAGTGCCAGCGCAGATTCTTGATTAAGAAGCATGTACTGAATAAGTGCTTCGTAGGCGTAGCGATTTTTATCTGGCGCCTTCATGAGGGCCTGATAGAACTGGCGAGATAATTCAATTTTACCAAGTTTCATTAAGCTCAGGAGGTGGACCGCAAAAAGATCCTGAGTCACATTTTTTGGTTTGAGTTTTAAATACTTCTGAACCACATCGACTGCTGCCCCCGGCTTATCAATCGTCATGTAGAACAAATTTAAACCAATCACACCATTAGGGTCCTGAACCAAAAATGGTCTCTTACTTTGAATAAGTTTAAACAGGGTCTGAGCGTCGAACTGTTTATTTTTAGAGTGCTTTAGCTCCTCAGCATAAGTTCTCACTAAGAAATTGAGGGCCTGTGTGTTCTCAAGATTGTTCTCATAACTTGATTTAAAATTCACGCCCGCTTGAATGAGATTTGGATAAGTACCCTTATTGAAAAGCTCGAGTCCCTTATTAAATTCAACCGTCGATCGTTTTGGATCCGCCTTATCAAAAGGAATAGGAAACTCAATCGAGGGGGCCAGATGTTGAAACGGTGGCTTTTTCGGTTTTTCATCACCAGGAAATAAAAGAGCATAGGCAAGGGCAAGACCCGCCACTAGCATGATGATTTTTTTTCTTTTCTTCTTCTTGGCCTCTTCCGCATCATCCTGAGATTTTTCTTCTTCCTCTTCTTCACCCGCTTGTTCTTTCTTTTTCTTCAGAACGACTTTGCGTTCTTTTTCAATGTGGGCCTCATTCACTTCAGCATCCACCAAAAGATCACTCTTCACCAGATCTAGCGTGATCATCTGAGTTGAGTCATCTTTCGCTCTCTCGGCCTCTTCCTGTCTTTGAATAGCAAGAGCGAGTTGGCGCGCATCCTCTTCGGCCTTTAGACGGGCCGCCTCTTCAGCTTCTGCCTTCGCCCGCGCTTCTTCGGCCGCCTGCTGGCGTTTCATTTTCTGAATTTCGGCCTGGGCAATTGGGTTGATGAGTGTTTTATTTCGCTCACTATCTTCCTCATCACCTTCTGTCCCAAGATTGATCTCTTGTGAGGCAGTTACCGAAGTTCTAGTAGGTTCCTTCGGCTCTTCCGGTTCTGGCCCCGGTGTAGGAGCAGGCGTTGGTTCGAGCTGAGAGAGCTGAACTTTCTGCTCTTCATTAGACATCCGAATGGTTTCAGTGAGTGCTTCCACTGCGACAATCGTGCCGTGATCGTATTTCTCTAACTCTTTTTCATTTTTTTGATTTCGAAGTTGGGTGAGATCGATGACAAAAGTTTTTTCATCTGTGCTTTCAGTTTGCATCACAGTTTTATTTTCATCCATCAACTCTGGATAAAAATCAAAAGAAGAAATAGGACCCCAATTTCCTGTTGGAAAAATTTGGGCCTCTTCATTTCCTCGAATATGTCCCTTGGCCTTTAAGTCAAAAAGCTGCGCTTTAACAAAAGGACCAATCACCCGGCCACTCGTAAGCCGGATTCGGTATTTCGTCATAGCATTAATTATAAATGATTTTAAATATTTGGGGGGAAAACAAAAAAGGGAGCCGAAGCTCCCTTATTGGAAATTACTTGATGTAGATCGTAGCGTTTCCAGCGATAGTCATGACCTTTTCCCAAAAAATTCCAAGGAATAGAACCGGGATGAAAAGGAACACAATGACCGCTTGGTTGCTGGCCGTGAAACCAAGCACTCTTTCTTCTCCATCGGCCTGACCAAAGATCACTGTCTTGGCGAGTTTCAGGTAGTAGTAAAGAGCAATAACTGAGTTAATCGCTGCAACAATCGCAATACCGTAATATTTCTTTTCGATAATGATGTTGAAGATATTGAACTTGGCCACGAAGCCACTAAATGGAGGCAGACCAGCCAGTGAAAACAATACGCCAACCATGATCACGGCCATAAGCGGATGCTTATAGATAAGACCACGGAACACATCATAACCATCTGAACCATACATATCTGAAAGGTGAGATGTGATGTAGAAAGCAATCAAAGTCATGAATAGGTAAGTGATACCGTAGAAAAGAATGGCACGAATACCAACATCGTTAAGAACCACTACACCCAGGATCATCATCCCAACGTGACCGATTGAAGAGAAGGCCAATAGACGCTTCACTGAGTTCTGGCCGATTGCTGTTACGTTACCAACTGTCATCGTTAGAGCGGCAACAACCATCATGAGTCCGACCCAAGAAACTGAAAGAACAGTTCCATCAGCGAAGAACACATAAGAAACGCGAATCAGGGCCGCAAGTCCTGCCATCTTCGGAACGATGGCAAAGAATGAAGTCACTGGAATCGGAGAGCCTTGATATACATCCGGAGTCCACATGTGGAACGGGAAAACTGAAATTTTGTAACCGATACCTACAAAGAAAAGAACCGATGCCATCATAACTGTGACAAGTTGAATTCCTTGAAGATCAGCGACCTTAGACGACATTTCCAGGAACTGGATTGAACCAAGGGCACCGTACATGTGAGAAATACCGAAAAGAGCAACACCCGCTGAAAGACCGCCATAAAGCGCGTACTTCATACCAGCTTCAGCTGAAGTAGAATCTTCACGTTTAAGAGAACTCATCACATAAGAAAGGATCGAAAGTGTTTCGATCGCTAAGTATAGAGTCAGCATGTTATTGGCAGAAGCGAGAAGCATACCGCCGATAAGAACACCAACCGCCATGACCGAGAATTCAGACTTAAGGTTAGAGTAAATATCTTTAGAAGAATGGCTGATGAAAACTGCACCCATTGTTCCGATAACCATGATGATCTTTACCAGTGTTGAGAAAGGATCAATCGTTACAGCGTTATGGAAAATATGAACTGGTTTTTCGCCAAGGTTTCCAAAAAGACAGATAAGAATAATTGTTAAAACTGCCTGCGTGAAAAAATGAATCTTTGCTCTTGGAGCATGCTCATCTTTTACTGCAGACTCAGCCACAAGCAGAGACATCATTAGCAGAACGCTAATGACCTCTGGAACGTAATGGCCTAAAAAACCAAGTAATTGGTCAATCACAAGAAACCTCTCTCTTAGTACTTACTTAACAGGTCAACAAGTTGTCCTACAGACACTTTCATTACGTTAAGTAGTGGGCTTGGGAAGATACCAAACACAACCACACAAATACAAAGTGGGATCATGTAGAAAACTTCGCGAGCATTCATATCGTCGAAATCGTGGTTATCAGGGTTCGGCTCACCGAAGAACATACGCTTAAACATCCAAAGAAGGTAAGCAGCACCGATAAGAAGACCGATAACAGCGATTACTGTGATAGTTGTAAATCTTGGGTAGATACCTAAGAAGATAAGTGCTTCAGAGATGAATCCAGAAAGACCTGGAAGACCCATAGAAGCGAACATACCGATGATGAATACAGTTGTGTACTTAGGAAGCTGAGAAGCTAGACCGCCGTAACCTTTAGAACCATCTGGCTTCACGATCCAACGGTGGTGTGAACGCTCATAAATGATACCGATAAGTAAGAACATCATCGCTGTAGAAGTACCGTGGTTGAACATCTGAAGAACAGCGCCGTTCATACCTTGAGAAGTCATAGCAGCTAGACCAAGCATTACGAAACCCATGTGCGATACTGAAGAGTAAGCAACAAGTTTCTTAACGTCGTCCTGGGCCATCGCACAGAACGCACCGTAGATTACAGAGATTAGACCCAGAACCGCGATGATCGTTGAAGAATCAACTGCAGCTTGAGGGAAGATTGGGAACGCAATTCTTAGGAAACCGTAAGTACCCATCTTAAGTAGAACACCGGCCAGAATTACTGAAACCGCAGTTGGAGCTTGTACGTGAGCGTGAGGTAACCAAGTGTGGAACGGGAACACTGGAACTTTGATCGCGAAACCAAGGAACAAGAACCAGAAGAACACATGCTCGAAAGAAAGAGTGTAGCCAAAAAGTGTGATCGTTTCTTTAACGAACTTACCACCTTGAAGGGCCAGGATGCTGAATGAATCAGGACCTTTTCCAGTCGCGTAGTAAAGTGCAACCATACCGATAAGCATGAATACACCACCGAAGAACGTATAAAGGAAGAACTTGATCGCAGCGTACTCTCTGTTCTCACCACCCCAAATACCGATGAGGAAGAACATAGGAATAAGCATAACTTCCCAGTAAACGTAGAACAGGAAGAAGTCTAGGGCGAAGAACACACCGAATACTGTTGATTGAAGCATCAGTAATAGTGCGAAGTAGGCCTTAACGTTCTTCTCAACAGTCCACGATGAAAGTGTACAGATGAAGAAGAGTAGAGCGTTTAGGAACGTCATGAGCATGGTGATACCATCAATGCCCAGGTGGTAATTGATATGGAATTGTGTGATCCAAGGGATCTTTGTCACAAATTGCATATCCGCAGTTGATGTATCGAATTTAAGATACAACAGAACTGTTAATAGTAGTGTCACAGACGTAGTCACTAAAGTGATCATTCTGATAACGTTTTCTTTTGCTTTTGGAGCAAGAAGAACAGCCACCGCGCCGATGATTGGTAACCATAAAACCCAATTCAAAATTCCGTTCACAACGAACCTCTCTCTATAAAAAAACTAACTAAACTTTTAATGTCCAAATATAAGAAGCAAGAACCATTACCAACATAATGAAGTAAAACTGGATCTTACCTGACTGCACGATACGAAGAACAAGGTTGAAAAGATTAACTGCCACACCTGTTCCATCTACACCGATTGCATCAACAACCACGTTATCAAACCATTTAGATGCACGGTAAAGCTGTCTGTTTACCCATGCCCAACCATCAACCGCAAAACGGTCATAGATTCCCATGTCAAACCATGCAAGACCACGGTTAAAGGCCAGAAGGCCTTTCTTGATAAGTACGTCGATATAGAAGTTGTCGAAGTAGTACTTGTTTTGAAGGGTAGTTGTAAACCCTGGGAACTTCGCAGCAAGTGGCTTAATCGATTTCTTGATGTACATAAGGAACGCAATCAATACACCAGTGAAAGCAATGATGATTGAAAGGATCGCACCAATTACGTGAGCTGAGTGAAGCTTATGCTCATCCGGATTTGGACCGGCATAACCAGTCTGATGGTGATAATGAGCGTGCTCAAGGTGAGCTTCCGGCTTAGAATCAACTGAAGACCAAGGCTGACGTGGGCTATTTACGAATTTTTCAACTTTCGGAGCTTCAACCAGGATCTTGAACCATTCATTTTTCTTACCAAATACAGCGATTCCGTCCTGACCTGTTAGGTTACCGGCGAACCAGAAACCAAGGGTGAAAACAGCAAGGATAAGAAGAGGAACGTTCTGACGAGCATCAAGGTGCTCGTGGTGAATATCGTGTCCGTGAGCATGGTCAGCGTGACCATGGCCATGGCCGTGCTCATCGTGGTGTTGCTTGTTCTCGCCGTAGAAAGTTAAGAACATCATACGGAACATATAGAACGCTGTTAGACCCGCACCCGCGAAACCAAGAATTGGTACAATCGCAAGAAGTGGGTTTTGACCAGACATGAAACCATAGAATAGAGCATCTCCAAGAATACGGTCTTTTGAAACGAATCCTGAGAAGAACGGGATACCCGCGATTGCAAGCGTACAACACATCATCGCAAAGTGCGTGTATGGAAGGTACTTACGAAGGCCCCCAAGTCTTGGCATTTCTTGTTCGTGAACTGAGTGGATCACAGAACCAGCAGAAAGGAAGAGACATGCTTTGAAAACCGCGTGAGTGATAACGTGCATGAAAGCGGCGTTATACGAACCAACACCAACACCAATCATCATGTAACCAAGCTGAGAAAGTGTTGAGTAAGCTAGTACTGCTTTAATATCAGTTTGAACCATCGCGATCGTTGCAGCACCGAAAGCAGTAATGGCACCAATCACGGCGATAAACCAAGTGATGTCACCAAGAACCATAAGCGGGTACATACGAAGAGAAATCCAAACACCAGCAGTAACCATGGTAGCAGCGTGGATCAGGGCAGAACCGGGAGTTGGACCCATCATCGCGTCTGGTAGCCAAACGTGAAGTGGGAACTGAGCTGATTTACCCATGGCCCCTAGGAAGATACAAAGAGCGGCGAAAGTTGCCAGAGAGATACCGATTACTGATTGACCAGCAAACTTACCTTCAGCAATGGCAGCGTAGATATCAACATAAGTTACTGAACCAAGTGCCATCCAGATTGCAACGATACCTAATAGAAGGAATACATCACCCACACGAGTGGTCATGAATGCTTTAAGTGAAGCGTCTCCGGCCTTATCTTTCTTAACATAGATACCGATTAGAGAGTACGAACAGAAACCCATGATCTCCCAGAAGATAAATAGAGAGAAAAGGTTGTCTGAAAGAACCATCCCAAGCATCGCTGAAGTAAAGAGCGGAAGGAACGTGAAGAAACGACCGTGTTTTTCATCGTGATCCATGTACCAAGTTGAAAACAAGTGGATCAGGAACGCCACACCCGACACCATAAGAAGCATGATCGCTGTCATGTTGTCGATGAAGATACCCATGTCGACTTTCCAGATGTTGGCACCGTAAGAAAGATCGAACCATGTGAACGTTTTATGGATGAAGTAATCAGTAGCAAATTTACCGAAAACGAAGTCACCAAAAATGCGTGCTGAAAAAATGAAAGAGATAAAGATACTTAAAGTTGATAGCCAATCTCCGTGACGTGGGAGCTTTCTTCCAAAGAACGCGTTAATAACAAACGCAAGAACTGGGGCAAGAAAAATTGGGGCAATATTCCAAACTGTGTATTCCATGAGTGACCCTTAGTTTCTTAACTGCGTAGCTTCGTCGATATGGATTGTTTCTTTGATTTGGAAGAAACGGATCACGATAGCGAGACCTACAGCAGCTTCAGCAGCAGCAATAATGATAATGAACAGACTGAAAACGTGCCCATCAAGGTTGTTTGTCACATACTTTGAATAAGCAACGAAGTTCAAAGCGGCCGCATTGAGAACTAATTCAATTCCCAGAAGAATCGCCACGATATTTTTACGTGCGATCATCACAGTCAGACCAACGATGAAAAGGATAAGAGAGATAATTAAATAAGACGCTAAACTCATCATATATTACCCGATTAATGCTTCTTAGGACGAGCGATGATCGCCGCACCAACAAGAGCACCCAATAAAAGAACTGAAGAAAGCTCGAACGCTAAAACATGGTTCTTAGTTAATAAGAGACCAATTTCTCTAACTGTAGACGGGAAACCAGCGTCCATTGCTTTGGCCGGTGCCGAATTTGTCAGACTCATAATGATTTTCACGTTTGTAGCAGCGAAGACCACACCAACCAAGATACCAACTGCATAAGTAAATTTGTTACCCATCGCTGGAGCAAGACCAAGAAGGTTTTGTGCGCGAGAAACGAAGTCCTTACCGCCAGTTAACATTACTGCGAAAAGCATAAGGATAACGACACCACCTACGTAAACCATGATTTGTGTCACAGCCACGAAGTCAGCACCAAGTGTGGCATAAAGACCGGCGATACCTAGAAGAGAACCAAGAAGGAAAATACACGAGTGCATGATGTTCTTAGTAACTGCAACTGCGATCGCGGATCCAACAGTTAATAGAGCAGAAACGATAAATAAAAATTGAGCAAACATTCTCAGTCCTTAATTAATGGTGGCCGCCGCCAAGAACTAGCTGGGCGATCGATTGACCATGGAAAGCAACTAACCAGATGGCACAGCCAACAAGGTTAAAGATTGCGATCGGAGTTAAATATTTCCAACAAACTGACATAAGTTGGTCCACGCGAAGACGCGGAAGGGTCCAACGAATCCAGATAACTACATAATAAAGGAGAAGAGTCTTCGTCATGAACACGACAACTTGAACAAGTTGAAGTGGAAGAATGTCGATTTTAACGTCTACCGGAAGGTTCGGACCGCCAAGGAAAAGGGCAGAAGCAACACCACAAACCACAAATACTTCAATGTACTCAGCAAGGGCGAAGAAACCGAAACGCATACCTGTGTACTCAGTGTGGTAACCAGAAACTAGCTCAGACTCGGCCTCTGGTAAGTCGAACGGAGCACGGTTAGTTTCAGCAAGAGCACCTGTGAAGAACACGAAGAAGGCGATGAAAGCAAACGGGTTATGGAAAATGAACCAGTTTGTTGGAAGACCTTTTTGAGCACCGATGATTGTTCCGAAGCTCATACCACCAGCAAGAAGCGTGATAGCAAGGATAGAAATCGTCACTGGAATTTCGTAAGAGATGATCTGAGAAGCTCCACGCATACCACCAAGCATCGACCACTTTGAGTTAGAAGCATAACCACCTAGGAACACCGACACACCTACAAGAGATGAAATCGCGATGAGGTAGAACACACCAACGTTAAGGTCGGCCATCATGAAGCCAGATGACCAAGGAAGTACTGCTAGAGTTGAAAAAACACCTACGAGAGCAAGCATTGGAGCGAGATAAAAAAGAAACTTATCGGCCGTAAATGGCATGATGTCTTCTTTAGTAAGCATCTTCACACCATCCGCAAGAATCTGAAGAAGACCGTAAGGACCTACACGGTTAGGACCAATACGTTGCTGAAGATCTGCTGAAATTTTTCTTTCAGCGTATGTTCCAAAACCACCGATCGTGGCACAAACCACAACGATGACAAGAGCAACTAGAAGGTAAATTGTGAAAGCGAGAAGACCTTGGTTATTTCCGAAAAGTTTTACCAGGAAATCAAAGAATTCATACTGAGAGAGATAGCTAACGATGGTTTGATTCATGGGCCCCGGCCTTATTTATTATTTTTAACTGAAACTTGGAAAGACTTAACCCAGTCAAGGTCACCTTTCTTCCAACAGTACGCGATACCCATAACAAGAATGGCGATAAAGCTTAGAAGAATGTCTAGAATGTAGAAACCTTCACCTTTCTCAGTGAGTTCTCTGAAGACTGATACAACCGGAAACATGAGTACCGATTCCACATCAAAGATGATAAAGATAAGACCAACTACGTAGAAACGTACGTTGAACATGGACCAAGCTGAACCTACTGGTTCCTCTCCACACTCGTACGGCATGGACTTCTGGTGTGACGGTTTCTTTGGAGCAAGTAATACGGATGCAAAATGTCCGCCTACAAACAAAAGAACCGCGATACCCATAAGGATAACGATAGGCATCAAGCCATCAAACTGAGCTGGTGTCATGGAAATCTCCACTGCAATAAAAGTCGCAAAAAAGTAGTTTTAAGATACAAAAGATGTTGAAAATAGGAAAGATGTTATTTTAAGGGAGACGCTGTAAAGTACCGATTGTCTTTGCGCATCATTAAGAATGAAAACAAACTCTTTTCATCAGGATTTAACGTGACCTTGTTTAGTGCCATCGCAACCAAAATCCAATATTGGTTACAAAACCAGCAAGAGCTTTCGCTGAAGGGTGTGTCACCAAATCAATGGTGTCTTCTTGCGGGGAGTTATTTCTCTTCGCAACTCTTTAATTCCACACACCTGATCGTTTGTTCAGACCAGGATGAAGCGGAAGAAGTTTTTGAATCACTGAAGCATTTAAAGAACGTCCATTTTTATCCAGGGCATAATCATAGTCTCTACAGTTCCATCATGACCTCCGAAAGTGCTTTGCTTGCACGTTGGTCTGTGCTTCAGCGCTTACAAAATAATTCGGTGTCGATTATTGTCACAACCCACGAAGCAAGTGTGTTATTGGGCCCTGATCGCGGCTTTTTCCAAAAAAACTCATTTTCGATAAAAAAAGACGACATCATTTCGCCTTTTGATCTCGCCAAAAAATTAACAGACATGGGTTATTTTCCGGCCTCAACGATTGAAGAGCCTGGAACATTTTCTCGTCGTGGAGAAATTTTTGATATTTATCCTATTTCTCATCCACCAGTACGATTGCAATACTTCGATGACTTAATCGAAGAAATTTTTTCCATTGATCTGGAAACGCAAAAGACCGTGCGTGAAACAACTTATAATGAGCTCGCTTTAGTTCCGGGTGCTGGGTATCTCACCAAAGATCCTTATGCGACCATGCTTCGTTCAAGAATTCCTCAGGCCCAGCCCGCTTTTAAAAATAAATATGAGGCAAGGAAACAGCTGCTCTCACGCGTGAGCGAGAATCAGTTATTTGAAAACTATCCTCTTTATATTCCGCTCTTTTTTGAGAAACCGGAAACGCTGATTGATTTTCTTCCGGCCAATGCCAAGATCACATTTATTAATAATGAAAATGGTCAAAAGAACCTCGAACTATTTTTGGCCGGCCAGGCGGAAGACTTTGAGGACCTTGCGGAAGATGTGGAAAGTTCTTCGGTCATTCCAGCAATTGAAAATTTTTATCTCCCACAATTTCCCAAGACCAATTTAAAAACTCTTTTTGTGGATCAACTGGACATCGCGGTCAATCTAGATACTCCTTTTGATAAAGAGCTTCACTTAAATTTTGAAAAACTAAAGTCCTACCTTCAAACGAAACTACAAATCTCTGGAAGTGTTCCGGACAATAAATACGAATACATCAAAGGCAGTTTGAAGGTCCTTCGAAAGGAACTTAATGTTCACGGCCATTTGGTAGTGAACTATAAATCAGAGAACGCACGCCAAGAACTTCAGTATCTTCTGGAAGAAAATAAACTGACCGAAATTGGCACGCGTCTTCAGTTTGTTTATGGAAAACTCGACGAAGGTTTTTACTATAAAAATGAAAATATTTTCGTTTTATCAGAAGGGGACTTCTTCTCTGTTAAAAAGAAGAAAACCAAGCAAGTTAAAGCGACCAATAAAGATCTTTTCGCTGAACAACTCGCCACTCTGAAAATTAACGACTATGTGATTCACCGTGATCACGGGATCGGGATTTATAAGGGTCTGGAGACCATTCAAACCGGTGATCAGCAAAATGACTACCTCGTTATTCTTTATGAAGATAACGATAAGGTCTATGTTCCGGTCTATAAGCTAAACCTCGTTCAAAAGCACGCAGACTCTTCTTCAGGACTTAAAGTTGCTTCTTTGAAATCGAAGAAGTTTGCCGAGCTTAAAACCAAGGCCCGTGGCTCAGTTAAAAAACTCGCTTTTGATTTATTAAAACTTCAGGCAGAAAGAAAACTTCGCGGTGGTTATCCATACTCACCACCTGATCATTTGTTCAAAGAATTCGAACTCTCATTTGCTTTCGAGGAAACTCCTGACCAAAGTAAAGCGATTCAAGATGTCTTGGATGATATGCAACAGCAGTATCCAATGGATCGTCTGGTGTGTGGCGATGTGGGGTTTGGTAAAACTGAAGTGGCCATGCGTGCGGCAATGAAGGCCGTGCTGGATAAAAAACAAGTGGTGCTTCTGGTTCCAACCACGGTACTGGCGCTTCAACATTATCATTCTTTTAAAAAACGTTTTGAAAACTTCCCGGTGAACGTGGACATGATTTCACGTTTTAAAACTGCCAAACAAAAAAACGAAACCATGGGTCTAGTGGCAGAAGGAAAGGTGGATATCTTAATTGGTACGCACGCCGTTCTTTCTGACAAATTAGAGTTCCATGATTTGGGACTTCTTATCATTGATGAAGAACATCGTTTTGGTGTGGCCCACAAAGAAAAACTAAAAGTTCTAAAAACTGGTGTGGATGTTCTCACCATGACTGCCACTCCAATTCCAAGAACTCTTCAATTATCATTCTTGGGTATTCGTGATCTCTCATTAATTCAAACCGCGCCGCCAAGACGTCAGGCGATTAAGACCTATATTATTAAAGAAGACGATCTCACGTTAAAGTCGGCGATCGAAAAAGAACTCTCGCGTGGTGGACAGATCTATTATGTGCATAATCGTGTTCACGATATTGAAGAGCATGAAATTTATCTCAAAAAACTGGTTCCAAGTGCTCGCATCAGTGTGACTCACGGACAGATGAATGAACGCGAACTAGAAAAACGTATCAATGATTTCTACGATCATAAATCCGATATTCTTCTCGCCACGACCATCATTGAATCCGGTATTGATATTCCAAATGCTAACACCATGATCATTGATCGCGCGGACACTTATGGTCTGGCTCAACTTCACCAATTAAGAGGACGGATTGGACGAAGCGATCGTAAGGCCTACGCTTATTTTATCGTGCCCGAAAATCGGGTCATTTCAGAAACTGCTCAACGTCGCTTACACGCACTTCAAACTTATGCAGAGATGGGTTCAGGTTTTGCTCTCGCATCTTCTGATATGGAGATTCGTGGAGCAGGAGACATTCTTGGTGCGGAACAATCAGGTCACATTGAGGCGATTGGTCTAGAGTTCTACATGGATCTTTTACAAGAAGCGATTCAAGAGATTCGTGGTGAACAAAAAGTATCGGTGAAGAACATTGAAATTCAAGCACCGTTCTCGGCCTACATTCCAAACGGCTATATTCCAGATCATGCTCTTCGCTTGAAATACTATAAACGTCTTTCAAACTGTTCAGACCTTAATCGTCTGGAAGATATCATTACCGAGCTCAATGATGCCTTCGGTATGACCCCGAAAGAACTCGAGGCCCTGTACTCAATCCTCCGATCGAGAATTATTTTCCAGCCTTTGGGTCTGCGCTTAGTGAAGGTTGGTGGTACTCAGATTGCCCTTTTCTTCGATCAGGAAATACTCAACCATAATCATCAGCTACGAGATAAGATGCTGAACTTCTTCATGAATAAACCAAAACTTTACAAGATCAACCCGGACTCATCAGTGAATGCTCTTTTCAAAGAGACAGTGAGTCATAATACACTCTTGGAATTTGCAAAACATATTGCGGCAAATATGGGTGTATGATACCGTTTTTATTAGATTCAATAAAAACCACAGGGATGTGTATGAAGAAACAATTTTCAGTAGCAATTATTGCTCTTATGGTCGCAGGCACAGCAGTAGCGCAAAAAAACGACAATCAAGTTGTTGCGACTGTTAACGGTCAATCAATCACAAAAAAACAATTCGAAGAATATCATCTTCAAAATTTGAAATTCGTTGGTCAGAGAAAAATTACAAAAGAAGTTTCTCTTCAAGACCTAATCAATCGTCAGCTTGGTATTCAAAAGGCCAAGAAGACTGGCACTGATAAAGATCCAGTGGTGGTAGCGAAGCAGGAAGATATTCTTTTCCATGCCCAAACTTCAAAAGATCTTGAAAACGAATTCAAAAAAATCTCTGTTACAGATGAAGATGTGAAGAAGTATTACAATGACAATCAAGAGTACCGTACTGCCCACATCCTTTATCGCTTAAGAGCTGAGCCAACTCCAAAAGAAGTAGAGCAAGCACTTCTTCAAAGTAGCGAGATCTATGCGGCCCTTCAAAAGGACCCTGATTCTTTTGCTAAACTTGCTAACAAATACTCGCAAACTTCTGCAGCACCAGTAGGTGGTGATCTAGGTTTCCAACCTCCAACACGTCTTGCTCCAGAATACTTCGAGGCCATCAAGGGTCAGAAAGTAGGGTTTATTACTAAGCCAGTAAGAACTCAGATGGGGTTCCACGTTATTAAGATTCTTGGCGTTAAGTCTTTTGATCAGATCGACAAGAACCTTTACAAAAAGATCATCTACGACAAGAAAAGAGACGCGCTTATCGAGAATTACTTTAAAAATCTCGCAAAAGGCGCAGATATCAAGACAAATCAGAATCTTTTATAATATCCTTGGTTGGTGATTAAGATGTCATGAAGGCATTATCACTGGACCAAAGCATGAAACTTTTAATTCTTATAATTCTCCTGGGCATGAGCTCTGCCTTTGCCCAGGATTCAAAATCCTCTGAAAAACTCCTTGATAAAATCGTAGCTGTCGTTAACACACGTGTTATTTCACTTTCTGAAATTAGACGTATGGAAGACACGCTAGAAGCGCGCCGAGAAGTTTCACCTATCATTTATTCTGAAAAGACCTATGACCAGAAGAAGCTTCTGGACATCGTGATCAAGTCTTTCATTATTCGCGACAAGATCAATGCCCAAGGTTATGTGATTAATGATGACGCCGTAGAGGGTCGTATTAAAATGACGGAAGAACGCCTTGGTCTGAAGCGTGCTGACCTTCTTCAGTTCTTAAAGAGTAAAAGCCTCACTTACGAAGAATACTTTGAAATCATCCGTGAAACGATGGAGTACAACATCTTCGCGCAACGAGTGATTGCTCCACTGATTTCAGTAACTGAACAAGAAATTAAAAACGAGTACTATCGTCGTAACTCAACCAACAATGCTCTTTCGTTCAAATACAACCTGGTCGACTTCTACATTGATGAGTCAAAACTCATTGATAAAAATGAAGGGAAATACCTGGCAGTTCTCAAGGACTACCAGCTAACTGGTAAACTTCCGGAAGAATATCGTGATCTTGAATCAAATAATCTCGATGCCCTGAATGAAGATGGTCTCTCTAAAGACCTGGCCAAGGTATTAAAAAACACGTCTGAAGGTTCATTTTCAAAAGCGATTTCACTTAACGGTTACCTACACGTTTTCTACGTTCAGAAAAAAGATCTGGTTGAATCTCAGGATTTCTTGAAGTTCAAAGACCAAATCCAGAACGAGATTTTTATGAACAAGGGTAAATCAGTTTCAACAAACTGGTTTGATCGCGAATACTCTAACTACTACATCAAAAATCTTCTCTAATATGAAAGTCTACGTGACTCAAGGACACGAAGAAGGCATTGGACTCGAGGTCTTCTTCAAATCCGTGATGCTCATGTCAAAGGAAGAGCTAAAACTCATCCGTTTGATTGCTTTCGAAAAATCCGTCATTCAAACTCTTAAAAGTTTGCGTCTGCCGTTTAGTATTCTTGAAGACTCGATCTTCCTGGCAGGTATTGAGATCAAGGTCTATTGGCTTTCAGCGATCAATCATTCAGAAAGCTTCACCGCCATAGATCTTGGAATGCGCTTATGTGAAAGCGGGGGAGTGCTCTTTACGCTTCCAACTTCAAAAGATCAGTTCCCAGGATATGCGGGCCATACGGAGTATTTCCGTTCCTTTTATAAAAGACCAGAACTTGGGATGTTCTTCTCATCACCACGACTTCAGGTCCTTCTTCTGTCAGATCACGTGGCGGTTAAAGATCTTTCTAAACTCATGACTGAAGATCTCATCTATCAGCGTCTCCTTTTAGCAGTTGAGACCCTCAATGATTGGAACTGGCCGACCAAAAGAATATTGATATCTGGCATGAACCCTCACGCGGGGGAGCAAGGCCTTATAGGCGACGAAGATGCTCGAATCACTAAGGCGATTAAGCGCCTAAGATCAAAAATAAAATTAGATGTGCTTGGTCCCTTACCGGGTGATACAATGCTTTTCGAGCAAAAGTCGAAAGAGGATCTTCTGGTTTATCTTTTCCACGATCAGGGTCTGGGTGTCTTCAAGGGACTACAAGGTTTCATTGGATCAAATATCACACTCGGTCTACCATATCCTCGCTTTAGTCCTGATCATGGAACATCATTTGGATTGTTCGGAAAAAATCAGGCAGACTATCGCGGCTGCGCTTATTCATTGAAAGAAGCTGTGCAAATGCTCACGAGGATTTCTCATGGAAAAAATTCAAGTCACCAAGGCAAAAGTCCACAATCTTAAAAATATTGATGTCTCTCTTCCGAGACACTCATTGACCGTTATTACCGGCCCTTCAGGTTCAGGTAAATCTTCTCTGGCCTTCGATACCATCTATGCCGAAGGGCAACGCCGTTACATTGAATCGCTTTCAAGTTACGCACGTCAGTTCATCGGACAAATTGAAGCGCCGGAAGTGGAAAGCATCACAGGTCTTTCACCTGCGATAGCCATTGATCAAAAATCAACCACCAAAAACCCACGTTCAACAGTGGGAACAATCACTGAGATCTATGATTATCTTCGTTTGCTTTATGCTCGTTTAGGAGAGGCCCACTGTCCTGAGACCGGTGAGAAAGTGGCAAAGCAATCACCTCAGCAGATCGTAGAACAGATTTGTAAATTTAAATCAGGCACTAAGCTTCAGATCCTGTCTCCTGTCATTCGATCAAAGAAAGGGGAGCACAAGGAAGAACTCGCGAAATACATTAGTATGGGTTTTACTCGTGTGCGTTTGAATGGCGAGATCATTAACCTCGAAGACAACATCGCTATTAACAAGTCTCGTTTTAACAACATTGATATCGTGGTTGATCGCCTAGTGATTAAAGAAGGAGTGAAACCTCGTCTTACAGAATCAGTGGAAAACGCGCTGAAACTTTCAGATGGATATCTGGTGGTGTTGGCGGATGAAGTAGAGCACTTCTATTCAGAAAAAAACTATTCATTCAAATCTGGGAAGAGTTATCCGGATTTGGAACCTCGTCTGTTCTCTTTCAACTCACCACTTGGTGCGTGTCCCATTTGTAATGGTCTGGGAATTTCCAAGCGCTTTGATATTGATGGTCTTCTTTTAGATGAGACCCTTTCTCTAGAAGAAGGGGCGATGCCGATTGTGAAGAAGAACTCATTTCTTATGCAGATGGTGCGCTCAGTGGCAGAGGCCGAAAAAGTGGACACGGAGAAACCGTTTCATAAGCTGTCGGAAAAATTCCGTAACATTCTTTATAACGGCAGCGAGAAGATCTATAACTATAAATTTGAATCTGAAAATTCTTCCTGGAACTTTAAAAAAGAGTTCCCAGGAGTCGTTGCCTGGTTAGAAAAAAAATATAACGAATCCGAATCAGAAAAGACCCGTGCTGAACTTGAAGAATATATGATCATCAAGAAGTGTCCGGGTTGTAAGGGTAAAAAGCTAAATCCTTTTGCTCTTGCTGCTACCATTAAAGGTCAATCCATCATGGATGTTTGTGATCTTTCTATTAATGAGGCCGCTGGCTTCTTTGATTCACTGGAATTTACCGGCAACCAGGCCATTATTGCTCACAAAGTCTTAAAAGAAGTCAGAGACCGACTTAAGTTTCTACTAAATGTGGGACTAAATTATCTGACTCTTAACCGCGATGCCATGACACTTTCAGGTGGTGAATCACAACGTATTCGTCTCGCTACTCAGATTGGCTCGGCACTTTCAGGTGTCCTTTATGTTCTGGACGAGCCGAGTATTGGCCTTCATCAGCGTGACAACGAAAAGTTGATCAAGACCCTGGTCGATCTTCGCGATATCGGTAACACCGTTTTAGTGGTAGAGCATGATGAAGATACCATGCTCGCTTCAGACTACTTAATTGACATGGGTCCGGAAGCGGGAATTCATGGTGGTGAAATCGTTGCCGCAGGAACTCCGGAAGAAATTAAAAAGAACAAAAAATCTATTACCGGTAAGTATCTATCGGGAGAACTTAAAATTGAAGTTCCGGCGAAACGCCGAAGTCTTAAAGATCATATCGTTTTAAATAAAGCGAAGGAACACAATCTCCAAGATGTGACGCTTAAACTTCCTCTCGGAGGAATGACCTGTATCACTGGCGTTTCTGGTTCCGGTAAATCGACCCTTGTTCACAAAGTGCTTATTCCTGCGATTAAAAACTATCTCTCTCGTGGTCGTCGCGGAAGTTCGGCCAACTATCAGTCTATTACCGGAGTGGATAAAATTCAGAGTTTGATTGAACTTGATCAATCACCAATTGGAAGAACGCCACATTCAAACCCGGCCACTTACACTGGTCTCTTTGATGATATTAGAAACATCTTCTCGCAAACCAATGAATCGAAAGTTCGTGGCTATAAACCTGGGCGCTTTTCATTTAACGTGAAGGGCGGACGTTGTGAAACATGTGAAGGAAATGGAATGCTTAAAATTGAAATGCACTTCCTTCCGGATGTTTATGTGACTTGTTCAGAATGCCGAGGCTCTCGTTATAACAATGAAACTCTTTCCATCCTTTATCGTGGAAAAAATATCGCCGATGTTCTTGCCATGAGTATCGAAGAAGCGGAACCATTTTTTGAAAACCATCCTAAGGTGAATCGCGCGCTCAAAGTATTGAATGCCGTGGGACTTGGTTACATCAAACTAGGTCAACCTGCGACCACCCTTTCTGGAGGTGAGGCCCAACGCTTAAAGCTTTCTCGCGAGCTTTCAAAGTCTACTAAAGGCTCATGTCTTTATGTTCTCGATGAGCCAACCACAGGACTTCACTTTGAAGACATTAATATTCTTCTTAAGGCCCTCAATAAACTCATAGACCAAAACCACTCACTCCTCATTATTGAACACAATTTGGATGTGATTAAAACTGCGGACTGGGTAATTGATCTAGGTCCAGAAGGTGGTAAGGGTGGAGGTCAAATTGTGGCCGAAGGAACCCCTGAAACAGTGGCGAAAGCCAAGGCCTCTCATACCGGAAAATATCTGGCCAAGGCCTTGAAATCTTAATATAGCCCGACTATCAAGCTAAAGTATTTACCCCGATTTACGATAAGGATTTGTCTTACATCGTACGGGGTAGACTTATGTGGAGATTGGCCATTTGCCTGAGTTTATTTGCTCTTACAACTCATGCAAAGAATCTTGAACTTCAAAAAGACTCGCGAAGTATTTTTATTCAAGAGAAAGAGGACTGGGTCTTAGGCAAAGATCTCTTTGGCATGCCCTTTATCTATTTTTCTCCACAAGTTAATGGTCAACGTTCCAATATCAGCTTCACCGATACCGGTGCTGAATTTGAATTAGATGCAAAATCTCTCTCCACAACTCAAGACAAGTATCAGGCCAATAAAAAACTATGGGCCGAAAAAGTCGGTGCCACTCCTGTTTCTTTTATGCCTTATGAAACCAGCGTGAATCAACGTGGACACAAGGTCCATAAAATTGGATTCATCTATCAGCATGAAGGTAGGACATATAATGAAAAGTCCTATTACATTGAATGCCGGGGAAAAATTCTCTTCTCTAAGTCCCTAAGGCTTTCGGAAAACGCCGCCCATGATAAAGATTTTTCAGATCTCATAAGCTCCATAGATTGTGGTGGAGTGTAAGATGAAAAAGTTGCTCGCGTTAAAACTCGTTTTCCTTTTACTTTGCACGACTCTCGCCCCCTTAGGACAGACTTTTGCGAAGACAGGAAACTGTGAAAACGGTGAGTGCATTGAAAAGCTGATTGATCGACTAGAAGAATTAGAGAAACTTTATAAGGCCCAATGCCTTCCTAAAAATATTAAACACGCAGATATTCCGAAATACCAAATAAAGAATGGAATTACAGAAGAGTGTTTCCAAATTCTCAATGAGGTCAAACAAAAAGAAGACGATCTTTCAAAACACAAGGATCGCTTAGAAGGCAGACTTGGTTGTGAGAGTGGTGACTGTAAAATGCCCAACACTAGTGTGAGCATTAACTCTCAGTTAAATGACCTTTCTAAAGTCAGTGCCAGTCAAGCCTGTAATGAAACTAAAAAACAAGAAATTAAAAACAGTTGTAGCTCTGAACTCACATGTGTGATGACGGCCTCAGCTCTTGGTGTAGGCGGGTACCTTGCAGAAATCCTGGTTCCGGAAAAGGCCAAACCAAAGAACTGTCACCTTGGTAATGATAGTTGTGTAACTCAACTTGCTTCGAGTTTCATTAAGGCGGCCGTTTCCTTTTTCGAAGGTCTATGGTGGATGGTTTCCTCGGCCGGTAAATATGCTGGAAAAAAAATGGGAGAATTTTGGAACTGGGTAAGTGGTGCTGAAGATCACTCTTCTACATCTCAACTTGCACTGGCCCAGGCCTCAAAGGATCCAAGCATCTTTAAAGAACTCACAGAAGATTTCCCCGGTGCCATGAAGAAAATTTTCTCGGCCTTTGTTGCTTCTCTTAAAGAGTGGATGAAAACCGATGTCTTCTGCCAGAAATGGGCAGGAGTTCCACGCGCAAGTAAATGCCTTGTTCCCACTAGCAACTTTGATTGTCTCTCATGTAAAACAGCAGTGACCGGTTTGTGCTCTATCTCAGGAACCTTGATCGCTGAAATTGTTCCTGCCTTCTTGTCCGGCGGTATTTCTGTTGCCCTTAAACAAGGTGTGAATGGTGCCGCAAAACTTGCGACTCTTTTTAAGGTCTCTGAAAAAGGATTGGCCGCAGTTAAGAGTACGAAGATTGGCCGGGCCGCGGTTTCCGCATCCGCAAAAACAGATGAAGTATTACGAGTCACCAAAGGACTTAAGGCCGCCAAAGATTCAATAACTATCGCACTAAGGGCCATTAGGGCCTATATGCTTTCGCCTTCGAGGAAAGCACTTAAAGTATCCTACACATCATTAATGGATGGACTTAAAAAGGGTGGGGCAGCAATCGCTGAAGCTCCTGGTGGTAAAATTCTGGTCTTTAGTGGAACTGTTTTAAAGTATGGAGCGAAGACCGTGCTTTATCCAATAGATAACCCTATGACCAACATCGCCTACCGGGCCGGTCATAAAACGTTTGATAAAATTTTTACTCTTGGGAGGCCGACCCTTGCTGTAAAGACATCAGTTGCCACAGCTATTCTTCAAAAAGATCCAAGTATCGAAACCACTCTGGCAAAAATAGCGAAGGAAACTAATGAGAGTAAAAGGCTGATCCTAGAGAAAGAGCTCCTGACTAAAGTTGAACCTATTCGTAAGGACGCAACGAAAATTGCTCTTTCAAAAGACAACACCGAGTTCTCTCAGCTCGTAAAAGATCTCTATCCAGAACTTCAATATGGTCAGCTAGCAAAAAAACTTCCTGCCAAGCAGGTAGCAGCGGTTGAGAAAGAACTTTATATTGAAATTTCTCAAATGGCAGATGGTGCTCGCAAACTAAAACTAATGAAACAATACAATAGTTATGTCTCCGGTAATCAATTGCGCGCGAAAATTTTGAAAAATCATGCGTCCCTTTTTGATACAGACATAAAACCAATTCCCAAACCTGTCCCGCAAAACACTGGTGAATTCAAGTTGGTGAAACGTCCAGTTCGCCCAAGTGCGGAGGGGAACATCATCTTTCAAGACGGAAATGCGGCCGATATTCATACCAAAAATGAGTTAAGCGCAGTTATGCGAACACTGAAGAGCAAACCGAACTCAAGCATCTACATCAATATCACTCCCGACTCGCATAAGAACTATGTATTCAGGGTCACGGGTCTCGACCAGAAAAGTTCAGATACGATTATTGAGGCCATGCTGAAAAATGAAAAACTCACTCATGGTTTTAATGAACAGTTCAGACTAGGCCGAAATCAATTGAATATTGAAGTTTTGACTCGTGAAAGTGGTCAGATGAAAGTTGAAGATTTGAGATTTCGAGCAGACACGGTGGTATTGGAAGAAGTGATTGAACAACCGACAAACTATTCCCGTGGTATGTTTAAGATCATGTCTCCCACACTACACGGGGCCGATCATCAGGCGACCCAAGAAAAGAAACAGTAGAAATAAAAAGGGCCTCTTCCGAGGCCCTTCTTTTTATCTTCTAAAAGCTTAGATATTAAGCTGACTTTTGAAGGATAAGGAACGCGATACCGAAACCGAAAAGAACTAGTGATTCTACTAGAGCTAGAGCAAGAATCATTGGAGTTTGAAGTTTTTCAGCAGCAGCTGGGTTACGAGCGATACCTTCAAGAGCTACAGAAGCAGCTTTACCTTGAGCGAATGTTCCGCCAAGTACAGCAGCAGCGAAAGTTAGAGCAGCAGAAAGAACAACCCATGAATTAACGTCCATTTTATTTTCCTTTGTTAGACAGTTAGCGATTTATTAGTGGTGGTGCTCGTGATCACCATGATCGTGATGAGCAGTCGCCATACCAATATAAATCATTGTTAGTAGTGTAAATACGAAGGCCTGAAGGAACCCTACGAAGATACCCATTGCGTAGAACGGGATCGGAACGATGTAAGGAACTAGTTCAGAGAAGATTCCAAGAATCAAGTGGTCACCATCCATGTTCCCGCGAAGACGAAGAGCAAGAGATAGAGGACGAACTGAAACTGAAATGATTTCGATAGGGAAGATAAGAAGCGCAAGAGCAGGCATTGGACCAGCAAAGTGCTTCATATAGTTAACGAAACCAACGGCACGAATACCTTGGAAGTTAAAATAGAAGAAAGTGAAGATACCAAGAGCAAGAGTCGTATTCAGGTTCTGGTTAGCTGACATTGAACCAGGAAGAATACCGATCAAGTTGTTGATAAGAATGAAGAAGAAAACGAAGATTACGTAAGAAAAATATTTCTTCGTAGCATCTTCACCCATAACTGTTTTTGCAGTTCCGTACATACCTTGGCCAAGAGCTTCGATAAGGTTACGAACTGTAATTCCTTTACCAGGAATAATGATGTTCTTAGCTGAAGAGATTTGAGCGCGGTAAAGAACACCGGCAACAATCATAATCAATGAACCAGCAACAAGAGCTAGAGTGTGAGCTGGAACGTGAAATGCGTGAGAAGCTTCGCTAAAGAAGTTGAAGCCGCCTGAAGCAAAGGCAGATTGAGCCAGAAATAAGCCAAGAAGACCTAAAAGTTTCATGTGTATGTCCTAACTATTTTGATAGTTGTTTTTAATACTTACGACCTGAATTATCAATTGGAAAAAGATAATCAAAAAAAGTTTTGTAATCAGAGCTTTTTTATAGAGATAGATGATCGCGATCAGACCAAATAAAAGTACAAACTTAAGAAGGAGGAGGACCAAAATCCTCGCCACATGGCGCTGGGCGTCAGCACTGTCCCGGCTGGAGGCCACTACTGATTTTACGATGTTAACCAGTACTGTATGGTTAAGAACGAGCACCACCAGGGCGGCCACTAAAATCGCGGAATCCACAGTTAAACCGCCACCTAAAATGAGGGCCGGAATAATGTTGATGGCAGAGAGAAGGTAGAATTTTTTATCTATTTCTTTTTTTTCCATGAGACCTGGATCATTTTAATTAGCATCACAACTACGACCGCGATCAAAAAGCCTTGAGCGACACCCTGAGATATTACTTCATGCTGTACCAGGGCCTGAAACCCAAAGAACACACCCAAAATCGTCGAGGGGAGACCAAGCGCAATGGCGAGGGCCTTCTGCCAGCTAGACATGATAACCGCCAGTCAAAAATTGTTTAAAATAAGATAAAGGAAAGTTAACTTTTGGTCTAACGTTTTCTGGCCACTCTGCGAGCGTAAACTGACTTCAAACGCGCGCGGAGCACATCCGGGTTTGGATAGACCGGTAGAAGCGAATAATAAATATTATAGGCCTCTTTAAGTTTCTCGTTGGATTCGTAAGCATTGGCGATCAGAAACTTCACATTAATGATTTGATCTCTACGACGTTCTCGTTTTAAGTACTCCATCCAGTACTCAACCGCTTTGTCCCAATTCTTATTATAAAATTCGATCAGCCCAAGTTGATGATAGGCCTCAACATAATGAGGATTGGCCGGCTGGCTTAGAATCTGAGTAAAGATCTCCCGGGCCTTTTCGTATTTACCCATTTCAAAGTAGGCCTCACCAACACGCAGAAAGTAATAATCATACTGCTTAAAGCGGGGCTTAAAGTTCATCAGGATTTTATAGACCCGAATCGCCTCAGGATAATTTTTAGAGAAAGTGAAATTAATGTCCGCGATTTTTTCCATCGCCTTCACTTGGAAGAGTGGGTTCTCTTCATTGTCCACAATGTACTGATAGTAATTAAGGGCCTTCACCTGTTCATTCAGATAAAGATAATAAATGTCCGCCAACTGATAGTTGATCTTGGTCTTAATGACTTTAGAAGGGTTCTTTTTTAAAACGCGCTCGTAGAGTTCAACCGCTTTGGCGAAGTCTTGATTATCCACATACTCTTGGGCGTTGAGGATGTCGCGATTAAGACCTGGGGTAAAGTCACAAGAACTCAACCCCAGGATGAATAGAAGAATTAAAAGATTATTGTACAGGTGTCTCAGTTGCTTCACCATCTGATCCATCATCATCTGATTCAGCAATTTTCTCAACTGCTACAACTTTTTCGTCAGGTTTTACGTTAATCAGACGAACACCTTGAGTGTTACGGCCCAGAAGCGAAATGCCTGAGATTTTCGTTCTGATCACCTGACCTTTGTCAGTGATGATCATCAGATCGTCTTTATCAGTCACAGGTAGGATCGCCATGATATCACCAGTTTTCTCAGTGAGTTTCATCGCCAGGATACCTTTACCGCCACGAGACTGCTTACGATACTCTTCAGCGGCCGAACGTTTACCATAACCGCGAGAAGTTACAGTCAGGATCTCAGATGTTTCATCAATGATTTCCATACCGATCACTGATTCATTTTCATCAAGGCTCATACCTTTCACACCTTGAGACACACGTCCTTGAGCACGGCAATCGTCTTCATGGAAGCGGATTGATTTACCAGCAGAAGAAGCAAGAAGAACGTCTTTCTTACCATCAGTGATTCTCACGGCAAGAACTTCGTCACCATCTACGACTTTGATGGCCTTAAGACCGTTCTGTCTCATGTTCTTATACTCAGAAAGCTCAGACTTCTTCACGATACCATGCTTAGTTGCGAAAACGAGGAAAGAACCTTCAGCGTCTTTTGGAACCGTAATGATCTCTTTTACTTTTTCATCGGCCGGAACGTTAATGATGTTAACGATGTTACGACCTTTCGATGTACGTTGACCTTCAGGGATCTGGTAAACCTTAATCTGGAACACAGTACCCTTATCAGTGAAGATCATGAGGTTATCATGAGTATCAGCAGTGAAGATTGAAGTGTAGAAATCGTCTTCGAGGTCCGCACCTTTCACACCTTTACCACCACGCTTCTGAGCGCGGTAAGTATCAGTCGCCATACGCTTCAGGTAACCTTTCTGCGTAATCGTCACGATCACTTCTTCGTTCTTAATCAGATCTTCCATCTGAATTTCATCGGCCTGAGCAATGATCTCAGTACGACGAGCGTCACCGTAATTTTCACGGATCTCAACAAACTCAGCGCGGATGATGCCGCGGATTTGATCTTCAGAACCTAGAATTCCTTCTAAGCGAGCGATCTCTTTCATTACAGCTTCGTAGTCGGCAATGATCTTATCACGCTCTAGACCCGTTAAGCGTTGTAGACGCATGTCCAAGACAGCTTGTGCCTGGATCGCAGAAAGAGTGAATTTATGCATCAACTGATCTTTAGCTTGGGCAGGACCTTCTGCTTTTTTGATCAGTTCAACAATCGCGTCGATATTCTCAACGGCGATTTTTAGACCTTCTAAAATGTGAGCACGCTCACGGGCCTTCTTTAACTCGTAAGTCGTACGACGAATTACGATTTCACGACGGTGTTCGATGAAACAAAGAAGTTGTTCTTTAAGATCCATTACCTTCGGCTGACCGTTGTAGATCGAGAGGAAGATAATACCGAAAGAAACCTGCATCTGAGTTTGCTTGTAAAGACGGTTAAGGATCACAGCACCTTGTTCGCCTTTCTTAATATCAATAACAACTCGGATACCTTCACGTGAAGATTCATCGCGGATATCAGAGATACCTTCGATGGCCTTTTCCGTTACTAGCTCAGCGATTTTCTCGATGAGTTTTGCTTTGTTCACTTGGTATGGAAGTTCAGTGATAACGATTTGCTCGCGATCATTTTTCTTAACTTCAATATCGGCCTTAGCACGAACTTGAATCACACCTTTACCTGTATGGTAGGCCTGCTGAATACCAGCAGTTCCATGAATCGCACCCGCAGTCGGGAAATCTGGACCAGGAATGATCTTAATCAGATCATGAACAGTAATGGCCGAATCATCAATCAGGGCCAATAGACCATTCATGACTTCAGTCAAGTTGTGCGGAGGAATGTTGGTCGCCATACCTACGGCGATACCAGCAGATCCGTTGATTAACAGGTTAGGAATCTTTGTTGGAAGAACCGTTGGCTCTTGTAATGAACCATCATAGTTGTCCTGCCAATCAACAGTTTCTTTATCAATGTCACCAAGCATATCGTTGGTGAGCTTTTGCATTCTTGCTTCTGTGTATCGCATGGCCGCGGCGTTATCACCGTCGATCGAACCGAAGTTACCTTGACCGTCGATGATCGGATATCTCATAGAGAAGTCCTGAGCTAGACGAACAAGAGCGCCGTATACAGCAGAGTCACCGTGCGGGTGATATTTACCGATAACGTCACCCACGATACGCGCCGACTTTAAGTACGGACGGTTGTGGTAGTTATTAAGCATGTGCATGGCATATAGAACGCGGCGGTGAACCGGTTTAAAACCATCACGTACATCTGGTAGGGCACGGCCCACGATTACTGACATGGCGTAATCGAGGTAACAGTTTTTCATCTCATCTTGAATTAAAAGAGGAGTGATGTTCCCGTGGTTAACTTCTGAATTGTTATTCTCATCAGACATATTTCTTCCTTAAAAATTAAATATCGAGGTTACGAACATTCAGAGCATTTGTTTCTACAAATTCTCTACGAGGATCTACCTGGTCACCCATTAGAACAGAGAACACCTGGTCCGCATCAATCGTATCTTCAATCTTCACTTGAAGAAGAGTACGGTTCGCCGGATTCATAGTTGTTTCCCAAAGTTGCTCTGGGTTCATCTCTCCAAGACCCTTATAACGCTGAATGTATGCACCTTGGCGGCCTTCATTTGAAACGAAAGTCGCGAAATCAAGAAGACCTTTGTGCTTCGTCTGATTTCCTTGATGCTTCAACACGAATTCAGATTTTAAATAACGTTTAAGACCATCGTTCTGGTTCACAAGATCAGCAAACTCCGAAGAATCTACGAAATTCATACCAATTCTGAAGTTCTTAGTTTTAAGAGCAGACTGAACTTGAACGCGAATTTGGAAGCCCATGTTCTTAATGTCGTCTTCAATTTTCAGTTCGTATTTCTTAAGTGATACGTGGCCTGATTCTTTAAGCTTAGCGGCCAAGGCATCAACATAAGTAGTTAACTTTGCCTTGTCCTTCATCATATCAACTTTCAGTGTGCCATCTTCAACCAGCATTCTTAAGAAGTGAGCGTCGTAGTGACGGTCGTAAGACTCAAGGTTGCCGTTGTAATTTCTGAACTTATTCACAAGTGACTTAACGTTTTCCACATCAGTGACTTGACCATCAATTGTAATTTCAGAATCTGATAGTGAACTTGAAACGAGATAAGACTCAAGTTCGCCACCATCTTTTAAGTAACGCTCGTTTTTCCCTTTCTTATATTTATAAAGAGGAGGTTGAGCGATGTATAAGTGACCGCGCTCAATGATCTCTGGGAACTGACGATAGAACAGAGTCAGAAGAAGTGTACGAATGTGTGATCCATCCACGTCCGCATCGGTCATGATGACGATTTTGTAGTAACGAAGTTTCGAGATATCGAAAGAATCTTTACCAATCGACGTACCGATCGCCTGAACGAGATATTTAATTTCGTCACTTGATAACATTTTATCGTAACGGGCCTTTTCTACGTTAAGGATCTTACCCTTAAGTGGAAGAACCGCTTGAGTACGACGGTCACGACCTTGTTTAGCTGAACCACCCGCAGAGTCACCCTCTACGATGTAAATTTCACAAAGCTCTGGGTTCTTTTCCTGACAGTCGGCCATCTTCCCTGGAAGTCCAGAGAAATCTAATGCTGTTTTACGACGAGTAAGTTCACGCGCTTTACGAGCGGCCTCACGAGCAGCAGCAGCATCAGTTGATTTTTTAATGATTGTTTTACCAACGTTTGGATTTTCTTCCAGGTAAATTTTGAAACGATCACCCACAAGTGAGTTCACGATACCTTCAACTTCTGAGTTACCAAGTTTTGACTTAGTTTGACCTTCGAATTGTGGGTTAGTGAGTTTCACTGAAACAATCGCAGTCAGACCTTCACGCATATCATCGCCGGTAAGGGCAATTTTAATGTTCTTAAGAAGGTTGTTATCCTTTGCGTAGTTGTTAAGCACACGTGTAAGAGCAGTTTTGAAACCTGAAACGTGAACACCACCCTCTGGAGTGTTAATGTTGTTCGCGTATGAAGTCATGGTCTCTGAATAACCATCTGTCCACTGCATCGCCACTTCCACTTCGTAGTTATCACGGGCCTGGAAGAAGTACACTGGCTCTTTATGAATCGGAGTTTTTGCACGGTTAAGATAATTAACGAACTCAGAAAGACCGCCCTCATAGTGGAAAGTCTCACCTTTATCAGAGCGCTCATCGTGAATAGAAATTTTAAGTCCCTTGTTAAGGAAGGCCATTTCACGGAAGCGGTTCGCAAGAGTGTCGTAAGAGTACTCGTGAACTTCGAAAATTTCGTTGTCTGATTTGAATGTAACTGTTGTACCTGTGTCTTTAGGATCACAGTCACCAATTACTTTAAGCGGTTCTTTTGCTTCACCATGATTGAATTCAAGACGGTGAAGTTTACCGTGTTTTTTAATTTCTAGACGTACCCACTTAGAAAGTGCGTTCACTACTGAAGCACCTACACCGTGTAGACCACCTGATACTTTATAAGCACCACCGTCTTCATTGAACTTACCGCCGGCGTGAAGTTTCGTGTACACGATTTCAGCAGCAGAAATTCCTTCAGTAGGGTGAATGTCAGTCGGAATACCACGTCCGTTATCAATAACAGTTAAAGAGTTATCAACATGGATAACAACTTTAATTTCTGTACAGTAACCGGCAAGTGCCTCATCGACAGCGTTGTCCACAATTTCGTATACACAGTGGTGGAATCCACGGAAACCCGTGTCCCCAATGTACATACCGGGACGCTTACGAACTGCCTCCAGGCCTTCAAGAATTTTAATCTTGTCAGCGGTGTATTCGGTGTTAACTTTTGCAATCGAATCAGGAGTTTGATTCATCCAGAGTGCTCCTATCCATGGTGTTTGAGCGTTCCATGTTCCATATAAAACTTTTTGGAAGCTGGTATTTTTTCCAATTCTTTTCCGAAGCTCTCATTGGCCGTCGTGATCAAGACTTGGAAGTTTTTGGTTTCCAAATATTGGATCAAATTTTTCCATCTCTGGCTATCCAATTCGCCTGAAACGTCGTCAATGAGGACAATAGGATAAGACGTAAATTTATACCGAAAAAGCTCAATATAGGCAAATATAAGGCTCAGAAACGCCATTTTCTGCTGGCCTAAGGAACAGAATTCGAACGCGTTGAGTCCATCGAAGCTGAAAATGAAGTCGTCGCGATGGACACCAACTTGTGTAACTTCGGCTTTTAGATCAGCATTTTCCTGGTGACGATAGAAGTCAAATATCCGTTTTTGGTCCCAATGGACAAATAAACTGTCCAAATCCAGCTGAAGAGTGTGTTCTTCAGAGAAAATCGCCTTAAAAGTAGGAGTGATAAATTGATTTAGCGCAGTCAAAAACTCAAATCGTCTTTGGGTGATAAAGGCCGAGTATTCTGAGACCTGTTCATCAATCGCCCGTAACTGCATCGAAGCGTTTTTTCCACCAAAACCCAAAACCGAGTTTCGAAACTTCATCGCTTTTTGAAATCGGGTCAAAACTTGACGATATTCTTTATCACCAAGTGAAATATGACTATCGACCCACTGGCGACGGAAAGTTCCGCTGGTATGAAAATTATAAGAGTCAAAAGGGTTAATAAAAACCGATGTTGAAGGAGTTTTACTCTTCTCAGGTTTGTTATTGAAAAATCTCTCTTCTAGAGAATCAGACATTCGTAGTGAGTAGGGAAGTAGACCATCTTCACTCTCAAAGACTGATTGTAAAATGATCTCTGGACTTTCGCCCTCGATGTTGATCATTTGTGCATAATCGGTGTTTTTACGAAATGATTTTTTATTCGTTAAGAGGAAAACCGCTTCTAGAAGATTGGTTTTACCGTTTCCGTTTTGCCCCAAGATACAATTAATACCAGGAGAGAAATCAAAAATAGAATTTTTGAGATTTCGGAAATTTTGCGCCTGTAATTTTTTAATTTTCCAACAATTCATCCACACCAATTAGAGTTTTAAAGGCATGATAATTCCCAGGAACTCTGGAAGATCGTCCGCTTTAATAACAACTGGGCTTAGTTCGTTGTTAAATTCAAAAGTCACATCAGTCTCATTTAGAACTGAAAGGCTCTCGATAAGATATTTAGCGTTGAAACCAATTTCAGTGGCCTTGCCATCATAAGTGATAGGTAAAGTTTCAGTCGCCTGACCTAGGGCCGGGTGATTGGTAGAAATTACAATTTCGTTTTTCTGGATATTAAGCTTCACACCATTGGTTTTTTCATTAGAAAGAATCTTGATCCTCTTAACAGCATTTAAAATGGCGTTACGGTCAATATGGAAGCGATTAGTGGTCTTAGAAGGAATAACAGTTTGGTACTTAGGATATTCGCGAGCAATCAGACGAATTGAAAGATAGTACTCATTTCGTGCATTAACGAACATGAATGAATCATCTAGAGAGATGGAAACATCATCTTCAGGATATGTATCAGCGATCTTCTTAAGTTCAGAGATACCTTTACGAGGAACGATTACACCATCTACCAGGAATTTATTTTCGCCGATAAATTCGTGAGTATCTAACAATGCCAGACGGTGACCGTCGATGGCGACTGCTCTTAGTTTTGAATCAGTCATCTGAAGATAAATACCATTAAGGTACAATCTCGTTTCATCGGTAGAGATGGCATGAGAGGTCTTGTTAATGATCTGAGCAATCTGTTTTGTCTTTAAACGAAATTCAGAACTAGAGTTCTGGAAACTTAATTGTGGAAATTCCTCAGTACTTGTCACCAAAAGTGAATAATTGATGTTTTTACAAGTGAGATTTAAAAGATTGCTGTTATCCACACTCATGATCACATCATCGTTAGGAAGTTCTCTTAAGATGTCTGCGATATTTTTGCTATTGATACAGAAAGAGCCTTCCTGTTCAATTTGAGCGTTTAAAAGGATTTTGGCAGAAACTTCCAAATCAGTAGCAATCAATTCTAATTTCTGACCTTGAGATTTAATCAAGCAGTTCGTAAGAATTGGACGTGAGTTCTTTTTATCTACTACAGATAAAACCTTGTTAATGGCATCACGAAGGACCTGTGATTGGATCGTTAGTTTCATATTCGTTCCTTAATTGGATGCAAAGGTTTTAACTTTAAGAGAAGAGATTATCAAGTGGACTGCCCCTGTAGGTCCATTTTCTTTTATCCCTATATATATATGTATTTATATTCTTAGATAATGATATCTGGGATAGTGTGGATGAATTGGGCGGCGCCTTTTAATTTTAGCTACTTATCCGCAATTTCTTCTAAAGTCTTCAACGCAACCTTTGTTATTCCAAATTTTCTTATTCGTATATTTTCGACCGTAACGTTGATGAGTGGATTATTCCGCATGAGGCCCTTGATAGAACCTTAACAAAAATCTACGACTCATTTCAGCATCTGGTGATGGGCCGTGGATGGGCCTTTTTTATCCACATTTTTATCCACAATGTTTATGAATGGGCCGTTAATCCACAGGCCTCCACATAAAAACGTGTTGGATTGTTAGGCCGAGTAGTCAAACGTGGGCATAAAAAAAGGGCCGACTACTCAATAAAAGTTATCGGCCCTTAAGGTGTGTGTTTGTTTGTGGAGAACTAGAGTTGTTTCTCGATGTCGAGAACTTGCTGAGCTAACAGACCATCAGTTTTAATTCGATCGCTAATGGTTTTAATCGCGTGAAGAACCGTCGAGTGATCACGACCAGAGAAGTACTGGCCATTATCTTTTAACGTCGGTTTAAGCATTTTACTAACGAGATACATGGCAACCTGGCGAGGCAGGGCCACTTCTTTGGTTTTGGCCTTACCACGGATGTCACCCAGTGGGATTTTATAATAATTGGCGACGGTCTTAGTGATCGTTTCAATTGTTACGTTCTTTTGGTTCTCGAGCTCTTCATTAAGTTTTAAGTGCTCTTTGGCCACTTCCAGATCAATGTCCACTTTTAGAATCGACGTAACGGCGCCAAGTTTAATCAGACAACCTTCAAGTTCACGGATGTTGCTCTTTACGCATTTCGCGACAAGATTGACCACGTCATCACTTAAATAAACGTCTTTTTCTACCGCTTTCTTTTTAAGAATCGCGATACGAGTTTCAAGATCCGGTTGTTGGATTTCTACTGGTAGGGCAGAAGAGAGACGCGTACGGATACGGTCTTCAATTCCATCAATTTCTTTCGGAGTTTTATCTGATGTGAACACCAGCTGCTTTCCGCGTTCGATCAGTTCATTAAAAATGTGGAAAAACATCTCTTGAGTTGTGGTTTTGTTCTTCAACTCGTGGATATCATCAATAATTAAAATGTCGGTTTGCTCAGTGTACTTCTTTTTAAATTCATAGGACTGATTCTTCTTAATGATCGAGTCCACCATTTCATTCATAAAACGGTTAGCAGAAGTAAGACAAATTCTCATGCTAGGTTTATGAGTCTGAATGTGGTTTGCGATGGCGTGGATCAAGTGAGTTTTACCTAATCCGGAATTACCATATATATAGAGTGCCGGATAAGCTTTGCCCGGATCTTTCGCCACTGCCAGTGAAAGCGCGTGAGCGATATTATTAGATGGTCCAATAATAAAGTTATTGAATGTCTTATTAATATCAATCTGGTTAGAATTGTTATTACTCTGATGCTCAATCACCTGAGAGTCGATGGCCTTAAAAAGATCATCTTTCGTTGGTTCAAGCTCATCAATGAAGAAAGTCGTGTTCTTAATTGATTCTGGTTTTTTCGCCGGCTGCTTAAGTGTGTTCAGAATGTTTTCTGAATTTGAACTCAAACTTTGCGAAGGCGCACCCAGAACTTGGATATCAATGGCGTAGTTTTTTCCAAGAACTTCAAACAGCGCCTGCTTAATAGTGTCCGGATAGTGCGTCTCAACCATCTTTTTAATAAAGCTGGTCGTCACCATGATTTCAACTGTGTCCTGATTAATGGCAGAAACTGTGAAAGCATTGGCGAAATAAGCGTGGAACTTATTAGGATTAATGAGGTTTTTAATATTATCAAGTAGGGCGTCCGTCAGCGTTTTCAGTTCGTCCCCAGAAAATTCAGATGCAGGTGCTTTAGGTTCAGCAGCAGCATTCATGGATTTGATGGTTTGCTCAACGATAACAGGATTTACTTCGGCTTTTTTAGCTGTATGGGCATCTGAGAGACCATCAAGCTTCAAAAAGTGATTAAAAGGGAACTTCTGTGTCATTTATATAAATTTGATTGAGTTTGTGTTAAAAAAGTCCGACAGAGGTAACACTTCCTGGGATCATAATCAACCGCCGGCCTCTTACAAGACCTTACTCTGACGCTTTGATTAATAAATAATATTGACCCAGATCGGATTTTCCTGTAATAAAGGGCTTCCGTAAAATTTATCCGTAATATGGCTAAAGGACTTCAATATGAGTATGCAAAAGAGAACTTGGCAACCTAAGAAACTTAAGAGACTTCGTGATCACGGGTTTCTTGCAAGAATGGCAACTGCTGGCGGTAAAAAAGTAATCAGCCGTCGTCGTGCTAAAGGCCGCAAGCAACTTACAGTTTCTACAGGATCTAAGTAATTTTTTGAGATGAGTCCCGCCTCACTTGGCTTTTCTAAATCTCTCAAACTTACACATAAAAAAGATTTTGAATATTTGCGTGAACAAAGCTCTCGTAGCTTTGTTCACCCGTTAGTTTGTTTCTATAAACAATCACGCCTTTCTTTGTCTCATTCCCGAATCGGCTTCAGCGTTTCCCGTAAAATTGGTAAAGCTCACGATCGTAATCGCTACAAGCGCATTATGAAGGAACTCTATCGTCATCACGAAGGGCTTAAGGCGCTTCCGTTTGATATGCTCTTTGTGATCACTAAAACTCCAGATTCAGAACAACAGCTAAAAGATGCTTTTCTTCGTGTGGCCCAAAGGCTATGCGTTAGCCATGAGAAAACTTGCTGATCTCCTCATTCGTTTTTATCAATATTTTATTTCGCCACTGCTAGGGCAGAAGTGTCGCTTCTATCCGAGCTGTTCACAATATTCACGTGAGTGCTTTCAAAAGTTTACCTTCCAAAAAGCTTTATGGTATTCATGTCGGCGCATTTGCAAATGTCATCCGTATCATCCGGGTGGGTACGACCCCGTACCCTAAAAGATTGATATTTTCTTTGGAGATTTAAATGGGTTCTGAGCAACGTAATGCCTTGATGGCAGTAGTCCTTTCTGGTGCAATTCTATTTGGCTGGCAGTATTTCTTTGCGCCACCAAAGCCGGCGGCAACCGCCCCTATAGAACCAACTGCTAAAACTCAACCTGTTCAGTCGGGCACTACCGCTACTTCTGAGACAACAACTGCTGGTCCTATAGAACCAGTGGCGGATGAGATGTTTTCACTATCATCTAATGGTGTAACTGTTACTTTCGATAATTCACTGACTGTAACAAACTTTGAAAACCCGCAAGCTGCTTTTGATTTCAATGCGACAGTTGGCAAAGAAAAGCCAATGCGTGTTGAATTTGATTTCGGTAATGGTTTTCACCCAATTCGTTTTGCAAAAACGGCCGAAGCTAACAAATACTTCAGTGCTGAAAATGATGTGACTCTTGTGACTGGCATTGATGAGAAGGGGAGAGCTAATTTCGCTCTTACTTCTACTAAGCCATTCAAGTATCGTTTCGTTTACGACTCGGTTGCAAAGAAACTTGAGAACGGTCAAGAGCGCTTCTTCTCATTCTTTACGGATAAATTAAATAAGCACCTTCCTGGTGATGAAGACGGTGGCGACCGTGCTATCAAGTGGGCCGGTATTGATTTCAACTACCACCTTTTCGGAACTTACTTCGATAAAGAGCAAAGCCTTATCTATAAGAATGGAACTGATAACACTTTCAGTATGTTCTCGAATAAGCCAGAGCTATCTCTGACTTATCACATGGTGTTTGTTAAAAAAGAATATAACTACCTAACTGATCTAGGTCATCAGCTTAACAAGTCAGTAGATTTCGGATGGTGGGGTATCTTCGCTGTGTGGATTCTAAAAGGACTTCAGTTCTTCCATAACTTCACTCCGAACTATGGTATCTGTATTATTCTTCTAACTCTTGTTGTTCGTCTGATCACTTTCCCGCTTCAGTACAAGTCTTTCGTTTCGATGAAAAAGCTTCAATTGGTTCAGCCGGAATTGACAAAAATCAGAGAGAAATTCAAAGACGATCCTGCTCGTATGCAGAAAGAATCTATGGAACTTTTCCGCAAGTCTGGTGCAAACCCACTTGGCGGATGTCTTCCACTTCTTCTTCAAATGCCGGTGTTCTTTGCGTTCTATAAAGTTCTTTATTCTGCAGTTGAACTAGTGGATGCTCCGTTCTTTGGATGGATTCAAGATCTTTCAAACAAAGATCCGTACTTTGTACTTCCAGTGCTAATGACGGTTGCTATGTTCTTCCAGCAGAAGCTAACTCCGAATACAATTCAAGATCCAGTTCAGAAGAAAATCATGCTTTTCATGCCACTGGTTTTCGGATTTATTATGAAAGATCTTCCATCTGGATTATCTCTCTATATTTTCGTTTCAACTGTGTTTGGTATTCTTCAACAGCTTATGGTTTTCAACGTTAAAACTAAGAACACACCTGTTGTAGTATGAAGTTTCTTTATTCGGATGATCCAATCATCGCTTGCAGCACTTGTACGCACGCGCACGCAGCGATGGGGGTCATCCGGATCTCCGGTTTTAAATCCCTCGCTCAATTCGCTCCCTTTTTTGAAAAAGATCTGACTGGTCCTATAGAACCACGCCGTGTTTACTACACGAAACTGGTCCTACAGGGGCAGACAATCGATGATATTTGTCTTACTTATTTCCAAGGTCCCAAGAGCTACAACGGGGAAAATATCCTGGAGCTCTCGGTTCACGGTAATACCCTTAATATTGAGCGTATTTTAGAGCTTTTTGTGGCCCATGGCGGGTGTCGCCTGGCGAGCCCTGGGGAATTCACTTACCGCGCCCTAAAAAACAAGAAATTGACCTTGTCACAAGTAGAGGGGCTTGATCTTTTTTTGAACGCCAATACCGGCTACGCTCTTGATCAGGGACTTTCACTCTTAAGTGGAAATCTCCAGGAAGTTTATCAAGAACTCTATGATCTGTTTTTAAAGCACAAATCTTCTCTTGAGCTCTCGATTGATTTTTCAGAGGACATTGGAGAAGAGGCGGCCCATAAGTATTACACCGATTCACTAGATGAATTCGCTCGTAAGTTTCAAGCGCTGGTCAAACGTGTGCGTCCGATGGAACACAATTTGATTCAACCGGAAATTGTTCTGGCGGGACTTCCTAATTCAGGAAAAAGTTCACTCTTTAATTATCTTCTCTCAGAGGAGAGGGCGATTGTTTCTTCGATTGCGGGAACCACTCGTGATTACCTCGCAGAGACCATGGTGATTGAAGGTGTGAAATATAAGCTAATTGATACGGCCGGGATCCGGGAGTCGGAAGATGTGATTGAGTCAGAGGGGATTAAGCGCACGAAGAAAAAATTGAAAGATAGTTTCTTCTCGATTCTCCTCGTAAATCCATTTGAAATCATCGAGGGCTTTGATGAACTCGTGAATAATGATTTTGATCTGGTGTTGTTCACGCATGAAGATCTTCCTGGCTTTAAAGAAGCACGCGATTCAGTGGTAAAAAAACATCCCAAACTTGGTCCTATGGGGGCAATTGATCTCAAGTCTTTGCCAGTCACATGGGAAGAAACTCTGCATGCCCTTATAAATGAAAAGTATTTAAATACTATTGATAGTAAACCAATATTATTGGATCGACATAAGCAATTGATATTGCAAACAAATCATGTATTAACGAATTATCAAATAGTTAGCCGTTCAGAAACGGATGTTGCTATTTTATCGCAAGAATTAAATGCCTTGGGGCATTGTATTTCAGAACTCATAGGTATAGTTTCTCCAGATCAAATCTTGAACTCTATTTTCTCAAATTTTTGTATCGGGAAATAGAATTGTTCCACGTGGAACATTTCAAATTTTTCCCAAGGACAGTATGAAGACTTTCGACATTATGGTTGTCGGTGGCGGTCATGCCGGTATCGAAGCAGCCTACATTGCTTCACAATTTAATTTAGATGTAGCCATCATTACCATTCCTGGAATCGGACTAGGTTCAGCTCCTTGTAATCCGTCGGTGGGAGGAGTTGGCAAAGGACAGGTTGTTCGTGAACTCGATGCACTGGGTGGACTCATGGGAATTCTGGCCGACAAAGCCGGGATCCAATTCCGTACATTGAATGACTCAAAAGGTTTCGCGGTTCAATCGTCTCGAGTACAAATTGATAAAGACAAATATTCTGAAGAAGCGGAAAAGATCATTGCCTCTATTCCGAACATTACTGTGATTCGAGAGAAAGTGGTTTCGATAGAGAAAGCTGATGTCTTTACGATTAAGGCCGAAAACACTTACTCCGCTAAAAAGATCATTATGACAGTAGGTACTTTCCTTAATGGAAAACTCCATACTGGATCCGAGCAAACTGCCGGTGGTAGAGTAGGTTGCGATAAGTCTGCCGGGCTTCAGGATCTTTTCGCTGAGATTAAGACTAGACCACAAAGATTTAAGACGGGAACTCCGCCTAGACTTGATAAAGCAACAATTGATTATTCAAAATTAGAAGAACAACCATCAGATTCGTCTGTTCGTAACTTTCATTGCCTTCATACACCGTTTGATCGCCATATTTCCCAGGTTTCGTGCTGGCTTGCCCGTACAAATCTAAACACGATGGAGATTATTCGCGCTAATAAAGAAAAAAGTCCGATGTTCAACGGACAAATTAAAGGTGTAGGAGCGAGATATTGTCCATCTATTGAAGATAAAGCCTACCGTTATCCAGACAAACAAGTTCACCATGTGTTCATTGAACCAGAAGGACTAGATTTAGATACAATGTATCCGTCTGGGATTTCTTCTTCTTTGCCAAAAGAAGTGCAAGTTGAATATGTGCGCTCAATTGATGGACTAGAAAAAGCAGAAATCAAAGTCTATGGATATGCAGTAGAGTACGATGTCATTGATACAACTGATCTTAAACTCACTCTTGAACATGTTCAGATTGGAAATTTATACTTTGCTGGCCAGGTAAACGGCACTTCAGGCTATGAAGAAGCCGCAGGACAAGGATTTATTGCTGGTGCCAACGCTGCTTTGTCGATTTTAGGGCTAGATCCACTCATTTTGAGTAGGCATGAGTCCTATATAGGGGTCATGATCGAAGATTTGACCTCAAATACACGAGATGAGCCATACAGACTGTTTACCGCACGCTCTGAGAACCGTCTTTTCATCAGAGAAGACAATTCTTTACTCAGAATGAGCCCCTATAGGACCAGCTTTATGCTGAATCTTCCTATTGATAAGTATCAGCGGGATTTCATCGCTCAGTACGAAGAACTTATGAGTTTTTGTGATGAAACCATGATTTCGGAGAAATCTCCCCTGATGAAACAGTTTTCAGGAGAAGGTGAGCTCCAGCAACTCGTGAGACGGATGAGTGTTTCGGAAATTCTCCGTCAGGCATGGTTGAATCCTATCAGCACTCTGGAAACCATTCTTTCTCACTATGGACTGACGCTTTCCTATGATTTGATCCGAACTGTGGCCATTTCTAAGAAATATGATGGCTATATCAAACGTTCCGAGGACCAATTTGAGAAATTAAAAAAAATGGACAATATGAGAATCGACTGGGAGGCCATCACTGCTTCCAGCAATATCTCGTTTGAATGTAAGCAAAGAATTGCCCGAATTAAGCCAGATACCTTTGGGCAATTGAAACTAATCGAAGGGATTCGTCCCGCTACTCTGGCCGTTGTAGCAGCAAAGGCACTCTAATGTTAGATTTCGCTATTCGATACTTAAATGTACTTAAAACAGACCTAGCAGGGCTGAACCTCACTAATATTTTAGATCAGGATGAGTTCTACCATAAGCAGATCCTCGATTCGATCAATCCCTATCTTCAGTCAGAACTTTTTCAGAAGGAAGTTCAAAAGAGGGGAGTTGTAGTGGATGTAGGTTTCGGCGGGGGTTTCCCGATCCTTCCCCTAGCAAAACTTCTTCCTGACATAAAGTTCGTGGGAGTAGAGTCTAAGAGAAAGAAGGTTGATGCCGTGAAGCTGATCGCAGATAAGCTCGGTCTTACTAACGTGAAGTTGGTTCATTCACGCCTGGAAGACTTCATCTTTGATCGTCCAGCGACCATCACTTTTAAGGCCGTGGGAACAATTCAGGATTATCTTCCGATCATTAATCGCACTACCAGTGACATCAGTGTCTTCCTTTATAAAGGTCCAAACTTCATGGAGCTTGAGGGCGACATGATTAAGAAACTCGAGAAAGACTGGAAGCTTCTTGAGAATCAAGAGATTAAAGTCCCGGGAACACAACAGCGTTTCTTAGTTTCATTCGCCGCTCAAAATGTTCCACGTGGAACGTCTAAAACGCTTGTCAAACTCTCTGATTTTCTCTAAAAATAAGGATTCAAAATCAATTCTCGTGAGGATCTAAATGGCTAAAATCATTGCAATCGCGAACCAAAAAGGTGGCGTCGGAAAGACGACCACTTCTGTCAACTTAAGCGCATGTCTCGCCGCAGCAGAGAAACGCACACTTCTGATTGACCTGGATCCGCAAGGAAACGCAAGTTCGTGTTTGGGTGTAGAGAAAGAAACATTTGCCAAGGCCAACGTTTATCACGCTCTCATTAACGAAGAAAGCTTCGACAACTGTATCTATAAAACTGAACTTCCACTTCTAGATCTTTGTCCATCAAACAATGATCTTGTTGGTGCTGAGCTTGAGCTTGTTCACATGTTCGCACGTGAATCAAAATTAAAAGTTGCTCTTGAAGCTCTTCACAGCAAATACGATTACATCATTATCGACTGTGCTCCATCTCTTAACTTGTTAACTGTGAACGCATTCACTGCGGCCCACACTTATCTAGTTCCAATGCAGACTGAGTATCTTGCGATGGAAGGTCTTTCACAGCTTTTAAATACTGTGAGACTTATCCGTGCTTCGCTTAACCCGAAGCTTACTCTCGAAGGTATCCTGCTTACAATGTACGACTCTCGTAACAATCTTTGTAAGCTAGTGGCGAATGATCTCATGACCCACTTCAAGGATGACATTCTTAAATCAATCATTCCAAGAAACGTGAAACTTTCTGAATGTACTTCATTCGGTAAGCCGATCATTCTTTACGATATTACTTCAAAGGGAAGTGAAGCATATCTATCTCTCGCACGCGAAATTATTTTGAAGTCAGAGAAGAAGCCTGAAACAAACCAGGTGAAAATGCCTCTAAACCAGCAGATCCCGAAGTTCGAGGATTACCAAGTACAGCCGTAGGAGAAATGATTTATGCAAAAGAATAAACCACAACTCGGAAGAGGTATGGCCGCACTTCTAGGGAACAGCCCAGCCGCATACGCTGATGCTCCTGAAAAAGCCGCCCCTATAGAACCAAAGGCCCAAGCTCCTGCTGCTGCTCCTAAAAAAGAAGTTCAAATTGAAACTCAACCTATGCTGGTTGAAGTTGATAAGATCGTTCCAAACAAAGCTCAGCCCCGTAAGATCTTCAAAGAGAAGGATCTACTTGAGCTTGCGGAGTCGATTAAGGAAAACGGTGTTATTCAGCCAATCATCGTGGTTGAAAAAGACGGCGCATTTGAGATCGTAGCAGGGGAGAGACGTTACCGTGCTTCTCGTCTGGCCGGTCTTACAAAAATCCCTGTAATCGTAAAACGCGCAACGAAGAAAGATATCCTGGTGATGTCGATCATCGAAAACGTTCAACGTTCAGATTTAAACTGCGTGGAAGAAGCACTTGCTTACTTCCAACTTATGAATGAGTTCGAACTGACTCAGGAAGAAGTAGCTAAGAAGATCGGTAAAGAGCGTTCAACGATTGCTAACTTCCTTCGTATTCTTAAACTTCCAAAAGACGTGATTGTTTCTCTTCAAAAAGAACTTCTTTCTTTTGGTCATGCCAAGATCCTGGTTTCAATCGGCGACGATGAGTCAGTGAAGCGCCTGGCGAACGAAGTAATTGCCAAGGGCCTTTCAGTTCGCGAGCTCGAAGACCTGGCAAAAAAATCGAAGAAACCTTCGAAGAAGTCAGATGATAATAAATTTATAGCTGAGCAATATACACAGCTTAGAAATAAGCTTGAGCAAAAAACTGGTTACCACTTTGATGTGAAAGCAAAAAAGAACGGTGCCGGTGAAATCACAATTAAATTCAGCAACGAAGCCGAATTTAATGATATATTTGCTTATCTCATGAAATAGTCGGGAGAGACTTTTTTGGCTAAAAAGAACGATATTTGCGCCATCATCGAAGAGGGCTGCAAATTTGAAGGAAACCTTTCATTCAGCGGTACTGTTCGTATCGCTGGATATGTAAACGGCAGTATTTTTTCAAATGACACGCTGATCATTTCTGAAGGCGCTGTTATCAATGCCGATATTAATGCCAATATTGTGATCATTTCTGGTTCTGTGAAGGGCACAATTAAAGCTTCTTCACGGGTGGAAATTCGACGCCCAGCACGATTTGAAGGGACTGTTACTAGTCCGAGTTTGATCGTCGAAGAAGGGGTCATTTTCCACGGAATTACTAAGATGAAAGACAAAAAATAGAACCCCCATTTCCATTGACGAAATAGCCCCTATACCTTAAAAAATTACTGCTCAATTAAATTCGCTTCATTTTTAAGGTTTAACCTATGGAAACGTTTACCGCCATCTTCACACAACTAGGTGTGGATTCTTCTCTTGTCCCTCAATTTGTTATCATCACAATTGTGTTCGTGATTGCCCATTTCTTGTTCTTAGGAAAGTTGCAAGAAGTGCTTACAACTCGCGAAGAAAAAACTGTGAAGCTTGATAACGTAGCAGATGAAACAATCGAAAAAGTTAACAAGATGCAGACTGAGTATCAGGCCAAAATTAACGAGGCCAACACTACTTCTCTTAAAACATCTCTAGAGAAGAAACAGTCAATCACTGCTAAGTACACAGATCAGTACAAGCAAACTGAAAAAGAAGTTAACGCCTACATTGATTCTTCTCGCAATGAATTCTCAAAAGAAATTGCTAGTAACAAAGATAAGTATCTTGCTGAAGCAGATTCTCTATCTCAATCACTCGTTAATAAGATTCTTCAATAAGGAAAAATATGCGTTTCTGGACAGCTTACGCTTTTATCGCCCTAGGTTTCGCCACTAAAGCCCTTGCAGCTGGCGGCGGTCACGGTGAAGGTCACCACAGTTCAATTACGGATCTTATCGCTCCGGCGGTAAACGTTGCGATCCTTCTTGGTGTTCTTGCTTGGAAACTAAAAGGTCCTTTGGCCGCTTATTTCAACAAACAATCTGATGATATCGCGAACACAATCGAACGCGTAAACCTTAAGTCGAAAGAAGCTAAAATGCTTCTTGAAGCTGAAGAGAGAAAGGCCGCTAACCTTCCTAACGAAGTGAAGTCAATTCACTCTCAAGCTGAGAACGAAGTTCTAGCGTTTGAAAAAAATCTTTCTCGTGAAACTGATGAGAAGACTCAAAAGCTTAAGTCAGATGCAAATCTTAAACTTCAAGCTGATAAGAAGGCAGCTCTTGATGAGCTAAATGCCGAGCTTCTGAACCAAGTTATCGCTAAAACAAAATCTACAATTAAGACTAATAAAGACTATCAATCTAAAGTTTCTTCGAAACTTTTGAAAGGGCTCTAAGATATGAAAGAACAAGCGGTAGCTCGCGTTTACGCGAAATCACTTCTTGAGCTTGGCGATGAAAGAAAAATCGACATCGCTAACGAGCTTACAAAGCTTACAGAAGTAATTAATAAATCAAATGAGCTTGAGAACGTTATGTTCCTCGAGCTTTTCACGTTAGATGAGAAGAAGGCAGTATTCGCTGAAGTTGCGAAGAAACTTTCTCTTTCTCCAATCACATCAGAAACTGTGAAGTTCCTGATTGATGAAAAACGTATCGGCATCCTTCCTTTGATCATCAAAGAAGTGATTGTTATGGACGATGACCGTAAGGGTTTCATGAAAGGCACAATCGAAGGCTCAGATGCTCAGATTGATCCTGAATTCAAAGCAAAGATCGAATCATTTTTGAAGAATAAACTTGGTCGCCAGCCAACTCTTGATTACGTTCAAAACTCGAACGTGTCAGCGGGCTTCAAGGTGACTGTAGAAGATCTTCAATTAGATGCTTCGTTAGACAACCAGTTAGAACAATTTAAACAATCAATTCTTAGCGAATAATTAACCCAGAAAAAGGGAAGGGATTTTAGATGAGTACATCAATCAGACCTGAAGAAATCACAGGCATCATCAAAGAGCGAATTGCAAACTTTGAATCTCGCCTACAGATGAACGAAATTGGGACAGTCCTCACAATTGGTGACGGTGTGGCCCGCGTATTTGGATTAAAAAACGTTCTTGCCGGCGAGCTTGTTGAGTTCGAAGGCGGAGTTAAAGGAATGGTTCTTAACCTTGAAGCTAACAACGTTGGTATCGTGGTTCTTGGTAACGACGAATCAATTAAAGAAGGTTCAACAGTTAAGCGTACAGAAAAAATCGTATCTGTTCCTGTTGGTGACGCTCTTCTTGGTCGCGTAGTAAACGCAATCGGTGAGCCAATCGACGGTCAGGGTGAAATTAAAGCTACTCAATTCCGTAACGTTGAAGTTAAAGCTCCAGGAATTATTGCTCGTAAATCAGTTCACGAGCCAATGCAGACTGGTATCAAAGCTATCGACGCCATGATTCCGATCGGCCGTGGTCAGCGCGAGCTTATCATTGGTGACCGTAAGACTGGTAAAACAGCAGTTGCGGTTGACACTATCATCAACCAAAAAGGTAAAGGCGTAGTTTGCGTTTACGTGGCCATCGGTCAGAAGCAATCTACAGTTCGCCAAGTGTACCAAAAGCTTCTTGAAGCTGGTGCTCTTGAATATACAATCATCGTTTCAGCTACAGCTTCTCACTCAGCTCCACTTCAATACCTAGCTCCATATACTGGTGCTACTATGGGTGAGTACTACCGTGATGCTGGTAAGCACGCGCTTATCGTGTACGATGACTTAACAAAACAATCACAAGCTTACCGTCAGCTTTCACTTCTTCTTCGTCGTCCACCAGGACGTGAAGCATTCCCAGGGGACGTATTCTATATTCACTCACGTCTTCTAGAGCGTGCTTGTAAAGTTAACGATGAACTAGGTGCTGGTTCACTTACAGCTCTTCCAATCATCGAAACTCAAGAGGGTGACGTTTCTGCGTACATTCCTACAAACGTAATTTCGATTACAGATGGTCAGATCTATCTTGAATCAGATCTTTTCAACTCTGGTATCCGTCCTGCGGTTAACGTAGGTCTATCAGTATCTCGAGTTGGTGGTTCTGCTCAAATTAAAGCCATGAAAAAAGTAGCTGGTACTCTTCGTCTAGATCTAGCTCAGTACCGTGAACTTGCGGCCTTCGCACAATTCGGTTCTGACCTTGATGAAGCGACTCAACGTCAGCTTAACCGTGGTTCTCGTCTTGTAGAACTTCTTAAGCAAGCTCAGTACTCACCAATGGATGTTATCGATCAATCGGTATCTATCTTTGCTGCTACTAAAGGCTTCTTCGATTCAATCCCTGTGAACAAAGTTCGTCAGGTTGAGACAGATCTTCTTGCAACTCTTAACTCTCGTCACGCTGACCTTATGAACGCTATGAGAGCTGAGAAGCAGATGTCTGCTGAAAACGAAGCTAAGGTTGTAGAAATCGTTAAGAACTTCGTAGCTAGCTACAAGGCTTAATTTAAGGATTAAAAACCATGGCAAATATTAAAGACCTAAAGAAAAAGATCAAAAGTACCAAAGGTACTTTAAAGATCACAAAGGCCATGAAACTTGTTTCAGCTTCGAAGCTGAACAAGGCTCAGGTTCGTATCTTAGGTCTTCGTCCATACTCAACTGAGCTAGAAGAGACTGTGAGAACAGTTTCTGCCCTGGCACAGAACTACACGAATGAGTACTTCACTCCGAAGGAAAATAATAAGTCTGTGGTTCTGGTGATTTCGTCTGATAAAGGTCTTTGCGGCGGTTATAACTCTTCTCTTGCTAAGACTGTTAGACGTTTCGTGGCTGAGACAAAAGATGAAGATCTTAAATTCTTCTTTATTGGGAAGAAAGTTCGTGACCTCATCCAGAAAGAAGTAAATAGCGGTAAAACGTTTACATTCGCGAAAGCTGATCCGACTTACGAAGAAGTTCGTAAAGTTGCTGACGAGCTGGGCGCTATGTTTATGAATGGTGAAGTTGGCAAAGTTTATGTTGCCTATAACTCTTTCATTTCTGCTATCGCTTTTGATTCTAAAGTGAGACAGCTTCTTCCAATGCAAGTTTCGTCTTCTGATAAGGAAACTATCAAGTCGAAATATCCATACGATTTCAAGTATGAGCCAAGTGCTGAGCAAATTCTGGACACTCTCGTTCCAGAAGTGTATCTGACAACGGTTTATACATGCGTACTAGATGCCATTGCTTCAGAGCACGGCTCTCGTATGAATGCGATGGAAAACGCATCGAAGAACTGTAAAGAAATGACTAAGAAACTAACATTAAAAATGAATAAGATGAGACAGGCGAGAATTACAACCGAACTAATCGAAGTTGTATCTGGTGCTGAATCTCTGAACGGTTAAGGGGCATAAAAATGCAAAACACAGGTGTTATTCGACAAGTATTGGGACCTGTAATCGACGTTGAGTTTTCTAACGGAAAACTTCCGGCGCTTTACAACGCTCTTAAAATCACAAACAAAGCAATCGAAGGCGGAGAAGACAACCTTACTGTAGAGGTTGCTGCTCACCTTGGTAACAACATGGTTCGTTGTATCGCTATGGATGCAACTGAAGGTCTAGCTCGTGGCCAAATCGTAAAAGATACAGGAGCTGCAATTCAAGCTCCGGTAGGTCGTGAGTGTCTTGGCCGTATTATCAACGTAATCGGCGAGCCAGTTGATGAAGCTGGTCCTCTTAACAACAAGAAGAGCTACCCGATTCACCGTGAAGCTCCAAAATTCGCTAACCAATCTACTAAGAAAGAAGCTTTCTTTACTGGTATTAAAGTAATCGACCTTCTAGCTCCATACCTTAAGGGTGGTAAGATCGGTCTATTCGGTGGTGCGGGTGTAGGTAAAACAGTTCTAATCATGGAACTTATTAACAACATCGCAACTCAACACGGTGGTTTCTCTGTGTTCGCAGGTGTGGGTGAGCGTACTCGTGAAGGTAACGATCTTTGGCACGAAATGAAGGACTCAGGAGTTCTTGCAAAAACTGCTCTTTGTTACGGTCAGATGAACGAGCCACCTGGTGCCCGTGCACGTGTTGCTCTAACTGGTCTTTCACTAGCTGAGTACTTCCGTGATGAAGAAAAACAAGACGTACTATTCTTCGTAGATAACATCTTCCGCTTTACTCAAGCTGGTTCAGAGGTTTCGGCCCTTCTAGGTCGTATTCCTTCAGCTGTGGGTTACCAGCCAACTCTTTCTACAGAGATGGGTGCAATGCAAGAGCGTATTACATCTACGAAAGATGGTTCGATTACATCAATCCAAGCTGTATACGTACCTGCGGATGACTATACCGATCCAGCTCCAGCTACTACGTTCGCTCACTTGGATGCTACAACAGAACTTTCTCGTCAGATCGCCGAGCTTGGTATTTACCCAGCGGTAGATCCTCTTTCTTCTTCTTCAACGATTCTTACTCCGGACGTTGTTGGTGATGAACACTACGCAGTTGCTCGTCAAGTGCAGTCAGTTCTTCAAAAGTATAAAGAGCTTCAAGATATCATCGCCATCCTTGGTATGGATGAACTTTCTGAAGACGATAAGAAACTCGTGGCACGTGCCCGTAAGATCCAGAAGTTCCTTTCTCAGCCGTTCTTCGTTGCTGAGCAGTTCACTGGTATCCCAGGTCAATTCGTGAAGATCGAAGACACTATTAAAGGTTTCAAGGCAGTTCTAGCTGGTGAAGTTGATCACCTTCCTGAGCAAGCTTTCTACCTTGTTGGTGGCCTAGATATGGTTCATGAGAAAGCTAAGAAACTTTCTGAAGGGAAGTAATTATGGCATCAGCCTTTAAACTCAATCTTTTCACGCCAAAAGGTGTTGTGATTAAAGATCTTGAGTGTAACGACATCACGATTCCAACAGTTCGCGGGGAGATTAACATTCTCCCTGAACATACTCATATCCTTACTGAGCTATCGACTGGAATCTTGACTGCTAAGACACCAATGGGTGCTCGTCACTTTTCAGTGACTGCGGGCCTGTGCCGTGTTTTACAAGACACTGTTACAATCCTGTCTTTCACATCTGAGCGTGCTGAAGACATCGATCTGGAGCGTGCGAAGTCTGCAAAGGCGAAGGCCCATGATCGTCTTTCTGGCAAAGAATCTCTAACTGATGTGGACCTTATTAAGTTCCGCAGAAAGCTTGAGAGAGCTGAGCTTCGTCTCCGCCTTGCTAATCTTAAGTAACTTCTAAAACCCGTCTCCGGACGGGTTTTTTTTTGCCTTTTTTTCCAAAACTGCCGATATGATGAGATGAAAGGAGTCCCCATGAAATTCCTGATTCTCTTACTTGCAATTGCCCCTATGGCAAACGCCTTTGATCTTGAGGCCGCAAAGGCCCTTCATCAGAAGTTTTGCGATCAAAAGGTAGAAGAGGCCTGCGCCACCATCGAATGTGTTAAAAATCCAAAAGAACCATGCAAAATGCCTGAGCCTAGTGCCACCCGTAAAGTGCAGTTGGAAAAACAGGCAGCAGAAATTAAAAAGCGTTGTCCAAAAGAAGAAGACCACGAATGCATGTTGAAAGAGAACAAGGACATCACCAAAGAAGTTTTGGAAATGGACTGTATTAAAGGTGATAAGACCGCCTGCTACTTCATCGAACTCTCAAAGACCCTCTAGTTATCCACGGCCTTGTGGATAACTAGGCCAGCTACCCATGACTACTCAGTAAAATCTCAGTATTTCCAGCACTTGAATAAGCAGAAAATAGCGACCGGCAAGTTTTGAATGACGAGAAATGTTTGTACTTCAGATAAAATAATCACATATGTCGTTCATGCTAAACAGGATGTTTGCTTATTTTACGCTCGCTGCGTACCTCTTCGTAGGTACTGTGGCCCTGCGTTTTGCAATGCCAGTTGTGAAGGAAGTTTCAATCTCGGGCGACTATCTTTCTCTCTTCTCTGAAACATCATTTAAAACACAAGACACCTTAGAAGTAGCTGCTCCTGAAATGCACTTTGCGGACATTAAGTTCCCAGTGGAAAAGAAAGCAGTAGTTGTAGCAGTTAAGCCGGTAGTTAAAGCGGCTCCAGTTGTAGTTGCTCAAAAGCCTGCTGAACTTAAATTAGAAAAAGTAGCGAAGAACGAACTACCTTTCTATGAACCGGTTAAACTTCACCCAGTTGTGATGAACCAACCGCTTCAAACGAATCTGATTGCTCTTTATAAAGATCTTGAAACGAATATGGTGGCAAAATCTGCCTCTCCAGTTTCGGATGAAGTTTCGACTATCCAATCTAGCGATGCTGAGCCGACCTTCTTTGAATACGATGAAGAGGAAAAAGTTGCCGCTCAAAAACCAGCACCAATTCCTGAAATTCCAACAAAAGATGAAGTTGTTAACAATGTGGATAAATCACAAAATGTGGACAGCGTTTCAGAAGAAGTATCTGTTGATGATTTAGTTGCCTTCGATTACTCGCAAGTAAATGCCGATATCAAGTCACAGGCGATGCCAATGGTAAGCACAGTGACTACTCAGAAATCTGAGACACCGGCGCAAGGTGACAAAGCACCAGCTACAACTTCAACTTCTAAGGGCAGGCCAGCTCCTCAGCAAGAAGAGGTCGCAAGTTCTGAAAAGAACGCGCTTCTTGTTCCTAAGGAGCACGCAAGTCGCCTGACTATCCAGCTGGTGGGAACTGATTTCGTGACTACTCAGTCGGAAGTTGGTTTTGAACTAAGATTCCAAGATGATCTAACTGAGGCCATCCAAGATTACGGTAATGGCGAAGTGACTATCCAAAATAAACTTGCTTCTGCCCGCATGAATCGCTCAGTAACATTGTTGAAGCGTGGATTCGCTCCAACTAATACTGACCTGATTGTGGAAGAAGGAGACGCCGCAGTATCAGTTCCAGCAATTGAAGAAACAAAATTCAATAAGCTACTCGCTCCTTATGAATCGCGCGGTCCAATCGGTGCTGTTCTGGTTGAGCTTGATGATGCAGCTGAAGATGTGACTCTTGATGTTCCATACTCAGCGGTCATGACTTTAGATGGCGAATTAAATGAAACAAAAGAATCAGACTTCCGTTACCAGCTATTTGTTGGTGTGAAGGCCGGAAATGCACTTCTAAGTTATAAAGATGGCCGTGGAGAAGTGACTTCAAAAATTATCCACATCCATGAAAGAGAACTGACCTTTGAAGCGAACTTCTTTGAAGACGTAAAAAATGAAGCCGTGAAGCTATTTGAAGAAGATCTTCTTGGACAGGAAAAAACACCGCTTATTATTTCATCTGAGCAAGTTAAACAATTTGCAACGGATAAAACGGCCAAGAAACTTAACGACCATACTTATAAAATGGACTTCGATAAGACCCTTCTAGGTGCTCGTCGTTACCTTGAACTTGGTCACCAAGATGAGCCTGTGTTTGTTGGGCTGAAAGAAAATACAACAGTTGAAGTTCCTTCAGAAAACTTCATGCGCTATATCCTTTCTCGCTTTGAAGGCGCGAAGCTTGGAAACCGTTGTCTGGTACAAGTTAACCTTTCAAAGAAGGCCGTAAAATTTGATGTGGCCGCTGAATCAGTTGGTATGTCACTTGTGACTTACACTCAAGTTCTAGACGCTGATGGAAAATTCTACGATTCTCTGGGTGAGAAGAGCCGTAAGATCATCGTTGTTGGTGAAAACCAAGGCGCTGAAGAATACAGCCAAGACGGCAAAATCAATCTTAAAGTAACTTATCAAGACGGAAGTGTTGATTACCTGGGAAGTTACTGCTCTCCGAATACTTATCTCGTTGAACAGCTCTGATTTCTAACAAAGCGGTCCCAGTCTTTTGGTTTCACTTTCAATAGATCTTTGTATGCCACCTGATAGAACTTGTTCTTTGGGAGGACCGACTTCGTGGTGATGATATGGCCCTTAGGAAGATTGGTTTGAAGCTCAGTAATGTGGTGATTGTGGAAATGCACATCATCCATCATCTTTTCGTTTAACTCTTTTGGAAGCCTTAACGTACATTTTGTCATGTAGAACTTGAGGTCCTCGTCCACATCCGGACGATCATGATCATGGAGGTCAGTGAAAAGTTCTTCACGATAAGCAAGAGTATGCGCGAGGGCCAGGAACTCGCTATAGAAGTTCTTAGAAGCAAATCCAAAATGCTGGGAATCGCTGTGCTTAATGATGTCTTCTAAATCCACATCTTTGGAAGCAAGTTCACGCTTTGATTTTAATAAGTGTTTTGTTCCCGAATTATAGGCAGTCACCGCCAAGTCCCAGGACTTCATGATTTTAAAGTTTTCCGACATTAAATGTCCGGCCGCGAGTGATGCCACACCAATATTGGAACGATAGTCACTGTAGTTATTTCTTTTAGGAACGTAGTAACTCGCTATGAGTGGCATAAATTGCCAAACACCGAGGGCATTCACTTTTGAATGGGCCTTGGGATTAAAACTAGATTCTAAAAATGGAATTGCTAAAAGTTCCTTCGGAAGCTTTCGATCGGTGAAGTATTTCCCCAGAAAATGTTGATAGGGAAGAGATCTCATCACACCGTCGCGAATAAAATTTTTCTGACCGGTTTGAGTTCTGAGATTGTGCTTAAGTTTAGTGAAGAAAATACTGCGATCAGATTTTTTGATCGGAAGTTCTACATTGGCCTGTTTCAGCATGCGGTAAATATTTTTTGCCGAAGAGCTAAGGGAGTAGGGTTCTTTCGCCAGGTCTTCGAGTTCTTTTTCGAGATCATCTAAACGCTCTTGAGAGATCTTCTGTTGAAGAACATAGATAGTGTTCTTTGGAAGATCTTTACGATGGAGTTCCGAGAAATCGAGGACCTTATAGATAAGGTTTAAGTTACTTTTGTCATGAATTACAACTTGGTTTGATTCAAACTGGGTGTAAATCAAAAACCAGAAATGAACGTTTGGATAATAGTAACTGTTAACTTTGAAGACGTCTGAAACTCGATCATCGTGATCATCCAGATAGTCTCGAAAGGCCTCAGTCGACATCCATAATTGTTCACGAACATCTCCCTCGGTTTCCTTCGGGACAGGACGCCAACTTAACTCTGTTCCGAAATAAGGATCAGAGGCCGTGACCAGAATCAAACAACAAACGGCGATAAGGAGATACTTTATAATCATTTAGGGCTCAGAATCTGCATGGTTCGCTTATAACCGGCCTCTACTGCGTGAGCAGAAACTTTGGAGTTAAGAGAGAATGAGTTAGCAAAAAATAATTTGTAATCATGATGGTCAGGGAAGATATCAATGAGTTTAACTTTAGGATTGATATTGAGCTTTCTTTGAAGAATCGCCATGATCTCACGACGATGATTCTGCGAGAACTTTTCCATTTTCATGTAATCGTTAACCGTATCAATGATGTCGATCGCCTTGGCCCGTTCCGCGCGCGAGGCCACAATCTTTTTCTGAATCATGAGATAGATAGACTGAATCGCAATCGGTGGCAGCCCATAGTTCACCAGTGAACCCACCTCATCATGAAAATGATAAGGAGTGTGGGTCCAGGAACTAATAATCACTTCACAGCCATTGTCCTCTGCCACGTGAGTGGAAAGCGTTTCACGAATTTCTCCGTCGATATAGTAATCAATTCCATTCGTGAGACGATTTTTAATCGGATACGGGCAATAAAACGGAGGAACACTCATACTGGCCGCGGCGGCGTAGGAAACATTCGTTCCGGTATAATAAACTGAGGTACTGTCGTGAGACGGGTTAGGGTAATTGTATTTTGAGAAAATAACTTTTCGGGAATGATCGAGCTGAGTGGCCACGATAAATAAATCCGGAGCAAAGTCTTCGAATCGGTCATTTTCGATCACGTTGTCTAACAAATAACGGCGAACACCTTCAGTCGTAAAAAAACCGGGAAGCGAGATCACCGGTTTCAGCATGTTCTTCAAAAGAGTCGGAAAACCATCCAGCGGAAAGTAGAGCTCGCTTTTCGGGGCCTTTAGTTCGGGCCGTTTGATGGCGAACATATCTTTATAAGTGATTCCTTTTAAACGGGAACCCTTGATCCCTAATGTGGCCTGAATAACGTCTTGAGGAGTGTAACCAGCGGCGAGGTAAACACAAATCATGGCGCCGGCAGATGAACCCACGTAGGTCCCAATCTCTAGGCTCTTCTGATTAAAATCCTGACCAGGGGAAGAATTTTTATTACTTTTAAGTGAAAAGCCGAGTTCTTCCAGCGCGAGAGTAACTCCCAGGTGCCAGGCAGCTGCTTTAACGACCCCGCCGGACAAAACCAGCGCGATTTTTTTATTTTTCAGCTCGTTTAAATCAACCGACATCTTTACTCAACTTTTCCTCATGATTTTTGCTTTTGCACATTCTTATCGGATTCTTTAAAATTAAGATTAACGCTAAAGGAGCACTATGAACGCATCGTCTGGGGTGTGGTTGTCCATCAATGACTATTCACGCTACAAAGATGTCTCCATTTCGACCATTCGAAGACATATCAAGAATAATATTCTGAAATACAAAGAGGAAAACGGGAAGTACTTTATCTACGTACCCTCGACAGAGAAGCTTCGCTTAAGAGAAGAGGAAGAAGTCCTAAAAATTAAATTAGAGACTGAACTGCTTCGTACACAAATTAGACAATTGCGCGAAGAGAATAACGAGTTACGCATGTTGGTTGAGCTCTATGAGAAACAGAGCGCGAATAAACCTATGCCTTCAATGGAATTACCTCCGGAACTACCAAAACTATTATGAAATTAACCTTACTTCTTCTTGGATTGATTTTCTCGTTAGGGGCCTTTGCCCAATCATCCATGAGACGATGCACTCTTCTCCCTATTACAGACAGTGTAGGAGGTGCGATCGGATATAAGGTCTTTGAAGAAGTTGAGAGTGATCTTAAGAAAAGAAACTGGTGTACCTATGTTTCAAACTCTTCCATGATCAGTGTTTTTAGTAAGTATCGTGAAAATCTTCCTCAATATTTAAAAACGAAAGAAGTTCTGGCCACAGTTGCCGACAAACTAAAAGTTGGCTCTATTATCCGTGTGGCGATTGTGAATGAACTTAATTCAGTTGAAGTTCAGATGGATGTTTACGGCGAAAACGGCGAAGATCTGTATTTTTCAGAAAAGACCGTTCTTAACCGCGACGATATTGAAATCATCAGTCAGACCATTGCCAATTGGCTCGATATCTACGCCAAGACCATTCCTTATGATGCCAAAATTAACGGTATCCTCGGTGATCAAATCACACTCGACGTAGGTAAAGGTTATCCGATTCAAATCGGACAAAGTTTTGTGGTGAAAAGACCAATCGCTAAAAAGAAGCATCCTCTGCTTAAAAAAATCGTGGATTGGGACACAGAAATTTTAGCGGAAGGAAAAGTCTTTAATATTTCTGATAACCAGGCCCTGGGAATGGTGAAGGTCTATAAGAGTGATCAAAAACTCAAGGCCGGGGACTGGGTCCGTTTAGAGCCTTATAAGCAAGAAGTTATTAACGATCCAAATTTGGGTAAAGACAAAGAAGATGAAAAGCTAGGAACATTGGGGATTCTCTCGGTGGCACTGTTTGGATCATCATCAAGTGTAGATACCTCAACTCCAACTGGATCAAACCGCATGAGCGGAAATCTTTTTGGTATCGACTTTCGAGTTGAAGGTTGGATCACTCGTCAGTACTTTGCGGCCCTGGAACTTATGCGAAATTTAGGAAGCTTGAAAGCGAAATCAGGCAGTCCAGAAAAAGACAGTGTAAGTGCTAATAATGGTGCCTTTAAAATCACTGGTGGTTACAAGTATCTTCCAATTGGCTTCTTCTATGGCCCGCAAATTGATATCTACGGCGGTTACGCTAACTATAGTTTTGATCTTGCAAATTCAGAGGTGGATGGATTCGGTAAGAACAACATTTACGGTCTTTTACTCGGTGTTGCTGCCAATATTCCAATCAATCGTGAATGGCGCTTTTTTACTCAGGCAGAGTTCCTGCCTTTCCCAAGCTTTAGTGAAGATGACAAGATTTATGGTTCAAGTTCAAGCGCATCAGCTTTGGATTTAGAAATTGGGGTCAAGTATCAGTACACTCATCGCATGACCATTGATGGAAGTATTGAGGCGATGTCACGTAAGGCCAAATTTAGTGGAGCTTTTAAAGAGGTCTCTTATAAGGATAACCTGTTAAAGCTGGGTGTTTCATTTAATTTCTAAGATAAAAGTGCTAAAAAAGAAGGATGAAGACAGCACGAATCCAAGAGTTGGAAAAACTCATCCTTCACCATAAAGAACTTTATTACACTGGTCACGCCGAAATCTCGGACGAAAAATACGACAAATTAGAGGCAGAATTAAAATCTTTGGATCCAGAGAATCCGGTTCTGCAATTAGTGGGTTTTAAGCAGGCCGAATCAACCAGCAAGGTTGAACATCAACGCAAGATGCTCTCCCTGGATAAGACTTACGATGAAACAGATCTCGCGAAGTGGATCGGTAAACATGAAGTCGTGAGTGTTTTTAAAATTGATGGTTCAAGCTGCTCACTTATTTATGAGAATGGACACCTCGTCACCGCCAAAACCCGTGGTGATGGTCAATTCGGTGAAAATATCACTAAGAAAGCGGTCTTTATTCCTGATATTCCAAAGCACGTAGGCAATAAGGGAACTTTTGAAGTTCGTGGTGAAGTTTACTGTGTAGAAAAAAACTTTTTTACCCTCTCAAAAGAAATGCAAGACATGGGACTAGAGGCTCCGACCTCACAACGAAACATTGTGGCGGGACTTCTCGGTCGAAAAGAAAATATTCAACTCTGTCGTCACTTGAGTTTTCAGGCCTTCGACATTATTGATGATGAAGAGTTTACTAAAGAACATCAGAAACTAGATGCACTTAAAGGTCTAGGGTTTATCACTCCGGACTATGAAATTCATAAGGCCGGTAAAGATCTTAAAGAGAGAATTGCTGAAGCTAAGAATTTTATGTCGAGCGGAGATTATCTCATTGATGGCCTGGTGGTGGTTTATGATGATTTAAAACATCATGCGGAATTGGGTGAAACCAGTCACCATCCTCGTTATAAAATTGCCTTTAAATTTGCCGGTGAAACGAAGGTCGCAAAGATCAATGAAATTGAGTGGGGCGTCTCTCGAAACGGAACCCTTACTCCTGTTGCCTTGATTGAGCCTACGGAACTTTCTGGAGCGATGATCGGGCGAGTGACTCTACATAATTTTGGTATGGTTCAAAACTTTCAGCTTAAAGCTGGAGACAAAATTGAGATCATCCGCTCTGGTGAAGTGATTCCAAAATTCTTGGGAGTAGTAGAACGCTCTGACGGTGAATTCACTCACCCAACCAATTGCCCAAGTTGTTCATCTAAACTTGTGATCCATGATATCTGGCTTCAATGTGAGAATGATCTTTGCCCAGCAAAAATCAAAGAAGAAATTCTTAATTATATCTTCAAGGCCAACATCGAAGACGTTTCGGATAAACGTCTGGATGAAATGATTAATAAGGGTCTGGTTGAAGGCATTCCAGACCTCTATCGCTTAAGGCACGAAGATTTTCTTCTTTTGGACAAAGTAAAAGACAAGCTTGCGACCAAGATGTTTGAGAATATTCAGAAAACGAAACATCAAAGTCTCGCTCAGTTCATTTCCGCCATTGGAGTGGAAGGTGTTTCCATCGCTAAAAGTGAAAAAATCATAGCTCAAGGTTATAACACCCTCGAAAAAATCCAGGACCTCACGGTAGAGAAGATGCTTCAGATCGAAGGATTTGCCGAGAAGTCTTCTGAATCAATTCTCGCCTCCCTTAGAAAGAAAAAGCCGCTGATTGATGAGCTTTTGAGTGTGGGAGTGGTGGTGAAGGCCGATGAAACCGCCTCCGGGGAAGGACCACTTAAGGGGCTTTCTTTTTGTCTCACTGGGGCCTTAAGTCAACCGCGTCCGCAAATTGAAAAACTCATTAAGCAAAATGGGGGAATCATTGCGGGAGTGTCGAAGAACTTAAGCTATCTCGTGACCAATGATGAGGACAGCACATCGAGTAAGTATGTGAAGGCGACTTCTCTAAAAATTCCGATCATTAAAGAAGATCAACTCATGAAAATGCTCGAGGGATAGATGGCCAAAATCAAAACAGTTTTTACGTGTCAGGAATGCGGATATCAATCGGCCAAGTGGCTTGGAAAGTGTCCGGACTGTAATCAGTGGAACTCTTTTTCGGAAGAAGAAACTATTAAACCCAGCAAGGCCGCACCTAAATCTGTTTCAGGCCGTGAATCTCGTCCTAAAACCATTAATGAAATTGAACACGAAATTGTGAACCGCTATCAAACCAAGATCGAAGAATTCGATCGAGTGATGGGTGGTGGAGTAACAGTCGGTTCACTCACACTTATTGGTGGTGAGCCCGGAATTGGTAAATCGACTCTTCTTATGGAAGTTTGTGGAAAACTTCTGAATGAATATGGAAATGAGCGCATTTTATATGTGAGCGGAGAAGAATCTGAGTCTCAGGTTGCTGGTCGCTCAAAGCGCCTCGGTGTTAATAACAATGGTTTTTACATTTTTAATGAGACCAATTGGCAGAAAATCTTAGAACAAGTTAAAGAATTAAAACCAAAATTTCTGGTACTCGATTCGATTCAAACGACTCATTCTAATCAGGTTGAATCGGCCGCGGGAACGCTGACGCAAATTCGTGAAGTAACTTATGAACTTATGAATTTTGCGAAGGCCTATAATCTGACCTGTTTTATTATTGGTCACGTGACGAAAGAAGGGCAGATCGCAGGACCTAAAATCTTAGAGCACATGGTGGACACTGTGATCTACTTTGAAGGCGATCAGTTGGGCCAGTACCGTATGCTTAGAGTGATGAAAAACCGTTTCGGAAATACCAATGAAGTGGGAATTTTTGAAATGCAAGAAACGGGTCTTCTTGAAATCAAAAATCCCTCTCAGTATTTCTTGGAACAATCTCTTCCTGGATCTTATGGAAGATCGCTGACTTGTATTTTGGAAGGTAGTAGATCTTTATTCGTAGAGATTCAAGCTCTCGTTGTTGAAAACAAATTTGCTCAAGGTCGCCGGACAACTCAGGGCCTTGATTCCAATCGGGTGGCCCTTTTGGTGGCGGTGATTGATAAGTATCTCGGCATTCCTCTTTCTTATAATGATATCTACGTGAACGTAGTGGGTGGCATGAAACTTACTACACGTGAAAATGACCTTTCTGTTATTGCATCACTTTTAAGTTCTTACTATCAGACTGCGATTCCTAACGACACTATTTTTCTGGGAGAAGTAGGTCTGACTGGTGAAGTTCGCTCGGTACCGATGATGGAGATGCGTTTAAAAGAGATCGCGCAGATGAATTATAAGCGTGTGATCACTTCTAAGAGAGCGGCCGAGGACCTCAAGGGTAAATACAAGCTTGAGATCGTCGGTATCAGTAAGGCGAGTGAGTTGAAAAATCTTCTTTTCAAATAACTTACCAGGCCTTGGAAATGCCAAGACCTGCTCTTGTGTCACGTTGACCAGGGACTATAAAAAGGCCGACCTTCGCTTTCTTTTGATTGAGATAGTACTGTTCATAATCACTAACGTTGTAATACGAGTACACGGCGATGATGGCGTTTACCCCACCTAAGAAAAGGTAAATATCTTTTAAATCCTGAGGAACATCTTTTCCGAGAAAAGCGTTAAGCCCATACTGCATGGTAAGAAGAGAAGAGCTCCAGAGAAGTGATAATCTCTTGGCCCGTTCCATTTCTCCCAGGAGACTCACATATCCATCTGAAAGCTGCCCTCGAGTGAGCTTTTTCTTACTTAATAGACCTAAAAGACGAGTTTCAAAGTGCGGATAATAGTAATCGTAGATACCGTGTCCAACTGCGATGATCCCTACTGTTTGAACACCACTGTAGGCGATCTTTAGAGTACTGGAATCCGTCGTGAAATATCCAATGTTGCCAATGGCAAAGGCAATGGAACCACTAATGATGTCTTCATATTCATTAAATTGAATTTCGGATTTGCTCTCGTCACTCTTTTGCTTCAAGAATTTATAGGCACTTTGACCTTCTGTTGTGGCAAAAGAAAGACTTGAGATGAAACAGACGAAAAGGATGAAAATCTTCATAGTGAGATCTCTCCTTTTACGCCACCAACACTTTCATCCTGGGTCGAGAAATCTCCCAAGGGGCGAGATTTTCCATAGAAGATGCCAACTGAGGCAATCTTGGATCCAAAGTTAAATCCAAAAATTTGTTGGTATTTTGAGTAGGACAACTGAGTAGAAAATCTGGTGAGAGAGTAGCCGATACTTCCAACTAGATATTCGTTGTAATAATCTTGATAGAAATTTCTAAACGGAAGATTGATTTCCGCATTGAGGGCCCCCCAGCTTTTTTTGATGTCATAACCCAAACCTACTCTCGAATAGGTTTCATATACCATGAGGGGACGCATTTGATTTTCGGCCACGATGTCTTTTTCTTCATTCTTATAAAGAGAGTTGATGTTTTTTATCAAGAAGGAAATCTTGGGCAGATATCGGTTTTCAAATTTGATGAAGGCCCCGATGTCACCGGCCACGCCACTTCTATTCTTAAGCTTAATAAGCTCATCGACATCATTTGTGGTGAGATCACTTAAAAAGAACGAGTCTTGATAGTATTCACTTCGGTAATAGTAGATTTTAGTTCCTAGCGAGAAGGTCCAAAAATCGTTTTCAGCGACTTTAAGCCCGGAGGTTATTTGAAGGCGATTGGATTTTACTAATGACATCGCCACTTCCGGAGAGGAAGGGTTGAAAACAAAGACGTCAGCATTTACCGCCAGTGGATTGTAGGCGAGATAAAATTTTGAAGTTCTGAGTTCAATATAAGAATTGGCGCCCCATGAGTTAAAGGCCTGCTCTTTGAAAAGCTTTTGCAGAAATTCTTCCTCAATTGGATCAAAAAGAAGTTTTTGTCCCACCTCAACCGATTCACCGTCAGTGATGGTTGAAAGGCCCATACGAAGGCCCTCTTGTTTTTGAAGCGGAAACAAAGCGGGATTACATCCCACCATATCGTTTTGATTATTTAAGAACGTAGTACAAGCATCCAGGGTCGTAATTTGCGTAAAATTAGACTCAGGCTTAATGAAATGAAGAATGGGAAATCCCCAAGACAGGGAACTAAAGAGCAATAAAATAATCCACATCTAAAAAGTGTGAACTATTTAAAAAGCTTCATCAACTAAAAGCAACGTCCGATCTTAAAGTTCTCGATGTCCTCGACATAACGGGCCTTTTCTTCCGGGGTCAAAGATTCAGGAAGTTCCGCTTTTACCTTTTCAAATTCTTCTTTATAGCGATCTAGGTCTGTCGAACCAGAAGAGGCATAGGTATCACTTAGAAAAATGATTCTTTCACGAATTAGTGAATAGTTATCTGTCAGGACCGCCGGTTCAAAGCCACACATGAGGTCTTCAATGGATTCGATATCATCCAAATCAAAACTTTCTTTGTAGACACTTAGTAAGGACACACCGGACAGAATGGCAATATTCTTTAAAGCGACTTCTTTGAATTCTTCGTCATTCAAGACTTTCTTATAGTTTTCAAGGGCGCTAGTGATCGTTGTTTGTTGCTGATTGGAAAGGGACGGAAGTTGTTTCATGATGGGAATCGCCTCATAGGTGTTCCACAAGATATTCATGAAGATCATTTCCCAGCCTTTGCCAAATTTTGCAAAACCTTGTTGTTCAGGATTCAGATAGGCCTGTTTGCGAGACTCAATTTCTAATTGATCTTGGTAATATGAAGTAAGATCATAGTAGCTCATGATGTTATTGTTCTCTTCAATGAGCTTATCAACAGCTTCGTATAAATCGTCACGCCTTGAGTCCTTGTCCCCAGGCTCTTTAAGTAATTGCGCTACTAATTGTTGCAACTTTTGATCGAGTTCTGCGTATTCCTCTAAATTCGCCTGTGAATTATACTTCTGAAAATGATCTAGAGTCGGCTTTTCAGTCATGAGATCATTCTTCTTAATGATCTTTGGTAAATAATTTTTCCATTTTTCTTCACGCTTCTTCTTACGTTTTTCGTAATCAATGTTCTCCTGAGATTTCATAAATTTCAGGTAGGGGTTTTTTTCTTTGGAAATTTCTGACCACTCAAGAGCGTTTTTTCTAAAAAGCTGCATTTCAAGCAGGGGATAAAGACTATAAACATCAATCCCACCTGAAGTAGATTGGGCAGAGGCGAGGTAGTAGCGCTCTCTGGAGCTCAAACTGTTTTTGGAAGTAAGTTTATTAATGACGGTTTCAGATTCACCCTGATTGAGTTCCTGAACGATATCTACATTGGCATTATCAGATTTTTTATACTCTTTGGAGTCACAACCAATGAGTGTTAAAACCAAGACGGATGTCAAAATTTTAGACAGCATAAGTCCCTCAAACCTTTATTAAAATCAGTTTGAGGGATTAGATTGCAATAGAAGTGCCAGTGATTAGAGATAGAGACGCTTAATAGTTTCGTCCCAAAGATTCTTCTTTTTTCCGTAATAAGGGTTCTTCTCTGGAGTGAACTCTTTCTCAAGTTTCCAGTAGCGACCCATGTCCTCAATACTCACTTCCCCACGTCCAACGAGACAACCAACTGCCACGCCGAAAGCAGTGGTATCAATGACCTGAGGACGAAGAATTGTTTTCTGCGAGAAGTTCGCCTGCATTTGCATCAGAATGTCGTTAGCGGCAGCTCCACCATCAACACGAATGTCGTTGAGGTGAGGAAAATCTTTTTTAAAGCTCGAAACAGAATCATTAAGTGAAAGTGCAATGCCTTCAAGACACGCACGAGCAATATGACCGTTGTGGGTATCGCGAGTGAGTCCTACGATGGCGGCCTTCGCGTGTGAGTTCCAATAAGGAGTTCCGATACCTGTGAAAAACGGCATAAAGAGTACGTGTTCCATTTGCGAGAGGTCAGTCACTTGGGCCGCAAGTTCAGAGACTTCTGGAGAAGATTTAATGCTCTTCAAGTTATCACGGAGCCATTGAACCGCTGCACCTGCGATGTAGGCCGAACCTTCAAGGGCATAAACTTTATGGCCACGAAAAGAGTAGGCAGCAGTTGTGAGAAGTCCGGTTGTTGAATGAATCAATTTCTCACCCGTATTTAAAAGTAAGAAGGCCCCGGTACCGTAAGTTGATTTAATGTCACCTACACGGACACAAGCTTGGCCGAAGAGGGCCGCTTGTTGGTCACCCAGAATAGAAAGAATAGGAATTCCGTCGGGAAGAATGCCGCAGTTTTTCGTTTCACCGAAGTTTGTGAATGATTCACGGATCTCCGGCAAGAACTCGCGGGAAATATCAAAGAAGGAAAGAAGCTCCGAGTCCCAATTGAAGGTCTCCAAATTCATTAGCATGGTTCTTGAAGCGTTTGAAGCTTCAGTCACATAGCTCTTGCCATCTGTCAGTCGATGAACCAGAAAAGTATCAACTGTTGAAAGGCAAAGATCTTTTCTATCGGCCGCAACTTTTACTGCCGGTACATGATCCAGGAACCAGCGCATTTTTGTTCCCGAAAAATAAGGATCGAGAGGAAGACCGGTTTTTTTACGACAGACTTCCATATACTTTGCAGAGTGCTCTTCACAATAAGCGGCGGTACGACGATCCTGCCAAACGATGGCATGATGAAGAGGAGCACCTTTTTTATTGTAAGCACAAGTGGTCTCACGTTGATTAGTAATGCCAATGGCGCCGATTTGTTTTGGATCAATTTTGGTTCTTTTAATGACAGAGCCAACCGCAATTGAAACTGATTCCCAGATATCGTTGAGGTCGTGTTCGACCCAACCAGGCTTGGGATAAATTTGTCGGTAGTCAGATTTTTCTTTATTGAGGACTTTGAGGGTTTTGGCATCAATAATGAGCGCAGTTGTGCCTGTTGTGCCTTGATCAATGGCCAATAGATAATTCATGAATCCATCCTTAATTCAAAAAATTGCTTACCGTAATTCAACCGCTTTCGGTCCATTTGGTCTATCGTTTATGATGAGATTTGCAGAGTATTCCCAATAGCGCGAAAGGTTACGATTCATAAAGCTTACGAATCCGTAAGAAATTCCCATTAGGACGCAGAGGAGCAACACGAATTCCACAATAGATTGGCCGCGTTCTCCCAGCTTTTTACGAGTCTTTTGAGTCAATATGTTCCAGGGCTTCATAAATCTTTCATTCTTAGATACAATTTGGTTCCATAAGGAAGTTTGAAATGAAGAAAAAGCTTATTCCCATTCTGCTCTTTATCATGGCCTTCACGGGCTTTCTCTCCACCCAAATTCTTTGGGACACCTTCAATAGTAACGCGGAATTAGTGGATGAGGACAAACAAAAACACTCCGTATATGAGACCAATTTCCAAACGCTTAAATTAACGACGTCTAAAAATACGACTATTGAACTCAAGAAAGATCCGACTCCTATCATCCTGCTTAATTTCTGGGCATCTTGGTGTATTCCCTGCCTAAAAGAGTTTTCTTCTCTAGTGCAGTTTCAGGAGAAATACAAAGGTAAGGTGAAGGTCATTGGCATCAATGGGGACGATGCGGATGCGGCCGAGCACATCCGTAAAACTGAGGCGAAGTACCACTTAAACTTTGAGTCAGTGGAAGACCCTCGTAGCCATATTTCTGAGATGTTCTTGATTAGAACCTATCCAGTGTCGATCATTTATCACAAAGGCAAAGTGATCTACGTGAATAAGAAGCTCCATAATTTTATGGATAAGGACTTCTTAGACATGATTGATAAACAACTGGCGATGTAACTATTTTTTCTTCTCTTTTTCTTTTTCCCGTTGTTCGTTGTCAGCAGAAGTTTTGAAGGCCGGAATCATCACAAGAACTCTTGGGTCAATGACACCTTCCTTGGAAATTTTCACGGTCCAGGCATCAGTCACAAGGTTTAACATGGGACGGGTCATCTTCATGATCTCTTCTTTCTTCTTATCTTTTTGAGTGAAGACAGTGAAATTTGTGCTGAAAAATTCCATCTTCTCAGTGGCGGCAATCACGTTATCGTTAGCATCAAGGATGTCGTAGCGGGTGTAAAAGTCCCAGATAGAACGGAAAACGTTCTCTTTAACTTTTCCAATCAGCTTGTCTTCACAATCAGTCACCTCAATCGTAGTTCCCCAACTAAAAATCTTCTTACGAGCATGAGCGACTTTTTTTCCATCAACATTATAGAGGTCAAAAGTTGGAGTGAGGCGGATGATTCGTTCTTCAATTTCACCGATGCGAGTTTTATTGGCGGTCAGTTCCATGTCTGTCCCGATGGAGATCCATTGTTCACGCGCTTTGAATTGATTAGGTAATTCAATTGTCGGACAAGTGGCAAAAGCAGAGAGAGTCGTCGCAAATGTTAATAGCGCTAAAAGACCTTTCATAAATACTCCAATTGGTTTGGAGTATTAAGCCATGAAATCAGATAAGGAGGTGGAACTGTGAACTCTTTATAGGGTGTTTACCGCGAAGTTCTTGCCCCAATTATAAGTAATGTGAGACAGGCTTTCCGTCTTAAATAGCGAGAATCTTGGACGCATTCCCGGTACAAGGGCGCCTTGCTTTGGAAGCGCTAAGGCCGCGGCCGCATTCATGGTAATCCCTGTCCAAAGTTCCGCTTGATTAAGCTTCATTTGGGCCGAGGCGATTGAAGCAATCAGGAGCAGGTTATCACAGTGGCAAGAACCAGGATTGTAATCTGAGGCGATTGCGACCTTCGCTCCACCATCAAGAATGGTACGAGCAGGGGCCAGTGGCTTTCCTAAGAAGAAGGCGGTTCCAGGAAGAAGAGTGGCGACTGTTTTTGAGTTGGCCAGAGCTTCAATTCCGGAAGCAGAAATTCTTAATAGATGGTCAGCCGAAAGCGCCTCGTGTTTTACAGCGAGTTTCGCGCCATCATTATCATTTAATTCATCCGCGTGGATCTTACGAGCAATGCCCAGTTCTTTAGCACGAGTGAATAAAAGATCCGCGTCCTCAGCAGTGAAATAATTCTTCTCGTGGAAGATATCCACAGCATCAATGATTTGCATCGAGGCCAGTTTTTCAAGAAGGGGTAGAACCACTTCTTTTAGGTACTGAGAGGAAGAAGAGAAAGTGCGAGGGACATCATGGGCCGCGAGATAAGTATTAAAGATTTGAATCCTTGGTTGATACTTTTTCTTCAGGCGATCAATCACGAGGGACACTTCATATTCTTTCTCGAAGTTAAGGCCATAGCCGGACTTAATTTCAATCGTGCCGATTCCGTAAGAGTGAAGTCTTTCAATGCGCGCACAAGCGGAATTGAAAAGCTCTTCAGTGGAGGCCTTATTCGTTTGGGTCATGGTGAGAAGAATCCCACCGCCACGCTTGGCGATTTCTTCATAGCTCACACCATTTAAACGATCTGCATACTCTTGAGCGCGATCACCACCAAAGACAATGTGAGTGTGCGAGTCCACCATCTCTGGTGTTAGCACGTGTCCTTTCATGTCGACGGCGTTTTTTTGGTATTCAGTTGGAAGGTCCACAGACTTTCCGGTCCAAACGATACGTTCATCATCAAATACAATCGCTCCGTCCTCGATGATTGATAAATCAGCGGGAACCAGTCGGCGCCCGTCTTTTTTAAGGGCGCCTTCCAGAGTTACTAATTGATTGAGATGAACGTAGGTCTTCATAGTGATGGAAACTTAATTTTAGTTGTTGGTTTCTTCGCGATATCAAGGGCGATGTCGTAGCCCGCGTCTGCATGACGAACGATACCCATACCTGAATCTGAGTTAAGAACGCGCGATAGACGCTCATCCATTTCAGCAGTACCGTCACAAACGATCACCATACCCGAGTGCTGAGAATAACCCATACCCACACCACCACCGTGGTGAAGAGAAATCCAGCTCGCGCCATTATTGATGTTGATCATAGCGTTTAGTAGTGGCCAGTCAGAAACTGCATCTGAGCCGTCTTTCATTGCTTCTGTTTCACGGTTTGGACTTGCTACAGATCCGCAGTCTAGGTGGTCACGGCCGATTACGATTGGGGCCTTAACTTTTTTCTCGCGAACTAGTTTGTTGAAAAGAAGGGCCGCTTTTTCACGGTCACCGTACTTCAACCAACAGATACGAGCAGGAAGACCCTGGAACTGAATCATTTTGCCGGCCTTATCAAGCCAGTTGATCATGGATTTGTTCTCAGGGAAAAGCTCCTTAAGAGCTTCATCTGTTACACGGATATCTTCTGGATCACCAGAAAGAGCTACCCAACGGAATGGACCAGATCCTTCGCAGAAAAGAGGACGGATGTAGGCCGGAACGAAACCTGGGAAAGAGAAAGCGTCTTTCACACCAACTTTCTGAGCACCAGCACGAAGGTTGTTACCGTAATCGAATACGTGAGAACCTTTCTTTTTGAAAGCGATCATCACGCGTACGTGAGCGCCCATTGTTTCATAAGAATACTCTGTATATTTCTGAGGATTTGATTTTCTTAGATCATTTGCTTCAGCAAGTGTCATGCCTGCTGGAACGTAACCGTTAAGAGGATCGTGAGCTGAAGTTTGGTCAGTCACTAGATCCGGAACGATTCCTTTATCGAGAACGAACTCGAAGAAATCAACAGCGTTTCCAACTACGCCAACTGTAAGCGCTTCGCCAGCGTTTTTAGCTTTAAGGGCGATTTGAAGGGCCTCTTCGAAGCTATTGGCAAGTACGTCGAGGTATTTTGATTTAAGACGTTTCTCGATACGAGTCACATCCACGTCACAACAAAGACACACACCTTCCGCCATTTTTACAGCAAGAGGTTGCGCTCCACCCATACCGCCGATACCAGCAGTAAGAACAAGCTTACCTTTAAGAGTTGAATTTTCACCCCAGTGCTTACGAGCGGCCGCCATGAAAGTTTCATAAGTACCTTGAACGATACCTTGCGAGCCGATGTAGATCCATGATCCAGCAGTCATTTGACCGTACATCATAAGACCTTCGTCTTTTAGTTTATTGAAGTGGTCCCAGTTCGCCCAATTTGGAACAAGGTTTGAGTTCGCGATAAGAACGCGAGGACCTTGAGGGTTAGAAGGGAAAACCGCAACTGGTTTACCAGATTGAACGATAAGTGTTTCGTTGTTCTCTAGGTTTTTAAGTGTGTTGATAAGGTCATTAAGCGCCTTATGATTTCTTGCTGCCTGGCCGTTACCACCGTAAACGATGAGTTCGTCACGGTCTTCAGCAACTTCAGGGTGAAGGTTATTGAGTAAACAACGAAGAGCAGCTTCTTGGTGCCAGCCCTTACAAGTTAATTTATCACCAGTCGGTGGAAGAGGAATATTTGACATAAAATCTCCTTAGGCGAGTGGGCCAACTACGGCCTCCACTTCCTTAATTAGTTCTTCACTTTGAACAAGTTTAGTTAAATTTTCGATGTCCTTGTGGAAGATACGATCTTCGCCAATCGGCTGAACGTATTTTCTTACAAGCGAATAAGCTTTTTCGATGGCGGCCGAAGACTTCATTGGACGAAGGAACTCGATCCCTTGCGTGTTACAAAGAAGTTCAATCGCAAGACAGTTTTGAACGTTCGATACAACTTCATGAAGTTTACGACCAGCTGTCACACCCATAGAAACGTGATCTTCTTTGTCCGTCGAGGTAGGAATTGAATCTACTGAGGCCGGGTGACAAAGATATTTATTCTCAGAGGCCAGGGCCGCCATTGTTACGTGAGCGATCATGAGACCTGAGTTAAGGCCAGAGTTCTTGGTTAGGAAGGCCGGAAGATCCGAGAAACTTGGGTTCATCATCTTTTCTACACGGCGTTCAGCAATGTTAGCGATTTCAGAAAGTCCCATCGCGAGATAATCCATACATAGAGCAAGAGCTTCACCGTGGAAGTTACCACCTGAGATAACGTCACCAGTTTCGATGAATACAAGTGGGTTATCAGTTACAGAATTAAGTTCGATGTTAAGCACTTCTTCGGCGTGACGAATTGTCTGTCTGCAGGCGCCGTGAACTTGTGGGATACAACGAAGTGAATATGGATCCTGAACTTTACCATCATCTTTGTGAGAAACGGCAATTTCAGAACCTTTGATCAGAGTTAGAAGGTTACGAGAAACATCGACCTGGCCCGGTTGAGGCTTTAGCATTGAAATACGAGCATCAAAGGCCATTGGAGTTCCGCGAACCGCATCTAGAGTCAAACAAGCAATAATGTCGGCCTGCTTTACGATCTTTTTGGCGTCACTTAGAGCAAGAGCTCCAAGGGCCAGCATTACTGAAGTTCCGTTAATAAGTGCTAGACCATCTTTGGCACCAAGCTTCGCTGGCGTTTTTCCAATCTGTTGAATCGCGAGATCAGATTTAATAATTTTTCCACCGAACTCAACTTCACCTTCACCGATAAGAGCAAGGGCGATGTGAGAAAGAGGGGCAAGGTCACCTGAAGCACCCACTGAACCTTTTTCAGGAATCACTGGATTGATGTCGTAGTTAATGAAATCAAAAAGAAGTGCGATCGTGTCTGGAGTTACACCCGAGAAACCTTGAATCAAGCAGTTCGCACGTGAAAGCATAATCGCGCGAGTCACTGTGCGGTTAAATGGACGACCAACACCTGTACAATGAGAACGAATCAAGTTGTATTGAAGTTGCTCGAGGTCTTCTACAGCGATTTGTTTTGAAGCAAGGGCCCCGAAACCAGTGTTAATACCGTAAACAGGTTTTCCCTTTTTCACGATATCGAGTACCACTTGGCGAGACTTGTGCATTTTGTCCCAAGCAGCTCCTTCGATTTCTAGTTTTACTTCACCAGCTTTTGCTTTAGCGATGAAGGCCAGATCTTCAAGAGTAAGATTGGTACCGTTTAGTTTAAATACTTTAGCTTTGTCGAAATTTAACATGTTGAACCTTAACGAATTTTATTAATACGAGTGAGATAATCTTTATTAGGAGCTCCAAAAACATAAGAACCTGCAACTAAGTTGTTGGCCCCAGCTTGGATTAAGTACCCGGCATTGTCGCCATTGATTCCACCATCCACTTGGATTTGGAAGTTAAGTTTGTTCTCATGGCGAATGAGATCCAGGGCAATCACTTTATCAATGGATTCCGGCATGAACTTCTGTCCACCGAACCCGGGCTCAACACTCATGATAAGCACGAGATCAACCATCTCCCAAATTTTCATGGGGATCGCTGAAAGAGGAGTGCCTGGTTTTAAAGAAATACCGGCCGATGGATAAACAGCTTTGATTTTTTTGATAAGTTCCTCTGGGTTCTTAGTGGCCTCCCAGTGGAAAGTGAAATTGTGAAGTCCCACGTTCTTAAAGTTTTCTACGAAGAAGTCCGGATCCGTCACCATGAAGTGGGCATCGAGCTTGTGCTTCGAAACAGTTTTCACTTTGTTAAGAACTGGCTCACCAAAAGTAAGATTAGGAACAAAGTGCGAGTCCATGATGTCTAAGTGAAGCCATAGATCATCAATTTGGTTTAAACGCTCAAGTTCAGTCTTTAGTTCCAGAAAATCTACCGAGAGAAGACTTGGTGAAATGATGACCGACATATTATTCCTTATCAGAAGTTAAAATGATTTCAGTTTTAATGCCGTTTAATAACTCACGATCAGTACAGGCCTTCTTACCTTCAAGTTGCACTTGAGTAAGACGAAGAGCTCCGTCTATACAACCAACAACCAGTGAACCAAGATCGTTCTCGGCCTTACCGGGAGCTAGTTTCTTGTGGTATTTTTCTGCTTCAAGGACCTTCAGGCGCTTACCGTTTAAGAAACAGTAAGTCCCGGGCCATGGATCAAGAGCGCGGATGTTATTTAAAATTTGAGCGACAGTCTTCTCTTTGAAATTAAGAAGACCGTCTTCTTTTTTTAGGGTCGGAGCAAATGAAACTTTTGATTCATCTTGAACTGTATAGCTAACTTTGTTTTCCAGAAGTTTAGTGATGAGATCATTCATCGCAAGAGCTGCCTGAAATTTTAAGCGCGTATAAAGTTGACCACCAGTTTCAGTTTCAGCAATCGGCACAGTATGGAAATGAACCAGGTCACCAGCGTCCATTTTTTTCACCATCTTCTGAATCGAAACACCTGTTTCGGTGTCGCCGTTTAGAAGGGCGTATTGAATCGGAGCGGCTCCTCGATATTTCGGAAGAACGGAAGTGTGAATATTAAAGCACCCAAGTTTTCCCATGTTCAGCATCGTGCTGCCCAGGAATTGAGCAAAGGCCAATACGACTACGAAATCCAGTTCTTCGGCCTTAAGTTTTTCAAGGAACTCTGGTTCCTTGTTGATGTTCTCTGTTTGAAAAAAGGGAATGCGCTTCGCTTTGGCGAACTCAATCACTTCAGGTGACTTTAGATCCATGCCGCGTCCAGATGGTCTGTCCGGCATGGAGATAACGTAACGAAGATCAATGTGAGGATGGTTACTTAGTAGATCAAGTGTAGGAACTGAAAAGTCCGGAGTCCCACAAAAGGCAACACGAAACTTTTTCATTTAACCTTCTCTTTCACCATTTTCTTTTTATAGAAATTCTTTTTGAGATTACTTAAACGTTCGATGAAAACAATTCCTTCAAGGTGATCGTTTTCATGCTGAATACAAATTGAAAGCAGATCATCTGCTTCCATTTCGTGTTCTTTGCCGTTTATGTCCTGATACTTCACGCGAATGCTTTCATAGCGCTTCACTTCTTCGTAAACTCCAGGCACTGACAAACAACCTTCTTCATAAGTTGTGGTACCAGATGTTCCTGTGATCACAGGGTTGATAAGAACCATTGGGTTAAAATTCGACATGCGAATTTCTTCCTTACCTGCCGAGTTTGTAACTGCCTCACGATCATAATCGACATCCAGCACAAAGATTCTCTGGCTGATACCGACCTGAGGAGCGGCGAGTCCAATTCCTGGGGCGTGGTACATGGTAAACAACATATTCTTCACTAAGTTATGAAGATCAGGTGTAAATTCAGTCACAGGCAGGGCCTTGGCCGAAAGAACAGGGTCAGGATAAGTCACGATAGGGAGACGCTCTCCCTCAAGTTTGTAATTTTCGATATTCATAGGGGCTTTTATAGCACAGACAAGAGTGAAATTAAATCGAGAGTTTTCTATGCTTCCAGTAGGTAAATACGACGTAAGAGAAGAATAAAATCGGCACAATTCCCGTCGCAAGCCATGGGGCAACAGCTCCAGAATTTCCATAAGCTACAGCACCACTGTAAAGGACCCAGAAGAGGACAGTAACCAACAAAGTCAGAACGACATTCTTACCAAATGAATCAGAACGACGGTTAGGATTAAAAATAGTCGAGACCGGAATAAGCGCGAAAACCAGACAGACAAAGCTTAGGAACACTTTGTTCATCAGAATAATTTGATACTCTGAAACGTTGATGCCAGTCTTCGACATGCGATTGATGAATTGATTCAACTTAAAAAAGTTAAGGGTCGTAAGGTCGGCTTCAAATTCACCAAAATCATCTGGAGTTTCGTTCAGGGCCATGGTGAGTTCTGGCTTGGTCGTTTGCATCGGGAAAGTCGGAGTGCTCAGACCTGATAGTTCAATCACATTTGTTAGAAGCCATTTACCCTCAGAAATGAAAGAGGCCTTTTGGGCCTTGAGAATTTTGGTGCTGGTGTGGGCCTCTGAGAAAAAATAAATTTCGACATCTTGAAGAACATTAGATTTACGATCAAAGAAACCAAATGAGGCGAAATAGTTTTGTGATTTATACCAGAATCTTCCGCCCTCAATAGAGCTGCGAGTGAGGTATTTCCCTTCTGATTTGCGGCTTTTTTGAATTTCCTGGCGTTTAACTTTGTTGGCGAACGGTTCGACAAAACCAAGATTTAAAAACTGCAGTCCCACCATGGTGAGAGCGCAAGCACCAACCAGGAAATAGATCCGACGGTAAGAGTAGCCGGCCGCTAAAATGGCGATAAGTTCAGCGTGAGACTTCAGGTTATTAAGTGAGAAAAGAGTCGCAACAAGACAACAAATAGGAAACATTCTTCCCATCAGGTCCGGCATTTTAAGCGAATACTCGAGGAGCACTCGCATGGCGTCCTTCCCTTGAAGAAAACCGTTAATTAAATCTGCGGTAGAAATTAAAAGAAACAACACGGTAATGGCCGCGATGAGACTTTTAAACCACTGCTTAACGATTAAGTTCGAGAGAATCATTTAGATAGTATAAGGCGAAGGATCGTTTTTGAAAACAAAACCAGGGCCGGTCGAATGAATAATCGCGCCACAAGGTGCATGGCGGGACTTTTTTCCCAACGAGTAACGGCAACGGATGAATAGTTGTAGTACAAGCGCACGAGTTCCTGGCCGCTTCTGTAACTGAGAAGCCAGTCTTTGAAGGCGCGAAATTCCTGCGTGGTTGGATGCTCATGACCATAACAAAAAGTCACAACATAACATTTTTTAGATTGAACATAGATTTGTTGATAAGCGTCCCGGAAAGCATCAGGGTTTTTGAAAACTGATTTTTTTAAATGCTTACGGATAAGCTCAGAGTTCACAACCTGATAGGGTTGATTGGCAGAGAAGGCCACAAACTGTTCAAGACAACGACGAGAGTCTTCTTGAAATTTTGGAACCGCATCGTAAATACGGGCCATCTCAAAGTACACGTGACTTATCATCAGCATCTCAGTGATGTCGCTTTTTGGGCTAAAATGACCGGGCCTTAGAGAGTAGAAATCTTTGACCTGTTTCACTTCGGCCATGATGTCCATGTACTCAGTGAAGCGCTGAAGAGCAGTGGCGTAATCACCAGCGTCTAAACATTCTTTCCCAAATTTGGTGATAGTAATTCGATTCTCGTATTTATGTTTCAATACGAGCATTTTCTCCCGTTCTTCACGGGCCTCTCTGGCGGACTTGGTAGTTGCGGTCATACCTACCTTATCGGTAGATATGACTTCAAAGTTAGAATTTTATGATGGCCGAAAGTGAAGTATCTACGAGCGATTCATCTTCATAGATATAATTTCCGTCACCGATTTGGTCGGAATACTTTTGGGCGAATTCCACACCTAAGCGTGGTCCAATCCAGCTAACACCCCAACCAGTTCCTTTGAACTCAGTTACATTGTCGTAGAACTGACCAACGCGTACGAAGAAATCACTGAAAATGTTTAGTTGTACGGCCGCTCTCCAGAGGTATTTTTCTGACCAGGCCTTTGTGTATTGAGTACCAACGTCCCCAATCAGCATAAAACGATTAGTAAGAGTGTATTGGAAACCTGCAATTAAGCGCTCATCACCGGCATTTGTTCGAGTTGGATCCAGAATCACGATCCCAAGAATCATATCATCGGCAGCAAAATGAGTCATACCAAGCGATAGTTGGTGATGAGTTTGATGGCGATCTTGGTAGGAATTTGGAAGTGTGTCCTGAACATAGTTGTAACTTACACCCATGGCAGTTGAAGGACCCATGGGAGCTGAGCCGTGAAGCACCATGCGTTCACGTTCGAAGCTGTTTTCATCCTGAGTCAGATAGGCCACACCGCCTTTTATCTCACCAGAATGGTCGGATAAAAACGCACCTTGTGAGCGGTTACTACCTGGAAATTCATCTCCAGCGGCCTTACGCAAGTCGTTCTCGTCCTTGAGCGACGTAGAATAGCCTTGGTAAGAGAAACTCGAGCCACTAAAAAACGCCGAGGAGGCTGGATTTAGTATGGCGGCTTCGGTAGATAATATACTCGCAACGCCGGCACCTGCAGTGGACATTAAACGGGTAGTCTGAAAATCACGAATTTGGGCCCATGCAGACTGGCCCATGAGACATAAGGCAGCTAAAATAATTACTTTCTTCATATAGAAAAATGTAGAGAATTATTTTCTCTTAAACAAGGACATTTATGAAAATCAGAAAGGCGATCATTCCCATTGCAGGTAAAGGAACTAGATTTCTTCCAGCGACGAAACAAATCGCAAAAGAGATCATTCCAATCATTAATGTTCCCATGATTCATTACATTGTTCAGGAAGCAGTGGAAGCTGGCATTGAACAAATTATCTTCGTCACTTCTTCAGGAAAATTCTCTGTTGAAGATTACTTCGATCGTAATCAGGAGCTTGAGGCCTTCCTTGAAAGAAACAATAAAATGAAAGAACTCGATCTGATTCGTAAGATCGGTTCAATGGTGGATGTGACCAGTGTCCGCCAGAAAGAACAACTTGGTTTGGGTCACGCTGTTCTTTGTGCAAAAAACATGATTGGTGATGAACCGTTTGCCATTCTTCTTGGTGACGATATTGTGATCAACGATAAACCTGCCATCAAGCAATTGATGGATGTATCGCTAGTCAATAACGGCGCTCCCGTGATTGGAGTGATGGAAGTCCCTAAACAAGACACGCCTAAATACGGAATCGTAAAAGGTGAAATCGTTGACGAAAAAACTCTTCGAATGACGGGCATGGTGGAAAAACCAAAACCAGAAGATGCCCCGACCAACCTTGCGACTCCTGGTCGTTATATTCTTACCCCTAAAATCTTCTCGATCCTTGAGAAAATCCCTCGTGGTGCAGGTAATGAATATCAGCTAACTGATGCTATTAACGTTCTTTGCCAGAGTCAGGATGTCTTTGCTTACCGTTTCGATGGGGAAAGATATGACACTGGTAACGTCCATGGCTACCTTGATGCTACAATTGATTTTGCTCTTAAAGATCCTGAGATTCGTGACACCTTCCTGGCGTCTTTGAAGAGTCGACTTGTTAAACATGGAATTTCAGTATGATGAAAATTGTCTTTGCTTTCTTGTTCCTGGTATCTGCTGCACACGCTTACGTACCGACCGTTGAATCGTTGTTTCGCCATGGTTCTAATCCGGATGTAACTGCCAATGGGATCTCTCTTACCATGGTGGTGAAGAAGATGGGGGAGGAGAAAACTCCTGCAACATCTCAGGATGCCTCGTTGGTTCAGGACGCAAGACCTGAAGACTTTTATAAAATTTTCATCACAAATAATCCTAACGACAGTCTAAAAATTGCTCAGACTCGTTATAAGAACGCCACTTTTTCTGAATCATCTTTAGAGCACAAGATCTATTACCCAAACTTCACCTCTTACACGGTGAAGTCTGATGTTGAGCACATGGAACGTGGACTTTTCTATGCTTTGATTCACAGTTTGACTCTTAATAATGGTGCTCACATCGTGAATTATTTAAAAGGATTAGGTGTTCCGGTTCGTTTAAATAATGAACTTATCAACCGAGAAAAGGTCGAGTTCCTTGCTGATTACAAACGTTATCTTGTGACAATTGCGAAAGACCGCAATGCTAAGAAGACTGAAGTAAATCCTATGCGTCCGGATGATCGTGAGGCCCGTGAACGTGCTGAACGAATCATGAACGAATCAATGTACACTGATACAAAACAAGTGAAGCTTTCTCGTGATGATGGTCAAATCTCATGGGTCGTGAATGCTGGTCCATTTGAGGCCGTGTTTGCCTATAAGTCTCGTGACCTTCAGAAGATTCGCTTTAAGTCCCAGGCCGGCGAATTCGAAATGATCTGTAAGGACTACTGGCTTGCCAATGGAACCCACGCGATGCCGAGATATATTTTGGTTAAGAGTCTCAATGGTCAAAGCTACCAAGTAGAAATCACCAATCTTCGTCATTATGTGGAGAAGGAAGCTGATCTCGTTCGTCGTCTGAATAATTGGGACCAGATCTTAAAAGGAAAAGAATCTTCTGAGCTTCGTCCAGAATTTCTGCTTTAATGAAAGTTGCCCGAATTGCCGTAAACTATCCTCAAAAAAACTCAGGTCTTCTTTATCATTATGAAGGAGACCTTGAGCGTGGCCAGGTCGTTGAAGTCCCTCTTGGAAAACGTTCTGAACTTGGTTGTGTTGTCAGTATCGATGAATCAAAATCCAAAGAATACGCTGATACTCCCGTTGATAAGATTAAATTAATCAAAGACATTGTTCCTGACTGGAAACTCGGCGAGGCCGAACTTCAACTCTATGAATGGATGTCTCAGTACTATCACTACAGTCTGGGCCAGCTCATCTTTGATTGCTTGCCTCATCATTTAAAAAGACCTCGTGAACTTGAAAAAACTCTGGGGGAAGGACACCCTTTGGAGTTTGTTCCTAATCCTACTCAAAAGTCCATCATTGAGGCGATTCGTGAAGGTCTTGGCGGCTTTAAACGATCTCTTGTTCACGGTGTGACGGGAAGTGGAAAGACAGTGGTGTATTTGGATCTCATTAAGAGCACCATCGAGAGTGGAAAGAGCGTGCTTTTTCTTTTGCCTGAAATTAACCTCACGCCACAATTTGTCCATACATTCGCAAAGTACCTGGATGCTCCGATCTTTTCTTACCACTCTGAACTTTCTGATTCTCAGAAATACCAGATCTGGAAAGAAGCACGAGCGATGAAAAAAGGTGCGCTGATTTTAGGAGTGAGGAGTTCAATTTTCATTCCGGTCTCCAATCTTGGTCTCATCATTATTGATGAAGAACACGATACCTCTTTCAAGCAGGACGATCGTTGTCCTTATAATGCTCGTGATGTGGCCTCGAAAAAGGCCCAGCTTTTAAATGTCCCGATTGTGATGGGCTCTGCGACTCCAAGCTTAGAGACGTACAATGCCTTTCATCAACCAAAGCAAAATCTTTTTGAAATGAAAGAGCGTGCCGGAGACGCCTTTCTTCCGGAGATCAGGCTTATTGATGCTCGTGATAAGTCAGACAAAGAAGAAGATATCTGGCCCCTCGTTCCTCAGTCCATTGAGGCAATTAAAGAGGCCCTGGGGAGAAAAGAACAGGTATTAGTGTTCGTGAATCGTTTGGGTTTTGCGAACTATATTCAGTGCCGTGGATGCGGACATCAATTTAATTGTCCGAACTGTGCCATTACTCTTCGCTACTATAAGAGAAAAAATCAACTGGCCTGTCATCACTGTGAATATAAAGAGCCAATGCCGACTCAGTGTCCTTCTTGTGGATGTTTAACAATGTCTCACAAAGGTTTTGGAACTGAGAAAATAGAAGAAGTGCTTAAACGAATTTTTCCAGACAAGGCAATTGAGCGTTTTGACCGTGATGAGATCAAGACCTTTAAGCAGTTAGAAGAAAGACTGGGTGATTTTCACGCTGGGAAAATTGATCTCATGGTGGGAACGCAGATGCTTTCAAAGGGCCACAACTTTGAAAAAGTTAAACTGGTTCTTATCCTGGGAATTGATAATCAATTAAACTTTCCGGACTTCAGGTCTAATGAACGCGTTTATCAGACCCTCACTCAAGTTGCGGGAAGGGCCGGCCGTTATTCACAAGACGGAAAAGTTTTGATTCAGACCTTGAATCCTGAAAACTCATTATTTCAAATTGTGAAGAACCACGACTTTCATCAGTTCTATCAGGATGAACTAAAAATCCGTGAACTTTGTGATTGTCCGCCCTTTAAACGTCTCGCGATGATTCACTTTTCTTCGCGCTTTCAAGATAAGTTAATCGCCCATGTTTCTGAACATGTGGGGACCATGATCAAGGGCCTCATCGCCCAACACTTTCCGGAAGTTTCGATTTTGGGACCAAGACCCGCTAATATTGAAAAGAAGGCCAACCAGTTTACTTGGTCGATTCTTTTAAAATCTAAAGACCTGGCCCAACTCCACAACCTTCTGAAATCTTTCGAGATGAACTATAAATCAATGAGTTCAGTCAGCTATAAGATCGATATCGACCCTTACACTCTCATGTAAATACTTAAGTTTGAAGACCTCCTGTCCGAATAGAAGGTGAGATAACTCAACTTCTGTTTTGAGGACACTATGAAAAAGTTTTCGATCCTACTGCTCTCAATGGCAACTGTGCCAGTCTATGCTCAAGGTATTTTGGGTTCCTTGAATTCGTATCAGGAGACCTTGGAACCAAAGCATGTGGCCAGGACTAGTGAAGGTGGAAGTAGCACGACAGTAGGAAGTAGTTCGAAGCCTGTTCCTGAAGTAAAGCCGAGTGGTGGGGCCTCATCGACAACGAATAATAAGTGTGAAGAGAATGATCAGACTTCGTTGCCTCTAAGTTACATTACGTCCCTTCTTCAAGAGAGAGATGGAAAACTTGATATCGTTCACGATCCTCGTCAGGGAACACTAACAGTCAAATCACCAGACATGATTTCCAACTGCTCAAGCATGCTTGAGTGGAAATTAAAGCAACCTGAAATTCAAGGTAAGAAGTCTTACGCGATTGAAGTTAAGTTTAATAGCTCTGGAGAATGTACGGATCAGGGGTGTAAGTACAAAGTCGCCAAAGTTAAAAACGGTGAATTTGATAAGTATGAAGAGATGGTTTTCAAACCAACACTAAAAGGTTTTGAAGAATGTCTTCAGAAATCAGGAGTGATTGTAGATGGAAAGGTCGATCCGAAGGCCATTTATAGTTCTCAGGTAAACGAAAAGTTCAATGGCATCGAACAGTCCGGAAAGCTGCTTTTCGTTTCTCATGGTCCATCTACTCCGATGATAAAAGCGAAGTATGGCGGAAAGTTCGAAGCAGTTGATCGTTGTGATTATTACGAGCAAGCTCATCCGCAGATTAAAAATCTTCTGACTTTAGCAGATGAAGAAAAAGAACGTCTGGACGCCGAAGCGGCCAAGCTTAAAGATTGTCCTATCAATGAGTATTACAAAGTAGCGGACTTCCTTGAGAAGTATGAAGATTACAATGCGCAACTTGGTGAGGTTCGTGATCGCTTAATCCTTGAGTCGACAAAAAAATCGGCCGAGGCCCTGCTTAAAGGGAAGTACACTGAAGAAGATCTGAAAGTGATGGGTGATTTTGATCGCTACATTGTGCAACCAAAAATTGAAAAGGCGATCGCCCTCTATAATGAGATGTTAAACCTTGAAGGTGATGCGAAGAAGGCAAAACAAGAAGAACTTAAAGTTGTTCTGGCCGAACTTTCTTCTTACAGACAAAAACCATATTTTACTGGTGTTCAGACGAAGAAGTTAATTGAAGACGGACGCTTTGAAGAAGCTGAGAAGCTTAATTCGATCCTGATTGGTCTTGATAACTACCACCGTCTAGGTGCTAAGCAAGAAAACGTCGTGATCACTCCACAGGTGGCAGCCTCTCGCTCTGTGGCCGCTCGTCAATCTTTCAAAGCTCAACTTGAGACCGAAAGAGAAAACTATGAGATTCGTACTGGTCAGTCGACTGGTAAATCTGATTACTATGCGGGCCTCGCTAAACGCATGCGCCAAAATATACAAATTCGTACTCAGAACTTCGGTGCTGAAATTCAGAGTGAGTATGAACGTGTTCAACAACCGAATGGATACTGCTTCAAGTACTGGCGTAATACTCAAAAGTGTATTCAAGACACAGTTGAGAGAGTTCAAGAGCTGACCGCACTTCTACAGCACTATAACAAAGTGGATGAAGAGCGTGCTCAAGAGTACGACGCAAAAGCCAAGCAATATGGTGAAATGGAGGCCCAAGGTCGCCGTTACATCGCCGCACAAAATGGAGAGGAAGTAGAAGAACCAGCTCCTAAAAAAGAAGAGCCGGTTGATACAACGAGACCAACTCCAAGAGCGCAAGAGCCCCAACAACCACAGCAACCGCAACAACCAGGGGCTTATACTTTTAACTGGCCTCCGCAGCAGCCTCAGGCCCAAGCTCAGATGACTCCGCAAATGTATCAGTATCCGACAGCTCCGAATATGCAGCAGAATATGTTCATGCAACAGCAGAACCCGTTTCAGTATTATTCGCAACCGCTAGGTGCTCAAGCTTATGGTGGGTATCAAATGCAGGGTGGATATAACTTTCAGTGGGGAGGAGGAAACCAGATGATGGGATATCCTCAGCAGCAGATGTATCAGAACATGAACCCGTACATGCAATACAATCAGTACAGCATGTACAGGTAAGATTAAAAGATTAGAACTCGAGAGTTGCTCTTAGACCGCCACCGTGCACGTTTGAGAGCGACAGTTCTTTAGCAGCGTTTGTGAAAGCGTAGTAGTCACCCACCATCCAGTAGCCATAGTAACCACCGATAGTAACGTTTGGATTCCAACGGTAATCAAATCCTAGGTCGATTTCCCAACCATAGTTTTTGTCTTGTTTCTGAGTAGAGTTGAACGCGTAGTTTTCTTCGTGGTGATAAGCACGAGATCCTGCTTTCGCAGTCTCAAGGGCATTCGCCATGATTAAAGCACCTTTCCAAGTCCACTTATCAGTTTTGTAGTTACCGTAAAGTTTGAAGAAACGAGCGTTGGTGATTGAAGAATCGAAGATTGATTTTCCACCTTCATTGAAAGCAGCATAGTTATAGCGGAACATGAGGTCAGCAATCTGGAAGTTCGGGTGCATGTAAGCAGCTTCGAATTTATCACTAGAGCCTTTATCACCACTAGCTTGCCCAGCAAGGAAGCCCATGTCCCATTTTGGATTTAGGTCGTACTTAAGATCAATCACACCAGAGTTAGCAGAGATTTTTGAATCATCTCCAGCTGCGTATACATCACCGTAATCACCAGTCATAAGTGCTGCTTCAGCAGTAACTTTGAATTTGTTCCACTTTTTTGAAAGGAAACCGTCGATGATTGTTACGTCAGTTTTACCGCGATCAATTTCATCTCCTGGAGTTGGCCCAGTTGTAGTCGAGTTATAAAGTGAGTTCTTCGCTTCAGAAGAGCGTTTTGCATAAAGAATGCTGGCAATGAAATCTTTGTTCTTGTTATCGTATTTTGCCACGAGACCAAGTTCACGCACATCAAAGTCACCCACTGGCTGGCCTTGAGGTCTAGCTTTTGTGTCGTTGTAGCTAGAGATTTTTGCGTAATAAGGAGCAACGCTGAAGTTACCGATCTTCATTTCAGCATCGATACCATCATACATAGTCAGGAAACGGTCCCAAGGATCACGACCGTCATCAAAGATCATGCCCATCCCGAAACCACGAGCGAAACGACCGATTTTCACCAGAGCTGTATCAGCGTAAAGCTCCATGTACATCTGGTTAACGTTTAGAGAACTTCTTTGGGCCGGAGTCGTGAAGAAGTAGGCGTTGTTACCTGAACCATCGTAGTTGTTGGCAGAATCTTCGCCAGCAAAACCACCACGAAGGTAACCACTTGAAAGCTCACCTTTAAGAGTCACACCATCGTTAACGATGATGTTTGGGTTCAAGCGCATAGTATAGGTTTGGAAAGAAGCTCCACAGTCACCATTACGAAGGGCCTGGGTACCACTTCTTTGAATTGCAGGTCCATCAGACGGAAGTGGCTTCTCAGCCGGGCCAATAGTGTCGCCAGTACGACAAGTATTAGCGATATTGTGAGTATCGACCCCAAATACCCCAGTCCAATCAATTGGAAGGGCCATGGCAGAATTGATGCTTAGGGCAGAAATAAAAAGTGTAGAACTTAAGCGCAAGCTTTTAACGGTCACGGTATCTCCATAGTGTTCTGGTGGTTCGGAAAACCAGCATGGGAATAATGTATTGAAAAACTATAAGAAATCCCTACGGATGTGTCCAATTATCCCACTCAAAAAATCTTGAAAACCCTTTTTGGATGGCTTGCAAAAAAGCATTTGGTACTTTATATTGCTTTGAACGCATTTATGTTCTTGTAGGGGTGTCGACAAGTGGTAAGTCAGCAGATTTTGATTCTGCCATGCGCAGGTTCGAACCCTGCCACCCCTACCACTTTTGAAGGTCATCCTTCCAGGAGTTCAGAGTGAGACGAATGGTTTTAGTCTCGGGTACCTCAAACCCTATCCTCTCGAAGAAAATCTCCGAATTCCTAGACATCCCACTTGTAAATCCTCAATTAAGACGTTTCGCCAACGGCGAAATCTACTGTGAAATCGAAAAGAACGTTCGTGGTGCTGACGTATTCGTCATTCAATCGACGTGCGCTCCCGTTAATGAAAACTTGATGGAACTCTTGATTATCGTAGATGCTCTTAAGCGAGCTTCGGCGAAGTCAATCACAGCCGTGGTTCCTCATTACGGATACTCTCGTCAGGACCGTAAGAGTGCTCCTCGTACTCCAATTACAGCTAAACTTGTTGCCGATATGGTGACTGTGGCCGGAGCTTCTCGTGTGATCACGATGGATCTTCACGCCGGTCAGATCCAAGGCTTCTTTAATATCCCGTTCGATAATATTTTCGCTTCTCCCGTGCTTCTTGAGTACGTTGAGAAGAACCTTGATCGCTCAAATCTTATCACTGTGTCTCCGGACGCAGGGGGGGTAGAGCGCGTTCGTTATTATGCTAAGAAATTAGAGGCGGATCTCGCCCTAATTGATAAACGTCGTACTGGTCCAAATGTGGCTGAAGCTATGAACGTGATCGGGGACGTAAACGGCAAAGACTGTATCATTATTGATGATATGATCGACACGGCCGGAACTCTGGTTCAAGCTGCTAAGGCCCTTCGTAAGAATGGTGCTAAAAAAATCTATGCTGCCTCAACACACCCAGTGTTCTCACCTCCAGCGATTGATAGAATCGCGGCCTGTGAAGAACTGGAAGCGGTGATTGTGACTGATACAATCCCTCTTTCTGAGGCCGCGAAACAATTAAGTAAAATCAAAGTCGTCACTACTGCCGACATCCTGGCGAAAGCTATCCACCGAACATTCAACCATGATTCGGTAAGCTCACTGTTCATCTAGTATGTTTCAGTTAGTTGTTGGTGTAGGTAACCCAGGCCCTCAGTATGCAGAGACCAAGCACAATATTGCTTGGATGCTTCTGGATCAAACTCCCACTTTTGGAAATGCCATTTGGAAATCAAAGTTTAAGGGTGAATACGCTGAGGCCTCGATTAAAGGTAACAAGTTTTACGCCTTAAAACCCCAGACCTATATGAATCTTTCGGGGGAATCGGTGCAACCGATGGCGAACTTTTTTAAGATCGCGCCTAGTGAGATTCTCGTTATTCATGATGAACTGGACATCCCTTTTGGTCAGGTTCATTTCAAAATGGGTGGGGGTCTAGCGGGCCATAACGGATTGAAATCTATCGCCGCTTGCCTGGGAACTGATTCTTTTGCTCGCATGCGAATCGGAATAGGCCGTCCTCCTCATGGGGACGTTTCAAACTGGGTTCTGGGTGGATTTCATGGGGATCAGAAGATTCAGTTGCCTCTTCTCATCCAGAAATTGCATGACCCTCTCGTAACCGCTATGGTAGATGGTCTAAATAAAGTCGGAATTTACAATAAGAAGAATCTATTAGCTTAGGAGTTATCTATGGGTATGAATTGTGGAATTGTGGGTCTACCAAACGTTGGTAAGTCGACAATTTTCTCGGCACTAACATCGGCACCGGCCGAGGCCGCGAACTACCCGTTCTGTACAATTGAACCAAACGTTGGGATCGTTCACGTTCCTGATGAGCGTTTGGAAAAAATCGCAAAACTTGTTGGCCCGGAAAAAGTTATTCCGGCCGTGACTGAATTCGTAGATATCGCAGGTCTCGTGAAAGGCGCATCTAAGGGTGAAGGGCTTGGTAACCAGTTCCTTGGTCACATCCGTCAGGTAGGGGCCATCTGTCACGTGGTTCGTTGTTTCGAAGATAACGATATCGTGCACGTTGCTGGTAAAGTTGATCCTGTTTCAGACATTGAAGTTATTAACATCGAGCTTGCTCTGGCGGATCTTGAATCTGTTACGAAGCGTATCCAAACTCTTGATAAATATCTTAAGTCTCAAGATAAGAAAGTTCAGCAGAAGGCCCTAATCTCGAAGCCAATCCTTGAGCGTCTAGTGAAGACTCTGGAAGCTGGTCTTCCTGCTCGTTCACTTCCACTTGATGCTGATGAAATCGACGCTATCTCTGACATCCATCTTATTACGATGAAGAAGATGCTTTACGTATGTAACGTTGATGAAGCAAACATTCTTGAAGAAAATGAGCACGTGAAGAAAGTTCGTGAGATTGCTGCCAAAGAAGGATCACAAGTGATCACCATTTGCGGAAAAATCGAGTCTGAAATCGCGGCACTTGAATCAAAAGAAGAAAAAGAAGCATTCCTTAAAGATATCGGTATCGAAGAGTCAGGTCTTTCTAAGATGATTCGTGCTGGTTACAACATGCTTGATATGTACACGTACTTCACAGCTGGTGTGAAAGAAGTTCGTGCTTGGACTTTCCCGAAAGGTGCTAAAGCTCCACAGGCCGCGGGCGTAATTCACTCTGATTTCGAGCGTGGTTTCATTAAGGCAGAAGTTTATCATTGTAATGATCTATTCGCCCTTGGTTCTGAAGCGAAGGTTAAAGAGGCCGGTAAATTCAGAATGGAAGGTAAGGAATACGAAGTGAAAGACGGCGACGTTATCCACTTCAAGTTCAACGTTTAATAAAATTGTATTCATGAAAAGACCGCTGCAAACGACGATTATCCTAGTTTTCAGCGGTCTTTTCTTTTTCTCTCAGATCTATTCCCATAAGCACGGTTGGATCGAGGCGTTTCCTTTCTTTCACTGGTCGCTCTACACACACAAGCAAGATGTCATTCACGACTATGCTGTCACCACTCCTGAATTAATTAAGGGTGAGGAAGAGTATTGGGTCATCCAAGAACTTGGTGTTGCCCAGGAGCAAGGCGATTTCATCACAATCAATCAAAAGATCAAGGAGCTTGCGACTCTAACGAAGGAACATTCTTTTACACTCTCAAAACGCACACTTAATCCTGTGAACTACGTATTACGTAAGGAAGTCCTTAAGGACAAAGTTCTCGCGACGTTTCGTCATCGGAGCAACGAATGAAAGAGATGCTTCGACTTTTTTATGCTTTCAAGCTCATCATCCTCGTTTTATATGGGATGGATTTCGTACTTCATATGACCGGCGGAAACCCTGAATGGCTCTGGCCCGTTCGTTGGTTTCAGTTTTTTAGAAATGCAGATTCACTGGTTTATTTTGTGGGCCTTCTGGGACTGATTTTTGGGGTCCAAGTCATTCGTAGTCCCTTTGATCCTAAGATGAAAGCGGGAGAGTTCATTTTCTCGTTCCTGTTTTTTGCTGCTTTCTTCTCTTATGGAAAGATTGATCACAGTCTCCATGGTTTGATCCTCTCGTCCATCTTTTTAAGTTTCATCAATGGCGAAGAAAAGAATGATCAATTGGCCCACAGAAGTGCCGTCAGTGTTTTTGTCTTCACTTACTTTTTGTCGGGTCTCTGGAAACTCCGGATTGTCATTGAGTCTAGTATTGACGGAATTCTTACCTTTCAACTGGCCCGAAACATGGTCATTCAAGGTGAGAACAATTCCTTGGCCCTGTCGATCATGAACATGCCGATGAGTCTTCAATCTTTAATATGGGTTTTTGTGATCGTATTTGAACTTGCCGGAATTTTCGTGGTTCAGAAACAGCAACTTATTAGAGCATGGGGAATCCTTCTGATTCTTTTTCACGCTGTTACTTATTTTGTGATGGGAGTTTCTTTTTGGGAGGCGCAGGTTGTGGCGCTGATCCTAATGGTTTTAGGACCAGCATCACACTATTTGTTAAAACCTAATTTTACATCGAAGATCTGATTCAGTTCTCTTGGATCAACTACGTCCGGCTTTTCATTAATCAGTAGTTTATAGAAGAAAATATTTCGAAAGATAAGCTTCACGTAGTTGCGCGTCTCTAAGAACGGAATGGCCTCAATGTTTTTTAGAATTGTGGCGTCTGTATCAAAGTAAAGGTTCTTCCAACGTTCTACACGTGTTTCACCGGCGTTGTAGGCGGATAGCACGTACACCAAGTTCCCGTCATAGCGTTTAACGAGACCTTTAAAGTATTTGGTCCCAAGCTCGATATTGATTTCCGGATTAACGAGATGCTTATCACGAACTGAACGCTTCAGGCGACGAGCAGTTGCAGGCATAAGTTGCATAAGTCCGCGAGCACCCACTGGTGAGCGTGCAAGTGGATTAAACACCGATTCCTGACGAATAAGAGAGAGCACCACGATTGGATCTAGGACCTCTTTCTTAAGTGCTTTATTCAAAATATCTATATAAGGTTTTGGATAAAGTACTTCTAATAATGAGCGATTAAAAAGAACTTCTTTTTTATCTAGGACTTCATACAGGTAACGGAACGTTGCCAAATAGTTCTGAGAATTCTGAATAATTTTGGCATTGATCAGATGAAGGTCCGACTTCACGAGCTGCTGCTTGTCCGATGGATATTTTACCAGAAGGGCCGGCATGCTGTGATTGTTTAAACGCTTAAGCTCCAGTTTAAGGAAGCGGGCATTATCAATTTTAGACCATGCCTTAAGTCGAATAAGTGAAGCGATATGATCTTCATCAAGATTTTTCAGTTCGAGGCCAACCGATGCTTGAGCACTGGCACCATTTGTCGTGTAAAAGTTCACATATTGCGAATCAGGTTTTAAAACCTGAAGCTTTTTGGTCGCCATGATCCCGTAATAACTCAGCGGATGATTCACGATGATGTTCTCGTAAAGAGCGATCGCATCCGACTTTTCATTCAGTTCTTCGTGAATATAAGCAATCCAGAATTTAAGACGAGGGTCGATAATTGAGGTGCTCTTCTTGATCAGATTGTGCTGATTAGCGAGCTTCTGGGCGTCTTTAAACTCGTTAAGGGACAAGTAAGTCCAAAGATAAAAGAACAGGGCGTCCTCTTGAATTTCCTTATTGTTCTTCTTAACGATGTACTTAAAAATATCGCGGGAAAGATCTTTGTAACCGTTACGAAAAACCGATTTAGAGAAATCGTTCATACGAGTAAGACAAAGGCCAACCGGTAAGTGATCTTGATTGAGCTCTAGATAGTTTTTTAAGAAGTTAAAATGATCTTTGATCTTCTTCTCATTGGCATCTTTGCTGTCAATGGCCTTATAACCAAGTTCAATCAACTTACCGTATTCAGCATAAAAAACGTTTTGATGTTGGAGAGGGTTAAAGCCCTTGTCCTGGATAAGTTTGGTGATTTGCTCGTTGATAAGAATATCTTGTAAGACTTCCTGAGAAGGAACGATCTCGTTACGAACACTATAAGTGGTCACTTCCTGAGAGATCTTTTTAAGGATTTCAGGTTTATCAGATTGCGACTGAACAAAAAATGCGAAGTTCTTTTTGTTCTTTTTGGTCAGGAAAAATTTCAGGTTTTCCTGAATGAAGAGAGTCGCCTCATCACTTAAGGTCTTGGTCTTATCAATATCGCGACCGATTGATTCGAGTGTTCTTTCGCGACAATAGTTGCCTGCGAGACGCTCAAGAACTCTTTCAAATGGGAGAGTTTCTTTTCTCGTTGTGTATTGGCGGCAGTAGGTGATGAAATCACTCGTGCCATTAATTTTAGAAATGTGTTGAATGGATTTAAGCCAAGGAACAAACAGTGAAAAGTTCTTAGACTTTTCTGATTCATTCAGGACCTTCGTTAAAACTTCCTGATTGATATAACCTTTTTCAGTGAACTTCACCATGTTCACCATGTGCTCAGCAATAATATGATCAGCTCGCGAAAGTTGAAGTCTATCGGAGTTCAGAATGTTGTCGTAAGCACCGTTCGATGCGTGAGCAACATTGAGACTTAAAGCAGTGAGAATGATAGTTCGGAAAAAGTTCATGACTCTCGAAAAGTAAATCCATCCCTCATGGATGGATGCCAATAAGTATAACATTGAATGGAAAATTAAAGAGGTTTTTTGTAACGGGATTTAATGTCGAGTAGCCGACGGGAAATCTCGTTCAAAATCGGTTTTTTGTCATCTGGAACGGCCGCCGATAAGTTCTCGATGTAAGAGGCGACTTCATCCACATACTGAAAGTCATTTTCCTGATTCAGGGAAACAGTTTCAAGGAACAAACTAACTTCCTCAGCTACGTCCTGAAAATGATCTCCCGTTCGGAAAGTCAGGGGCGTAATTGGTTTACCTTCACGAATCGCAGCAAGATGACTCTTGAGCTTAAACATCGGCCCGGCAATTTTGTGGGTCAGGAAAATAAATACAATGAAGGCCAGCAACGTAATCACGAGCTGGATCAGAATGAGATAGAGAATCAATTCATTTCGTGCAGCAATAATGTTGGCCGGTAATTCCGGAGCTGCGGTCGTAATCATCTGAAAAAAGTCAAAAATAATAATCGGATAAATGATGGTAGAGGCAAGAATAATAGAACAAACGACCACACTGAATTTCAGCTGGAATGATGGATTAATCAAAAAAATAGAGCGTTTGTAAAATGCCAATGCTTATTCCTATTCAAGGTATTAATAGCATCATAAAATGAGTTCGTAATTTGTACTAGCCGGAAATTAGGGCATTAACCAATCAGTTTACTCAAGCAAGTAGGATTCTATGTTAGATCAAATCAAAGCACGTTTAAATCAAATCAAAAATCCGGCCACAGGGGCGACCTTTGAGGCCGAAAAACGTTGGCAGCATATTGCAATGGATGGGGACAAGCTCGTTGCCCAGTACAACCGTGATGGTATTTCTCCCGCTGAGAAGAGGGTAGTGGAGGCCGAGATTCAAAAGGCCCTGGGCGATCTCATGGTGGTGGATAACATTATGGTGAAAACCACTTCTTCACAAAGCCAGGACGTTTTCAAGGCCCTGGATAAGCAGGGCGAGGCCCCAACCAAGGCCCCTGAAACTCAACCGGCCCAACTGAAGGTGGGGCATGGTACAATTGACAAGAAAAAACCGGTTCCAGGTGTTGGAAAAATTATCGCCATTGGTTCAGGTAAGGGTGGTGTTGGTAAATCTACTTTCACTTCGAACCTTGCCCTCAGTCTTGCGAAGAAAGGTCACAAAGTTGGTATCATTGATGCTGATATTTATGGTCCTTCTCTCCCAATGATCTTTGGTAAAAGAGATGAAAAGCCACGTTCGAATTCAGAAAGAAAAATCATTCCGGTTGAATCTTTCGGCATTAAGTTCATGAGCTTTGGTTTCTTCATCAATGAACAAGATCCTGTGATCTGGCGTGGACCGATGCTTGGTGGTGTGCTTAACCAATTCCTTTTTGATGTGGACTGGTCTGGAACTGACTATCTTCTTATCGACCTTCCTCCTGGTACTGGTGATATTCAACTTTCCATGATCCAAAACGCTCACGTTGATGGATCAATTGTTATTTCTACTCCACAAGATATTGCACTTCTTGATGCTAAAAAAGGTGTCGAGATGTTTAAGAAACTTAACCTTCCGATCATTGGTATGGTTGAGAACATGAGCTCGTTTATTTGTTCAAACTGTGGAACTGAACACCATATCTTCGGCGAAGGCGGAGTCGCTAAAGCAGTTGAGCAGTTACAAATTGATTTCTTAGGACAAATCCCACTTGAGATCGAACTTCGCACAGGCTCAGACCACGGTCTTCCTTATATGTCTCAAGATCAATTTCAAGGTCGCCCAGTTTGGACCAGCTTCATGCATGTGACTGAAAAAGTGGAAAACTTTTTTAATCCAAATCCAGCCCCAACAAACAAAGGCGGATTTTTCTCTAAGATTCTAGGACTTAATAAATAATGGAATCTAAGTTGATGGGTGTGATTGAAGAGCAGGTGGCGGTGCAATTTACCGGCAAGGTGAATGTGCTGGCCTCGTTCAATCGACAATTCCTGGGTCACCTTCTCTTTAAGCAAGGAGAGGTGATCCAGGTGAAGTTCAATGGCCACCAGGGTCTCAAGGCCTTCTATCAACTCATCATTCAAGAGCATTCACTTCAGGCTTTTGATTATGTCGTAGAGCCCGAGTTGGTGGATGAAAAAGAACGCCAGATTCATTATCCGTTTGCTGTGATTAAAAATAAAATGGCCGAGGTCTTAAAGCAGTATCGCGAGTCACTTAAAGTTCGCCCACCGGATAACGTGAAGATCCTGATTGATTCTGAGTTCATCGACGATACTCTTCCAGTGACACCTGAAGAGTATGATGTTCTTCAGACGCTGACCGAGTGGAACAATACCCACGATATTTATCAGCATTGTCAGTTGATGGATCATGAAATTACATGGGCCCTGGTAAGTTTGCGGAAAAAGGGCGCTCTTAAGATCGTGGCCCCTAAGTAACGCACCTGGTAGCAAGCAAGATGATAGTGACCACTTAAAAAAAAACCGTTAAAATGGCTGAAATTTTTAGAGAGGTTCTCATGAAATCGCAAAAGCACAATCAAGGCGAATTAAAAGAAGTTACTGTTAAAATCGAAAAGCAAGTTGCTGAAGATCTAGAAACAATGAGCAAGAACACTGGTATCTCTGTGGCCGACATCGTAGCGATCGCACTTAAGCGTTTCCGTTCTTCTCACTCTGATTACCTAAAACAAGTTCCTGTTACAGAATAATTTTTAGGGCCCTCTTTCGAGGGCCTTTCTTTTTCATCTTGGACGTCAGTCAAAACGATGGTCGTAAGGCCTGAAGAGAATCCGATTGTCTGAGAGATCCACCACAAAATATTTTTTAGACAGTTGTGATCTTCATGACGGAAAAAGTGTCTAAGTTTTAAACACCCCTCTAATTTCTATCTAGTTATCCAGCTTAAAACCCCATTAAAGGCGCTCCTGATTTGGCACGCCCCTTGCTCTATAGAGGGCACAGGGGATTTTTATGACTTGGAAACTGCACAAGAATAAGACAGTTGCGTTTTTGGCCTTTGGCCTCTTTATGGTGGTCGGGACATACAATGCGGTGGTGATAAACTCCGAATCTCATCTGGCCGGTACGGACATTAAATTCGTAAAACGCCTTGATGAAATCTATGGTGTCACTGTCTCAGGACGTGAAGTCGCTGCATCCGTTAATTGGCAAAAATTAACTCCCAAAGAAGTGGCAATCCATAAGGCCAAGGTCGAACCTCGGCAAGTGATACAGACGGTTTCAACCTCAAGCTCATCACCTGAAACAACACCCGGTGAAATCGTTCCTGCGGCCGCGGTCCAGGAAGAACTTTCATTAAATCTAGTGGAAGTGATTAACCCGAAGAAGTGGCAACAAGGACTCAACAATACTCAATTTGCAGGAAACCTTTCTACTAATAATGGTGTGATCGAATCCTTGAATGTTTCCTTACCAAATGGTGAAGGAGTATCGGTTTCATTCTCAGAAATGGTAGGTAACGTTTTTGAATATGATCTCGATGGCGAACTCTATTCAGGTATGATGTACCAAGTGGACCAGAGTGCGTATATGGTCACACTTACCAACGGTCCTCTTGAAGGAACTCGACTAAGATTTGCGACTGAAATACCTGCAGTAGAGCAACAACAGACACAGGAAATACTGGCAGAGAACAATAATATGGAAGTTGGTAACTTCGGACAGGATCCTCAGATAGAACGAGAGAACCAGCAAGGATATGTTCAAGCAGAAGAAGTTCAACAAAATGATCTTCAAGATCAGCAAATGCAACAGCAAGAACAACAACCGCCATTCAATGAAGAACAGGCGATGTTGTATGATCAAAATTTGCAACAACAACAGCAATTCTAACTTAAGAGCAGGGCCCTTTGAAAAAAGGGCCTTTTATTTTTCCGCTACGATCTGTTGCACCTCCGGCCTGCTACAGACTGTTGCGAGAGAAAATTTCTTTTTTACATATATAATGACAACATTTTCTCCTCTGAAAAGTTGGTGTTGACGTTAAAAAATTTCTCGTGTTAGTTTCACGTTCTACCCCAAAAATTCTCATCAAAAAAAATCGAAAATTTTATTTTTCTTTAGTTGTTTTTTAGAAATCATCAATCTATAAAGCCGATCAATCTCACACAACTACTTCACTCACGAAGTATTTAACCAACAGGAGAATCTCTCATGAAAACTCTCGCACTTGCTTTCGGTCTACTTGTTTCTGCTAGCTCTTTCGCTGGCGTTATCTACAGCAACACTGCTGATCTCAGCACTTCAGCTACTCAAATCAAAATGACAGACGCTGAGTACAAGCTTCTTCCAACAAAAACTGAAACTCGTTGGATCCCTGGCTGTAACCCAAATGGTGAGCGTCACCCAGTTGAGTGTCAAGAAACTGTAGTTCTTGAGTCTCAACCAGTAATTACAGTAAACGTTCAGTACGTGGATACGATGTTCCGTTCTGAAGGTAATGAGAAGAGCAACCTTGCTCTTAACTTCCGTCTTGAAGATTTCTCTGCTGCTGACGTAGCCGCTCTTAAAGCTGCTTACCCAACTTGGGCACACCCTTTCTCTCGCGCTGGTCAGAAATTCGCCAAGAAAAATTTCGACCTTCAAGTTAAACTAGCTTCAAGAACAATCCAAGTTGTAGACGTTCAAAACTCTAAACTTTGCCGAGTTCTTGAATCAGGCGAAATCGAAGCAGGTTGTGAAGAAGTAATCGTGTACAAAGATGCACAAACAACTGTTAAAGAAGTAACTCTTCTTAAGAAATAATCTCTGAGAAAATTTACTGCAGATGGGGGCCAGTCTTAGACTGGCCCTTTTTTTTGTTCGATGTGAACATGCCTTATAGATCGATAAAGCAAAATCTAGACTCAATGTTGCCGGGCATCTTGGACTTTTGCGTGAACTTCCTTGATCCATGACATAAAAAGCGGGCACTCAAAACCTGTAAACTAAAAGGGAGTTCACATGAAATGTTTATTGTTCGTTATGGCCTTAACTGTAAGTGCTCATTCATTTGCCGGTGATTTGTTCTCTCAAACAAAAGTATTCGATCTAGATACGTCTGATTTTAAAATTGAGTACGCTCAGTATGGGGTTATACCGACAAAGACTGAAGTAAGACAAATCCCTGGTTGCGATGTAACGGCCGATCGTCATCCAGTTGATTGTGAAGAAACAGTTGTTCTTGAAAAAGAGGCCGTTGTAAGTGTGATCGTGACTTATAAAGATCCAACAAGTGTTGATGAATATCAAACTCCTGCATGGTTCACTGTTCACTTCCGTCCGGAAGACATCCCTGCTGTAGAACTTGCCACTCTGAGATCTGTTTCATGGAGAACTCCGTTCTCAAAAATTCCTTCGAAAGTTGCAAAGAAAAATTTCAAGCTAGAAATTAAAAACGTTAGAAAAGAAATTCAAGTGATTGATGAGGCCAACTCTACTATTTGTCCTAGAGATAATAATGGTTTCTTTGATTGCGAAGACGTTATTGTTTACAAGCCTGCTATGACAACCGTTAAAGAAGTAACAGTTCTGAAGAAATAAGCCTTTTGGATAATCGAGGGCCGGTCTATGACTGGCCCTTTTTTTTGGTGTTCACTAGAAAAAACGGAATGATTTCACGATTTAAGTAAGCTGTTTGCCTGCCCAAACGAGGTCCTTTATAAGAGGTAAAACCCACTCAAAGGACGCTTATGTTAAAGTTCATAGCTCTCGCTCTAACAGCTCTTTCACTTTCAAATGCTTTCGCCGAAGTTGGTTCTCCAACCGCTGAAAAGTATCGTGCTAGATTCACTAATTTTTCTTGTAAAAGTTTTCGTGACAAGGCCCCTGCTCCTGAGCGTCTTACTAACATCAATATGAAATTTGGCCACCTGGGTGTGGACCGCGATCTAAATTTCGCCATCGTGAATATGGTATCTAGTGATACCAAGGGTTGTGAGTACCGCGCTCGTTTTGAAAGAATGCGTGCCACTAAGACAATTGAGTTTCTTGAATCGCAAATGATTGGTGGAGATGAATGTCAGGACCTTAAAGCAGATCTAGACCAAACTTTTGAAGCAGGTTTCATGTACATTTCAAAGTACGACTACTACTTCGCACTTAAGTTCAATGATAAGTTTAAAAATGCTTGTGAATCTACCACTGGTAACTTCATGGCAGAGTTTGAATTAGGTCTATAAAGACTTCATTTTGTCTTCAAGCCCCTGGGTTGAATAAAAACCGATTTTACCAATGTGAAGTTGGATTTTTGTGAAAGGCAGGGGCAAGGTCGCCTTGTTCCAGCTCTTCTTAAAAACAAACTTCCATTTCGGATACCCACGCACAGGCACAATCGGTCGTTTAGACTTATCAGAGACCGCTGTAATGCCTTCTTTCACTTTATAGATGGGTCCACGTGGGCCATCCACGGCAATCGTCATCTTGTGGCCATCAATCACTTTTCTCATGCCGGCCAATAGCCCAGCGACACCGCCTCGATGAGAAGAACCACGGACTGTCTGATAACCCATGTGCTCGACGGCACTCGCAAGAATCTGACCGTCTTTAGAGTTAGAAATCAGGATACAGATATTTTTATAAGCAAAGTAGGGAAGACAGGATAGATCGTCCTGATGAAAACAAGCATAGATCAGGTTCTTTCCAGGATCAGCATCTAACGTCGTCAGGTCTTCGAATAAGACTTTTTTATCAGCTGGATCTTCAAAAGAAAGTTCGTAGCGGAAGGTTGAGGCGTAGATCTTATAAAGAAAGCCGGCCAAAAGGCCGGCGAATTTCTGAAGTAACAAGTATTACTTTCCTAGAAGCTTTTTGAACTCTTCAGTCATGATCGGAACGATCTGGAAAAGGTCACCTACGATACCGTAGTCAGCTTTTGTGAAAATAGGAGCATCTGGATCTGTGTTGATCGCTACGATAACTTTTGAAGTTCTCATACCGGCCAAGTGTTGAATCGCACCAGAAACACCGCAAGCGATATAAAGAGAAGGAGCAACAGTTTTACCTGTCTGACCTACTTGCATAGCGTGTGGAGCGAAACCAGAGTCAACAGCGGCACGTGAAGCACCAACAGTTGCACCTAGCACGTCTGCCATTTGCTCAAGAATTTTGAAGTTTTCAGCGTTCTTCATGGCACGGCCACCAGTCACGATGATGTTTGCTTCTGTTAAGTCAGTCTTCGTAGAAGCTGCTTTAACGATTTCTTTGATCATCGCGCGGATCTCACCAGCGTTACCAGCAGCGTCTGCAGCGGCACCAGCACCGGCAGTTGGATTAGCTGTCATGCCAAGAGCGTTTGGACGGATTGATACGAAGTGAGGCTTAGGACCTGTGATTTCAACTTTAGCAAGACACTTACCAGAGAAGAAAGGACGAGTTCCAGCGAATACGCCGCCATCCATTGTGAAGTTAGTAACATCTGAAGCAAGACCAGCATCGAACTTAGAAGCAAGACGAGGAAGGAAGTCTTTACCCATAGATGTAGCACCAGCGAAAACATAGTCATATGATTTTGACTTAATGAAGTCCGCTAGAGCGTTTGTGTAACCTTCTGGAGAATATTTATCCAGGTTAGCACCTTTAATTTTGTGAACGTTTTGAGCGCCAAATTTAGCAAGTTCTGCAACTTGATCAGCACCGATATCACCAATCACTGCAACGTCAGCAGATTGACCAGCAAGTTTTCCAAGAATTTCTAGAGTCACAGGTTTAACGTGACCATCATGAAGTTCAGTGAAGACTAATACGTTTGCCATATATATATCCTTTAAAAATTAAATTACTTTCGCTTCTGTACGAAGAAGACCTACAACCTGAGCAACAACTTCTTTTTGTTTTGCTGCGTCTGTAGCGTCAAACTTCTTACCAGCTGGTTTCTCAGGAGGAAGACGGAATTGTGAGTATTTCACGCGTCTGTCAGCGTCCGAAACTCCAACATCAGCAAGTGATAATTGGGCCATTGGTTTTTTCTTCGCTTTCATGATCCCTGGAAGAGAAGCGTATCTTGGAGTGTTAAGGCCCTTGTTACAAGCAAGCACTACTGGAGCGTTTACTTCGTAAACTTCTAGAGCACCACCCTCAACTTCGCGCTTAACTTTTACAGTTGTACCGTTAAGTTCGAAACCAACGATAACTGATACTGATGGAAGACCCATCATCTCAGCAAGAATTTGTGGAACTTGAAGAGCATCATCATCAATTGCTTGTTTACCAGCAAGGATGATGTCTGGTTTCTTACCAGTTTTTTCGATGGCACCTTTAAGGGCCTTTGCGATTGAGTGAGAATCTAGGCTGTCGTTGGCCTCAACAAGAGTCGCATCGTCTGCACCCATTGCCATCGCCGTACGAAGAGCTTCTGTATCTTTTACTGAACCAACGCGAACAACAGTTACGTTAGCAGCAGGATTAGATTGCTTGATCAAGAGAGCTTGCTCTACAGCAAATTCATCATAAGGGTTCATGATCCACTTAATAGAAGCTGTTTCAATGAAACTACCATCACCAGTTGGAGTGATTTTTGTTTCTGTGTCTGGAACTTGCTTCACGCACACAAAAATATTCATAGTATCTCCTTTCTAGAACTAGAAATTATTTTAAAAGTTCACGGGCCATCACGAGACGTTGAATCTGAGAGGTCCCTTCGTAAATCTGAATGAGCTTCGCGTCTCTCATGAGTTTCTCAACTGGATACTCTTTCGAATAGCCGTAGCCACCATAAATTTGTACCGCGTCTGTCGTAATTTGCATACAAGAGTCGGAGGCAAATGCTTTGGCGTAAGAGGCGATTTCCGTATTTTTCATTCCCTGATCACAGAGCCATGCTGCCTTGTGAACGAGGAGTCTAGCGGCCTCAACTTTCATTCCCATCTCAGCAATCATGAACTGAATGGCCTGATGCTTTGCGATTGGAACTCCAAATTGTGTTCTCTCTTTTGAGTATTGGATCGAGAGATCGAGAGCACGTTGCGCTCCTCCCAGTGCCGATGAAGCAACCAGAGGGCGTGAGTGATCAAGCGTGTTCATGGCAATGGTCCAGCCTTCACCTGGGTTACCCAGCATGTCTTCTTTTGGGACCTTTACGTTGTTAAAACGCACACCACGAGTATCAGATGAGCGGTGACCCATCTTGTCTTCTTTCTTACCAATCTCAATGCCCGGTGATTTCGGATTCACCACCAGTGCAGAGATGCCTTTATGTTTTAAATTGGGATCAATCGTTCCGTACACGACGAAGAGATCGGCATGTCCGGCATTGGTGATCCACATTTTCTCACCATTTAAAATCCAGTGATCGCCGCCATCTTTAATCGTTGTTTTAATACCAGCGGCATCTGAGCCATTGCCTGGTTCAGTCAAACAGAATGAGGCGATCTTAAACTCTTGCGTGAAGGGAGTGAGAAACTTTTTCTTTTGAGCGTCACTTCCACCAATCACAATCGGTAGAAGAGCGAGATCATTGGCCATGAAGGAAGTGTTCATTCCCATACAACCGTAGGCAAGGGCCTCTGAGATAACGACTCCGTCAACGGAAGTAAATCCAGAACCACCGTACTCTGCCGGTATACAAGTGTTTACTAGACCAAGTTCCCAGGCTTTCTTGAAAATGTCAGCTGGAAACTTGCCCTGTTCATCATATTCTTGGGCGTGCGGAATCATTTCATTGCGGGCGAATTTCAGAGCGAGTTCTCGAATTTCTCGCTGCTCAGGCGTCAGTGAAAAGTCCATAATCTAATCCTTGATTAAAAACTTAGATGGGAGAGGCATCTACATTGAATGACTTAGGAATTGTAAAACATTTTTCAATTGTTTGAAAGAACGGCAATTCCTGAAGAGGTTTAACCACAAAACTTCTCTCGTTCCAACGAGGATGAGGAATGGTTAACGCAGGTTCATTTATGGTATCAAGTCCCCAAAAAATAATATCTAAGTCGATTGTGCGAGGACCTTTCGGAATATTTCGATTTCTACCTAACGATTTTTCTATATTTAATAATTCCTGCATGACTTGGTGCGGGCTTAACGCAGGGATGCGAAACTCCAGAACCTGATTAAAAAAATCGGGCTGATTTTCATAATCAACGGCTTTTGAAACATAAACCCGACTGGCAGCGATGAGGGAAAATTTTTGAGCAAGAACTTGCTTGGCCTCTTCAAGATGATGAAGAGAATCACCAATGTTTGAACCGGTAGCAATGATGAGTGACATCAGCGCTTCTTCTTGGAATTACCCATTGGTTTGGTTTCGTTAATTGGTTGCTGAAGATTAATGTCGGGGTAATTATCCATCAATGACGGAAGTCTTTCATCACGAGGAGAGGTCGGATCACCTTTAACTCCACAACCAGCAAGAACCATGAGAAGAAGCAGAAGATTAAAATTCAATGGCAAATCCCACGTTGATAATGTCGGAGCCAAGGTCTGCTTTAATGAACCATCCAGGGACTAAACGGCGAAGTGCTGTTACACCAAAAACCGGCCCGGATTTTTTGAGTTTATTAATGGCGTCTAGTTCTTCTGCATCAGCATTTGGTGCTCCACTTTTACCTGCGTCCGGACTTGAAACAGTGTAAGTGTGGTAACCAATATACGGCATGAAGAAAGTATAAAGAGGACCTTTGAAATTATATTTCAAACGAGCGGTCATGTGATTTACCAGAGTCTGAACTCCACCAGCAGGAAAGTCATCAATCATGGCACGACCATAGAGACCTTCAATGTAGTAGTTGTCTGAAAATTGATAGGCCCAAGAAAGACCGAACTCGTTGGCGCGCACTTTGCCGCCTTTGGATTCTACTTCGGATGCCTCAAGAAAAGCTCCCGTTAAGGCCACGAGGTTATCTGGTTTAATGTGACGATTTTTATTATCGTCGAAAACACCAATTTCATCATCAACGACGACATCACCAGTATAAAGATCATCTTCTGATTTAATTTTGGCAGTAGCGCTCTCATCCACTTTTTCCACTGGCTTTTTGCCAAACATGGAATCATCACCTTTGATGATTTGAACTTCCTGGTCACGATGAAGACGTCCCCATTGAGTGAGGGAATAGATTTTTAAAATCTTGATTCCGACTTGTCCTTGGTGAGTCTTGGCCACGACAGCGCGAGCAGCTAGATTATTATTGAGGGCGAGAGAGACAAAATCTCCTGGGCCCAATTGCTGATTGTTATTTGTTAAAATGAAAATTTTCTTGGAGCTTGAAATAATTTTTATTGTCTCAGTGAAAGTATTTTCGCTGGAATCAGCAGGCAACGAAAGATTTGCATCTTCCACGAGGGATTGTGCGAACACAGATCCGCTCATAACCAAGAGTAAATAAACAAAAATCACACTGAAATACTTCATTCAGCTTTTTATTCTAGGTAATTAACGCAGCTTTGTGAACGCATGATAAAAAATTATAAATTGATTAATTGAGTCAAGATTTCTTACAAGATTCATATTAACCTTTTACTCTATGCATATTCAGGAGAACTTCATGTCAGAGATGGCCTATCATCGCCTTAGCAGCGCTGCTAATCCTATGTTCGTTGTGGTGGCGGGAAATATTGGTAGCGGTAAAACCACTCTTACAAAAAAACTTTCTGAACGTTTGGGTTGGAAACCACACTTTGAATCAGTTCAAGATAATCCTTACCTGGCCGATTTCTATGCAGACATGTCTCGTTGGTCGTTTCCACTTCAGGTGTATTTTTTAAATCACCGTTTTAATACTCACCGTGAGATTGAGGCCCTTCCAGCTAGTTCGGTTCAAGATCGTTCCATCTATGAAGATGCTAACATTTTTGCGCGCGCTCTTTATGAGCAAGGGAAGTTGGATGAGCGTGACTACAATAACTACCGCACGCTTTACGATTCGATGATTCAGTTTTTGAGTCCACCAACTCTGATGATTTTTCTTCGTCGTTCGGTTCCTAAGCTTCAAGAGCGTATTAAGCAACGTGGCCGTGACTACGAACAAGCAATTCCAGTAGAATACCTTACCAGTCTGAACAAATATTATGATGATTGGTACAACAGCTATAACCTGGGTAAATCCTTGATTGTAGATACTGATGAATTAGACTTCCTCGAGAATGAAGAACACTTCAATCGATTGGTTAAACGTATCTGGGATTCAATTGACCAGAAAGATATGTTTTTCTATTTCTAAGGACTTAGTTAGCAATTTTTTCCACCTGCCGTAGGAATTCCAGATATAATACACTTTATCTGTGTGTCATTAATCGAGGAGTGATTATGAAGTCTACGGCATGGTTGGTGTTACTAAGTTTGAGCTTAGTAGCTTGTTCCGGTTCTAAATCAGCACAAAAAGTTACAGAAGAAACCCCACAGATCGAACTATCTGATGCAGATGAGTTCATTGAAAATCCAACTGATGATCAGGCAACTGCTGAGGCCACAGATACATCTCTAGCGGACGAAGCAACAGACGCAGACGCCGCAGCTGCTGATATGGCCGCCGCAGATTCTGCTGAGCCAGATATGGCCGGTGTAACGGAAGAGCCAATTGTTACTGACTCTGCTGTTGTTGAAGAAGCAACTCCAGATCTATCGACTGCAGATGCTGGTACAGCAACTCCAGTTGTTTCAATGTCTGATTCAGGCTCAATGAAACAATACACAGTACAAAAGAACGAAACTCTTATGATGATCGCTTTCAAACTTTACGGCGATTACAGTCGTTGGAAAGACCTTGCTTCTTCTAATGCAGAAGCTCTTAAAGGTTCAACGGCCCTAAGAGAAGGTATGACTCTTAACTATATGGCGCCAGCTGAAGAATTCGTATGGAACCCACAGGGCCTTCCTTACTTGATCCGCACTGGTGATACACTTGGTGGCATTTCACAAACTGTTTATACAACTGCTAAGAAATGGAAACTTATCTGGGACAACAATCGTCCTCTTATCAAAGACCCAAATAAGATTTATTCTGGCTTCACAATTTATTATTTAGAAAACGGTCGTGAAGTCGCTTCAGGTATTTAATCTCCACTATTCAAATCACACTCATAGACCCTCGCTGAAAGCGGGGGTTTATTATTTTATCCTGTTTCTTCTTCTCGCTTCTTGCAGCACTTTTAGAATTCCTGTCAAAGGTTCTAAAGGCGGCTCGATTGTAAAGAACGTCTATAGTGAGATGTCTGAGAAGGACTATAAGGACCACCTGGCCTCATTAAAGGCCCCGTTCCTTGCGACCCCGGGGATTAAGACCTTGCCTCAGGGGCACGCTACTAAAAAATATTTGGACGTTTTGGTGGGTGAAATCATCGCCAACAACGAGATCTTTTTTAAGGAACTAAAAACCGCCAATGTGACTATTCTTGATTCTGAGTCACCACTGCATTTTTCTCTGCCAAAGGGAGAACTATTTCTTTCCCGTGGTCTTATTTCAAAATATATTAAACACGAAAGCATGTTAGTGAGTATTCTCTCGTTCGAGTTGGTCCGTAGTGAGAGACTGATTTATCCAAAGCTGACCATTATCCCAGTGGGATATATTCCGCTTGAACGCATGCTGGCCCTTAATAGACTTGAGCTGGAAGAGAAGATGGAAGTTCATAAATGGGCCCATTATCTTACAGTCAGAAGTGGTTACGATGGAGAGTATTATCTCTCGTGGCTTCAGACCCAAAACCGAAATACCGCAGACTTTATTCTCCAAGTGGGAGACGCCAATTTAATCAACCGTGAAGAGGCCCTTTTTAAGGCCTTTCTGATTAAAAACTCATTGGATGACGATGACGTGTTGGCGAAGAAAACATCATCAAAACAATTTTATACTTTCATTAATAGTATTAGAGACGGAGTTCTATGAAACCGGAACAAGCAGAACGCTTTTTTATTGAAGAGCTTTTTAACAAGACCCAAGACAAAGACATTCTCAAAAATGAGAAGTTGGAAGAAATTGATAAGCTGACCGGGGACGCTTCGACTCGTCGTTATTACCGCATTTTTACCGACAAAAAGAGCTACGTTGTTTGTCTTGATAACCCGTTTGAAGGGGAAATGGAGAAGCATCCGTTTCTTTCTGTTCAGCAGTTTCTAGGTACGAATAAAGTTCGTGTTCCAGAGATCTTGGATCACAACTTATCTCGTGGATATTCGCTTCAAGAAGACCTTGGGAACGTGACTCTTCTGACTCACTTAAGCGACATGACTTCCACCGAGAAAGAGTACACCGTTTATAAAACAATTGTTGACCAGCTTCTGGAGCTTCACCGAATTCCGGTTTCTACAGTTAAGAATCCAAATCTTTTTCAGTTAAAATTTGATTATCAGAAGTATATGGATGAAACACGTTTCACCTTTAAATACTTTTTGAATTTTTTCAACAAGATCGAAGATGAGAACCTCATTCAAGATTTGGAAAAACTCTTTGATCCTATCATGAAGAGACTTGCAGCTCAGAAGATGGTGATTACTCATCGTGATTTTCACTCGCGGAACATCATGGTGAAGGACAACAATTACGTCTTTATTGATTTCCAGGACGCTCGTTGGGGAATTCCTCAATACGATCTAGTGTCACTTTTGGAAGACTGCTATTACGACTTAAAACAATCAAATCGTGAGGCGCTTAAGCGTTACTACTATGACAATCTGGATCCTGCGATCCATGGTCAGAAGAGTTATGAAGAGTTTCTGGCGTTATATGATGACATGACCATTCAGCGTGTGTTCAAGGCAGTCGGAAGCTTTTGTTATATCTACAACTGGCGTAAAGACGATCGTTACTTGAAGTACATTGGCTTTGCCATGGAAAAAATTCGTCGTGTAATGATGGATAATCCTCGTTACGCTGATCTCAAACAAAAACTATACCAACACTATTATGCGAATTGATCATTGTTTAATCCTCGCCGCAGGATTCGGCACTCGTATGGGTGCCATTGGCCAAAAACTTCCAAAAGTTCTGTGGCCGGTATTTGAAAAGAGTCTCTTAGAACTTCAAGTGGCCTATGCGCGAAGCCTAGGGATCGAGAAGATCTACATTAACCTTCATTACATGGGTGAAGAGATTGAAGCATTCTGTAAGGGCAAAAGCGCTTTCGAAGGTGTGACTTTCTTGTGGGAGAAGCCAGAGATTCTAGACATTGGCGGGGCCATCCACAATCTGGCTTCGAAAGTAAATTATCGTGGAAAACTCCTGGTTTTAAATGCGGATCAGTTTTTCTATCTGTCGAAAGACCACCTTTTTAAAATCTTAGAACCATATCAGAAGCACGCGGGCGTGCTGTTTAGTTATTGGGTGAATTCTTCACTGGGGTACAATGCCCTTGAGATTGATGCCAATCGTTTGGTGAAGAAGATCGTGAAGAACAAAGACCTCGCGCCTAATAGTCGCGTGGAAACTTATACTGGTATTTCTTATATTGATCTGGCCCAATTAACAAAGACTCCTGGTGTGAGCCCTTTCTTTGAATCCGTCTGTCCTTTCGAAAAGAAAGACATTCCGGCGATCCTCTTAGATGGCGTGGATTACTGGGACTTCGGAACTGTTAAGCGCTATTGGGAAACAAGTTTCAATATTCTTCAAACTTACCGAGTGAAATCGACTCATCCGTTTCTTCGTTTCTTAGTTCAAGAAAGAGCGTTGAAGACCTGGAAGATTGATCTTCAACAAATTTCCTATCACGCCAAATCGGCCAATGTGATTAATCTAAATGCAGACGCTGAAGCGCGAGACCTAGGTCCTAGTATCATTCTAGCTGGTCAAAATGTGACGAAGAAAAATGCGCCGATGGTTTGGTGGAATGACTTAAACGAAGAGGTCAAGTAGCCTTAGTTTCTTTGATACAGTCCACTGGACAAATCTCAATGCAAAGGCCACAAAGAGTACAGCTCCAAGGATCAATGTAGTACTCCTGGCCATTGGTCACAACGGCATTCTCCGGACAAATTAATCGGCAATTGTCACATGAGATGCAAATTGAGGAGATTTCCAGGGAGATTTCATTCATAATGCTATTATAGGGCAAATCTCAGATGGAACAATTGAAAGTCAAAAAGAAAGATATCCTCATAGTAAATGTCGTGGCATACCTCGGTTTGGCCTTCTTTTTCCTCTATCTCCAGCATGCTTACCGCCATCATATCTCGCCATTCTCTTTGGTATATTTGAGAAAAGGTCTGGAGTTGTTTTGGTATGTGGCCTTGACCTTGGGTGCTTCGGCCATTCTGATTTGGAAACATCATCGCTATTCCATTCTGGTATATGCGGCCTCGGTCTTCTTGGTGGGGTTTAAGGTCCTGGAAGGGCTTTTCATTGAGTTCAATAAGATCATTGTCATTGCTCTGTTCTTTTACACCGTCATTTCGTACTTCCTTTATCAACTTCTCAAATACTACCTGGGACTTGCCAGTATCAACGCCAACTACAGCCATAACGATTTATTTGATCCTCTCTTAAAGAAGATCCCATGCAAGGTCAGTTGGGAAGACAATACTGTTGAGGGCAGCCTCTGCAACTGGGACTTTGAGGGTTGTTTTATTAAGCTCGATGAAACTAAAAATCTTCCATCAAAGATCACTCTCGAAGTGACTTTTCAGGACCGACAGTTCGTTCAGGAAGGGGAAGTAGTTGCCGAGACTCCGGATTTATCAGGCGTTGGGATAAGATTTGAGAGAAAAGCAAAAGAATTAAATGTCTTCAACTGGACCGAGTTCGTTGATTTAGTGCAAGAGCTTGGGTTCCAACCAGAAAGGTTAAGATAATGAAATGGATCATTCCCGTTCTTCTTATTCTCGTTTCATGTAATCAAGATAATCTAAGCCCAGAATCGGCGCTGAAATCATATATGGATGGACGCATGGGTACTATTGTTACTCGTGACTACATCCTCGAACGTGTGACTGGTAAGATGAGGGCCACTTTTGAAACCATGTCAGAGGAAGAATTTAATAAATCTGCTGACATGAGAAATATCAAGAAAGACAGCTTCAAGATTCTTTCAAAGTCATGCCAAGAGAAGAAGTGCTTCCTTACGTACTCTGTGGCCTATCAGACCAAGACCGAAGAAAAGACAGCTTTTACTACTGAAGTGAAGAAAATCGCTGAAGTAGTGTCAGAGGGTGGAAAATGGTTGATCTCCGACGTCAGCAATATCAAAACTTATCACGAAGCTTTAGAGCCAATTAACCCATTGGAATAAAGAATTTCTTAAAAAGTTCCGAGAAGGGTCGTGGAGAATACCATGACCGAATCAGACTTCCTAACATTTCTGGTTGATGAAACATTGAAGCTTCAAAAAAGCGGCGAAGTTGAATTGTCGAGCCTGGAATTGAAACTCACAGATTATGGTTTGAGTTATCTCAAGGGCGAGTTTCTTCCCCAATCTCAGGTCCTGCGTTTTCAATCTCCCTTTGGCCTGTTGGATATTCCCATAAATTGGTCTGTTTTTTCTTTGGAAAGTACTTCAGGTAAAGACGTGATTCTTTCAAGTGATAATGATCCTGATATGCTTCTTGCAGTTCTTAAAACTGCTTGGAATTCAGAGCATGAGCGCATGCTGATTATTCACGCCGATGGATTTTGTTATATAGTTGGTTTAAAGGCCGGTGAAGAACTGCATCTTCATGACCTACAAAATCCACAAGAGTGGCTGAAGGCCGCTTAAAGCATTGATTAACTCTTCTTTTCTCTCATAAGACAAACTTAAGTTCCGACAAGCCGTCTGTGTGGAGGACGGCATGAAGTTTTTATTCTGTTTTCTTTTTCTGACTTCATTTGCATTCGCAGAATGTGTTTCTAAAAATCACATCTTTCTCATTCATGGAATTGGTGGTGGCAAAGGCACTTTTGGTTCTTTGGAGAAAATTCTCAATGCTCAAAATGAATGTTATCAAGCGCGCTCGTTTGAATACGATACAGGCAGTGAACGGACGCCTAAAGAATTCGCTCTCGATTTTCATAAATATCTTTCTTCTTTTCCGATTGCTCCTCAAGATAAGATTTCTCTTGTGATGCATTCGCAGGGTGGTCTGGTGGGAACACTGTGGCTAAATCATCTCCTGAGTGAAAAAAAGGAAATTGTAAAACAAGTGGACGCCTTCATCACTTTATCCACACCTTTCTGGGGAGCGAATACTGCGCATGTGGGGAAAGTTCTTTTTTATTCTCTTCCAGAGAAAGTTGAAACCAATCCTGTTTCTCCCTTCGGCCGGAATGAACTTAATGAAATGAGTTTTGGGAGTGCCACCATCCATGAGATGTCTCAAAGTCTTGAGAGCATTTTCGCCAGCATTCCGAATTTAAGACCGCTGGCCGTGGCAGGAATGAGAAGAAAGCCAGGTCCGAAGCTTGGTGAAGATGATCTCATCGTACCTACCTATTCGATGCGACCGAATCGTATTTATTTAAAGGACGATGTTCAGCTCTATAATCGCATCGCTCGCAGTCCTGCTGCCTTTATTCAAACCAATGAGGTTCCTTTTGTGATGGTGCCGGCCGATCACATTCGCCTGACTCAAGCAGGTGTCGCTTATATTCCGGAGAAGTGTGAAAAGGACCTGGAGTGCGGTCATCCTTCGCTTAAATTCATCCTGGACCAAATTAAAGGAGCACAAGTCGGGAAGGGCAGTGACTATGATCTCGCTCGCTTTCGTTTCACCATGTTTGTGACTAATCCGGATAATTTGGACTACGAAAACAAGGATCTTACTATCGAGGTGAGCGGCCTTGATAAGAAAACCAAAGTTCCTTTGATGGAACGATTCACACCTAAACTTGGTAACGCTAAATTGAAAGAAGGATTGGCCTTTACGTTTAGAGGCTCAACCAAAGAATTAGGGACGACTTCGCTTGAGATCACTTTGAAGTATAAGAACCGCGCGATTAAGACCTATACAGCACCTATTGAAGCAGGTCGGGCCACATTCTTAGATGTGGCCCTGAAATAAGATTCTTGATTTACCAACCTTCGACCGGATCAAAGCGATCTTCTGGCTTTTTTTCCGCGCAGAATTCTGGGTCAATACTGTCACCATAAGGTACTTTCTTCATGTCTGCTTTAAAGCAAAGGGTCTCACCTGTTGCACTTTTGGACTTCACTGTGCCGTAATCGCATTCAAAATCTAATAATTTCTCGCCTCTTGATCCGTCATACCTTAATGAGTAGCAACCAACACTACCATCACCTACTGGCATTGCTCGAGGTCTCACATCCTTAATTTCACAGTGGATTTCTGTAATAACTTTTCCCTTGCTTCTTTCTAAAATTTTAATTCTTTGTAAACCTGAGTAAAGAACATGCACACCTCTTTCATCGATGAACTTTGTCTTAACTTTCGGTTTTTCTGTGAAACTATCAGCTCCATAGATTTTGCAGACTTCTCGTGCATCCCATATGCTGTTAGTATCATTGTAGTATACTAAATTTAATTTCTGGCCTGCGAACTTGTATTCGGGATTTCGAATAATCATGAGATTGTTTTCTGGATAGCATTCTACATTTGCTGAAATTAGTGGGTCAGATGAGTGACAAATTTTTTCATTGGCATCGCTTGTGAGATCCTCATCGCATACCTGGGCAACTGAAGTAAGGGACATGGTAAGAAGAAGCGCTGGAAAAAGAATATTTGCTTTCATGAATCCTCCTGTTTGTGATGATTATGAAGGTGCAAGGCCCATGCCAAAAAAACGAAGGAAGATTCAAGGTAATAGATGATGGCTTGGCGACGGCCTAAACAGTCACTCTTGATATGTATAATTTTATGACAGCCATGAATTAAGAAAGAGTTCAGGTGAACTTTACATTCCATCCTAAAAATAAAAGCCTCCATTCGGAGGCTTTTTCGTGTGTGTATGTGTGTGCAGGGAAAATTAAAGAGCTACGTAGTACTGCTTTAACATAGCAGCATCAACTTCTAGGTTTGGAGAGTTACAGATCACGTAACCGCGGCAATCCATGTCCTTAAGTGCTTTCATAAGGTCTTTCCAGTTGAACTTAGATTTCTCAAGGTTCAAGTGCTTTAAGTCACCTTTTGAGTTAGAGCTGATACCAGAAATATGGATGTGCATCTCTTCAAGGGCTTTTGGACCTAGTTCATTTTTAAGCGTCTCAAGAGTCTCGCAGAAACCTTTGTAGTCATTCACTGAACCTGTACGAGCGTAAAGGTGAGAGAAGTCCATACAAGGCTTACAGCTTGTTACTGACTTAGAAAGAGAGATCAACTCTTCTAGTGAACCGAACTGAGAAGTCTTACCAGTAAGTTCTGGGCGAAGTTCAATTTCGATATCAAGACGAGAAAGTCTTTCTTCGATTACGTTAAGAGATTTTTCTACTAGATCGAATACATCATACGGAGAATCTTTCATGTAGAAAGCAGCGTGGAACGTCATTGATTCAGCACCACAAAGATCAGAGATCTTCGCAGTCTGGATGATTCTTTCAACAGAAGAATCGATCTTGTCTTGTTCACGAGCGTTTAGGTTAATGTAGTAAGGACCGTGAGAAGTCAGAGGAATTCCCAGCTCGTAAGAAACTTTACGAAGTGCTGAAGAAACTTCTTCTTTCATACGCACGCCGTGAGCGAACTCAAGTTGCATACAATCGAGACCAAGCTCGTGAATGCGTTTAACCCCTTCCACCGGGTTATTTTTCTTAGCTGTGCTGTTTGGAACACCAGCAGTACCAAATAATAAACGGTCAAAAGCCATGGAAACTCCTTACGGATGACTCAAAAACTAAAATATATTACTAATCCAACTATCTTTTCTTTTCATGCAGCTCTGACATCCCTGACCCATTTGAAACTGATCTTGTAAAAGATCGAGATCAACATGGTCAGTACAAACGTCACGTATGTCTTTCACGCTGACACAGAAGCATTCACAAATAAGAGTATCGTCATCAAGCTTTTCAACGGGCCGAGGCACTAGCTCATCCACGTTCTCTATGAGACGAAGAAATTCCTTATCCATTTTTGACTCTGTTTGCTGTCCCGCAAAAACCTACATCTTTCATTCTTGAACGAGCTGCGGATTTATAGCGTGGACCCGGGTCAAAGTCCATGAGAAAGCCTTAAGGGTGTAATAAAGTAATGCAAATAAGAATTATGAGGTGGTAAAATAGCCTTAACTTATTAATAACTCAGGTTTTATTGCCTATGCGTGCGGCCCTTATTTTATACCTTTCTTTAGCCATTCTAGGGGCCTTCCTCTGGATAACCTTTAGTGGCGCGTCATTTTTCTTTGGCGCTCTATTCTTGTTATTTTTCTTAGTCGTTTCAGTGGGTTATCCGGACACTGTGATTCTCTTCCTTTTGGGTGCTCGTGAGGTTCGCTCGAGTGATGAGAGAGAATTTTTCGAAGCTGCGTCGCAGGAGGCCTATAAATTGGCCGTTCCGATGGCCCGTTTGTACTTCTACAACGGCACTCTCGAGAGAGCTTTCATTCTTCAAAATAGAAAAACAGTGAGTATCGTTCTAAGTAAGTCATTGCTTGAAAAATGTTCTTCCGCTGAACTTCAAGGGATCTGTTTTGAATTGTTTCTACAGGTGAAAAAGGGCATGGCCTCGAAGAGAACTCGTTCAATGTTCTTTTTGGGTTTTATTACCTGGATGATTCATTCATTTGTTGGATTGATCCTGGCGTTGGTTCCGTTAAAAGAAGTCAAGCAGGCAATGGATTGGCTCCTTAATTATTTACTTCATCCTTGGCTCGAATTCATGTTCAAATTGATGATGGGTGGAGGTTATTTCAAAAAGCTTGAAACACTCTTGAATGATTTTCCGAAGGAAAAAGAGATGCTCGATCGAGTGGGACTTAAACTCATTAAACCACTTTCGTACTATTCACTTCCTTCTCGAAAACTTTTAGTGCTCTCTTCAGTCAGTAAGAGCCGCCATTTTCAGAGTATCCTTGCACTGGAATTTCTTCCCCATGAATGGGACTATTTATTCGAGAGCGAGGAGCTAGTCAGTGTTAAATAGACTTAAGTCTGTTGAGTTCAGTAAGTTCGCGCCACTTCTGGTGACGCTCGCTTTTATCTTGATTCTCATTCAGTATTCTTTTCATCCTCTGGAGTCGATCTTTTTTGATTTCTGGGAGAAGACCGATTTCCCTGCAAAAAGTTTTAAGTCATCTATCGTGCTTGTATCACTGGACGAAGAAAGTGATCAGTTTTTAGGTGAAACTTATCCCTATACATACGCTTCTCACACTCGACTCATGAGTCGCTTGATGGAAGATCAACCAGGACTTATTAACTATTACGTTTCTCTTCGTGAACCGGACTCAGACGTCGAGGCCCGCTACCAGACGGAGTTTCACGAGAACATTAAGTCATATTCGCCTTCAAACGATAAATTTAAATTCGGAACTGAGATTGATAATCTAGGGGAACTCATTCCGCCAGAGGCCCTGCGGGACGTTGGCTATTATCTGGGCCAGCTTTATAAAGATCAGCTGGTGTTTTCAAAAGATGAAGTTGTTCGTCGGGCGATCTTAAATATTTCGGGCGAAGATTCTATTCATCTTTGGACCGCAAAACGTTACCGTGAGCTGAATAACATGCCCGTAATAGATGCCACTGCTTACAAGGGCGCTTATTACAATTCAGAGGCGGACGCCAATTTCGCGCTCTTCAAGTATTCAGGAAATCCGACTTCAAGTCGAATACCGATAATTCCTTTCCATCGAGTGGTGGTGGGAAATTTTCCAAAAGGTTTTTTTAAGGACAAGATTGTTTTAGTGGGTCCTCAGTATCTCTCCAATTCAAGTGACTTTATCCTGACTCCCTTTGAAAAAGAGAACGCTAAAACTCCCAAGCTTGCTGTTCATGCAGATGTGATTGAGGCATTGGTTTCAGAAAAGACCATCTATGATGTGGACGATCTCGTGACTCAAATCGCCTCGATTTTGATTGCGATTTTACTTTCCTATATCATTTCACGTGTTCAGCCAGTGAAAGGATTGATGATCACGATCCTTCTCATTATCGGAATTCTACTGACCAGTTACCTCGCGTTCGTGACCCTTGGTTGGTGGATCAAGCTCTCTCACTTGGTACTTTCAATCTTTGTGGTTTATTACATTTGGGTTCCCTTCCGGGCGATTGAAGAATATCAAACCCGCTATGCCATTCAGGAAGAAACAAAGCTCTTAAAACAAGTTGATAACTTAAAACAAAACTTTATCTCGTTAATGAGTCACGATTTAAAAACACCCGTGGCCAAGATTGCGGGGATCGCGGACATTTTAAAAATTAAATTTAATAATACGCCGGAGCAGATGGAGCTTATTGATAACGTGGTGGCCTCCACTAAGGAACTTAATAACTTCATTAACTCGATCCTTGATCTGACTAAAATTGAGTCTCAGAACCTTACGCTACGTAAAGAATCGAAGGACGTGAACAAGATCATAGAAGGGATCATTGAGAAGCTTGAGTTTGAGGCCAATGCCAAGTCGATGAAAATTGAGTCGGACCTTTCACCCCTATATCCCATCCAAATTGATACAGTACTCATGAACCGAGTGATCTCGAACTTGATTGAGAACGCCATCAAGTACGCCGGACGGGACAAGACCATCTCGGTGAAAACTTGGGACGACCCGGAATGGGTCTATATCGAGATCCGAGACAACGGAGTGGGTGTAGGACCAGATGATTTGGCCCATATTTTTGATAAATTTTATCGGGTGAAGAACGACAGTACCCATGCAATTAAAGGCTCGGGACTTGGCCTTTATCTGGTAAAATATTTTATCGAGTTACATAATGGGGTTATTACTGCCACCTCTCAACTTGGAGAGGGAACATCGTTTATAATTAAGCTTAAGAACGAATAGTTACAGGAGAATATATGCATAAGGTTTTGGTTGTTGATGATGATAAGGTTCTTCAACAGAACGTAAGACAAGCTCTTGAGTATCATCACTTCGTAGTGGACGTTGCCGACAACGGTAAGGAAGCGGTCAATAAGGTCTACGGCCAAAAGTACGATCTCGTTGTGATGGACGTGAATATGCCAGAGATGGACGGTATTCAGGCCCTGACTGAGATCAAAAAACATGATCCATCAGTGATCGTGTTGATCCTGACTGCATATTCGAACGTGACCGACGCTGTAAAAGCAGTGAAGGAAGGCGCTTATAACTATCTGGAAAAACCAATTAGTTCTGAGAACCTTGTGGCCCTCATTAAGCGCGCTCTTAAAGCTCGTTCAATGGTTGAGACGGTAGGATTCTCTTCACCAACTCTTTCAATTGGTGAGACGGCCACTTCGAACGATAAGTTCGTGGGTGAATCGAATGCGATGAAAAAAGTGTTCGATGTTATTTCAAAACTTGCGAAAGTGAACACTCCGGTTCTTATCCGCGGTGAATCTGGTACAGGTAAAGAACTTGTGGCCAAAGCGATTCACTACAACTCGCCAAGAAAAGATGAGAAATTCGTGACCATCAACTGTGGTGCGATCTCTGAAAACCTGATTGAGTCTGAACTTTTCGGTCACGAGAAAGGTGCGTTCACGGGTGCAGATCAACGTAAGATTGGTAAATTTCAATTCGCTGAAGGCGGAACGATCTTCTTGGATGAAATTGGTGATATCTCGGCAGCGATGCAGGTAAAACTTCTTCGTGTGCTTCAGGAAAAGACCTTCATGCCAGTTGGTTCAAACCGCGAGATTAAAGTTGATGTGCGTATCATCGCAGCGTCTCACAAGCCGTTTGAAGAAATGATTAAAGAAGGAACTTTTCGCGAAGACTTGTTCTATCGTTTGAACGTTCTACCGGTTTATCTTCCACCTCTTCGTGACAGAAAAACTGATATCCCACATCTTGTGAATCACTACATTTCTTATTTCAATAACGTTCATAACCTGAAAGTAAAAGGCGCTGAACCAGAGGCAATGGAAGTTCTAAGTAACTATTCGTGGCCAGGTAACATTCGTGAATTAAGAAACATTATTGAGCACTGTTTTATCATGGAATCATCTGACATGATTCACGTGAACTCGCTTCCTTCAATTGTGTTTAAAGACCAGAAGAAGGCCGAGACCAAGGACCAGGTTGCTGAGGACAGCGTTATTGATCTCGAGGACATTCAGAACTCAGTTCTCGATCATGCTGCGACTCCGGCATCTAAGGGTGGGAATGATGTTCACTTCTCTTTCGGTGCGAAATTAGGTGAAGGCGGCAAACTTGATTTTGCTATTGCCAAAGACCTCTTCGAGAGAGAGTTTATTGTCCAGGCGTTAAAGCTTAATAAGGGCCGTATTAATCAAACGGCACTTAATGCAAACATTCCTAAAAAGACACTTCTTAGGAAGATTGAGAAATACGAAATCAATCCGAAGGACTACTACTAAATGGCACGTTTCTGGGCACTATGTTTATTGATGGCGACCTTGATCATTGTTGATCAGCTAACGAAAGGCGCGATTCAGACGAATCTTTTTTACGGTCAATCAATTCCTGTAATTGATGGATTATTTAGCATCGCTTATGTGAAGAACACCGGGGCCGCTTTTGGTTTTGGTGCGGGAGGACCTGAGTGGTTCCGCCAAGTTTTCTTCCTGGCGCTGCCGGTGATTTTCTGTGGATGGATTTTCTATCTCATGATCAAAACCATTAAAGGCGCGTTCTTTATCTCGCTTGCTTACGCTCTCATCATTGCAGGTGCGGTTGGTAATCTGATTGATAGATTCAGTCTTGGTTACGTGGTGGACTTTCTTCTTTTCTATTGGAAAGAAGAGGCCAATCACTTTCCGGCCTTTAACGTTGCCGACAGTTGTATTACTATCGCTGCCGGTCTCCTCATCATTGATTTCTTCCTGCAATTAAAAGCGAAGAAAGCAGGGGAGAGTAATGCTTCCAATTCTGTATCAAAACTCTGATCTCATTCTATACTCCTACCCGCTCCTCATGGGGCTGGGTTGGGGGATAGCTTATCAAATCTTTTTTGCTCTTCTCCCAAAAGATGTTTCCTGGAAAAAAGGCCAGTTTCTGTTCTGGGGGATTTTTTTGTCCGCCTGGATCGGTGCCAAGTTACTTTTTTATTTCACTTATCCAGCAAACGCGCCGGTAGATTTTGTAAAAGAACTTTCTTTCTGGATGGGAGGAGGTTTTGTTTTCTACGGTGGTTTCTTAGGAGGCCTATTCTTTGTTGGACTCTTCAAGGCATTTGATAAGAAATTTAATCTAAATCTTCTCTGGCCCATTTTACCGGCCCTCGCGATTGGACATGGAATAGGTCGTTTGGGATGTTTACTGGCCGGATGCTGTTTCGGTAAACCCACTGATTGGTTTTGGGGAATTTATCTTCATGATCATTATCGCCACCCAACTCAGTTAATTGAGGCCTTGGGTCTACTTGCTATCGGCCTTTATCTTTTAAAATCAAAAGCACCACGCTTTAAATTGATTTCAGTTTATCTCGTTTCCTATGGGATTCTTCGTCTCATCGTTGAGGCCCTAAGAGGGGATGAAGTCCGTGGTTTATGGGGCCCTCTCACACCTTCGCAGTGGATTTCCTTGCTTCTGATTTCTGCCGGAATCTTAATTTTCATTCGAAAAAACAAGCAGTTGAAGCCGTTCAACTAATTTAGTCAAGTTTTCCCTGGTTATGCCGAATAGGTAACAAGATTTAACCGGGAGTTAGACATTGGAGAAGATTGCAAAGCTTGATTCCGTTCAACCACGGTTCTTGCGCTATCGAAGCCATTATAAAATTTATGTCCTGTGCTTCATGATCATTTCATTTATGATGGTGACGTTTTGGGCGCTGAAGTTTTTTGAAGATGGCCCTGCCAATGTTTTCCAGTATCAAAGTTTTGAACTCATCATGAGTGGAATTTACTTTGTAGTCACTGGTTCATTTTATTTTTTCTGGCTGAGATCAAGACTTAAACGTTCGGTTCAGGTCTTCGAAGATCACATCCTCGTTCATAATGGTAAACTGAAAGAACCTCTCTACTATGCCGAAATTCAATCCGTGAACCTTGTGTGCTGGTCGATTTTCTATGTAAAGATGAACAATGGTTTTAAGTACTACTTTAATTCCAGTCTTGAACGCGTCGATTATATCTGGGAAGGAATTCATGCCGCTCGTCCCGAACTTGTTTCACAGGAAGAGTTTGAAGCGCAAAGAATTAAACTTGTTCAATACGATCACCACCAGAAGAGAAAAGAATGGTTCTTTAAGCATAAATTGGTAGATGTCTTTAACTGGGCAGTGCTACCGGTAGTGTTTCTGGTTTGTGCTTACTTTGTTCAATCGCGAAATATTTATATTAATCAACAAGGCCTCTATTTCTTCCGTCTCTTTATGTATGCCTTATTGGTGCTCCTCTCAACCACCTTCTTCTACTCACTGGTTCTTAAAAAATTTGTGTTCGATAAGAAAGTAGAAGAACAAATGTCTTCATCTGAAGATAAGATGCGTGACCTTGAATTTGAAGGTGTGGTTCTCCAACGTTCAAAAATTTTCCAATTCGTAACGGCCTGTTTTTTATTGGCGATGGTGATCAGAATGGATGTTAATCTCTATTCTGTTTCGAAAGTAAAAGAGGACCTTGCAAGTTTCAATTTAAAACGAGGCAGTACCATTCTGGTGGATAATCGTTTTAACTGTATTGCTTGTCGATATGAGCTTAAAGATGGTGACCTTGTTCTCTTCGGCCGTGGGACCATTGGCCAGGTCCTAGCGCGTGAAGGCGACATGGTGGGACAAATTGGCCAGGACCCTAATGGACGTACGATCGCCAGCGAAAATGTACAAGAAGTCCCGCGCGGTCACCTTGCAGTAAAGTCGAGTAACGGCAAAGACATTGTCTTTATTAAAATAGAAGACCTAATCGGTAAAATACAAAAGTAATGCAGAAATTTTGAAAGCTCTTAGAATAGTAAGTGAATAAATCACTTATCTTTCTAGGAGCTTTTTGCATGAAATTTGCCCAGCTTTTTCTTTTAATTCTCGCCTTCCTTATGATCAAGCCTGCATCGGCAGATGTTTTGATTGAACCTCTTGTTGGTTTCAATGCGAATTCAAAAATTGAAGTGGATCAGGCGGGGGCCGCTAAAGCTTCTGGTGGTATGGGAATGGGTTATGGTGGTCGTCTAGGTTACTACAACTATGGCTTTTCACTTGGTATTGATTATCTAAAGAGCTCTATTGATATGGATGATAGTGATTTCGACAAAAACGTTGATATCAGTGAATGGGGCGCGTTCGTAGGCTTCAAGTTCCCAATTCTGGTTAAAGTTTATGCTGGTTATATTTTTTCTGCTACAGGTGAAACAAAAGATGAAGCAGGAGATAAAGTAGATTTTAATGACGGTACAGGTGTGAAGGTAGGAGTTGGTACAACTCTTCTTCCTTTCCTTGATATCAACTTAGATTTCCGTAAAGGAACATTCTCTGAAGTTAAAAGCGGTGGTGTGAAGACAAACATTGACACTGATTACTCTGCTTACATGCTTTCAGTTTCTCTTCCTTTCAATTTTTAATTCTCGCAGAGGGATTATAGTTAGAACTCTATAATCCCTCTGAAAATTCCCTGATTCTCTTTTTTTCTATTTACTCGAACAACCTCGGCACGGGTTATGAGAGGAAGAATAATAAAGACAATGAAGATGAGAATTTTCATGCAACCGAGTGTGCATGAAAAAAGTTATGTGCTTATTACGGGATGATTACAGATTGGTAAGATAAAAAAGGCCCTCTTTCGAGGGCCCTATAGATTAGCCAGCGGCCTCTTCTTTTAGTTTCGTGATCTCTTCTTCGCTCATATAAAGTCGAGAAGCGAGAGTTTCGTTACCCCAAGCAACGAATGCATCGTCGTGTTGGTACATCGTGATTGTTTCCCAAGGGCAATCCTGAGAACAGTTCTGACAGCCAATACAACGGGCAAGATCAATTTCTACCGTTTGCTGGTAGCTAGGGTTCTTTGGATCTGGTCCTGGAACTAGTTCAATTGAATCAACCGGACAACCGGCAATACACACTTCACAGCCAGTACAACCAGACTGGTGAACTACTGCTAATAGCTTAGGTGGTTTTTTACCTTTTCTCGGTGGCTTAAAGCGCGCCGTATGAAACGGGTTTTCGTATTTTACTTCGTCACTCATGAAGACTTCCTTAAACTTGCAATGAAGCCTATTATACACTCTGGGCCATAAGCTATAAAGCATTTCCTTATGGAAATTGGCCATATATACTGGGCCATGCTAAAGACTTGTTTTAAATAATATATATTTATATTAAGGATCTGTCTATGAATTCGAGAAAATTACGTTTTGTGACCGCCGGAAGTCTTTTCGACGGCCATGACGCTTCAATTAATATTATGCGCCGATTACTCCAATCGAAAGGCGTTGAGGTGATTCACTTGGGTCACAACCGATCGGCCCTGGAAGTAGTGGAAGCAGCTTTGTCTGAAGATGCTCATGCAGTTGCCCTGAGTTCATACCAGGGTGGTCATATGGAATATTTCACGTACGTGCGTGAACTTCTTGATCAAAATGGTGGAAAAAATGTTCGAATCTTCGGCGGCGGCGGTGGTGTAATCACGCCTCCAGAAATTCAAGAGCTTCATAAGCGAGGAATCACTCGTCTGTATCATCCGAATGACGGTACATCACTTGGTCTTAACGGAATCATTGATGACATGATCGCAAAATGCGATTACTCAACACTTGATGGCGTTGATTTCAAATCCCTGGCGGGGAAAAAACTTACTCCTTACCAAATGGCAAAAGTGATTACCTTTATTGAAGATAATCGTGATGTGCCGTTTGATTTTAAACCGAAGAATGTTCCAGTGTTTGGTATTACTGGTACTGGTGGTGCTGGTAAATCATCACTTATTGATGAACTTCTTCTTCGTTTCCACCGCTATTATTCAAATAAGCGCGTGGCCCTGGTTTCTGTGGATCCTACGAAAAAGAAAAACCAAGGTGCTCTTCTTGGTGACCGTATCCGTCTTGGTGCTGCGGTTTATGAAAGTTTCTACGTTCGCTCTCTTGCGACTCGTGACTCATCAAACGAGCTTTCTCCTGAGATCAGAAAAGTTGTGGATTTCTTAAAGTCTCAAGACTTCGATCTAGTTCTGGTTGAAACTTCTGGTATTGGTCAGGCCTCAGATGAAATCACAAAAGTGGCCGATAAAACTCTTTACGTGATGACTCCTGAGTACGGTGCTTCAACTCAGCTTGAAAAAATTGAGATGCTTGAAGTGGCGGACTTTATCGCGGTCAATAAGTTTGAAAAACCTCGTTCAGAAGACGCTCTTCGTGACGTTCGTAAACAATATCGTCGTAACAAACAACTATTTGCCGGTCACCCAGGTGCACCGACTGATGATGAGCTTCCAATCTTTGGAACCATGGCCTCGAAGTTTAATGACGTAGGTGTGAACGCTCTCTTTAAAGAAATCATCAAGGCGATTAACTTTGATTACAATAAAGAGCTCGACATCATCCCAGCTGATCGCGCTTCGACGAAAAAACAATCTATTATTCCAGCGGGAAGTATTAACTACCTTCGCGATATCGCGGCGACGGTCAATTCTTATAACGAAAGAGCAGCGGCATCGGTTGAGAAACTTCGTAAGTACGAGGCCCTTGCTGAAGCTTCTAAGCTAGTTTCTGATTCAAAAGAACTCGTCGCCAAAAAAGCCGAGCTTGAAACAGAACTGGAAGCGGAACTTAAAGAGATCGCCGCTTTTGATAGCGTGATTGATATGTATAAGAAAGGTGAATACACTTACGTGGTTCGTGGGAAAGACATCAAAGTTCCAACCAAGTATGTGTCGCTTTCTCAACAATCAATTTCTAAAGTTGGTTTCCCTCGTCTTCATCATCCTTCGGCGAAACTTCAGTTCATTCGTTCACAAAACCTTCCAGGTTTTTATCCGTTTGCAGCTGGTGTGTTCCCGTTTAAGCGTGCCGACGAAGATCCAAAACGTCAGTTTGCGGGCGAAGGCGGACCGAAGCGTACCAATGCCCGATTCCATTACCTTTCTAAAAACGACAATGCCAAACGTCTTTCAACGGCGTTCGATTCAGTGACTCTTTACGGTGAAGATCCCCATAAGCGTCCGGACATCTATGGTAAAGTAGGTGAGTCTGGTGTTTCGATCTGTATGCTGGATGATATGATGGAGCTTTATAAAGGTTTCGACCTCACATCTCCATCAACTTCAGTTTCGATGACGATTAACGGTCCAGCTCCAATCATTCTTGCGATGTTCATGAACACGGCAATCAATCGCGCTCTTCCAGAAGCTGATCAAGAGAACATGGAGAAGACGGTTGAGATCATGCGCCAGGTGCGCGGTACAGTTCAGGCCGATATCTTAAAAGAAGACCAGGCCCAGAACACTTGTATCTTCTCGCTAGAGTTCGCCCTTAAGATGATGGGTGACGTGCAAGAGTTCTTCTGTAAGCACAAAATTAAAAATTACTATACCGTTTCAATTTCTGGTTACCATATTGCTGAAGCAGGTGCGAACCCTATTACTCAGCTTGCCCTTACTCTTTCAAATGGTTTCACTTACGTTGAGTACTATCTTTCTCGTGGAATGAAGATCGACGATTTCTGTGAAAACCTATCGTTCTTCTTCTCTAACGGTCTAGATCCTGAGTACACAGTCTTAGGACGTGTTGCTCGTAAAATCTGGGCAGTAACGATGAAAGAAAAGTACGGTGCTTCTGAAAAATCTCAGAAATTAAAGTACCACATTCAAACTTCTGGCCGATCTCTCCACGCTCAGGAAATTGATTTTAACGATATTCGTACAACACTTCAGGCGTTCCTGGCGTTGTCTGATAACTGTAACTCTCTTCACACGAACGCTTATGATGAGGCCATCACCACTCCGACTGAGGAATCCGTTCGTCGCGCGATGGCGATCCAACTTATCATCAACCGTGAGTACGGTCTGAATAAGACGGACAATCCACTTCAAGGTTCATACATCGTGGATGAGCTTTCTGACATCGTAGAGGCCGCGGTTCTTGCTGAGTTCGAAAGAATTTCAGACAAGGGAGGTGTGCTTGGTGCGATGGAATCAATGTATCAGCGCGGGAAAATTCAAGAAGAGTCTCTTTACTATGAAACACTAAAAGACTCGGGAGAGTTCCCGATTATCGGTGTGAATACTTACCTTCCAGAGAAGCAGGAAGAGTGGAAACCAATCGAACTTTCTCGTGCTTCTGAAGCCGAGAAGAACGACCAGATTGACCGTCTTCACGCTTTCCAAAACCGTAACAAGGCCCGTTCGGCCGAGTGCTTGAAAAAGCTTCGCGATACGGCCCTGACTGGTGGAAATATTTTCGAGCAGCTTTTAACTGCCGTTCGTTACTGTAGCCTTGGTGAGATCACTTCAGTTCTTTATGAAGTGGGTGGCCGTTACAGAAGGAACATGTAATGAAAAAGGCCAAGGTTTACACACGTACAGGTGACAAAGGCACGACCGGACTTGTAAGTGGTAACAGGATCTCAAAGGCCGATTCTCGAATCGACCTTTACGGAGAACTTGATGAACTTAACTCTCGAGTGGGAGTTGGAGTTTCATACCTTGCCCTCGATGTTGAATTTAAAAATGTGGTGGATTTTCTCCACCACATTCAATCTGCAATATTTGATCTAGGTTCAAACCTCGCCTGTGAGGTAGAAAATCGCGCCAAATACAATCTGCCGCAAATTTCAGATGAATACATCACTGATATCGAGCGTGAGATTGATCGTATGGACGCCGATTTGGAACCACTTAAGAGTTTCATTCTTCCCGGTGGCACGCACGCAGCGGCCACGTTTCATGTGTGCCGAACCGGTGCTCGTAGTGTGGAAAGAAAACTCGTTCATTACTTTGAGACAACGGGTGAAGAACTTCCGCAAAATAGCGCGATCTTTTTAAACCGTTTGTCGGATTATTTCTTTATTCTTTCTCGCTACATTAATAAGCACAAAGGTGTGGCGGAAATCGAATGGAAGCCCCGTAAGTAATCACTGCTTTTTATAAAGCTCTTCGATTCCTGTGATTTGCTCTCCGAGAGTAAAGCGCATCTTTTTAAACGTGACGAAGAAGAAGGCCACTGCAGACATCACACCGGCTCCTAATAAGATGGCCGGCATAAGCTTTCTGCTTAAAGTAAAAATCGGAAAGACAAAGAAGAACACAATCAAAGCACCGTCAAACATGGTGGCGATGAGTGAGCGCATTTTATAACGAGCGCGGATCTCATGCTTATCCAGGCGGATTTTACTTTTGGCCTTTAAGCGCAGGTAAACTTCTTTATCATGGGCCGCAGAATCCGCCGCTTTCTGTATGCGTTCGTGATATTGCTGGTTTTGAATTCGAGCACCTGTGAAGTCCGCTTTTAATGCATAATCTATGCGCTCGTTTTTGGGCCCGGGGAAGGTAAGAATGTCCACTGATTCGGGAGACATTTTTTCTTCTTCGATCGTAATGAGGGTGTCTCCAATGCGGACTTGGTCTCCGACAAAAACTTCGGACTGTTCGATCCGGATACCATTGAGGTAGGTCCCGTTCTTTGAATCTTTATCAGTCAGTTCTAGACGATCACGTTTAAGAAAGAATGAACAATGGTTTCCGCTGATCTTCTGATCTTGAACTTGAATCTGGGCACTACGACTTCTACCGATGTTGACGGTGGTGTTGAGGTCCATTGTATGTTCGGATTGAACACCCTTAGATTTAATTTTGAAAACGACCTTCACTCTATCTCCAGAAGTCTTGGTGGTAGTTAAACTCGCAAATACCTTTCACATTCTGCAGATACTTATGGAGACCTTCAGAGAACTGAAACTCTGGAACCACATAAAGTCCCCAGATGTGAGAGGCCAATAGAATATCATAGGCAGTGAATTTTTCAGAAAGATAATAGGGCCTAAGTTTATTCTCCAGGACTTCCAGTTCCTTCCGGATGTTATCGGCAAATTGAGTCTGTTTTTTTACCAGGTCCTTAAATGGACCTCTTTTTTGTTCTTTTTTCTTTTGGAAATAAGCCCTCGAAGTTTCGTTAAACTCTGGGGTCCAGATCCAATATGGCATGGCAAGTGAATGCACGTCCGAACCTAAGCGGCCAAGAAGTGCCTCAAATTCTGGGTACTCCGGCGAGTTTTTCATTTCCTTGGTCTTGAGCTTATTCTCTTTATCAAGGACTTCGATGATGTCGAGGGATTCGTTCATGGCCTTGCCGTCGATCTCCATAATCGGGAGCATTTTCACACCTGTGAGTTTTATGGGTGTGGTCTCATCATTATAAGGGACAACGATAGACTCATAGGGAAGCTTCAAGAATCCCAGGGCCATGCGTACACGGACACAGAATGGGCAATGAACATAATGATAAAGGGTAAGCTTCATATCTTCCTTAATTGGGTTTCCTTCATTATATCGGTAAGTTATGGAAATTTAAAATACATGACTGAATTCGACGCGGGGCACCCATTGTAATTGTGACCGTTTGGGAGTAATAATGAAACTACAGTGGAGAATTCTATGGAATCACTTATCCAAATTACTGATAAAGCTATTCAACAAATTCAAAATATCGCGAAAACTGATAATCCAGACGGGAAGAAGGGACTTCGTCTTGCCGTAACTGGTGGCGGTTGTTCGGGACTTTCTTATAAGATCGAATTTTCAGACCAAAAAGAGAAAGACAATGTTCTTACTTTTGGTGACGTGAAAGTTTTGATCGATCCAAAATCTGTGATCTACCTTAAAGGGATCGTTTTGGATTTCAAAGATGGTCTTAACGGCAAAGGTTTTTCATTCGATAATCCGAATGCGAAGAACACTTGCGGTTGCGGTGAATCTTTCTCAATCTAATTTATGCTTAATCAATACCGTTTTCATGCGGGCCAGTTCAGTGTTCCTTTAATCGAATTAAAGCTAACGGGTGATGATGTAGAATCATTTCTACAAACTCAATCGACTTTCGACGTAAGTAAACTAGAACCCCATAGCTTTCATCTCGCGAGCTTTCTTGATCCTCAAGGAAGAGTTGAATGTTATGGCTGGATCCTAAAAGATAAAACGGAATTTAGTTTTCTAGCACCTGAAATGATTCTGGATCAGACCCTTGCTCGTCTGAACAAGTTTTTGATCTCAGAAGACGTGACCATCTCTGATCCTCATAAGACTGAAATTCTGGTGATCATCGGACCTCGCGCCCATGAACACGTTTCTACTAAAAAGTTTAAAGGTGAAATTTTTGGGGAAGAGGCCTTCATTCAATTCTCTTCACCGGTTGCGCACTTAAATATTTTAACTGATCATGAAGTCGAAACCTGGCGTGGACTTACGGGTTGGCCAAGTTTTAATGGTTCTGATTACTCTCATCAGATTATCAACAACCTTCGTCTCTTTGATCTAAGTGTTGTGATGAACAAGGGCTGTTATCCGGGACAGGAAACAGTTTCAAAGATCGCCACTCGTAGAGGTGCCGCTTATTCTCCGGTTCTGGTGGAAGTTTCGGAGATGTTAAATCCCGGTGAGATTGAAAGTTTTGAAAAGAAAATCGGAACTGCTCACAAGTGCCTTACGTGGGAAGGGAAGTTCTACCTCGCTTCGGATCTCTTAAGAGATTTCCGAGTGGCGGGCATGAAACTTCATTTCAAGCTTAACGGTAAAGAGCACGATGGTTTTGTTCGCTACTATCCATTGATCTCAGGAAGTGCAGAAGAAAAGGCCCGTGAACTTTTTTACGCCGGTTCTGAACACTTCATGCGGGATGAATACAAAATGGCGGAAGAGAAGTTTCGTTTGGCGATTGATCTTGATCCAAAGTTTGGGGACGCCTATGAAAGTTTAGGTGTGATGCTTGGGCGCTTGGATCGTTATCCTGAAGCAATTGAGATCATGCAAAAGCTTTCTGAAGTTGACCCAACCTCAGTGCTTGCTCACACGAATATGTCTCTCTTCTTAATGAAGATGGGAAAAATTCAAGAGGCCGAAGAACAGAAATCTCAGGCGACCATTAAGTCTTTTCAGATGTTCGGAGCTGAAGCGAAGAACAAGGAAGCTGAAGAGGCCCGTAAGAAGGCCCAACAAAACGAATGGGCGCAACGTGAATCAATGTTTGAGCAGGTCTTAGAAATTGATCCAGAGGACACTCTTGCGAACTATGGTCTTGGTTCAATCGCGGTCGAGCGTAGTGATTGGGAGAAAGCACGAGTTCATCTTGAAAAGGTCCTTGCGGCTGATCCCAAGTATTCTGTGGCCTATCTCGCTTTAGGGCGAGCTTATAAAGGTCTGGGCATGATTGAGGAAGCGAAGAAGATCTGGAAAGAGGGTATTCAAGTTTCAGCGGCCAAGGGTGATCTGATGCCCGCCAATCAAATGCAGCAGGAACTTAACTTTTAATTTTCACAAACAAATCTGCGTCCTGTTGATAACCCAGCTTTTTAAGAAGCTTTTGTCCGGCAATGTTTTTCTCAGGGGCATAGACTTCAAGTTTATTCAGCTGAAGCTGAGTGAAGGCAATGTCTTCAATTGCCTTTAAAGCGCGAGCACCGAAACCTTTCTGGCGATGAGGTTCTAGAATTTTACATTCCACGAGCCCGCTCTGAATTTCACCACGGCGAATATTCATCACACTTACATTACCCAAAAGTTCACCCTCAGCTGTCTTCACGATATAAACGTAAGACGAATCATTGTTGGATTGATTGTTCATCATATCCAGGAAGAAATTGAAGGTACCCTGACTCAACGGCAGAGGAGCAAGAATGGTTTTCCATTCTTCAAAGTGCTTAGATGAAATAGGTTCAAGAACTAAATTTTCATTCATGCTTTGGCGAAATCTTTTTTGGCCTTGGTTAAAGTGGCCTTTAAATCTTTTAGATCTTTCTTGTGCGTTTTAAGCTTCTTCTCCCAGGCCGGAATAAGACGCTTAAAGCGGTTTAACTCTTTTTGTTGCTCTTGAATGAGGTTCCAACCCGTGTCTTTGATGAGACCTTGTTTGCGCGCCCATTTGAGCTCTTCAAAAGTGTAGTTCAACATGTGGAACTCTTCCACGGCCCGCCAAATCATCTTTTCTTTTTCAGTTTTACTGAAGAGGTACCAAATAGAGTCCACTTCTTTTGCTTTCGCTAAATCCGCAAACAATTTAAAGGCCCAGAAGAAAGTGAAATAAGCGTGGTACACACCACGAAGAGGACGCAGGGTTCTTCTCCATGGAGAGTAGTAGATATTATCTACCGGCTCATCAATGAGTTTTCCCAGATTCAAATAATAGTTCAGATGATGGTGACCATTCTCATGCAGAAGATCGTCCATCAGATCCACGAAGTCTCGATGATAGAGATTGATCATCGAATAACCAGGAAGATCCTGGTGAGAATAGCTCACGAGCTCTTCTTGCTTAATCGGAATGATCACATCCGTGAAGGCCTGAAATCTTTCCCATGAAGTAGGAGAGAATTTTCTAATAAGCTTAAGTGCCACTTCAATTCTTTGAGAGAAAAGTTTCATCTCTTTCAGACTTTGAGTCATGAGACGAAGTTCTTTTCCTTCCAGGTGAAGAGTGGTCTCTAGAAGTTTGAGAGTCTTCTTATTTTTTACGTACTCCCCAAGTGAAGTCTGCGCTCGATAGTGGGCAGAGGTCTTAGTGGATTTAAGAATGTGTTTTTCGGCCAGTGCCACCAAATGTTTATCAAAAACTTTCAGGGTCCCTTGTGAGGCCTTACCAAGAATTTGACCGCGGTTTAATGCTTTCAGAAAAACATCCGCGAACTCACTATTGTTCCATCTCTCAAAAACCATTTCTTCATGAGGACCGAAATCTTCTTTCCCAAGATTGGCATCTTGAGCGTTGAAGAAATTATGCGTGTTAATCAGAGTGAGAAAGTGCCAGTTGAAGTTACTGAACTCTTTTAATTCATCTGAATGAATCTCTAACCATCGAGAGAGATCAGTTGAGGGAAGCTTCTTCAAAGTCTTGAGAGACTTCGAGAGTTCCTTCTTATATTTGGCCTTTAAACGTGACTTAAGTTTTGAGTATTGAGGAGTCGTAAAAATCATATGTGAACGCACTTTACTGGAAAATGACTCTGCTGTTTATCAAAAAAATGTTGTGGATTTTTGTGGTCGAAAATAAGTGGCTGGGATGGTGAGACTCGAACTCACGACCAACAGATTAACAGTCTGCTGCGCTAACCAACTGCGCCACATCCCAACTTATCTACCGAAAAGGTTTGTAATTTATAAACTTCCTACGGTTTATTGTCCAGTATTTTTGGCATTGAATTCAATTAGATTATTTTGCTCAAGTTTTAAGAGTATTTGACCGATACAGTCAAAAAAGGACTGTTCTTGGCTAAATCCTCCTTCGTCCTTCGTGCCCTGAAGATTTTAGGGCTAGAAGAGATGCTAAAACTCTCAGAAGTTCTGCATGTTAAGCAGGCCCCGCTCAAAAAAGCCGCGGGTGAGGAGCTTATTGTTTGGGACGAAGAGCCAGTTCAGAAGCCGGTCAAAAGGACCGTCTCTGCCCCGACCTCTGGGCCGCAAGAGCGTGAGGTCACTGAGGCACGAGTCCTGAACTTTCCTAAAAAATCTATCGCTGACCTAGCACCCCAGGTTGAAGAAGAGAGGCCCGAGGACGCAAAAACCGAAGACTCAACGTTTTTAAGTTCAGAAGTCGTGCTGTGGCAGCGTGAGATTGCTCGCAGTACTGAAACCGCCGTCCACAAGTTAGATGCTTTTAAGGGCTATCATAAGGCCACAGAAATGTACGTCGTGAAAACTCCCACCGTCGACGGCAAAGACAAGATTCGTTTCGCTGAAACGAACGGCGTCCTCATCAATAAAAAACAAGCCTAGTTAAATGGAATGGCCGTTACTTTCTGAGGAAGGGTAATTCCCAGACCTTTCACCAATTGTGGATCCATTGAAAGCTGTCCATCACCATGAACCTGAAGAAGAGTTCTAATGGCAAAGAAGTCATGTTCAGGATGCTCAAGAGAGAGAATAACTTCTCTTGCCTTTGAAGCATCAAAGCTCTTATTGGTAATAAGGAGTCCCGTCATTTTTTCTTTGATGGGTTTAATGTCTTTCAGAGGACAACGATAGTGAGGTCCACCGTCGAATGGATCAACTTCAAAAGTGTATTTGAAGCCAATTGATTCGAGCATTTTCTTAACCGGTTCAGTTTCTTTACCCACTTTACCAATTGATTCACGGGCATCCATCGGAAGAAGTGTTTGATAAATATTTTCTGAAGGGAAAAGGCTTAGGATGAATTCTTTGTTGTTGCGAGAGAGAACGTCGGCCTCATGATAATGCATGTTCATGAAGCGTCTTCCAACTGCTTCCCACAGAGGAGAATTTCCGTTTTTATCAAACGGAGGCATAAGCTCTGAGTGAACCATTGGTTTGAAACGTTCAGGTGCTGTTGCCATGTAAAGGAAGCGCACGAATGAAAGTTGTTTTCCGAGTTTTTCTTTATGGCCGCGGAAATCCGGATTTAAAATCAAACCACCAATTTCAGTTGGGCCATTGAAATCCAGACCAAGTTTCAGAGTGCCGTGAACAAATCCAGTGTTAATGGTTTGAGAGAATTTTGCTTCCTGTCCAACACTCAAATAGAAGTGAGGCTCATGTTCAGTTCCGTGTTGAGCATGGATCATTGAGCAGCCCAGGATTTCTCCTGTCTCAGAATCTTCCAACACGAAGATATAGTAGTTTTTAAAAAGTTCAGAACTTGGATTTTTAAAACTCTTCATTGAGCTTTCAATCTTAGAGCTGATGAGTTCTTCATCGGCCGGAAGATTGATGAAAGTCATGATGGTACTAAGTTTATAAAGATCTTTTAGGTCATCTGCATGAACCGATCTCAAAATGAACATCTAGAACTCCTGCTGGATTGTCGCTTCCAGTTTCTCTAATGCTGTCAGGGGGAATGACCATGGTAGCACTAGAAGGTACGAATTTTCGAGGTCTGACCCAAAAAATCCGAAAGATTCAAGCTTCTTAGCTTGTTTTGGAAGGGGATAGAAACCTGGAGAGTCTGTCCCGTGTAAGAGACCTTTACCTTGGAGAAGGGTATGAAGTCGAGAGTGAAAACGGGTCCACTTCCCTTGTGGGCCCCAAAGTTCAGGACTCAATGCATAATGAAGCCAATAAGGCATTGTATGTTGATGTAGTTCTGGTGTGACTTCAATATCGAGTGCCTCTTTAGAAACTACCGCTACTCCCAGGGGAGAGAAATCAATAATGCCTTGGGCCGCTTCACTTTGAAGAAACTCATACACATTGGCCGGAGTGCCTTTGAGCTTGGTGTGGATATGCGGATATTTTAATTCCGCCGATTTTAAATCTTTGAAGCAGTCATAGTTCCAACCAGGAATTTCCACTCGAGAAACTTCCCGCGAAGGGTCATGTTCAAATTGCAACTGGGCCCAAATCACTTTAGGAGGAACAATTGTGACCAGAGGAGCTTTCTCACTTAGATCTAAGCGGGATTCATCCAACTTGTTTTGGCGTACTAATCGCTCCGAAAATTCCATCTCTATGGGCTTAAGTGTCATTCGATCCTTCGAACTGAATTTCTTGATTTATTTCTCGTCGATAAGGGATAATACCCTGACTTTTTGGAGGATACTACTATCGAAGACACGTTGAAAACAGTTGAGGCTTTATATGTTCAAAAGGACTTTGCGAAGGCCCTTCAGACATTAGAGGCCAATAAGTCTAAGATCTCCCCTGGACTCTGGCATTACAACATGGGCACGGTCTATGCTGGGATGAAAGAGTTCGGTAAGGCGCGCTTTCATTTGTTACAAGCAGAGCGTGAGGGTTTTGTTTCAAAAGAATCTGAACAAAATCTTGAGGTAGTTGAAAGTGCTCTAGATACCACTCGTTTGGAAAAACCTCTTGCCTGGAGCGATTACGCCGTTCGTGGCGCGATGATTGCTTCTGAAGGTATTCTCAGCACGCTTGCCCTGTTTATTTTAATTGCGGGCATGATCGGAGTGCTTAAGAAAAAATCACTGGCCCTTTTTAGCGCTCTCACAGTGTTTGTTCTTCTCATTGTAGGTGTGGATTTTTGGATCAATTCCTGGCCTTTGGCAGTTGTCACAACTCCGCAAGGAATTCAAGAAGGGCCATCAGCAATTTTTGCTTCTCGTGAAGAACTCCCATCAGGTGTTTTAGTTCTCGCCACTCATAAAGGCGAATGGAGAAAAATTCTTTATCCTTCTCGCTACCAGGGATGGATTAAAAATACAGGTTTAGAGGAACTCAAATGAGTTACGAAAAAGAAGTGATGGAAAAGATGTCTCGAGGCGAATCAACTGGGGACCGTCTGGAAATTCCGATCCTCAAATATCTCTGGGACGCGAGCCCACTTTCGTTTATGGCGAAAGAAAGTTATCACGACTTTTTTAAAAAGGTCTCGGTCCTTAATTCATTCTCTGATAATGAAGTGAGACTCTTCACCAAATTTTTACATCGCCGTGAATTCATGACCAATGAAGTGATCTTCAAGCAAGGTGACTCGGGTTATGGTTTTTATTTTATTTTTTCTGGTGCGGTAAATGTTCACGCCAACTATGGACCTCAAAGCGAGGAAATGGGTGAGTTTGTGATTCGTCTGGAAAAGCGCCAGTACTTTGGTGAGATGGGACTATTAGAAGAGTTCAATCGTCGAAGTGCAACGGTCGTGGCGGCGGAAAACACCGTGCTCCTTGGAATCTTTAAACCGGATCTCGAGCGTATGCTGGAACTTTATCCGGTATTGGGTGCCAAGTTCCTTCGTGAGACCGCTCTCATTATGGCCAATCGTATGGGGCAACTTACTCGTGAGATCGTGACCCTGAAAAAGAAAGTGAAAGAACTTGAGCAACGTATATAGATGAAACGAAATCAAAAAATAAAACTCTACTTATTTTTAGCGATGTTTGCCGGTGCGGTGATCTTTGCTATTTTGTTCCCACGTCTGACTCTGCCATTTGGTTTTGCTTATATTCTCTACCTTATGACCAAGCCCTTCACGGTGAAGCTCACGACCGGAAGTAAAAAACAGCGTTTTATTTATTTTTGTATCATGCTGGTGGGCGTGTCCTTTATGTTCTTTCCGCTTTTTGCCACTCTCTACAACATGGACACCGATTTCGGAAAACTCTCGGCACAATTACCTGAGGCCCAGAAGATTCTGCAGGACAAGGTTTTTGGACTTAAGGTGAAGGTCTTTGATCGTTTTGGTGTAAAGCTGAAGCTCGATCCCGTGAACTTTGTGATGGCAAAAATTGAATCGCATGGAACTAACTTTCTGAATCATATTCCGGATTATTTATCGGCCATGTTTGAGTGGATGTTGCTGGTGCCGCTCTTTTTGTGGTTCTTCTTTATGGAGAGTCGTGGATTCAGTCAGAGACTCTTAGAGGCCATTCCCAATCCTATCTTCGAAAAAAGTTATGTGCTTTTTTCTCAATTTAATACCAAGTTTGGTGAATACATCATCGCGAAGTTTATCGAGGCCACCATTCTGGGAACTTTGGTGACTTTGGGTCTATTGATCGTGGGATTCCCTTATCCGTTTATTTTAGGTTTTGTGGCGGGAGTGACAAATATTCTTCCGTACATCGGCCCTGTGATTGGTTTTATTCCGGCCTTTTTTATCGCTCTTCTTTCGAAAGACCCAAATGTGTCGATGTTAAGCATGGTCATCATTTTCACTTTGGCCAATCTCATTGATATGATTCTGGTGTTTCCACTTTTGGTGTCGAAAATTGTTAATTTGCATCCAATTGTGGTGGTGGTGAGCATTATTATTGGTTCTCAGCTTGGGGGAATCGTGGGAATGATCGTGATTATTCCCTTTATTGCGTTTTTTAAGTTACTCTTTAAGGAAATCTACAAGGATTTATCGGTCCAGCTATGAGAAATATTGTTTTTATCGTTCTAATTGTTTTATTGGCCTCTTGCGCTTCGGATAAACCTAAGGGCAAAACTGAAGCAGAAATTCTTTATAAGGAAGCTGAGGAGCTTATGGGAGCTGAACGCTACATCCTCGCGACCGAGAAATTGAATTTAATTAAAACTCAGCACCCTTACTCGTTCTACGCGACTCCAGCTGAACTTTTGCAAGCGGACATTCTGTTTCTGCAAGAAAACTACATTGAATCAGCAGCGGCCTATCTTTTGTTCCGCGATTTCCATCCTCGCCATGAGAAAATTCCATACGTGGTGTTTAAGATCGCTGAATCTTACTATAAACAAATTCCAGATACGATTGACCGCGATTTAGAGCCGGCGATTGAGTCTTTGAAATATTACGATGAAGTAATTCAGAAATACGGGGACTCTAGTTATCGTGTGGAGGCCGAGCAGAAAATTGTGAAGGCCAAGACCATGCTTCGTGAAAAAGATCAGTACATCGCTGACTTTTATTTTAAGACCAAAGAGTTTTCGGCCGCTCGTTATTGGTATTTAGATATTCTGGAAAATCACCAGGACGAAAAAACCAGAAATCACGCTATGGTGAGAACAATTCTAGCTACTTCGAAGCTTAAAGAGTGGCAGCCATGTTTAGAATACGTGGAAAAGTTTTACTCATCGGTTGATAAACGGGACCAGAAAGAAATAAAATCTGTTAAAGACGAATGTCAGAAACACCTTTAAGACCTGGAGACAGCTTTGGAAAATGTGAAACTTAGCGATCTATTGAAAAAAGCCAAAGATGCCTTCCAAAAAAATGATCTTAAAACTGCGAGTCTCTTTCTAAACGAAATCATTGAACAGAACCCAAACGCTACAGAAGCGTTTTTCTACCTCGCTAACGTGTTCCACGTGAGAGGGGAGCTAGGGAAGGCGATTAAGGCCTTTAGCCGCGTGCTGGAGCTTGATCCTCACCATACCGACGCTGCGATCTCGCTTTCAGTTATTTATAACGATATCGGCAAATACGAAGAAGCGAAGGCGATCTTCGAGAAGGCCAATAATCAGGTTAAAAATACTCAGCAGCAGGGTCTTTCAGATCCTCATCTAAATAAAAAGTTCTCGCTTAAGCACTATGAGCTGGCAGAAATGTACGCTTCATATGGCCGCGTGGACGAGGCCCTGTTTGAATACAATAAGGCGATCACTTTAGATCCGGACAATCTTGAAATCAGAATCAAAGTTGCCAAGACCTATACTAAGAAAGGGTTCACTTCTAAGGCGTTTGAAGAGCTTAAACGCTTAAAGAACGAGCAGCCTGGTTACATGCCGGCGAGAATTGCGCTTGGACTGCTTTATTACGGAAACGGCAACATCATTGAGGCGCAAGCTGAGTGGCAAAACGTGCTTTCACGTGAGCCAAGTCATCCTGAGGCCACCATGTACATTTCTCTTTCGAGAAGTGCTACTGAAACCACTGTAAATTTATAATTGCTGAAAATAAAAAAGCCCTCGAAAGAGGGCTTTTTAGTTTTGGTATCTTTTGTGAGCTATTAAGCTTCTAGAGTGCGAGAAATCGAAGTTGAATTCGATTTAAGGTCACCAGTTTCAAGCGCAATGCTTGGCTCGTAAGAAGTACGGCGAGCATCGTCTGATGAGAAGTTTACGATGAAAGTTTTAAGTTCCTTGTACATCTCGTGCTTCACTGAAAGCTTAGAATCTTGAAGAACGATCTGCTTACCAACTTTCTTAGTCGAGTTGATAACAACCGGAGCTTTAAGGTTAGCTGACATTTCTGTCACGTTAGCAGGGATCGTTAAGATAGAATAAAGCTTGGCCGTTTGAAGAGACTCAAGTTCAAGGCCATTCAGATCAGCTGGAAGAAGTTTTGCGATATAATCTGGCTTGAAAATCTTAGGTTCGATGATTGGAAATGCAACTTTCTCATCCTCAGTAGACTGAAGCCATAGAATCAGAGTGCTATCACCTGGATCAACAACGAAGTATTTTTTTAGATTTTCAAAACCGAGAAGACCTTCAGCAAAGGTAACGATATCATTTGGATTAACTTCAAGTTCCCCAAATCTAGTGGTTTTGACTTTCACGGATTCCTCCAAAATGAAATGGTAAGGTATTCTTACCATAGCACTATGATGGTATCAGTCAAACGAATAAATGAGCAAGGAGGAAAATTATTTCTTCTTGAGCTCTTCACCTAGGCGCGCGATGTCAGACATGCTGGCTTGAACTGCCTCTGTATTCTGATCTTGGATGGCCTGGTAGACCTCTTCGCGGTGAATCTTAGTTTCTTTAGGGGCTTTGATCCCAAGGCGTACTTGTTTGCCTTTTATTTGCACCACAACAATCTTGATATTATCGTCGATTGCAATGCTCTCTCCTAGCTTCCTTGTCAGAACCAGCATGGTTGATCCTTGTCTTTCGTGTCAAGAATATGACTAACTCAATAAAGTTTTGTTGCGTGTGATTTATTACAGAATGGTGGGGAAATGCAAGATAATTTCTATCAAAAGTTAAGAAATTGTAAGATTTTCTTACTTCAGGAAGTCCATTAGGCTTGTATTCATCAAATTTGAGCTCGCTCTATAGGTTGCCTTAAGGACGTTTTGCTCTTTTTGAAGGTCCGCGAACAGTTCGGTAACATCAGCATCTTCAATCTTACTTTTATGGGCCTCGTTTAATAGTTTAGTTTTCTCAATATTGCCTTCGGCATTACTAATTGTGTTGGTCAGGGCCCCAATTTCCGTCCGATAGGTCACCACGCGCTCAATGCTGTCATCCAGGCGCTCAAGGAGTCCCTGGATCACTTGTGGGTTGTCGGTAAGGAGAGCGTTCTCAAGCGAGCGAAGTTCATCAAAGATGGTCGCCTGTACTTCTTGTGGCTCAGGATTAATGCTCGCAGGCTTTCTCATCACAGCAGTTTCTGGATTGAGATCCTGCGTTTCAATTTTTAAATCAACGTCAGAGCGTTCAGCGGGCTTTTTCATTTTGGAGTAGAAAAGCTCCTGGCCCGTGATATTGATCGGAACGTAAACGTCCTTATTGACCTCGATATTAATCTTGTTTTTGTCGCCGTGATATTTTCCTTCCATATCGAAAGGACGAGTCAGAACTTTCTGACCGGCGAAAAGATATCTGTTCCCCATACGCTTGTTGGCGAGAGAGAGAACTTGCTGACGGATCTGGTGAATTTCTTTTGCCACACCCTGACGGATTTCCGCCGAGTAGATCGAAGAGGCCTGGCCAACTGAAAGTTCTTTCGCCTTCACTAAAAGATCAGTCATCTCTTCTAGAATGTTTTCCGTGAATGAGAGCTGAGTCTGGGCGAAGTTTAAGTTTCTGAGGTATTGATCAGCGTCGATATTTTGCGAACGAATAGCGAGTAGATCCACATTTCCAATGGGATCATCAGAAGGCTTCGACACTCGTTTCAGAGTCGAACCTTTAAGTTGCAGGTCTTCCACCTTGCCCTTCGTTTTACCTACGGCATAGTTGATGGAACTGACTGAACTGTTTTCTGAAACTCTACTCATACATTACCTATCCAAGTAGTCCTAAAACAGCTTTGAACATTTCGTCCGAAGCTCTGATTACTTTTGCAGAAGCTTCGTATGCATTTTGGTAGCGAACCATGTTCGCCGCCTCTTCATCCAGCGATACACCCGCCAGACGTTCTTTAAAAGATTTTGCTTGAGCAAGAATTCCGTGAGACTGCTCTTCATCAATCTTCGATTTGCCGGCCTGAAGACCGATGTTACCAACAGACTTTAAGTATTGTTCTTCGAAAGTCGTGGTTCCACCGCCGAGAACTTTTTCATGCTGAAGCTTAGAGACCGCAAGAGCAACTCGGTTGTCACCGGGCTTATTGGCCTCAAGTGCGGCCGCAATGTTATTAACATCTGCTTCCACTTCATCAGAAAGTGAAATGTATTCAGCAGCACGTTTTAAATCTAACGGCTCTTTAAAGAAGTTAATGCCGGTAACTTGTTTTTGAGCGGCATTTGGAATTGGGTTACCTTGAGCATCGACTGGCACCGGGTGGTTTGCGAAACCACGGCGGTGAATGGCGTTGGTGGCAAGCACAAGTCCGTGAGCAAGCTCATCAACTTGTTTTTCTAGTCCAACAATTTCATCGTTACGAGTTTTTAATTGAGCACCAAGAGTTCCGCCCTTAATCTTGTCCGTCATCGGTACACCCGGACGGTTGGCAAAGAACACTTGAATGTCGCCCTTGTCTGCAGAAGTCTGGCCCTCTGGAACCGTGGTCCCAACAGCTAGCTCCTGTGAAATACCACCGGAAACGATGGAGCCAACACCTTCGATACCAACAATGAATTGGCCCTTGTTGTCGGTGTAAGTAGAGATAGGGAAGAACTCAGCAAGTGTACGAAGAGCACGGTCACGCTGATCACGAAGATCATTGGCCATACCGCCGGCCACTTCCTGGATGTTAATTTCTTTATTGAGTTTAGCAATGCTCTTGGTGAGAAGGTTTACTTCATCAACCGTAAGCGCCACTTTCTTGTTAATGCTCGCACGAACATCATCTAAATTTTTCTGAATGCGGTGGAAGTCACCAACAACGATCTTGGCGTTTTCTTTAACCACGTTACGAACAGTTTCGTTCTCCGGTTGATTAGAGAGTTCACGGAAAGAGTTGAAGAAACGGTTCATCACCTTATTCATCCCTTCAGAGTTAATCTCGTTGAAGATTTCTTCGACGTGACCTAATTGAAGAGTTCTTTCTTCGTTGAACTTATGGCCAGTGATGGAATTGTTTAATTTCTTCTCGACGAGCTCGTCGTGAGAACGCTTGATGCTTTGTACTTCTACGCCAGTACCGAGAACGTAATCGCCCTCACCCAGAGTAGGGCCGGTTTCCATTCTTACTTCCTGACGGGAGTATCCGTCAGTATTGGCATTGGCAATGTTATGCGACGTCGTCGACATGGCCGACTTCGCCGTAAACAACCCAGATTTTCCAATATTCAGTAAGTCTGCACCCAAGTGGGACCTCTGTTATCTATTGAGCGAACGTGTAAGTCCGTCTGCCCCGTAGGTTGAATAGTTTTTCTTTCCAGTGAAACCTTGTTTGATCTCACGTAGAGAAATCATGGCCTTGTTTAAGAACTGTTGGTTCTTCTTGTTTTGTTCCTGGATCTTCTGAACGATATCAATCAAAAGAGAGTTCAGGTTTTTAAGAGCGGGAATGGCGCTTTGCTGATCAAGTTCAGCAAAAGAAGCAAGTAGGTCACTGGCCTTCACGATTTTATTTGCGAAAAGACCTGTATGGTTTAATTGGTCAATAAGCTCTGAACGATCTTTTTCCAGCTCACCGATCTTAGAGATGATCTCATCTTTAAGCGGCAGCATGGTTTCCAGCTTATCAATATCACTCTCGAGGAGAGTAAGATACTCTTCGCAAGTCAGGTCATAGAGCTCTTTGTGAAGTTGGCAGAAACCTTCCCACACCGCGAGTACGCGCTGAAAGTAGAGTTTCTTCTCGTTCAGACGATTGTCCATCATCGTTCCTTTTAAAACTCAGATGTAAGGATTTTGTCAGCGAGACCGTCGTAATCTACTTCGTATGTCCCAGCGGCGATCTGTGCTTTAAGACGGGCGATCTTATCAGTGTTGTCCACTTCAGGAGCGCTCATCGCGGCCTTCTTGATACGGGCGAAATCTTTAACACCGTCGCCGATGTTTACTTTCGCATCAGTAGCAGTTTTTTCTGTAAGTTCAGTAGCACGTTCCATACTGTTACGTTGAGGAGCGTCCACTTTACCGCTTTGTTTTGTAGACTCGGCTTGAGCACTTCTGCTACGAGGAAAAAAGGCTGATCGTGTGTCGATGCTACTCATTTGTATTCTCCTTCGTCATTCCTTGACGAATTGCCGGCTGTGCATTCTTCAAATAGTGTTTCATATGCTGTGGCACAATCTGATCGAGGATGACTTTCTTCACTCCAAGACCACTCTCTGATTTTGCCATAGTTTGTGCTCTTTCGTAATCCAGCAAAGAATTGTAGTACTCCATTGCTGACGAATCAGGACTCTCTTTAGGAACGGTCTTTCTCATTTCTGCCAGCATATGCGAAGTGAAGCTGGTTTCCATGCCTTCAGCGATGTCTTGATACGGTTTTACAGGATTGTTAGTTTGAGCGGGTACAGCGTTTGGAAGAGAATGTATCTTCAAAGTAACCATCCTGGTTTTCGGACCCCATCATCCTGATGAGATTCTCTTTAAAGTGTAGCATTTTTAGAGAGGGGGGTGTTAGTGAAAAACACCCCTAGGAAAATAGTTCCCTGTCGGGATTAGATCAATTCGATTTCGGCCAAAAGAGAGCCATTTTGCTTCAGGGCCTGGAAGATTGAGATCAGGTCTTCCGGCTTGGTTCCTAGTGCATTCAAGGCCTTAACCAAGTCATTAATGGTGGTGGTTTGTTCCATCATTTGCATTGAACCGGCCTTACCTGAGCCTTCAGCTCCGCCTTTAACTTCCACTACTAGGTCACCATGGCTGATGGCCGAGCGCTTGAGCACAATGTCCCCACCGGCAACCAGTGTGCCTGTACGTTCATTGATCACGATCTTGGCCGGGGCGTCTGCGATGACTTTGAAGTTTTCGATATTGGCGATAAGTTCGACCACTTTTCTTTCGTAGTAATTCGGAATGATCACATCAATCGTTGTGGCATCCGAAGCTGTGGCGTATTTACCACCAAGTTCTTGGTTAATAGTTCTTTCAACTCGGGCCGCAGTCGTGAAGTCTGGGTTATTCAGGGCCATACGAATGGCCTTCTTATCGTTGAAAGCAACTTCGAGTTCTTTTTCGATTGTTCCACCATCAGGAATGCGGGCCGTGGTCGCAAGTTTTTTACCTTTCTCTAGACCACCAATGGAAAGAGCGCCATTTGCAACGGCATAGATCTGACCGTCACCACCTTTAAGCGGAGTCACCAGAAGTGTTCCACCTGCAAGAGACGAAGCATCTCCAATTGAAGAGACTGTCACATCAAGATGCTGGCCGACTCGACCAAAGGCCGGAAGTTTTGCAGTCACGATGACCGCAGCAACGTTTTTACTGGTCACTTCCTTCTGAGGATTAAGACCCAGGGTCTGAAACATTTTCTTAAGGGAAGTATTGGTGATCTCACCACCACCGTCACCGGTGCCGTTTAGACCAATCACGAGACCATAACCAATGAGAGCGTTCTCACGCACACCTTTGATTGTTACAAGGTCTTTGATGCGGCTACTTGAGGCCATTGCTGGAACTGAAAGAGCACAAAGCAAGATGGGAAGGAATTTAAACATTAGTTATCCCTTAGTATGTAAACGCGTGACTCATGAAGCTTGTCCGAGTTCACGTAATCATTTTCCATGATGTCTTTTCTTGAGACAAGAGCTTGGACTTCAATGGATCTTTTTTCCTTCTTAAAGATGACTTCTTTGCGACCGGAAACGATGATGTAGTCTTTGTTGAGTTCCTCAGTCACGGTGCCTGAAATCTTATCGTAGACCTTCATGTCGATATCATTTTCTGCTGGGTTAGCTGGGGCCGCAGCAGCGGTTTGAACCGCATCTGTTTTCTTTCCGTCGTCTTTGGCGTTTCTTTTAGGCTTATCTGGAAACGTACGTTTTAACTCGGCCGAAATTTGATTACGTAAATTTTCTAAGACATTGATGATGACCATGTCACCGGTGCGCTTATCATTGTGATAAGTGAACAGCGAAGCATTTGATCCCTGATTGGCCCAAAGACTGCCACCTTCATCATTATCAACAAAGTCATTGGCCTTATAACGTTGCGGACGGTATTCACGTTTTACTGGAGGTGCGACACGTCCTGATGGTCCACCATCACTAAGACTGTAGGTCACTGGGTTCTTGATCGGACGACGATCGTCATCTGTTCGCCATTTTTCTTTTTCGCGGTAAGCGTAATACGGATCACGCTTGGCCTTTTCCTGACGTTTAACAACTTTCTCATCATTGTCTAATTGACGATGAATCGAATTCACGAAATTCGCACACGAAACGAGAGTAGAGAGAATGAGTAAAAGAATAATTTTCATAGTTCCACTAATACTTTGTTAATATCTACAACTTTACCTTGGTATTTTTTATTTTTTTGAGGATGAAACACTTCTACGATTTCGCCCAGTGTTCCGTTACTGCGGCTGATGCCATCAGTTTTGATTCTCACCAGATCATTCTCAATCACCACTTCTGTCTTTAGACCGGCCTTCACCAGGTTAATGGCATTAAGGTCTGACATCTTTAGAAGCTCTCCGGCCTTGACTGGTTTATTAAGTTTGTAAAATTTGAGTGTGCCAAGATCTGTAATAAGATCTGTATGTGGAATAGATTCTACGTATTCTTCTTTCAGAACGTCCTTCGGTACATCCGCAAATGCCGGCATGAAGGAAGTCAGGCGATAGGCCTTTACCATCTTTTTAAAATCGGCCTTAACGGTAAGTGTGCGCTGATTTCCATCGAAGCCCATCACGTTTACATTCAGGGGCTGTCCGGTCCCATAAAGGCAACCGATACATTGAACTTCTACTCTGTCACCAGGAGCAAGACTGATAAAGTTCTGAGCATTGATCGCCTCAGAAGATTTCATCTGAACACCAGGTGGAAGAATGAGCTGATCCCGAACAATCTGTTTAAATTGCTGGATCTGAATCATTGATGGCTCAATTCTGACGTCCTGATTTTTAATCCGGAACATTGTCACTAATTGAGGGGCCGTAATTTTCCCTTCTACTGAACCAAGGATCTGAGTCATTTCATTCACAATACTGTCTGAACAGTTCTGGTGATGAATGGCCGAACTAAGGTCAGCGTTCTGACTGATGATCATCAGATGATGAGGGAGCGCCATCTCACAGCAGAGAGCGATACCACTAAAAAGAAGAGAGGCGAGAATTAAAACTAATTTCATACTTATCTAACGTTGTTGATGGTTTGAAGCATTTGATCCGCGACCCCCATGACTTTTGAGTTCATCTCATAAGCACGTTGGGCCTTAATCAAATCTGTCATTTCATTCATTACGTTTACATTGGAGGCCTCAATCGCCCCTTGCATAAGAATGCCGGAGCCGTTTTCACCCGCCACGTTCTGGATCGCCTGACCACTTCCAGCAGTGGCCGCTAGAAGGTTACCACCTTCAGAGCGAAGACCAGTTGGGTTTACGAAGGTAAAAACTGGAACTTGTCCAAGGTTAATGGGTTCAACTGAATCGCGAGTGAAGGCCTCTACTGTACCGTTCTCAGCGATGTTAATACGCATGATATTTGGTGGAACCACAATTCCTGGGAACACGCGGTGACCCGCACGAGTCACGAGATTCCCTTGAGCGTCTACGTTGAACGATCCATCACGAGTGTATTTAAGTTCGCCGTTTGGAGCAACCACACCCATGAAGCCCTCACCATTGATCATAAGATCGTATGGGTTATTGGTCATTTGAGGTGAACCTTGAGAGTGGATTTTACGAGTGGCAGAAACACGGGCCCCTGAACCGACCTGGTGGCCCACGTTGTACTCAGTGTTACCTGAAGACTTGGCACCTGCTTCTTGAACAGTTTCATATAGAAGATCATCGAATTCCGTGCGTGCCTTCTTGAATCCGGTCGTGTTCACGTTCGCGATGTTGTTCGAGATCGTGTTAACGTTTGATTCCTGAGCGGCCATTCCAGTTGCTGATGTGTGGAGTGCGCGAATCATATGTTTCTCCTAATTAAAATTTACCAATGTCGTTGGCCGCTTTTCCGGAAATACTGTCATAAGTATTGATGGCCTTCTGAATGGACTCGAAGTGACGGTGAGCTTTAATCAGCTCCGACATTTCTTCGATGGCATTCACGTTAGACCCTTCCAGGAAACCTTGGTTCACGGTGGTTTTAATATTGGTTCTTAGAATGTTTGTTTCATCCGGAGTGATGTAAAGAGAGTTGCCTTCTTTACGAAGAGCGTGCTTGTCCTGGAACTCTACCACTGAGAGTTTTCCAACCGCTCCATCACGAGTCAGGATCTCACCATCTTGGTTAATGGTGAGTTTGGCGTTGGTAGGGACACGTAAAATACGATCTTCCGGTTTAGGGAGGCCATCAACAGCGGCCGGTTCACGAAGGGCCTCATTAGAGACATTAAGAGCGCTTAAAACTTTAAAGCCCTGGTCAGTGACGAGTTCACCCTCACGGCTTAAAGAAAGGTTACCTTTACGAGTGAAACGAACACCTGTCGGTGTAAGCACTTCTAAAAAGCCATCACCTTGAAGACCCAAGTCAAGTGGGTTATGAGTCGGAGTTAATTGGCCTTGCTCAAAAATGGTGAAGCTTCCATCGACCGCCACCATGGCGTTCTCAACACCTTGTGTGTGATAGAAATCAGCAGGAGAAAATTCTTTGCGAGGAATGTCGATATCTTCCACACCCTGTGTGAGTGCAGTGAGATGTTCTTTAAAGACCAGTTGATCCTTCTTAAATCCAACAGTGTTAGCGTTCGCCACATTGTTAGCAATGGTTTCAACTTTGCGCTGTTGGGCCACTTGCCCTGATAACGGCACCCAAATATTTTTCAATCAGACTCCTTCATCCTGATGGAGTGGGCGAAAAATGCCCTCGTAGGCAAATTTTAGCAACCTATGTGCCAGAAACCTAGCATAGGCAATTTAGTCCGCACGTTCTAACATCGCGGAAACTTGTCTAAGTTCTTCGCTTCATGAGAAGATGAAGGCCAATGTAAGTGTCAAAACGACAACAGGATCGGGAATGGAAACCAAAAACAGCACCACTTTGGACTTTGAGACCTCTTTAAAAGAACTTGAAAAGATTGTCCGAGAATTAGAGTCGGGAGATGTGAACCTGGATCAAAGCTTGAAACGTTTTGAACAAGGGATCGAACTTTATCGTAAATGTCGTTCTACCCTGGAAAATGCCGAGAAGAAAATTAAAATCCTGAGCGATAGTCTCAAAGAATTAGAATATAAAGAGTAATTCTTTCATTAAATCCATTTTCCCTTAAAATAAGTAAGAACTTATCTCACAGAGGAATGTCCTTGAAACGTTTGGTAAAAACCCTCGCAGTCCTTGCGATTATGTGTCTATTTGGAGTCTTCTCAGTTGTAGGACTCTTTTTCTATATTTCAATGGATCTTCCACAGATCAATTCATTGAAAGATTATAACCCTCCGATGAATTCGCGCATTTATTCAAAAGATGGCGAAGTGCTTTTGGATATTGGTACTGAGACCCGTGAAGTGGTTGCCTTTGATAAAATTCCTAAGCGTGTGGTGGGAGCTTTTCTCGCGGCGGAGGACGATAATTTCTATAACCACGAAGGGATTGATTACTACGGTATCTTGCGTGCATTTATTGTGAACATGAAAGAAGGTCGTCTGGTACAAGGTGGATCGACCATCACACAACAGGTGGCGAAGTCTTTCTTGCTTACTAAAGAGCGTACTATCTCGAGAAAAGTAAAAGATCTTTTACTCGCTCGTAAAATTGAACAGAAATTTTCAAAAGATGAAATTCTCTTCTTATATTTGAATCAAGTTTATCTTGGTGGCGGTTACTATGGTGTAAAGGCCGCTTTCAAAGGTTACTTTGATAAGGACCTAAATCAGGCAACTCCGGCAGAGGCCGCTCTGGTAGCGGGGCTTCTTGTGGCACCGGGACGCTACTCGCCGTATGTAAATCCTCAATACGCGAAGGTCCGTCAGAGCTACGTTTTAAAGCGCATGTTTGAGACGAAAAAAATCACTGAAGAAGAGTATCAAGCGGCCCTGAAAGAAGACATCAAGATGCGTATTCGTCGCACTAATGATGTGAAGGGCGGCCACTTTACTGATTGGATTCGCCAGGAAGTCATGAGGTCTGTGGGAACTGAAGAGTTCCTGACTAATGGTTTTAAAGTGGTGACGACTCTTGATTGGTCTCTTCAAGCAAAGGCGGAAAAGGCCGTGCGTGATCGCGTGAAAGAACTGGATAAGCGCCAGGGTTTTAAAGGTCCAATTAAACAATTGGCCTCAGATGAAGAAATCAAGGCCTTCCTGGTTGATCAGAGAAAGAGCATTCTTCGTGAACAATCAAGCTTCTTTACTTACACCACTGAAGGGAAAAACATTTTTGAGTTCCATGAAGATGACGATTCTTTGGAGAAGACTTTCTCTTACTATGAAGAAGAAAAAGAAAAACTTAACGAGCGCTTTAAGAACCTGGTTGAGATCGGTAACTCTCAAAACGATCCATTCCTAAAGTTCCTTCAACTGGATAAGACCTATCAAGGTGTAGTGCTGGCGGTGGATGATTTAAAACGCACGATCCTGGTTGAAATCGCAGGAACAAAAGTGATCATTCCAGAATCTGGATTTGACTGGGCCCATGAAAGAAAATTCGGTGAAGAGCCCCACTGGTTCCAGCCTCAGAAAACGCCTTCGAAGATCTTAAAACGTGGTGCAGTTGTTCTCGTCAATATCGTCGATAAGTCAGTTCCTTTTGACCAATTGATTCATGCTGACTTCTTTAAAAAGTATAAGGACTCGTCTCTACGAGCTCTGTTAACAAAACAAAAATTTATCCGTGCCTCACTTGATCAGGATCCGGAAGTAGAAGGAGCACTCATTGCTCTTAATACTCACACTGGTGAAATCGTCACTCTAGTGGGTGGTGTGGACTTTAAAAAATCTCAATTTAACCGCGTGATTCAATCTTCTCGTCAGCCTGGATCGGCCTTTAAGCCTTTCATTTATGCTGCGGGATTAGAGAACGGTTACACACCTTCAAGTATCCTGATGGATTCACCTCAGGCCCTAGGTGGTGTGGATGATTCTCTAAGTTGGAAGCCTCGTAACTACGATGGTGAATTCAAAGGTCCAATGACTTTCAGAAGTGCCCTGGAAGTGAGCCGTAACATTCCAACTGTTCGTCTTGTTCAGGACCTGGGTGTGAATAAGATTCATGAGTTCGTGAATCGTTTCCACATTCAAGCGCAGATTCCAAAGGACATGAGTTTGTCCCTTGGATCATTCGGAATTAGCCTTGCTGAGCTAACAAAAGGTTATGCCGTATTCCCGAATGGCGGTAAGGCCGTTCGTCTTCGTCACATTACTTCAATTAAAGACCGCACTGGAAAATCATATCCGATTCCTCCAGCGGATGCGGCCTGGCCACCAGAGGTAGAGAAACCTAAACTAGAGCCACTTCCAACTCCTGAAGTTGCTGAAGGCGAAACACCTATGGCCCCTCAAGGGAACCCATTTCAACAGAATCTTTCTTCTGTTCAGGTATACGATCCACGTCTGGCCTATGTGATGACGAACCTTCTTCGTGGTGTGGCCATCTATGGTACTGCCGCCTCTGCAGGTAAAGCTCTTGGTCATAATATTGGTGGTAAAACAGGTACAACCAACAACTATGTGGATGCTTTATTTGTAGGTTTTTCGGAAACGTTGGCAGTGGGTGCCTGGGCCGGTTTTGATGATAACCGTCCCCTTGGATACGGAGAGACTGGAACTCGGGCCGCTCTTCCTATCTGGATTGATTATATGTCGTCTGCGATTCCTAAGTATGGTTCGCCAGATTTCCCGGTTCCAGATGGAATCACCAATATGTTAGTGAACAAACAGACCGGAAAATTGCTTCCTCCAGGAGCTACCGAAGGCTTCTTAGAGTCTTTTGTGACTGGCTTTGATCCTAACTCTGATACTCAAGTATTCGACCCAAGTTCGCAATCTACAGGTGGTAAGCCATCGAGTATTGATGACGAAGGATTTTGGGAAAACCAGTAATAAGATTTTAAATTGTTTATGCCGATAGGACTTCTACGGAGGTCCTAGATGCATTCCCTCTCTAAACAACAACGCACATTTTTCTATCTCTTCGGTGGAGTATTACTCCTTCACATGGCGTTTATGTTGATTAAATTTAGAGATGATTTTGCCAAGGTTACTTTTAGACCCCAACCGGAAGTTATTAAACTAACTTTTCTTCCAGAGACGGCCGCTACTGCATCGGCAGTTCCAAAGGCCTCTAAGCTTGTTCAGAAAAAACAAATCGTTCAATCAGAAGATTCTGCTAACAATGAAAGGCCAAAAGACTCTGCATTCCTAAGTGATAAAGACAGGACCTTTGATCGCCAGACCATTGCTAAACGTGTGGACATTTTTAAGAACACCGGGCTAGGGGACTCCAACGTCACTCGTTCTGCCGAGAAAGGTACAGAGGCCAAGAAAGAAGCTTCGACGAAACCTCGCAAAGAAATGAAACTTTCAGATCTAGGGATGGGAATGGCGGATCCACTTCAAGATGTGGCCCGTGCTCCCGCTAGTGAATCAAAAGCAGGGATGAAAACTGGAGACGCTTCTTCTGTAGGTTTTTCTGCTACCAATGATTATGTGCAGGAAGTTGGTCTAGGTGACTTTACTCATCTTAATACCACTGAATATAAGTTCTATGGATTCTTTCACCGTATTCGCCAGAAGCTTGAGCAGTTCTGGGGAAAAAGCATTGCTGAAAAGGCCAATAACATCTTCCGCTCAGGAAGAACTCTGGCATCAGAGGACTACATCACATCACTTCAAATTACCTTGGACGCAAAAGGTGAAATTGTCGGTGTGAAAATCTTGGGTGCCTCTGGAGTAAAAGAGCTGGATGATGCGGCAATTGAATCATTCAATCAAGCGGGCCCGTTCCCGAATCCGCCGCAAGACTTGTTAGTAAATGGTAAAGCAGTTATTGAGTGGGGATTTGTTGTTAAGGGCTAGTGAGTATTTCTCAGTAAGTTTTTAAGACGATCAATACCTTCCATAACAACGTAATCAGACCAAATTGAATCTAATTCACGGATGGCCTCTACTACTTGTAGAGCGGCCTGATCGCGAGAAATTTTCTGAGTTTCAGCGTACTGAGTGATGCACTTGTTAAGGACTTCGATCACCGGAGAATTACAAACTTGGTTAAGTCTTTCTTCGAATGATTGATTAACTTTTTTCTCTTTGCTTTTAATAATGGCCGTATTTAAGAGCTGAATCGATTCCATTAAAAAATATCCTTACCAACAGAATGTGTTTTACAGAAGGCAGAGTATCTATAAACCCTTCTGGTTCGTAAAGAATGATTTACCACTCGAGGAAAAATTTTAGAATGAAAATTTCTTTTGTGATTAGATTTGAGGAAGGCCAAACAAAATTTTGAAATTTTGCTTTAGGGTGTCACGATTTCTCTCGAAAAAGTGACACCTGGATTTGAAAAAAAATTAATGAGAACTGTTACAAAACTCTTGATATTGCTCTGCCGTTAACAAATTGTTCAATTCAGAAGAGTCTTTAACCTTGACTTTAATTAGCCACGATCCGTACGCGTCTTCGTTGATTTTTTCTGGTGAACCTTCGAGATCAGTGTTTTTACTTACTACTTCTCCAGAGATTGGAGCGTAAAGATCACTCACTGATTTGATTGATTCAACTACACCAAAAGTAGAACCGATTTTAAGGTCTGTTCCAACTGCTGGAACTTCAAGGAAAACGATGTCACCAAGAGCTGACTGAGCGAAGTCTGTAATACCAACAGTAACTGTGTCACCTTCAACAAGTGCCCACTCGTGTTCTTTTGTGTATTTCAAATTTGCAGGGATATTCGTAGCCATTATTTATGTCCTCCGGTTACAAACGGTTTTTTCGTTAATTGAGCTGGAAAAGGCTTCTGCCTGATGTCTACCATGAATACTTCATCGCTTGGTGCTTTATCAATTTGAATGCGAGCAAAAGCGATACCTTTATTTAGAACCACTGACATGGTACCGCTGGTAACAACTCCAATAGGTTCATTTTTTGAGTTTAAAACTGGATAACCTTCACGAGGAATACCTTTCTCAAGGATAAGTTTAACCAGTTTATAATCGGCTTTCTTAGGCGCGAGGGCCTCTTTGCCAATAAATTTTGTTTTTGAACCTTTTACTGTCCAACCAAGACCTGCATCATAAGGATTCACTTCATCATTAAGCTCATGGCCATAAAGTGGGTAGCCAACTTCTAAGCGAAGAACGTCACGGGCCGCTAGACCACACGGAGTCACACCTAGGCTCATTAGTTTTTGCCAAAGTGCTTTTGTTCCTTCATGAGTTCCGAAAACTTCGAAACCATCTTCGCCGGTATAACCAGTACGTGCCACGATCACAGGATTATTTCCAAAAGCTGTTTCATGAACCGAGTAATACTCGATTTCCGGTAGATCGTTCAAAAGTGGTTTTAAAACTTCAAATGCCTTTGGACCTTGAATCGCCAGAAGTGAGTAATCATTCGAGCGGTTAGTTAGATTACATTTAAAACCTGTGTGCTTAGATTTAAACCAAGCAAAGTCTTTATCAATGTTACCAGCGTTCACACAAACGAGAACACGACCTGGAGCAAGTTTATAAACGATAAGGTCATCAATCACAGTGCCGTTTTCGCGGCAAAGTGGAGAGTAAATCGCTTTCCCCATCGGAGCATTTTGGATGTCGTTTGTTACAAGTCCATCGACAAAAGTTTCAGCATCTTCGCCTTCAACAAAAAACTCGCCCATGTGACTTACGTCGAAAACACCAACATTATTTCTCACGGCAAGTACTTCATCTTTTACTGAAGTGTACTGAACCGGCATGTCCCAACCTGCGAAAGGAACGATTTTTCCTCCGAGCTTTACGTGTTCGTCGTAAAGATATGTCTTTAAAGTTGTCATAAATTATCCTTTCAACTGATTTTCAGTAGCAGAAATTAAATTTTGAATAAGGCTCACTACAGTCATAGGACCCACACCACCTGGAACCGGAGTAATGGCACGAACCACATCCATCACGTCATGTTGATCAACGTCTCCAGTGAGTTTGCCACCAAGAGAGTTCATTCCCACGTCAACGACGATGGTGTGTTTCTCAGGAGTAAAGTAAGAGCGATCGAAGAAATGGGCCTTCCCAATCGCCGAAATCACAATGTCTGCCTGACGAGTGAGTTCTCTAAGATTTTTTGTCTGAGAATGGGCCATGGTCACAGTGGCGTCGAAATTAGAAAGAAGCATAGAAAGTGGTTTACCCACAATCAGGCTTCGACCCACAACCACAATATTTTTTCCTTTAAGTTCCACCTGATAGAACTTTAAAAGATTCACGATTCCTTTCGGGGTACATGGAAGTAGAAGAGAGAGGTCAGTTGAACCCAGGTATAAATTCTGAGTATTCATTCCGTGAAAACCATCAATGTCTTTTGAAGGTTTCACTAAGTTTGGAAGTTTTAGTGACTTAAGTTCATCACTGACTGGAAGCTGAATGATAATCCCGTTGATACTCGGATCATTGTTTAGCGTTTCCATTTTCGTAAGAAATTCTTCGGCAGAAATAGTTTCATCCAAATGCTCGAGACGAAATTGAGCACCAATTTCTTCACACATTTTTTTCTTGTTACGGATGTAACTCATGCTGGCCGGATTACTTCCAACCAAAACTACACACATAGAGGGTGTATGACCTTGCTGTTTTAAGGTCTCACATCTGTGGATAAGGTCTTTTTTTATTTGCTCCACCACTGGCGCGGCGGCAAGAATTCTTGCAGTCATAAATATCTAAAGACTATAGAGGTTCCGCCACAAAAAGTCCTTTCTTATTTAGCGTCGGTGCAGTATCTCTAGATTTATGAAAGCAATGTTTTATGTCGGATTGGGAATGCAGATTTTTGGCCTTGTCGCTGTGGGTTTGTGTTTTATCTCCGGGATTCAAAATGGTGATTACGGAAGGTTAGAGTTAGCTCAGCTAGTTATTGGCTCTTTTGTCTTCTACGTTGGTAATTATCTTAAAGGCAGATCTGCCAACTAGACGCGACTGCCGTTCATGTGTACAATTTCCGTATATCTATTCTAGGAACGTGTTTTGATTGTACTCGCCATTGACCCAGGATCTGTAACGGCCGGCTATGCTCTTTTGCAAAAAGAGGGTCGCAAGATTAACTATATTGCTTCCGGCATTCTGAAGTTCGCTAAGGGCGATGAATTTCTGCATCGGGTAAAAGATATTTATGATCAGACCATGGGTCTGATGGAAAAATATGAACCAGATGAAATTGCACTCGAGTCTCTTATCTTCGTGAAAAGTCCAACCGCACTTATTAAGCTTGCTCAGTCTCGTGGCACCATGCTCGCGGCCCTTTCACAAACTCATCATCAAAAAATTTATGAATACTCACCAAACCTGGTGAAATCTACTGTCGCGGGCCACGGTCACGCCGACAAAGAAGGCATTCAAAAAGTTCTCGCGCAAATTTTAGGTATTACGAATTTTAAAACTCACGATGAAAGTGACGCTGTCGCGATTGCTCTTTGCCATTTATTAAATCGCGGCACTACCATGGTGATTGCTCCTGAAAAATCAAAGAAAACAAAAAAAATGGGGAACGGACTCGCAAACGCTCTCTCTCATAAAATTAAGGAACCGGCCGTATGATTGGATATATTTCAGGCACCGTTGTTTACTCTGATTCTCAGAAATCAGTTCTTCTAACTGCCTCGGGTGTGGGATATGAAATTCATACATCAACGCCGATGGTTCCCAATCGTGATACGGCCCTTTTTATCTCTCACATCATTCGCGAACAATCTCAGGATCTGTACGGATTTGAGACCGCTGAAGATAAGAAGTTTTTTGAAATGCTGTTAGATGTGAATGGAATCGGACCAAAATCGGCCTATTCTTTAATTTCTCACTTAGGTGTTCAACAAATTATTTCATCCATTTCGCTTGAGAATGTTGATATCCTTAAATCAGCTCCAGGAGTTGGTAAAAAAAGTGCGGAACAAATCGTTCTTTCACTAAAAGATAAGATCGCAAAACTTGAAATTGGTTTTGCGGTCAAAGAAAATCCAGTGAAGCCAGGAGTGAAAGCGAAGAAAGAAAATCAAGTGGACGCTCACTTGGTGAAAGAAACTCTCGCTGCTTGCCAGGGGTTGGGTTTTAAAGATCAGGACGTTCTTCCGATGATTCAGCGTCACCTGCAAGAAGGCAGCGTGAAGAAACCGGAAGACCTGGTGAAAATGATTTTAAAGGAACTTAGGTAATTTATGGCCGATAGAATTATGGATGGAGAAACCACTCGCACTGAAAAAGAGCAAGAGGCGCAACTTCGTCCCCAGAATTTCTCAGAGTTTATTGGCCAATCAAAAGTTGTGGATAACATCGACCTCATGGTGAAGTCGGCACTTGTTCGTAAAACCGCCATGGATCACGTGCTTCTCTCCGGACCTCCGGGTCTGGGGAAAACGTCTCTCGCGATGCTCATCGCGAAGGGCCTTGGTTCTGAACTTCATGTGGTCTCAGGTCCTGCGATTGAAAAGAAAGGTGACCTCGCTGCGGTCATGACGAACTTAAAACCTCGTGATGTGCTTTTCATCGACGAGATTCACCGAATGCATATTACGGTGGAAGAGATTCTTTATTCGGCGATGGAAGATTTCCGTTTAGATATTCTCATTGGCCAGGGTGCTTCTGCTCGAACCATGCAGATTGATCTCGCGCAATTCACCTTGATTGGGGCCACGACTCGTTCAGGTCTTCTTTCAAATCCACTTCGTGATCGTTTCACCGCCCATTTGAACTTTGATTACTACGATCCAGAAATGCTCGCGATCATTATCGTAAATAACGCTCGCAAAATGGGAATTACCTTGGCGGAAGACGCGAAAATGCAAATCGCTCGACGCTCTCGCGGTACTCCTCGTATTGCTAACCGAATCCTTCGCCGGGTTCGTGACTTCGCATTAGTAAATGGTACTCACTCGGTTGGGATTAAAGAGGTGAAGTCGGCCCTGAGTTTATTAGATATTGATGACCTGGGACTCGACTCAATGGACCGCAAAATCCTGTCAGTGATGAAAAATTACTATCAGGGAGGCCCAGTTGGGATCGACGCTCTATCTGCCACCTTAGGGGAAGATAAGCAAACCATCGAAGAAGTCTATGAACCGTACTTATTAAAGCAAGGACTTATCCTTCGTACGCCTAGGGGACGATTATTGTCGGAAATGGCCATTCAACATATTTCCTAGATTCGTTGACCAATCTAGTCAACTCATGTACATAGAGCACAATTTTCTTTAATACAAAGTTATAAAATTCGTTTATAATTGAACGGCTATGTACGACTTTTTATAAGGTTAGAAATGATTTATCAGCGAACGCTTGCGAAAGATGTGAAGGTAACTGGGATTGGACTTCATTCCGGTAAGAAAGTGACCATGAAGCTTATTCCTCAGGAAGCTGACTTCGGGATCCAATTTGTTCGTACTGATATTCCAAATTCTCAACCTATGAAGGCCAACGCCCTGACAGTTGGTACAACTGAAAATGCAACTACACTCGGCGAAGGCGCTGGTGCTGTTCATACTGTAGAACACCTTCTTGGTACGCTCTATGGTCTTGGTATTAATAACTGCTTAATCGAAATTGATGGCCCGGAAGTTCCTATCATGGACGGTTCTGGTGCTTCTTTCGTTTTCCTTCTTAAGGAAACAGGGATTAAGAACCTCAACAAATCAAAAAAGTTCCTGGTGATTCTTGATACGGTAAGAGTTGAAAAAGATGGAAAGTGGGCACAATTTGATCCGCACTCAAATCTGATGATTGATTCAACCATCGTGTTCGCTCACCCGGTAATTAAGACTCAGCGTTTTGATTTTGAGTTCTCTTGTGAGTCTTTCATTCAAGATATCGCTCGTGCGCGCACTTTTGGTTTTGCACGTGATGTAGATATGCTTAAGCGTAAGGGCCTTATTAAAGGTGGTTCACTGGATAACGCCATCGTTCTCGATGACTATAAAGTGATGAATCCTGAGGGTCTTCGTTTTAACAATGAATTCGTTCGCCATAAAATCTTAGACACCATCGGAGACGTAAGTCTTCTTGGTTATGAGATCGCGGGTAAGATCACGACTTATAAGTCAGGTCATAACCTTCATAACATGCTTTGCCGCAAGCTTCTTGATACGCCTTCAGCTTATGAAATCGTATCTGCTTCTGCCCTTAAAGCAGAAGTTCGTGAAGCTCATAAGCTTCCGCAGTTCATTACAGTTTCACACTAATTTCTTCGCGAATTCGTGAAAGAGTAGTTTGGTCTTGGGTAGACCAAAGCGCGGATCATTTTCCGGAAACGGTTCTGTTTTCCCTGTGAATTTGTAACCACGTCGCTCGTAAAAAGCGATGAGCTCAGTACGGACACTGATCACGGTCATGCGAATAGTGTGACATTTCAGATGATGGGCCACCGATTCGAGATGGTTGATCAGAAGCTTTCCGATTCCCTTCGCCTGCAGATCTGGATTAACCGTGAGCATGCCAAAGTAGAGAGCTTCGTTTTCCTGTTTAAGATACACACAACCTAAAATCTGATCATTTTCCATCGCCAATTCAATGCGCGAGAATGGATCTTGAATCATTTCTTTGATTTTCTCTGCATCAGTTCGCTGTCCGCCGAGTAAATCCGCTTCAGTGGTCCAACCTTTTTTAGAGGAGTCCCCTCGATAAGCTGAGTTAACCAGTAGGTTCAAAGCATCGACATCAGTAAGTGTGGCGGTTCTAAATGTGATCATATAAGCTTCAGTCTAGTTCAAGAGGTGATTATGAGTACAGCTGAGAATTATCTAAAAATGGCGATTGATTTAGCTCGGAAAAACGTGACTGAAGAGCACGGACGTCCCTTTGGCGCAGTGATTGTAAAAGATGGTAAAGTGCTCGCGACAGGTGTGAATGAAATTGGAAAAACCAATGATCCCACAGATCACGCTGAGCTTTCTGCCATTCGAAAAGCGAGCCAGGTTCTCAAATCTCCACGTCTTGATGGGTGTGTAGTTTATGCCAGCGGAAACCCTTGTCCGATGTGCCTCTCTGCGATGTACATGACTGGGATCAAGGAAGTTTACTTTGCTTACTCAAACCAAGAAGGGGAGAAGTACGGGCTCTCTACGGCGAGTGTGTATCAGGAACTTATGAAACCTTTTCCAGAGCAGAGTATGAACATTCATCATCACCCAGTGAAGACCGACGATGAATTGATTTATGATGTCTGGAAGAAAATGCGTTGAAGCAGTGCTTCTAGTGCGATCTAAATTTCATAATTTCTCGCTTTAAGCTACTATAGAGAGATTACCACGGAGGGGAAATGCGTTTATTTATCGCTTTATTTCTAATTTCATTCAGTGCCTTGGCCACGAGCTGGGAGAGTCTTCGCCCAGGTCAGGACTATAAAATCACTCAATCTTTCGAACTGCCGATTTATCGTCAGAACAGCATGATGAGTTTTATGAAAGGTGAAGTTGTTTATTTGAAAGCGATTGAACCCCTCGCTCTTCCGGGTGGATTTAATATGGCCCTTTATATTTTTGATTACAAAAATTGTCCGGGCCCACAAATGGAAACTGAGTTAGAGATTGTAGAAGTAGAAAACACTTCTCCGGTTGTGAAAGCAGGTGCTCAATTGGAGTCTTGCGAATTGAAAGTTTATATCGAACTGAAAGATTACTATTCAGAAAGCTTTTTTAAATAAGAGGAAATATGCGACTGTCCCAAGGTTACTGGCAAACATTAAAAGAAACTCCAAACGATGCTGAAGTTGTTTCACAACAACTTATGATTCGCGCAGGTCTTATCTACAAGACTGGTGCAGGTCTTTACACGCTTCAGCCGATGGCCTTCAAAACTTATAAGAAAATTGAAAACATCGTTCGTGAAGAGCTGGATAAGATCAACTGCTTTGAAGTTCTGATGCCGGTAATTACTCCTGCTGAACTTTGGCAAGAGTCAGGTCGCTGGGACGCCATGGGCGGACAGATGCTTAAGATGAAGGACCGTGCTGAGCGCGAGCTTTGTGTGTCTCCAACCAACGAAGAAACGGTGACGGACCTTTTCCGTCGCACCGTGAATTCTTATAAGCAACTTCCAGTTTGCCTTTATCACATCAATACCAAATTCCGTGATGAGATTCGTCCTCGTTTCGGTCTGATGCGTGCTCGTGAATTCATTATGAAAGACGGTTACTCGTTCCATAATGATAAAGATTCACTCGATAAATTCTACGAAGAGATCTACGGCGCTTATGAAAACATTTTCCGTCGTATGGGTCTGGAGTTTATCGCGGTCGAAGCTGACGGCGGTACGATGGCCGGTGGGGGAGCTAAAACTCACGAGTTTCAGGTTGTGGCGGATAACGGTGAAGATTACGTGGTAACAATTCCTCGTACGAAATTTGCCGCGAACATCGAAAAAGCGATCACTGTTCGTAAGAACATTGCTTCAGCACCAGCGGCCGAACTCACAAAGTTCGCAACACCTAATCAGAAGACTTGTGAAGAAGTGTGTGCTGCTCATGGCATGCCGATCACTCAGTCTCTAAAATCTCTCATCATGCACGCAGTGATTAACGGCAAAGACCAGTTTTTCATGGTGATGCTACTGGGTGATGATTCACTTAACGAAGTGAAATTTAAAAACAAAGTAAACGCTGAACACATTCGTCCAGCTCAGCAAGCGGAACTTGATCGTCTAGGTCTTGTGAAGGGCTTTATGGGTCCTGGAACAACTGCTGAAGGCTTCAAAGTGATTTACGATGAAGCGATTGATATGAACGCCTCATACGTGGTGGGTGCTAATGAGGCCGATCATCACATGAAGGGCTTCGTGCCTGCTCGTGATACAAAACCTAAGCACTTCCGCGCGGACATGCGTTTGGCGAAAGAAGGCGATTACATCGGTGACGATCAAATCGTGCTTAAAAAAGGGATCGAAGTTGGTCACATCTTCCAACTTGGTGACAAGTACACGAAGGCGATGAAAGTAACCGTGCTAAATGAGCAGGGCAAAGGCATCACTCCGCTTATGGGCTGTTACGGTATCGGAATGACTCGTGTGATGGCCGCTGCTATCGAACAAAATAACGACAAAGACGGAATCATCTGGCCGGCCTCAATCGCTCCATATGACGTTTATCTTTGCTTCATTGGTAAAACTCCTGAGACGAAAGCTCTGGTCGAGGAACTCAATTCTTCAATCAAGAAAGCGGGTCTAGAAACTCTATTCGATGATCGACAGCTGGGCCCAGGTCAAATGTTCAAGGACGCTGATCTTATCGGTCTACCTCTAAGAGTGACACTTGGGGAGAGAGATTATCTTGCCACTGGTGAAATCGAAGTGAAAATTCGTAAAACTGGTGAGACGCTTAAAGTGAAGAAAGATGATCTTGTTCCAACGATCAAGAAGAAGCTTGAAGAACTTGGCCGTTGGGCGTGAAGAAAGGTACTGATCTCTAAATAATTCTTGCAATAGGCCCCTTAAACTCATTATACAGAGACAAACTCGTGAAATGATTTAGGGGGCCCTCTGTGAGCGCTGATTTCGATTTAATTTTTGGACTTCATAGTATTGCGGCCGCGCTTAAAAACCCTGCTCGTTCTCACATGAAACTGGTGGCGACTGATGAAGGTCTTCAAGAGCTTCAGAAAAAACACCGAATCGTTCCTAAAAACTACAACGTAAAAACTGATATTCTTTCTTCTCACGCTCTCCAAGAGCAGGCGAAGAAACTATGTGCTCATTTGGATCTGGATTTCACTCGAGTTCCCTCTGGAATTTACCTTCAGACGTCTCCGATTCAAACTTATACTCTGCAAGAGTATTTAAAGCGTCCGGATGCTCGTCTCTTAGCACTTGATCAAATTACAGATGTACATAATGGTGCTGCTATTCTTCGTTCAGCTTGTTTCTACGGAGTGAATGGAGTGCTTGTTCCCTCTGAAAAATCATTCGGATTAACTCCTTCATTCTATCGAATTGCCTCTGGCGCAGTTGAATACGTGAATCTTATTCGTGTGAATTCTTTAAGCCGTGCTGTTGGCCAGTTAAACGAAGCGGGCTATTTAACGGTAGGATTGTCGGAGCATTCTTCTGAGAATTTGACCCAAAATGAATTACGGTCACAGAATAAAATTTGTTTGCTGCTGGGTGCCGAGGAAACCGGTCTTTCCAATGCTGTCGCCCGTTTAGTGCAGAAAAATATGAGTCTTCCCTCTCAGGGAGAGATAAAATCCCTTAACGTTTCATCCGCCGCGGCCATTGCGATGGAAAAATGTTTTGGTATTTGATTTAAAAAAGCTTGATTTCGTAAGCTGCTGACATTATAAATTTCAAACTCATCGATATTATCGAGGATGTATGGGCTGCTCTAGCTCAGTTGGTAGAGCAACGGTTTTGTAAACCGTAGGTCGCAGGTTCGATTCCTGTGAGCAGCTCCACTTAATTCTGATGAACCCCTCGGGTTCAGCAAAATTAGGAAGGAATCGGCGTGGTTCCCGAGTGGCCAAAGGGAGCAGACTGTAAATCTGCCAGATTCGTCTTTCGGTGGTTCGAATCCACCCCACGCCACCATTTTTTAGAACTTGCGGGCGTAGCTCAGTTGGTAGAGCGCCACCCTTCCAAGGTGGATGTCGAGAGTTCGAATCTCTTCGCCCGCTCCATTTTAATGAGATGGAGCAACACAAACCTGAATTAATCCCCATAGATAATTAAAGCTCACGTGGCTCAGTGGTAGAGTACTTCCTTGGTAAGGAAGAGGTCACGAGTTCAATCCTCGTCGTGAGCTCCATTTCTCTATGAGGCGGTAGGTTTTTTTTATTGTCATTAAAGGCAAGGTAGAGCATACTCTACCAGTCAAAAACACAGATAACTCGGACCTTAATAACTTTGAAGGAGAAGCCCCATGGCTAAGGAAAAATTTGATCGTAGTAAGCCGCACGTAAACATCGGTACTATCGGTCACGTGGATCACGGTAAAACAACACTAACTGCTGCTATTACTATGACTATGGCGAAAGTTTATGGTGGTACTGCTAAGTCATACGCTGATATTGACTCAGCTCCTGAAGAAAAAGCTCGTGGTATTACAATCAATACTGCACACGTTGAATATACAACAGCTAACCGTCACTACGCTCACGTAGATTGTCCGGGTCACGCTGACTACGTTAAGAACATGATTACTGGTGCTGCTCAGATGGACGGCGCTATTCTAGTTTGTTCTGCAGCTGACGGCCCTATGCCTCAGACTCGTGAGCACATCCTTCTTGCTCGTCAGGTAGGTGTACCAGCGATCGTAGTATTCATGAACAAAGTTGACCAAGTAGACGATAAAGAACTTCTTGATCTAGTAGAAATGGAGATCAGAGAGCTTCTTTCTAAGTACCAATTCCCTGGTGACGATATTCCTGTAGTTAAGGGTTCTGCTCTTGCTGCTGTTGAAGGCCGTGATCCAGAAATCGGTGAGAAAGCAATCGTTGAACTAATGAACCAAGTAGATGCTTATATCCCGACTCCAGCTCGTGATATTGATAAGCCATTCCTTATGCCAGTTGAGGACGTGTTCTCAATCTCTGGTCGTGGTACAGTAGTAACTGGCCGTGTAGAGCGTGGTATCGTTAAAGTTGGTGAAGAAATCGAAATCATCGGTATCAAAGAAGCTCAAAAATCTACGATCACTGGTGTTGAGATGTTCCGTAAGCTTCTTGACGAAGGTCGTGCAGGTGATAACGTTGGTCTTCTTCTTCGCGGTACTAAGCGTGAAGACGTTGAGCGTGGTCAGTGTATGATTAAACCAGGAACGGTTAAGCCTCACGCTAAATTCCGTTGCGAAGTTTATATCCTTACAAAAGAAGAGGGTGGGCGTCATACTCCAATCTTCAAAGGTTACCGTCCTCAGTTCTACTTCAGAACTACAGACGTAACTGGTTCAATCACTCTTAACGATGGTGTTGAGATGATTATGCCAGGCGATAACACTTCTTTCGCTGTAGAGCTTATCGCTCCAGTAGCTATGGAGAAGGGTCTTCGTTTCGCGATCCGTGAAGGTGGCCGTACAATCGGTGCCGGTACTGTATCTGATATCCTAGCTTAATTTTATAATGCTTTGGGTTAGCTGAGTTCGCTCAGTTAACCCAAGCTTATTTAATCCGCCAGCGAGCGGATTTTTTTGTCCCTTGGGTGTATAGCTCCAACGGTAGAGCGAATGATTCCAAATCATTAGGTTGGGGGTTCGAATCCCTCTGCACCCGCCACTAAACGTCTAAAATTCCACGAGAAATCATTATCAAAAGAGTTTATAGGTTCAGGTCGCCTTGACTAGCTCAATGGTTTTAATCCCAAATCTGGCCAGTTTAAATTTCTTACTCTGAAGGCGAATGTTGACTGGCCTCGTCAGAGATCCTATTTTCAATAAAAAGTAAATACGTTTTTTGTAGACAGAATTCACATGATTTTGCATAAATGGGAATTCGTTTCAGTTTAAATTGAGGTTTTAAATGGCTGTGGCTTCTAATGATGAAGGCAAGAAGTGGATTCAAGCGACGGTTGCCGTTGTTTGTATTCTTGTTGGTTATGTTCTCATCAGCTTCTTTGAAAAGCTTGCTGAATGGTTCGCTCTAGAGACAATGATTCCTTACTTCCATGCTGTATCGCAAGTGGTATCAGTGCTTATTGCAGTTGGTGCTTACGTGGGCATTATGAAGAATCCAAAATCTTCAGAGTTTCTTACGAATGTTTATCAAGAAATTATGAAAGTAGTTTGGCCTGATAGTCAGCAAACTTGGAGACACACATTTGTGATTCTTATTGCTGTTACTATCTTTGGTTTTGTTTTCGGATTTTTCGATTTCAGCGCCAACTACCTTCTAGGTCTCGTTAATAAATAAGGATCAATAGAATGACTGATTCAAATACAGAGAGAGTTCTCGCTACTGGCGATTCTCCAGACTTCAAGTGGTATATCGTTCACGTACTAAGTGGATTCGAGAACCGCGTTCTTAAAACTCTTAAAGAGCGTATTGTGAATCACAATATGACTGAATACTTCGCAGAGATCATGGTTCCTGAAGAATCAGTTGTTGCGAACGTAAATGGTAAGAAGAGAACAATGAAGAAGAAATTCTTCCCTGGTTACGTTCTTATCAAAATGATCATGACTGAAAAGACATGGCACTTAGTTAAAGACACAGACAAAATTACCGGCTTCATTGGCGGTACTAAAGATAAACCAATGCCGATCTCTGACGAGGAAGCAGCTTCAATGACAGCTTCTCTTGCAGAAGGTTTCAAGCGCACTCGTTCAGTTGCTAACTTCTCAGAAGGTGATTCTGTAAAAGTTATCGAAGGGCCATTCGCTTCATTCGTTGGTGTGGTAGAAGCCATTTCTGACAAAGGTAAAGTGAAGGTTCAGGTTTCGATCTTTGGTCGTCCGACACCAGTAGAACTAGAATTCTCTCAAGTAGAGAAGGTTTAATAATTAAAGCGGGAGACGGTAGTCGTTAAGACCGCAAGGAGTAATCATGGCTAAGAAAGTCACAGGCTTTATCAAGCTTCAAATCGCAGGTGGGAAAGCAAACCCATCTCCACCAATTGGTCCAGCTCTTGGTCAACGTGGTGTGAACATCATGGAATTCTGTAAGGCATTCAATGCTCGTACACAGAAAGACATGGGTGTTGTTCTTCCGACAATCATCACTGTTTATTCGGACAGAACTTTCACATTCGTAACTAAGACTCCACCAGCTACTTATCTAATCAAAGATAAGCTTAAGCTTCAGTCTGGTTCTAAGAAGCCAGGTCACGAAGTTGCAGGCTCAGTTTCTGAGAAGGTTGTTTCTGAAGTTGCAAAAGCTAAAGAACCAGATCTTACTGCTGCATCTCACGAGGCTGCTAAGCGTACTGTAGAAGGGTCAATCCGTTCTATGGGTCTTAAACTAGATTATAAGTAATACGGGAGACCCCATAAAGGTCGTTTGAACCGATAAGGATTAAAAATGAAAAAAGTATCGCCAAAATATAAAGAAGCCGCGAAGAAAGTTGATTCTACAAAGCTTTACTCAGTTGCTGAGGCCGTAGCTCTTGCTAAGTCTTCTGCTTACGCTAAATTCGACGAAACTGTTGATCTTGCTTTCCGTCTTGGTATTGACCCTCGTCACGCTGACCAAATGGTTCGTGGTGCGATCGTTATGCCAGCTGGTACTGGTAAGAAGACAACTGTTGTAGTTATCACTGCAGGTGAAAAACTTGCTGAAGCTGAAAAAGCTGGTGCTGACTTCGTTGGTGGTGACGACATCATCAATAAAATCGCTGGTGGTTGGATGGAATTCGATCGCGTAATCGCGACTCCAGATATGATGGGTAAGATCGGTAAGATCGCTCGCGTACTTGGTCCACGTGGTCTTATGCCGAACCCTAAGCTAGGTACAGTTACTACTGACGTAGCTAAGGCAATCGCTGAGCAAAAAGCCGGTAAAGTTGAATACCGTGCTGATAAAACTGGTATCGTACACGTTCCAATTGGTAAAAAATCTTTCACTGAAGCTCAGCTTATGGATAACTTCAAAGCTGTTTGCGGCGCGATCCTTCGTGCTAAGCCAGCTTCTGCTAAAGGTACATATGTTAAGTCGCTTACAATCAGCACTACTATGGGCCCAGGCGTGAAGATCGATGCTAACGACGCATCTACGGTATCACTATAATAAATTAAGACTTTGAAGGGGTTGAAGACAGCAGGTTTCTTCACAATGAAGTGTAAAGCCCGCCGAAACTCCCCTCCATGTAATATTAACGGAGGAATGAAACTATGATGACACGTGCAGAAAAAGACGCAGTAGTTTCTTCGATCAAAGAGAAAATTGAGAAGTCACAAGCTGTCTTCTTAACAAACCTCGTAGGTATCCCTTCAGTTGATTCGGTAAGAATCAGAAAGAATGTTCGCGAAGCTAAAGGCCACATGGTCGTTACTCGTAACACTCTTTTCGCTCGCGCGGCTAAAGGTACATTTGCTGAAGGTCTACTTTCTGATCTGAAGGGAACTAGCTGTGTGGCATTCGCTTACGAAGACGCAGCAGCAGTTGCGAAAATCGTTAACGATGCTTCAGGTGAGTTCGAGAATATCGTCACAATTCGTGGCGGTCAGCTCGGCGAACAAAAACTATCAAAAGCAGACGTTGTGGCCCTTGCGAAATTGCCATCTCGTCCACAAATGCTTGGAACATTACTTGCTACATTTAATGCGCCAGTATCAGCTTTTGCTAGAGTACTTTTTGCTATTCAAGAGCAGAAAGAAAAACAGAACGCTTAATAATTGCGTTCAAAACATTAACATTTTAAAGAATTTTAGGAGATTTTATGTCTATCACTAACGAACAACTAATCGAGCACGTATCAAAAATGTCAGTTCTTGACCTAGCTAACCTAGTTAAAGAACTTGAAACTAAATTCGGCGTATCTGCAGCTCCTGTAGCTGTTGCTGGTGGCGCTGCTGCTGCTGGTCCTGCTGCTGAAGAAAAAACTGAATTCACAGTAGTACTTGCTGATAAAGGTGCTTCTCCAATTAACGTAATTAAAGAAGTACGTGCTATCACTGGTCTAGGTCTTAAAGAAGCTAAAGATCTAGTAGAAGGCGCGCCTAAGACTGTTAAAGAAGGCGTATCGAAAGATGAAGCTGCTGAGCTTAAGAAGAAGCTTGAAGCTGCCGGCGCTAAAGTCGAAGTTAAGTAATTTCGTTCTCATAGTCCCTCGGGATTCCATGGAAGCAGGCCTAAAACCTGCTTCCATTTTTGCGTTTTAGAAGAATTTTTTAGTTAGTTGAGCCCTACATACTCAGGAGTCATTAAATGACAAAAGTATTTGCACCAAACGAGTGGACACGTAGAAGTTTCAGCAAAAACGACTATGTGATGTCACCGCCGAGCTTGATGAAACTGCAGATCAGCTCGTACGAGGATTTCCTTCAAAAAGATATCCCTCCTGCAAAACGTGAAGATAAGGGCCTTCAGGCTGTCTTCAAGTCTATTTTCCCAATTTTCGATTTCAACAAGACTGTATCTCTAGAGTTCGTTAGTTACACACTAGAAGAGCCTAAATACTCAGTGGGTGAATGTCGTGCCCGCGGTCTTTCATATGAATCACCATTGAAGGTGACTGTTCGCCTAATCTTCTACGATATGACTTCAGAGCGTGAAGATGGTCAGCGTACTATTTCATCAATTAAAGAACAGGAAGTTTACCTAGGTAACATTCCTTTAATGGCCCCAACTGGGTCGTTCATATTCAACGGTACTGAGCGCGTAATCGTTTCTCAGCTTCACCGTTCTCCAGGGATCATTTTTGAACACGATTCTGGTAAAAAGCACTCTTCTGGTAAGCTTCTTTACTCAGCTCGTATCATCCCTCACCGTGGTTCATGGTTGGATTTCGAATTCGATCATAAGAACATTCTTTACGCTCGTATCGACCGTAAACGTAAGTTCCACGCAACAGTTATCCTTAAAGCAATGGGCTACTCTGTAGCTGACCTTCTTAAGGCCTTCTATCCTCTTGAGAAAATCAATCTTTCTGAGAAAGGTTATTCTCGTGAGCTAGATTACGACCTACTCGTTGGTGCTCGTATTGATGACGATATCCTTCACCCAAAAACTGGTGAAGCGATCATCAAAAAAGGCAAGAAGATCACTAAACCTGCAGTTAAAAAACTTCAGGAATCTGGTCTTAAAGCTCTTCCTCTTAAACTTGAAGAAGTTGTTGGGAAAGTTATTGCTGACGATATCTACGACAAATCAACAGGTGAAGTTATCGCTTCTGCAAACGAAGCTCTTACTGAATCTAAGATTTTCGAATTTATCAAAGCTGGTATCAAGTCAGTTGAAACTATCTACATTGATAACGTGAACTACTCTGATCAAATCAGAAACACACTTTATCTAGATAAAACTCACTCTACAGAAGAAGCTCTAATCAAAATTTTTGAAAGACTTCGTCCAGGTGAGCCTCCAACAATTGAAGCTGCTGAAACTCTTTTCGGCGGTCTATTCTTTACAGCAGCAAAATATGACCTATCTAAAGTAGGCCGTATGAAGATCAACTATAAGTTCGGTCTTGATATTCCTGTAGAGAACACAGTTCTTACGAAAGAAGACATCCTTACAACTGTTAAGTACCTAGTGGATCTTAACAACGGTAAAGGTCAAGTTGATGATATCGATCACCTTGGTAACCGTCGTGTACGTGCGGTTGGTGAACTTCTTGAGAACCAATTCCGTGTTGGTCTAGTTCGTATGGAAAGAGCGGTAAAAGAAAGAATGTCGATTCAAGAACTCGACACGATGATGCCGCACGATCTTGTGAACCAAAAACCAGTTGCTGCTGCAGTTAAGGAGTTCTTCGGATCTTCTCAATTGTCTCAGTTCATGGATCAAACAAACCCACTTTCTGAAGTAACACACAAGCGTCGTCTTTCAGCTCTAGGCCCAGGCGGTCTAACTCGTGAGCGCGCTGGTTTCGAAGTACGTGACGTTCACGCAACTCACTACGGTCGTATGTGTCCAATTGAGACTCCAGAGGGACCAAACATTGGTCTAATCACGTCTCTTGCTACATACGCGAAAGTTTCTGAGTACGGATTCATTGAATCTCCGTACCGTGTTGTTAACGAAGATCGCTCAATTGAGAAGAAGATCAAGTACTTCTCTTCTTTCGAAGAAGAAGGAAAAATTATCGCTCAAGCTGATAATCACTTCATTAAAGACGGTAAAGTTGCTGGTAACATGATCGCTGCTCGTAAGCAGGGTGAACTTGCACTAGTTGACGCCTCTGAAGTTGATTTGATGGACGTTTCTCCATCGCAAATGATCTCGATCGCTACTTCATTGATTCCGTTCCTTGAGCACGATGATGCTAACCGCGCACTAATGGGTTCAAACATGATGAGACAGGCAGTGCCAGTTGTTAAAACTGACGCTCCTCTTGTTGGTACAGGTGTTGAATCAACTGTTGCTCGTGACTCTGGTGCGATTCTATTCGCTGAACACGACGGTAAAGTAATCTTCGTTGATTCTAACCGTATCGTTATCCAGCGTGATAACTTCAAAGAAGAAGAATCAGGCGTAGATGTTTACAAGCTTGTTAAATATCAGCGTTCTAACCAAAACACTTCTATTAACCAGAAAGCTCTTGTTAAAGAAGGTGACCGCGTTCACGAAGGTGATGTAATCGCCGACGGTCCAGCAACTCACCTTGGAGATCTGGCTCTTGGTCAAAACATCCTTGTGGCATTCATGCCATGGGGTGGTTACAACTACGAAGACTCGATCCTAATTAACGAGAAGATCCTTGCTCAAGACGTGTTCACAACGATCCACATCGAAAACTACGAAGTGGAAGCTCGTGATACAAAACTTGGTAAAGAAGAAATCACTCGCGATATTCCAAACGTTTCTGAAGAGGCCCTAAAAGACCTTGATGAAGCTGGTATCATCCGCGTTGGTGCGATCGTAAAACCAGGAGACATCCTAGTTGGTAAGATCACTCCAAAAGGTGAGACTCAACTTTCTCCAGAAGAAAAACTTCTTAAAGCGATCTTCGGTGATAAGGCCGGAGACGTTAAAGATACTTCTCTTCGCGTTCCTTCTTCAGTTCGCGGTACAGTAATCGACGCTCACGTCTTCACTCGTGAAGGTGTTGAACTAGATGCTCGTTCTAAAGCGATCATTGAAAAAGAAACTGCTCTTATCCGTCGTGATGAGAACATTGAAATTAAGGCCATCCAACGTTCAGCAATTAAGAAAATCGCTGACATGCTTGGTGGTGCTGTTACTGAAGATAAACTCGTTTCTGAAGATGGTTCATCTGAACTATTGAAGAAAGGAACTAAGATTACAGAAGAAGTTCTTTACTCTATTCCTTTCGAGCTTATCGGATACCTACCTCTTAAAGCTGATCTTGAAGAGAAGCTTTCTGAGTACTTCGCTGACATCCGTAACCGTATCAATCGTGTACGTGCGAAAGCGAACGAGGAAATTGCTAAGCTTCACAAAGGTGACGAGCTTCCTCCTGGTGTTATCAAGAAAGTCGTTGTTTACATCGCGATTAAGCGTAAGCTTCAGCCGGGTGATAAAATGGCGGGTCGTCACGGTAACAAAGGGGTTATCTCTCGCGTTCTTCCAGTTGAAGACATGCCATATATGGCCGACGGTACACCGGTAGAAATCGTGCTTAACCCACTAGGGGTTCCTTCACGTATGAACATCGGTCAGCTCTTCGAGCTTCACCTTGGTTGGGCAGGTCGCGGTCTTGGTGACAAGATTCGTTACATGATGGAAGAGCAAATGGAGCTTAACAGAATTAAAGATCTTATCTCTAAGATCTATAAGACTCCAGAAACTGATGCTTGGTTGAAGAAAGCTTCAGACGCTCAAGTTAAAGAGCTTGCTGAAAAACTTCAGTCTGGTGTTCGTTTCGCATCTCCGACATTCGATGGTGCTACTGAAAAAGATATCGAAGAAATGTTCGACCTTGCTGAGCTTGATCGTTCAGGTAAGACGACTCTATTCGACGGTATCACAGGCGAAGCTTTCTCTGAGGAAGTAACTGTTGGTTCAATGTACATGTTGAAACTTCACCACCTTGTTGATGAGAAGATTCACGCTCGTTCTACTGGTCCTTACTCACTTGTTACTCAGCAGCCGCTTGGTGGTAAAGCTCAGTTCGGTGGTCAGCGTCTAGGGGAAATGGAAGTGTGGGCACTTGAAGCATACGGTGCTGCTTATACTCTACAAGAGTTCCTGACTGTTAAGTCGGATGACGTTGTAGGTAGAACGCGCATGTATGAGTCTATTGTTAAAGGCGAGCAGGTTCTTGAACCAGGCTTACCAGAGTCGTTTAACGTTCTAATTCGCGAGCTTCAAGCACTTGCGCTTGATGTGAAATTAGAAGAACCGACTGCAGAGCCATTACTTTAATTTTTAGAACAGGATTAGCTCAATGAAAGACTTATTAAATTTTTTCGATAAACCAAAAGATCCAGTTTCAGTTCAGGCCATCTCTATCAGGATGGCCTCTCCTGACACGATCCGTGAATGGTCTTTCGGCGAAGTAAAAAAGCCAGAGACTATTAACTACCGTACATTCAAGCCGGAAAGAGATGGTCTTTTCTGCGCTAAGATCTTTGGACCTATCAAAGATTACGAGTGTATCTGTGGTAAGTATAAGCGTATGAAGCACAGAGGTGTTGTGTGTGAGAAGTGTGGCGTTGAAGTTACACTTTCTAAAGTACGTCGTGAGCGTTGTGGCCACATTGAGCTAGCTTCTCCAGTTGCTCACATCTGGTTCCTTCGTTCTCTTCCTTCTCGTATCGGTGCTCTTCTTGATCTTTCTCTAAAAGATCTTGAAAGAATCCTTTATAACGAAGCTTATATCGTAACTTCTTCTTCAAACACTGAAGCAGAGGGTGGCCTTCCAGTTGGAACGATCCTTTCTGAGCAGAAGTTCCATGAGTTGAAAGCTGCTAACGTAGATTTCAAAGCTGGCATGGGTGGTGAAGTTGTTAAAGATCTACTTTCTAAAGTAGACATTGATATTCTTAACAAAGAACTTCGTCGTGGTCTTCGTGACGCTACAACTGATCTTGCAAAAGCTAAGATCATTAAGCGTCTTAAAGTGGTTGAGTCACTTCTTCGCTCACCAAACAAGCCTGACTGGTTCATGATGGATGTTATTCCGGTTCTTCCACCGGATCTTCGTCCACTAGTTCCTCTTGAAGCCGGCCGTTTTGCTACTTCAGATCTTAACGACCTTTACCGTCGTGTGATCAACCGTAACAACCGTCTTAAGCGTCTTAAAGAACTTAACGCTCCAGAAATCATCATCCGTAACGAGAAGCGTATGCTTCAAGAAGCTGTTGATGCTCTATTTGATAACGGCCGTCGTGGTAAAGTGTTCACAGGTGCTAACAAGCGTCCTCTTCGTTCACTTTCAGACATGCTTAAAGGTAAACAAGGTCGTTTCCGTCAGAACCTTCTTGGTAAACGTGTAGACTATTCTGGTCGTTCGGTTATCGTAGTAGGTCCTTACTTGAAACTTCACCAGTGCGGTCTTCCTAAGATGATGGCACTCGAGCTTTTCAAGCCGTTCATTTACAACAAACTTATCGAGAAAGGTCACTGTACAACCATTAAAGTTGCAAAACGCATGGTTGATCAGCAGAAGCAAGAAGTTTGGGACATCCTTGAGGACGTAGTACAAGAGCACCCGGTTCTTCTTAACCGTGCTCCAACTCTACACAGACTTGGTATCCAGGCCTTCGAACCTATCCTTATCGAAGGTAAGGCCATCCAACTTCACCCGCTTGTTTGTACAGCGTTCAACGCTGACTTCGACGGTGACCAAATGGCCGTTCACGTTCCACTATCTATCGAAGCTCAGATTGAGGCCCGCGTTCTAGCTATGTCTACGAACAACATCCTCTCTCCGAAAGACGGTACACCAATCATCGTTCCTTCTCAGGATATCGTTCTTGGTATGTACTATATGTCTCGCGTGCGTCCATTCGCTCGTGGTTACGGTCGCGTATTCGCTTCTAAAGAAGAAGCTCAGTTCGCTTACCACACAGGAAATCTTCACCTTCAAGCTCCAATCAAGATCCGTCTTGATGGTAAGCTGATTGAGACAACTGTTGGTCGTACATTCGTATACGATGTGACTCCGAAAGCCCTTGGTTTTGATGCTATCAACAAGATCCTTAACAAGAAGGAACTTGCGAAGCTCATCGACCTTGCTTACCGTAAGTCGACAGAGAAAGAATGTGTGATGTTCGCAGATTCAATCATGAAAATGGGTTACGAGTACGCTACAAAAGCCGGTATCTCGATCAACATCAAAGACATGACGATCCCTGCTGAAAAAGCAAACATCATCGACTCAGCTCAAGCTGAAGTTGATAAGATCACAAACGAATATAACGAAGGTTCGATCACTAACGGTGAGCGATACAACAAGATCGTAGACGTTTGGGCACAAACTAACGAAAAACTTTCTAAAGTTCTAATCGACGGTCTATCGAAAGATGACTTCGTTTCAGAAGATGGAAAAGAAAAAACTAAAGCTCCTTCATTCAACGCTATCTTCATGATGGCCGATTCAGGGGCCCGAGGTTCGAACGTACAGATCCGTCAGCTAGCTGGTATGCGTGGTCTAATGGCGAAGCCGTCAGGCGAGATCATTGAGACTCCAATTACTTCTAACTTCCGTGAAGGTCTAACAGTTCTTCAGTACTTCGCTTCTTCACACGGTGCTCGTAAAGGTCTAGCCGATACAGCTCTTAAGACAGCGAACTCTGGTTACCTAACTCGTCGTCTAGTTGACGTTGCTCAGGATGGTATCATCCGTCAGGTTGACTGTGATGCTACAGACGGTATCGTTCTTACTTCACGTATTGAATCAGGTGAAATCGCTGAGCACGTGGCATCAAGAGTTCTTGGCCGTGTTGCTCTAGAAGACGTAAGAGGAAAGAATGGAAGCACTCTTTACCCTCGTAACCACCTATTCACAGAGAAAGATGTTTCAACAATTATGTCTGAAGAGATCGACCAAATTAAGGTTCGTTCTGTTCTAACATGTAAAGAAAAGCACGGCTTCTGTGCTCTTTGTTTCGGTCGCGACCTTGCTCGCGGTAAGCTGGTATCTATCGGTGAAGCAGTTGGTATTATCGCTGCTCAGTCGATCGGTGAACCAGGTACTCAGTTAACAATGCGTACATTCCACATCGGTGGTACTGCAACTGCAGGTGCTCAAGTTAACAAGTCTGAAGCTAAGACAGCTGGTAAGCTTGTGTTCGAAAACGTTAAAACCGTTACTCGTGAAGATGGCGCTATGGTCATCATGAACAAGACCGGTGAAATTGTAATTAAAAACGATCAGGGCGCTGAGAAAGAGCGTTACCCAGCGATCTACGGTGCGACTCTATTCTTCAAAGATGGTCAAACTGTAGCAGTGGGTGACAGAATTCTTGAGTGGGACCCATTTGCTATGCCGATCATGACGGAAGTTGCTGGTACGGTTAAATACGAAGACCTAGTTCCTGGTGCTACTTATACAGAAGTACTAGATGCTGTAACAGGTCTATCTCACCGTGTAGTAACTGAAGCTAAAGGTAAAGAAGATCTCTCTAAGCAACCACGTGTTCTTATCTGTGACGACCAAGGTAACCCAATTGTTGTTCCAGGTACTAAACGTATTGCTTCGTATACACTACCTGTTGGTGCGAACATCGTAGTGAATCCGGGAGATAAGATCGATGCCGGTTTCGTAATCGCAAAAGTACAGCGTGAATCTACTAAAACGAAAGATATCACAGGGGGTCTTCCTCGAGTTGCTGAACTTTTCGAAGCACGTAAGCCGACAAACTCTTCGCAGATCGCGGACATCGCCGGTACTATCGAGTACGGTCCAGAAGTTCGTGGATCACGTAAGATCATCATTAAGCCTGAGGACGGGTCTGAACAAGTTGTTTATACCATTCCAAAAGGTCGCTATGTGATCGTTAACGAGGGTGACTATGTTCGTCCAGGTGACCAAATCATGGATGGACCAACTAACCCGCACGATATTCTTCGTGTTCTAGGTGAAAAAGCGGTTGCTCGCTACATCACTGACGAAATTCAAGAGGTTTATCGTCTTCAAGGTGTGAAAATCGATGATAAGCACATTGAAGTAATCGTTAGCCAAATGCTGAAGAAAGTTGAGATCACAGGTCCAGGCGACTCAATCTTCGTAGAAGGAGATTCAGTTACTAAGGCCGAGTTTATGGATGAAAACGAGCGTCTGATTGCTCAGAACCTACAACCAGCGTCTGCTAAGGCTCTGTTATTAGGTATCACAAAGGCATCATTGACGACGGAATCGTTCCTGTCTGCTGCATCTTTCCAAGAAACGACTAAGGTTCTTACTCAGGCGGCTCTTGAAGGTAAAAAAGACGAACTTCGTGGTCTTAAAGAAAACGTGTTGATGGGCCGACTAATTCCTGCCGGTACTGGGATTCCTAGATATAAGGATTTTCAAGCAGATATCGTTAAGGAAGAGAACCCATTCAGCATGAGTCTGTAAGGTTTAAATTAAACTTGTATTAGCCAGTGCGTTCTGTTAAATACACTGGCTAATCTCTAAAACAATGTAAGGAATTTTAGTATGCCTACTATTAACCAATTAGTGAGAAAAGGTCGCGATTTACAAAAATCGAAGACAAAATCTCCTGCGCTTGTTGGATGTCCACAGCGTCGTGGTGTTTGTACTCGTGTTTATACAACAACTCCTAAGAAGCCAAACTCTGCTCTACGTAAAGTGTGTAAAGTTAAGCTTACTTCTGGTTACGAAGTAATTTCGTACATCGGTGGTGAAGGTCACAACCTACAAGAGCACAGTATCGTACTAGTGCGCGGTGGACGTGTTAAAGATCTTCCAGGTGTTCGTTACCATACAGTTCGTGGAGCTCTAGATGCATCTGGTGTTGAAAAACGCCGTAAGCGTCGTTCACTCTACGGTGCTAAAAAACCTAAGAAATAATTTGAGGTAAATATGTCTCGTAAGCATCAAGCTCCAGTAAGAGAAGTTCTACCAGATCCAAAGTATGGTGACATTCTTATTACAAAAGTAATCAACACTCTTATGTACGATGGTAAGAAATCGACTGCAGAAGCGATCTTCTATCAAGCACTAGATCTAGTTGAGAAAAAAGTTGGCGAAGAAGGTATCAAAGTTTTCAAAAAAGCTATGAACAACATCAAGCCAGCTGTTGAAGTAAAATCTCGTCGTATCGGTGGCGCAACTTACCAAGTGCCTATCGAAGTACGTCCTAACAGAAAGCAATCTCTTGCTCTTCGTTGGTTACGTGATTATTCACGTTCTCGCGCTGGTAAGAACATGGTTGAAAAACTTGCTGACGAAATTATCGATGCAGCTAACAACCGCGGCGGCGCTGTTAAGAAACGTGAAGACGTTTACAAAATGGCTGAAGCTAACAAAGCTTTCGCTCACCTTAAGTGGTAGTCTAATTGAAATTTCAAAGAGGGCCGTCTACCAAGGCGGCCCTTTTTTTTTCTACAAGAGATAGCTCGCGATGAAGTCTACTGAGATTCATAAAGTACGTAATATTGGAATCATGGCACACATCGATGCCGGTAAGACGACCACTACTGAAAGAATCCTTTTTTATACTGGCAAAAACTACAAGATCGGAGAAGTTCACGAAGGAACTGCGACGATGGATTGGATGGTGCAGGAACAAGAACGTGGTATCACGATCACTGCCGCCGCCACGACTTGTATGTGGAACAATGCCGTCATCAATATCATTGATACTCCGGGACACGTGGACTTTACGATTGAAGTAGAGCGTTCACTTCGTGTGCTTGATGGAGCTGTTGGTGTATTCGATGCTGTGAGTGGTGTAGAGCCACAATCAGAAACCGTTTGGGGCCAAGCTGATAAATATCACGTGCCTCGAATTGCCTTCGTTAACAAAATGGACCGTGTTGGTGCCGATTTCCTAAACTGTATCGCTGAAATCCGCGAGAAGCTTGGAAAGAAGGCCGCTGCCATTCAAATGCCGGTTGGTGTTGAAGATACTTTCACTGGCATGATCGATCTTCTTACTCTTAAAAAATACACTTGGGCCGGTTCAGACCTGGGTGAAAAATTCACACTTTCTGATCTTGAAGGTTCAGAGCTCGATGAAGCAAAACTTTATCGCGATGAACTTCTGGAAGCACTTGCTGATTACGATGACAAGCTGGCCGAGGACTACCTTGGTGGTGCTGAAATCTCAGCAGAAGCAATGGAAACAGCTATTCGTACTGCCACAATTAAACACGGATTCATTCCGGTTCTTTGTGGAAGTGCATTCAAAAATAAAGGCGTGCAGCCTCTTCTAGACGCTGTCGTTAAATACCTTCCTTCTCCTCTAGATAAAGGGGAAGTGAGTGGTCACGATGCTAAGGACTACGAGAAAATTGTGACTCGTAAGCCGGATGAGAAAGAACTTTTCTCAGCTCTCGCGTTCAAAATTTCTTCGGATCCATTCGTGGGTCAGATCACTTACATCAGAATCTATTCTGGAGAGTTGACTGCTGGTTCTCAGGTGTACAATCCACTTGAGAAGAAGAAAGAACGTATTAATAAAATTCTTCAGATGCACGCAAACAAGAGAACTGAACTTGAATCAGCTTCGGCCGGCGATATCGTTGCCGTTTCTGGCCTAAAGTTCACGACCACTGGTCAAACTCTGTGTGCTGAACATAAGCCAATCATTTTCGATCTGATGGAGTTCCCGGAGACGGTAATTTCTATCGCCATCGAACCTAAGACCACCGCCGATGAAGAGAAGCTTCAAAAGACCTTGGATTACCTTAAAGTGGAAGATCCTTCTTTCAACTACCGTAATAACAAGGAAACTGGTCAGCTTTTGATTTTTGGTATGGGTGAGCTTCACCTCGACATTATTACTGACCGTCTTGAGCGGGAATTTAAGGTTGGCGTGAATAAGGGGAGTCCGCAAGTGTCTTACCGTGAATCAATCAGCGGTACCGGCACGGCCTCTAATACCTTTAGTCGCGAACTTGGCGGTAAGAACCAATTTGGCCAGGCAACTATCCATGTGGAGCCTATTGAGGGCAGCCTTGAGCTTAAAGTGGATTTCAAGAAGAAAGACAAATCTATTCCAGAAGAAATATATGAAGCGGTTAAACGCGGTATTATGGACTCGGCTCCTGGCGGAGCGATGGCCGGGTACCCTTTAATTGGAATTAAGGCCACTGTAGAATCTGTCGAATTTAATGAGGCGGAAAGTTCAGATGTGGCATATACTATCGCAGCTTCAATGGCATTTAAGGAGGCCTGTCAAAAGGCCGGTCTGGTTCTCATGGAGCCAATTATGGCCCTTGAGGTTACTACGCCTAGTGATTATGCCGGTGATGTGATCGCCGACGTGAACGCTAAACGCGGACGTATTCTAGGTATTGAGCCTAAGAGCAACAAAGATGTGCTTAAGGCGGAAGTGCCGCTTTCAGAAATGTTCGGTTATAGTACGCAGCTTCGTTCTAAGACCCAAGGACGTGCTAGCTTTACTTTAACTTTTAAATTATATGAACCACTAACTCATAACCAAGCAAAAGAAATCCTGCAGAAGCGCGGGATTTACATTTAAGGGAGAGCCCCATGGCTAAGGAAAAGTTTGATCGTAGTAAGCCGCACGTAAACATCGGTACTATCGGTCACGTAGATCACGGTAAAACAACACTAACTGCTGCTATCACAATGACGATGGCAAAAGTTTACGGTGGTACAGCTAAATCATACGCTGACATCGATTCAGCTCCTGAAGAAAAAGCTCGTGGTATTACAATCAATACTGCACACGTTGAATATACAACAGCTAACCGTCACTACGCTCACGTAGATTGTCCGGGTCACGCTGACTACGTTAAGAACATGATTACTGGTGCTGCTCAGATGGACGGCGCTATTCTAGTTTGTTCTGCAGCTGACGGTCCTATGCCTCAGACTCGTGAGCACATCCTTCTTGCTCGTCAGGTAGGTGTACCAGCGATCGTAGTATTCATGAACAAAGTTGACCAAGTAGACGATAAAGAACTTCTTGATCTAGTAGAAATGGAGATCAGAGAGCTTCTTTCTAAATACCAATTCCCTGGTGACGATATTCCTGTAGTTAAGGGTTCTGCTCTTGCTGCTGTTGAAGGCCGTGATCCAGAAATCGGTGAGAAAGCAATCGTTGAATTAATGAACCAAGTAGATGCTTATATCCCGACTCCAGCTCGTGATATTGATAAGCCATTCCTTATGCCAGTTGAGGACGTGTTCTCAATCTCTGGTCGTGGTACAGTAGTAACTGGCCGTGTAGAGCGTGGTATCGTGAAAGTGGGCGAAGAAATCGAAATCATCGGTATCAAAGAAGCTCAAAAATCTACGATCACTGGTGTTGAGATGTTCCGTAAGCTTCTTGACGAAGGTCGTGCAGGTGATAACGTTGGTCTTCTTCTTCGCGGTACTAAGCGTGAAGACGTTGAACGTGGTCAGTGTATGATTAAACCAGGAACGGTTAAGCCTCACGCTAAATTCCGTTGCGAAGTTTATATCCTTACAAAAGAAGAGGGTGGACGTCATACTCCAATCTTCAAAGGTTACCGTCCTCAGTTCTACTTCAGAACGACAGACGTAACTGGTTCAATCACTCTTAACGATGGTGTTGAGATGATTATGCCAGGCGATAACACTTCTTTCGCTGTAGAGCTTATCGCTCCAGTAGCTATGGAGAAGGGTCTTCGTTTCGCGATCCGTGAAGGTGGCCGTACAATCGGTGCCGGTACTGTTTCTGATATTCTTGCTTAATATGTCAAAAAAATAACAGAATGGGCTTTACAAAGGCCCATTCTTTTTCTATTTTGACTCAAAAATTTTTTTGGAGATCTAATGAAGACTAATAAACTGAGAATTAAGCTTCGTGCTTATGACTACAATATTCTTGATGCTTCGGTACAAGAGATTGTTCAAACAGCTAAAAATACAGGGGCACGTGTCGCTGGACCGATCCCTCTTCCTACTGAAATCAACCGCTATACAGTACTTCGTTCACCTCACATCGATAAAAAATCTCGTGAGCAGTTCGAAATGCGTACTCATAAGCGTCTAATCGACATCGTTGAGCCGACTCAACAGACTGTTGATAGCCTTATGAAGCTAGATCTTTCAGCTGGTGTTGACGTAGAAATCAAGTACTAGTATAAAGCTCAAACGCTTTTTATTTTGTAGATAGTTCATATTATTAACCATGAATGCATCCCTGAGAGAGGGTGATGCTGTGGAGGGCGAATGTCAGACGCTAAAGTTAGTCTGCCTGCTTTTTACGGAATTAAAGCTGGCATGACCAGAATCTTTGATCAGAACGGTAACCACGTTCCTGTCACTGTAGTTAAACTAATTCCGAACGTTATTTCTCAAGTCAAGACTGTTGAAAAAGACGGTTACACTGCTTATCAAGTTGCTTACAACGAAAAGCGTGAATCTCTAATCACTTCTCCAGTTAAAGGCCACCTCAAGAAAGCTAACATCGAAAAGAACTTCTCTGAGTTCTCTGAAATTTCAGTTTCTGAAGTTGCAGCAGACGCTCTTGGAAAAGAAGCTTCTCTTGATGCTTTCCCAGTTGCTACATATGTAGATGTAACTGGTCCATCAAAAGGTAAAGGTACTGCCGGTGTTATGAAGCGTTGGAACTTCCAAGGGGGTCCAGCAGCTCACGGTTCACACTTCCACCGTCGTCCAGGTTCTATCGGATGTCGTGCAACTCCAGCACGCGTATTCGCTAACAAAAAACTTCCAGGTCACCTAGGTGTTGAAACATCTACTGTTCAAAACGTTCAAGTAGTAGAAGTAAACCTAGAAGCTGGTTATATGCTTCTTAAAGGTTCTATCCCTGGCTCTAAGAATGGTTTCGTACGTGTTGCGAAAGCCGTGAAGAAGTAAGGGGGAAATAAATTATGACAACTGAATTAAACGTATTAAATACAAAATTCGAAAAGTCTGGCTCACTAAAAGCTAACGTTGATTTCTCTGTTGAAGCAATCAACGGAACAGTAGTTCACCAAGTTGTAAAAGCAACTCTAGCTGGTCGCCGTCAAGGTACAGCTGCTACTAAAACTAAAGCTCTAGTTTCAGGCGGCGGTAAAAAGCCATTCAAGCAAAAAGGTACTGGTAACGCTCGTCAGGGTTCTACTCGTTCTCCTCTTATGCCTGGAGGCGGTACTGTATTCGGTCCACAACCTCGTTCTTACGAGCAAAAAGTTAACAAGAAGATGATGCTTGTAGCGATCTCTTCTGTTCTTGCTGATAAGCACCAGGCTGGAAAACTTCATATCGTAGAAAAATTAGAATCTACTGGTAAGACGAAAGATATGTTCAAGGCTCTTTCTTCAAGAAACCTTCTTCCAGCTCTAGTAATTACAGCTGAAGTTAATGAAAAAGTATCTCGCGCAGTAAGTAACCTTGAGAAAGCAAAATACGCTCCGGTTGACGGTTTCAGCGTTTACGAAGCTGTTAAATTCGAAAACCTAGTGATTGAGAAAGCTGCTTTCGAAAAATTAATCGGAAGGCTGGTGTAAGATGTTAGGTTTAGAAAACGTATTAATTAAACCACTATTAACTGAAAAAACGTCGAAAGAGACTGAATCTTTCAATCGCTACGCATTCGTAGTGAACACGAAAGCTAACAAAAACCAAATCAAAAGCGCTGTAGAGAAGTTCTTTGATGTAAAGGTTGTTAGCGTCCGCACTTCTGTTCTTCCTGGTAAGACAAAACGTGCTGGTCGTGGTTATAAAAAGTCATCAGCTTCTAAAAAAGCTTATGTTCAACTCCAAGACGGCCAGAAGATTGAATTCTTCAAAGGCATTTAAGGTAAAAGGCTAAAAGTATGGCAACTTTAAAAAAATTCCGTCCTATCACCCCTTCTCAACGTGAGAAAGTGGTTGTGACAGGAGATATTACTAAAGGTGTAGCTCCAGAGAAATCTCTATTAGCTCCACTTAAAAAGAACGCCGGTCGTAACTCTTCTGGTGTAATCACTGTTCGTCACCACGGTGGCGGTGTTAAGCAAAAGTACCGTTTGATTGATTTCAAACGTTCTAAGCTTGATATCCCTGCAACTGTTAAGACGATCGAGCACGATCCAAACAGAACTTGTAACATCGCTCTTGTAGTCTACGCTGATGGTGTTAAATCATACATCATCGCTCCAGTAGGTCTTAAAGTTGGCGACGTTATCATCTCTTCTGAGAATGCAGATATTAAAGCTGGTAACGCTAAACTTCTTAAAGATATCCCAGTGGGTACTCTTATTCACAACGTTGAACTTAACCCTAAACGTGGTGGTCAGATGGCTCGTTCAGCTGGTGCATACGCTCAGCTTATGGCCAAAGAAGGCGATTTCGCTCTTCTTCGTCTTCCATCTGGTGAGCTACGTAAAGTTCCTGCAAACTGCAGAGCTACAATCGGCCAAGTTGGTAAGATTGAGCACGAACTTGCTAACATCGGTAAAGCTGGTACAAACCGTCACCGTGGTATCCGTCCTACAGTACGTGGTGTGGTAATGAACCCAGTAGATCACCCGCATGGTGGTGGTGAAGGTCGTACATCGGGTGGTCGTCACCCAGTATCTCCTTGGGGTCTTCCAACTCGTGGCTTTAAGACGAGAAAGAACAAGCGTACAAACAAGTTCATCGTTAAGAGAAGAAAGTAATAGGGGTAAATAATGGCACGTTCAATTAAAAAAGGTCCGTTTGTAGATAATTACCTCTACAAAAAAGCAGCTGAGGCCAAGAAAAATACTAAGGGTAATACAGTCATTAAGACCTGGTCACGTCGTTCAACGATTACGCCAGATTTCATTGGTTTAACTTTTGCTGTTCATAACGGTAAAAAGTTTATCCCAGTATATGTGACTGACAACATGGTTGGGCACAAGTTTGGCGAATTCGCTCTTACTCGTACTTTCAACGGTCACGGCGCTGGCGATAAGAAAGCCGGCGGCGACAAGTAAGAGGTAAATTATGATTACAGTAAAAAACAATAATGTCGGAACATCTGCTCGTAAGGTTAGACAAGTTGTTGACTTGATCCGCAAGAAGAAGGTTGAGGAAGCTCTTAAGATCCTTCGTTTCTGCGAAAAGAAAGAGACTGCTATCGTCGTTACTAAACTTATCAACAGCGGTCTAGCTATCGCTGCAGAATCTAAGAAATATGACTTAGATAATCTGATCATTGATATGGTTAAAGTTGATGAAGGTCCTGCTCTTAAGCGTATTATGCCACGTGCTCAAGGCCGTGCTTATCGCATTAGCAAGAAATCAAGTTACATCACTCTAGCTCTTAAAGAAGCTTAATCAGGGGAAGACTAAATGGGACAAAAGGTTAATCCAACCGGTTTCAGACTTGGCTACATTAAGACGTGGCACTCTAACTGGTATGTTAAAAACAATTACGCGGATATCTTTCAACAAGATCTAGCTATCCGTAACTATATCGATACTGAGCTTTCACAAGCTGCTATCGCTAAAACTGAAATCACTCGTACAGCTGACCAGGTAAAAGTAACTGTTTACTCTGCTAAGCCAGGTGTTGCGATCGGGAAAAAAGGTACAGGGATCGAAAAAATCCGTAATGACCTTAAAAAAATTACAAACTGCCCTTTGTTTTTCAACATTGCAGAAGTAAAACGTCCGGATTCAGAAGCTAAACTAATTGCTGAAAACATCGCTCAACAACTTGAGAAGCGTGTGGCCTTCCGTCGCGCTATGAAGAAAGTAATGACTTCAGCTTTCCGCTCTGGCGTGAAAGGTATCAAGATTAAGTGTTCTGGTCGTCTAGGTGGAGCTGAAATCGCTCGTACTGAAGGATATGCAGAGAAGAAAGTTCCTCTTCATACACTTCGTGCTGACATCGACTACAACACTGCTCAAGCTAAAACAACGTTCGGTATCATCGGCGTTAAAGTTTGGGTTTATAAGGGCGAAATTTACAAATAGTAATTATTTAGAGGTAACATTATGTTAAGTCCTAAAAGAGTAAAACATAGAAAGATGCAGAAAGGCCGTATGGCTGGTGCTGCAAACTCAGGGAATACAATCACTTTCGGTGAATACGGTCTTCAAGCTACAACTTGTGGCTTTATCACAAACCGTCAAATCGAAGCTGCCCGTATTGCTATCTCACGCGAAACTAAGCGTGGCGGTAATATGTGGATCAAAATCTTCCCTGATAAATCCCTAACTAAAAAACCAGCGGAAGTACGTATGGGTAAAGGTAAAGGGTCTCCGGAGGAGTGGGTTGCTGTAGTTAAGCCGGGCCGTATTCTTTTCGAAATCGGTGGCGTAGATAAAGCAACTGCTGATGCAGCACTTAGACTAGCAAAGTATAAACTTCCAGTTAGAACGAAAATCGTATCTAAAGCGGAATTAGTATCGGCTGACGCCCCTACTAATGCTGCTGAATAAACTGGATTAGTAGAGGTAGTTATGTTAAAAACCGCAGACATTTCAAAACTTAGCGCTAAAGAATTGAACGAGAAGGTTACAACTCTTAAGGCTGAACTTTTTAATAACAAGTTCAACAAGTTCACTACTGGCTCTGATAAGCCACATGTTGTGAAACAACTTAAGAAAGATATTGCCCGTCTCTTAACTTTTAAAAACGCTAAAAAATAAGACGGGTGAACAATGAGCACAACATTTAAAAGAACACTTACTGGTGAAGTTGTAAGCGACAAGACATCGAAAACAATCGTTGTTCGCGTTGAAAGAAAAACTATGCACCCTAAGTACAACAAATTCGTGACTAAATCGAAGAAGTACCACGTTCATGATGAGAAAGAACAAGCTTCAGTAGGTCAGACAGTCACAATCATCGAATCTAAGCCATACTCTAAGCTAAAGAGATGGGAACTAGTTTCGATCACGAAGTAGTGGAGTAATTTATGATTCAGCAACAAACGATCCTAGATGTGGCCGATAACTCTGGCGCTAAAACTGTTCAGTGTATTAAAGTTCTGGGCGGTTCTAAGCATATGAGCGCTCAAGTTGGCGACGTTATCGTCGTAGCCGTTCAGCAAGCAATTTCTGGCGGTAAAGTTAAGAAAGGTGATGTTAAAAAAGCCGTTATCGTTCGTACTGTTTACCCAGTAAGACGCGAAGATGGTTCATATATTAATTTCGATACAAACAGCGTGGTTATTATTGCAGCAAATAATGAGCCAGTAGGTACACGTATTTTCGGGCCAGTAGCGAGAGAGTTAAGAAACAAGAACTTTGCAAAGATCTGTTCACTCGCTCACGAAGTGCTCTAATCAGCGTGTAAGGAGAAAAAATGCAAAAGCTGAAAGTGAACGACACTGTTCAAGTCCTAGCCGGAAAAGACAAAGGCAAACAGGGCAAGATCAAGTCAATCAACTTCAAGACAAATCGTGTTGTAGTTGAAGGTGTAAACGTAGTTAAAAAAGCAATCAAGCCTAACCAACAGAATCAACAAGGCGGGATTGTGGATATGGAAAAAGCCATCCATATCAGTAACGTTGCTCTATTGGATCCAAAATCTGGAAAACCAACAAGAGTAGCTGTTAAAAAAGTTGCTGGCAAAAACGTAAGAGTTGCTGCCAAAAGCAAATCCGAAATCAAGTAATTCTGAGGGAAACATATGGCACGTTTAAAGGCTCTGTATGAATCAGAGATTAAAAAGAAGCTGAATGAAAAGTTCAAATACGGGAACGTTCATCAGATTCCAAAACTAGAAAAAATCATCGTTAACTGTGTTACTCGTGATGCAGTTTCAAACGGTAAAATCGTAGATAGCATTGTGGCAGATCTTGCTGCTATCACTGGTCAAAAGCCAGTTGTAGCTCGCGCTAAGAAATCAATTGCTTCATTCAAACTTCGTCAAGACCAAGCTCTTGGTGCATTCGTTACCCTTCGTGGTGAGCAAATGTACGAGTTCCTTGATCGTTTGATTAACCTTTCTCTCCCTCGCGTAAAAGACTTCCGTGGTCTTTCACCAAAGGGTTTCGATGGTAAAGGTAACTATACCATGGGTCTGAAAGAGCAAATCATCTTCCCAGAAATCGACTACGACAAGATCGATAAGATCCGTGGTATGGGAATTAGCTTTGTAACAACAGCTACTAACAACGAAGAAGGCCGCGAAATGCTAAGACTTTTCGGCATGCCTTTCAGAGAGAAGTAAGAGGGAACTATGGCACGTTTAAGCGCAGTAGTAAAAAATAAGAGAAGAGAAAAACTAGCTAAGAAATTCGGCCCAAAAGCTGCTGAACTTCGTAAAAAAGCAGTAGATGCAAAACTTTCTGATGAAGAAAGAGATGCAGCTCGTGCGAAGCTTCAGAAGATTCCACGTAATGGTAATCCAAATCGCGTACGTAACCGTTGCGAACTTACTGGAAGACCTCGTGCATTTTTCCGTGATTTTAAACTTAGCCGAAACAAATTCCGTGAACTAGCAAACAATGGTCTCATCCCTGGTGTGACCAAGGCTAGCTGGTAAGGAAGGGGAAATATATTATGATGACAGATCCTATCGCAGATATGTTAACAAGAATTCGCAACGCTAACAAAGCCGGCCTTGATAAGCTTGAGCTTCCTGCTAGCAAAATTAAAGCGAACATTTGCCGCGTTCTTAAAGAAGAAGGCTATATTAAGTCTTTCAAGATCGCAGCTAAATCTCCTTCTGAAATCGTGATCAAAATCGGTCTTAAAGAAGGTGCAATTGTTGGTCTTAAAAGAATTTCGACTCCAGGACTAAGAGTTTATAAAGGCTACCGTGAAATGCCACGTGTTCTATCAGGACTAGGCGTAAGCGTTGTTTCCACTTCTGCGGGAATTATTTCTTCTCGTAAAGCAGCCTCTCTAAAACTTGGTGGCGAAATCATCTGTAACGTTTGGTAATCGGAGCAACTTATGTCACGTATTGGAAAAAAGCCGGTAGGCATTCCTGATAAAGTAGAAGTTAAAGTTAACGGTCTTACCGTTGACGTAAAAGGCCCTAAGGGTCAGCTTTCTTATACTTTTCACAAAGATGTGAAAATTGAAAAAGCTGATAAAGCAATCAACGTATCTCCAGCTAACCAGACAACATCTGCTAAAGCTGTTTGGGGTATGTCTAGAACGCTCCTTGGTAACATGGTAACTGGTGTAACAACTGGTTTCGTAAAATCTCTTGAGTTCAACGGTGTAGGTTACAAGGCTGCTGTTTCTGGTAGCACTCTAACTCTTAACCTTGGTTACTCTCACTCTATTGACTACAAACTCCCAAAAGGTGTTGAAGCTAAAGTTAATAAGAACGTGATCGAGTTCCACGGTTGCGATAAAGAACTTGTTGGTTTCGTTGCCGCTCAAGTCCGCTCTTTCAGAGAGCCTGAACCATATAAGGGGAAAGGCTTGAAGTACACAGATGAGACAATCATCCGTAAGGCCGGTAAAACAGGTGCTAAAAAATAATAGGTGAGTTATGAGAAAAAATACCGCAAAAATTAAAAATGAAACTAAGGCAAAAGAATACCGCCGCAAGCTTTCTATCAGAAAGAAAGTGGTTGGTTCTGCCGAAGCTCCTCGCTTGTGTGTAACTAAAACAAACAAGCACCTTCGTGTTCAAGCTATCGACGATGTTAAGTCAGCTACACTTTTCTCGGTTCAAACTTTCGGGAAAGCAAAAGTTGCTGATCACGCAAATGCTGAAGGCGCGAAAAAAGTTGGTGCCGCTGTAGCAGCTACGCTTAAGAAGAGTAACCTTTCTAAGGCCGTATTCGACAGAAGCGGTAAACAGTACACAGGTGTTATTAAAGCACTTGCTGACTCAATCCGTGAAAACGGCATCCAAATTTAATTAGGGGAAAGTATGAGCGAAGAAAATAACAACGAAGTAGAAAACGAAACAGAAGCGAAAGCTGATAAGAAAGGTGGCAAGCGTCCAGCTCGTGCCCCTCGCGCAGAAAAGAAGCCAGCTGCTCAAGACGGTCTAAACCCTGATCTTGAAGAAAGAGTTGTTGCTGTTAATCGCGTTGCTAAAGTAGTTAAGGGTGGTCGTCGTTTCTCATTTGCAGCACTAATTGTTGTAGGTGATAAGAACGGTAAAGTTGGCTACGGTCTTGGTAAAGCGAAAGAAGTACCAGATGCAATCCGCAAAGCTGGTATGAAAGCTTCTAAGCGTATGATCAAAGTATCTATCGAGAACGGAACAATCCCTCACGAAGTACTAGGTCTATTCGGCGCTGGTGAAGTTCTTCTTAAGCCTGCTGGCGAAGGTACTGGTATTAAAGCTGCTGGTGCTTGTCGTTCAATCCTTGAGCTTGCTGGTGTTAAGAACGTACTTACTAAGTCTGTTCGTGGATCAAACCCACACAACATCGTAAAAGCAACTTTCAAAGCACTTAAGAACCTTCGTTCACTTGATGAAGTGGCAACTGTTCGCGGTGTAAACACTAAAGGTCTTCGTATGAAGGCTAAAGCTCCAAAAGCTTAAGGTGATATATGAGCAACAAGCAAATTACAGTTAAACTAATCAGAAGCACAATCGCTTGTACTGAAAAGCAAAAAGCTACAGTCCGCGGCCTAGGTCTTAGAAGAATCAATCACACGAAAACGCTTGAGAATACTCCAGCTGTTCGTGGAATGATCAAAGCTATGATCCAGTGGCTCGAGATCGTAAAATAATAGAGGTTTAAAATGTTAACTCTTAAAACACTAAAAAGCCCAAAAGGCGCCCACAAGAATATCAAGCGTATCGGCCGTGGTCAGGGTTCTGGTCAAGGTACTCAAGCTGGTAAAGGTCACAAGGGTCAAAAAGCTCGTACTGGCGGTGGTATCCGTATCGGTTTCGAGGGTGGTCAGATGCCTCTTTACAGACGTCTACCAAAAGTTGGTTTCTCTAACGCAGCATTCAAAGTTGAATACGCTGTTGTTAACCTTGAGAAGCTAGCTGCGAAGTTCGACTCTGAAGTTGTAACTCGCGAAACTCTTATCGAAAAAGGTTTCCTAGCTGGTATTAATAAGTCTATGCCGATCAAAATTCTGGCAAAAGGCGAATTTAATAAAGCTCTAACCTTTAAAGGCATTGAAAAGTTCTCTGCTAAAGCTTTAGAATTAATCAAAAAAGCTGGCGGCAAAGTTGAGAATGCCTAATTAAAGAAGGATACAAGGATGTCATCGAATGTTTCTAAGCTCGAAGAGCTAAAAAAACGAGTTTTCTTTACCATTTTAATGCTTGGAATATATCGAGTGGCCACTCAAGTCCCTACACCGGGAGTTGATGGGGCCGCTCTTTCATCATTTTTTGATGGAATGAAGGGCTCTCTCTTTAGCGTATTCAACACCTTCTCAGGTGGAGCTCTTGAGCGTTTCTCAGTACTCGCTCTAGGAATCATGCCTTACATCACGTCTTCGATTATTTTCTCTCTTCTATCTTATTCGATCCCGGCCCTTGGCGAACTTCAAAAAGAGCCGGATGGTCATAAGAAAATCTCTCAATATACTCGTTATGCAACTGTACTTCTGTGTTTTTTCCAGGGTTACGGTCTAGCAGTTGGTCTTGAGAACATTAAATCACCAAACGGTCTTCCGGTGGTGATTGATCCAGGCATGAGCTTTCGTCTTTTAACTGTAATCAGCTTAACTGCCGGTACTATGTTTGTTATGTGGCTGGGCGAGCAGATCACAGAAAGAGGTATCGGTAACGGTATTTCTCTTATCATCTTCGCAGGTATCGCTGCTGGTATCCCATCAGGTATCAGAGATACATTCAACCTTCTACAAAACGGTGAAATGAGCATCGTAAATCTTCTAATCGTTCTTGCGATTATGTTGGTTTCATTCTGGTTCATCATTTTCGTAGAGAGAGCTTTCCGCAAAGTTCCGGTTCAGTACGCTAAGCGTGTTGTTAATAACCGTGTGTTCGGTGGTCAGTCTTCTCACCTTCCAATTAAAGTAAATATCTCTGGAGTTATGCCTCCGATCTTCGCGAGTGCACTTCTAGGGTTCCCGACAACTATTTCTCAATTCGTTCCACAAGAAAGCCCAATTAAGGCCTACTTCACGAACATTGAGCAGTTGTTCTATCCAGGTCGCATGCTTTACAACTGCGTATTCATCGGCTTGATTGTTTTCTTCGCGTACTTCTACTCAACAATTCAGTTCAAAACTGAAGACGTTTCTGAGTCTCTAAAGAAGAACGGTGGATTTATCCCAGGTATCCGTCCAGGTGATCAGACTGCTGATTTCCTTAACCAGGTAGTAAGTCGCTTAACACTAGTAGGTGCTGTTTATGTAGCAGCTATCTGTCTTATGCCTTCTATCCTATTTAACTACGCAAAAGTACCGTTCTACTTTGGTGGAACTTCTCTTCTAATTCTTGTGGGTGTTGCTATCGATACGATGGCCCAGGCTGAAGGTTTCATGATCTCTCAGCGTTTGGATACGGCCTATAAAGTTAAGGGCAAGTACTCTGGCGTGAAAAGGTTCTAATGAAATCCCATCTGATTTTCATAGGAGCCCCAGGTTCTGGTAAAGGAACGCAGGCAAATAAGTTTGTAGCTGATAGAAATTTTAAACACATTTCTACTGGTGACCTACTTCGCTCTGAAATCAGTAAGATGTCGCCGCTTGGTCTTGAAGTGAAGAAAGTAATGGATGAGGGCAAGTTGGTTTCAGATGACCTAGTTATCAGACTCCTTCAGGCCAACATTAACCTGACGGCTTCTCAGTATATCTTTGATGGATATCCAAGAAATCTGGCCCAGGCTCAGACTCTTGATAAAGAAGTATTAAAGGGTGCTCCGTCTTTGGCGGTGTACTTTGAAATTAATATGACTAAGTTAGTCGAAAGACTAACAAATCGCAGGACATGTAAGAACTGCGGTGCTATATATAACCTCATCTCAAAAAAGCCTAAGGTAATGGGCGTATGCGACCAGTGCGGTGGTACAGATCTCCAACAGAGAGCTGATGATAAGGAAGATGTGATTAAGAATCGCCTAACGGTGTTTCAAGACACTATTAATCCTGTCCTCAAGTACTATCAAGATCTTGGACGTTTGATGAAGGTTGATGCGGAAGGATCGGTTGATGAAATCTATAATATGATTTCGTCAAAAGTGTGACGTTCCGTTATTAAATAATATTGTCTTCTAGTTTTTTTTTATATATAAGATCACTTTCTATTTAGGAAGGGCATGGCTGAGTCAACTGACACAATTGAAGTGGAAGGGGAAGTTCTCGAACTTTTACCCAATACACGTTTTAGAGTAAAACTCCCGAATGGGCATGTGGTTTTAGCCCACATTAGCGGGAAGATGAGAATGAATTTTATCAAGATCCTACCTGGCGATAAGGTTGTGATTGAGATTAGTAAATATGACCTTGATAAAGGTCGAATCATTTTTAGAAGCAAGGGTTAAATTATGAAAGTACGTTCATCGGTAAAACCAATCTGTAAAGACTGTAAAGTTGTAAAGCGTGAAGGCGTTCTTCGCGTAATTTGCAAAGTAAATCCAAAGCATAAGCAAAAACAAGGCTAGTAGGGGAAAAATATGGCACGTTTATTAGGTGTAGACTTACCAAGAAATAAAAAAATGAGCGTAGCTCTAAGAGCAATTTACGGCGTAGGCCCTAAAGTTGCTACTGATGTGCTTGCTAAGGTTGGTATCCACGGAGACAAGAGCTCTAACGATATCACTGAAGAAGAAGTACAGGCGATTCGTTCTGCTCTTGATGAGTACACTGTAGAAGGTGACCTTCGTCGTGAAATCGCACTAAACATCAAGCGCCTTAAGGATCTTGGTTGTTACCGTGGTATTCGTCACCGTAAGGGTCTTCCAGTTCGTGGTCAGCGTACACATACAAACGCTCGTACACGTAAGGGTCCTGCTGTAGCGATTGCAGGTAAGAAATCAATCAAGGCAATGAAATAATTAAGGTAGGAATATATGGCAACAACTAATGCTCAAAAAGCTTCAGGTATGAATACTTCTGCTGCTGCTAATAAAGGCGGTAAGAAGAAAGTTCGTAAGAACTTAAATCACGGCGTATGTCACATCCACGCTTCGTTCAACAACACAATCGTAACAATCAGCGATGCTGATGGTAACGCTGTTGTTTGGGCTTCTGCTGGTGGTCTTGGCTTCCGCGGTTCAAAAAAATCAACTCCATTCGCTGCTCAGGTAGCTTCTCAAGAAGCTGCTAAGAAAGCTGCTGAACATGGCCTTAACTCTGTAGACGTAAAAGTTAAAGGTCCAGGCGCTGGTCGTGAAAACGCAATCCGCGCTCTTCTTGCTGCTGGCCTCAGAATCACTTCTGTTGCTGACATGAGCCCAATGCCTCACAACGGCTGTCGCGCTCCGAAGAGAAGAAGAGTATAAGCGAAAGCTTATTGTTGCGTTTCTGTTCCACTGCTAATTAGGAGTATTAATGAATTCTTTTATGAGTAAAAACTGGGCCGGGATGATTCGTCCGGCTGCTTTAGAAGTAGATACAGAAGGTCTTAAGTCTAACTACGGTAAGTTCACAGCTAAGCCACTTGAGCGCGGCTACGGTCTTACTCTTGGTAACTCTCTTCGTAGAGTTCTTCTATCATCACTTCAGGGTGCTGGTATTGTTGCTGTTAAAGTTGACGGTGTTGACCATGAGTTCGGCACAATCAATAACATCAAAGAAGAAGTTTCTGAGATCATCCTTAACCTAAAAGAGATCCGTTTCAAAATCATCGATAAAGAAGAAGTGACTCTTGTTCTTGAGAAGAACAATGAAGGCGCTGTTAAAGCTTCTGATATCCAAGAAAATGCAAACGTAAAAGTTCTTAACCCAGAACACGTTATCGCTAACGTTTCTTCAGGCGGATCAATCCGTATGGAGCTAAAAGTTGCTCGTGGTAAAGGTTATGTAACAGCTCTTGATAACAAAGAAGCTTTCGATCTACCTGTTGGTTGGATCTATATCGATACTCTTTTCTCTCCAGTTCACCGTGTGAACTACACTGTTACAAACAGCCGTGTTGGTAAGAGAACTGACTACGATAAATTAACTCTAGAAGTTTGGACAAATGCTGGTATTGATCCGGTTGATGCTGTAGCTATTTCAGCAAAAATCCTTCGTGACCAACTTTCTGTGTTCCTTAACTTCGAAGATAAGGACGCTCCTGCAGAAGTTAAGCCTACAGCTGCTGCTGCAACTGGTGGCGTTGCTAACGAAGCACTTCTTAAGCCAGTTTCTGAGCTTGAGCTATCTGTTCGTTCAGCTAACTGTTTACAAAACGCTAACATTAAATATATCTACGAGCTCGTTTCTAAAACAGAAGGCGAAATGCTACGTACTAAGAACTTCGGTCGTAAATCTCTTAACGAAATTAAAGAGATTCTTTCATCGATGGGACTTGGCCTTGGCATGAAAGTCGACAATATCATGAAACAAGTTCAGCACGCTGACTAAGAAGCGTTCTAATTTAGGGGAATTATATGAGACACGGTAACCACAAATACAAACTAGGCGTTAAGCCTCAGCACAGAAAAGCTCTTGTTCAGGGTCTTGCTATGGAACTAATCATCCACGGTAAAATTCGCACTACTGAAACAAAAGCTAAGGCTATTAAGCCTTTCGTTGAGAAGCTTGTGACAATTGCTAAGAACGACACAATCGCTAATCGTCGTCTAGCTTTCACAAAACTTAACAACAAAGAAGCTGTTGCAGCTCTATTCACAAACGTTGCTCCAAAATTCAAGCAACGCCCAGGTGGATATACTCGCATCCTTAAGCTTGCTGAAGGTCGTCTTGGTGACGGTGCTAAAGAAGCTTACATCGCTTTCGTTGAGTAATTCATAATCAAAAAGCCCTCGAAAGAGGGCTTTTTGTTATCTGGGCCTGCATGTCGTGCAGACCATTTTTTAAGCCATGCTAAATCGTATCATCGTCATTCTTCTCGTTATTGCAGCTGCTGTTGGGTACTCGGTCTATCAAAAGAAGACCCTTGAGGGCCAATTGGAGCATAAACAAGGCGCGATTTTGGCGAAACTCCCTCAAGCTACCTTTGAAACCCTCGATGGCCGGCCCTTTGACGTTCAAAAAGTATTCGAAGACCGCACGAGCCTCCTGGTTGTCCATTATTGGGGCACTTGGTGCGGCCCATGTGAAGCTGAGCTCCCGGACCTATTAAGCTTTTTAAAACGATTTGAAGGCCAACCAGAAGTGAAGTTCCTACTGGTGGCCGTGAACGACGATAAAGTGAAGGTCGAGAAGCACTTAAAGACCATCGCTATCCCAAAAGCTTCTATCACATGGCTATTGGACAACAAGAACGTTCACCGTGATGTTTTCGGGACCACCCGTGTTCCTGAAACCTATGTGTTTTCGTCAGACATGACCACCCTCCGCAAGTACGTGGGCCCTCAGGAGTGGAATAAGACCATGTTTTTCCAAACTTTTGACGAATTTATCCAGATTTCTACCCGCAAGCTGTAAATAAAATCCGCAATCGCACAATTCTCCTGTCAAGAAATCCGACAAAGTGCCGATAAGTTAGACGATCAAATTCAAAATGTTCATGGAATGGGCATTTATACAGGAGAAGTCTATGATTGATTGGAAAGCGATTAAAGATCTACATACTACGAAAAGCCTCGAGAAGATTATTGGTAATTGGTACGGGCTGGATGTCATGTATGTGGACACTCAAGGTCGTGTGCAGTTCATACAAGAACCGGGTTATTCATTCAAATCACCTTTCCTGAAACTTCAAATGTCTCATTCATTCGGTCATGACTGGCTTGAAGCTGATGTCGAAAAAGTATTCGAATTTTTCAATTCATCATCTGAACACAGTTATGAGTTCGATGCCTTCTTCCCTGGAACATACGGTTACTCACACAAGGTTGTGGTGGACGATGAGTTCTGTGGGGTCGTGATCGCTTATCCATATTTCAAAGATACTTCAACAACTGAAGAGGTTGAGAATGTTGTTAAAAAAGTTGTCGAGTGTGGCATTGGCCAGGAAGACGCTAAAGTCGCGGTTTCTAAAATTAAAAAATTCGCGGGCCGTTTCTACGACGAGATGAAAGAACTCGTGGCGATCGTTGCGGATGAAGTGGGCACTTTCCACCACGAGATCTCAAAACGTGAAGCTCGTATCATGGACCTTAACTCTGAGATCGGTAACAAATACCGTTATCATAACCTGATTGGTAAATCGAAAAAGATGCAACAGGTTTATCACCTTCTTTCAAAAGTATCGAACTCTGAATCAACCATCATGATTCAAGGTGAGAACGGTACCGGTAAAGAAATGGTGGCGAAGGCGATTCACTATAATTCACCAAGAAAAGATGCGGTCTTCATGGCCGTGAACTGTTCAGCGTTTAACGATAACCTTCTAGACTCCGAACTATTCGGTCACGTGAAAGGTGCGTTTACAGGCGCGATCAAGGACAAGAAAGGTGTATTTGAAGTGGCCAACGGCGGAACACTGTTCCTGGATGAAATCGGGGACACGTCTCCATCAATGCAGGTAAAACTTCTTCGTATCCTTCAAGAAGGTACGTTCATGCCGGTGGGTGCAACTCAACCGAAGAAAGTAAACGTTCGCGTAATCGCTGCGACTAACAAGAACCTTAAAGAGATGATCGCCAAAGGTGAGTTCCGCGAAGATCTTTATTACAGAATTAACGTGATCAACGTGGCATTGCCACCGCTAAGAGAAAGACAGGAAGATATCCCAGTGCTGATGGATTTCTTTATCCAGAAGCGTTGTGAAGAGGCCGGTCTTCCACTTAAGACTTTCTCTAAGAAGTGTCTTGAGAAGATGCTTGATCACACATGGCCAGGTAACGTTCGTGAACTTCAAAACGAAGTTGAACGTCTCGTCGTTATTGCCGGTGAAGATAAAACCATTACTCCAGATATGCTTTCTTCAAGAATTCTAGAGAGCGGCGATGGTGTTGGCCATGCTCCGTCTCACTCAGGTGGTGGTCACCTGAAAGGTGTGAACACCAATGGTTCATTGAAGGATGCTCTTGAGGAACTAGAGATCCTTATGATCCGTGAAGGACTTAAGCGCACAGGTTTCAACAAGTCAAAACTTGCCAAGGAACTTGGTATCTCTCGCGCAGGTCTTATCATGAAGGTCGAGAAATACGGCCTGGATAAGCGAGCTCAAAAAAGAGCGGCAGGCGAATAAAAAAATCCACTAAGGGCCCTTCAGGGGGCCCTTTTTTTTGCTCAAAAAGTGTTCCCTCAAAATTCCGGCACTCTGGTTACCCACACAATCTGCGTTTACGCTAATTCTTAGACCAACAAGGAAGAGGTATGGCCGGATTAGAAAGACCAGATATTTTTCAGTATGTAGATTTCCGTCGCTTTCTTAAAGACATGTATCTTTATAAAAAATCACGCAATCCAAGTTTTTCAGAAAACGCTTTTGTGTTTGCAGCAGGATTCGGGAAAAATTCTCGAGGTTATCTTGGTCTGGTGGTGAAAAACAAGAGGAACTTGACTTCTAAATCCATCATTGGTTTCGCGAGGGCCATGGATCTAAGTCCGGAAGAGACAACATATTTCGAAAACATGGTGCTGTTTAATCAGGCCGAAAAAGAAAGTGAGAAGATTCATTTTTTTGAATTGATGAAAAAAGATGTGAAAGGCAGTGACGTAAAGGTGTTTCAGGTAATGGAGCACCAGTCTCGTTATTTGAATGAGTGGCACCTTTCAGTTTTACGAGAACTGATTGAACTCAAAGATTTCGAAGAGAACCCGGAATGGATCATGAATAGATTAGGAGGCACGATTTCTCTTGAGAAGATTAAGGAGGGGATCAATGACCTCATTGGTCTTGGATTTGTGGTACGAAATGCTGCGGGGAAGCTGGTAAATGCAGACGGACCCATTATGTTGGAGGTGTCGGCACCCACGCTTCGAAACTCCATGACCCTGCAAAAGCACTTTGCCCTCAAGGCGGTCGATGCCCTGGAAAAACTTCCTTATGAAAAAAGATGCGCGCAGCTTATTACGTTAAGTATTCCGAAGAGCCGTTTTGAAGATCTGAGGAATGAAATGAAGGTCTTTGCTCAGCAGATATTGCAAAAATATTCTGGACCCTCAAGTGAAGAGGTGGTTCAGATGGGAATGCAGCTCATTCAGGTCACACATTAATCAAATTCAAATAATTTAATCTTGGCCCCAATTCTGGGGCCTTTTACTTAGAGTGTCAAAACTTTACCCTCCATCCTAAGCAAGGTATAACTTTCCGATACATTTCAGGAGGGTCGAATGCTGACCAACGAACAAAGACGCGAGCAACTCGCTACTTTCGGCCGTGAAGCCGAGTTAGGTGGCGGTGCTGAGAGAATTAACAAGCAACATGAACAGGGCAAGTACACTGCCCGTGAACGTATCAATAAACTGGTTGATCCAGGTTCATTTATTGAATTCGATAAATTTGTGGTTCACCGTAGCCATAACTTCGGTATGGAAAAACAAAAGTACCTTGGTGATGGTGTGGTAACTGGTATCGCCAAAATCAATGGCCAGCAAGTGGCCCTTTTCTCACAAGACTTTACTTGTTGGGGTGGTGCTCTTGGTGCGGCCCATGCTCAGAAGATCTGTAAGGTAATGGACTTCGCGCTTGATAACAAAATCCCGATGATCGGTATTAACGATTCTGGTGGTGCTCGTATTCAGGAAGGCGTAGATGCTCTTGCTGGTTACGCTGAAATTTTCTACCGTAACGTTCAGGCCTCGGGTGTGATTCCTCAAATTTCACTTATCATGGGACCTTGTGCAGGTGGTGCGGTTTATTCTCCGGCCATGACTGACTTCATTTTCATGGTAGATAAAACTTCTTATATGTTTGTGACTGGTCCGGATGTTATTAAGACTGTGACTCACGAAGAAGTAACAAAAGACGCTCTTGGTGGTGCCCATACTCACAATGAAAAATCTGGTGTGGCCCACTTCCGTTGTGATGACGAAGATGATTGTTTTGAGCGTGTAAGAGAGCTTTTCTCTTTCATTCCTTCATGCAATCAGGTGAAGCACACTCCAAAACTGACAACTGATTCAGTGACTCGTTCTAACAATAAGCTTAAGAACTTCGTTCCTGATAACTCGAAGAAGCCGTACGACATGCATGAGCTTATTCTTGAAGTGATCGACGATCAGCACTTCTTAGAAGTTCACGCTGACTTCGCGAAAAACATCCTGACTGGTTTCGCTTCAATTGGTGGAATCAAAGTTGGAATCGTAGCAAACCAACCTAACTTCCTGGCCGGGTGTTTAGATATTGATTCGTCTGTGAAGGCCGCTCGTTTTGTGCGCTTCTGTGATGCCTTTAACATTCCAATTATTACTCTGGTAGACGTTCCAGGCTTCCTTCCTGGTACAGTTCAAGAGTACGGCGGGATCATCCGTCATGGCGCTAAACTTCTTTACGCTTACTCTGAAGCAACGGTTCCACTTATTACGCTTATTACTCGTAAGGCCTATGGTGGTGCTTATGACGTTATGGCGTCGAAACATATTCGCGCTGACATCAACCTGGCCTACCCAACTGCAGAGATCGCAGTGATGGGAGCAGACGGTGCCGTAAACATTATTTTCCGTAACGATATGGCGAACAAAGCCAAGCACGTAGAAAACTACGAGAACAACTTTGCAAATCCTTATCGCGCAGCTGAGCTTGGTTACCTGGATGAAATCATCAATCCGGAAATTACCCGTCAGCGTCTTTATCAATACCTTAAAGCTCTGGAGAACAAAAAAGTTAATCGTCCTGAGCGTAAACACGGGAACATTCCACTATGAAAGGTAAACGCGTCTTAATCATCAATCGTGGTGAGATTGCTATTCGTGTGGCGAAAGCTTTAAATGAGCTAGGGCTCGTTTCTGTCGGCGTTTGGACTGACAATGAAACTGAACCTCCTCATCTAGAGTTCTGCCAGGAATGGGTCCATCTCGCTGGTAATAACAACAAAGAAACATATCTTGATATCCCGAAGATCATGAAACTCATCGACGACTATAAAATTGATGGTGTTCATCCGGGTTACGGATTCCTGTCTGAGAACCGTGAGTTCTCGGAAGCACTTGCGAAGAAGGGTGTGACTTTCATTGGTCCAAACCCAACTGCGGTTTATAAAATGGGTGCTAAGGACATTTCAAAACAAGTGGCGAAGGAAGCAGGTGTTCCTGTAGTTCCTGGTTCAACCGGTGAAGTGCCTTCAGTAGAAGAGGCAATCAAGCTTGCGAACGATATGGGTTACCCGATCCTTCTTAAAGCAGTTGCTGGTGGTGGTGGTAAGGGTATGCGCCCTTGTTACTCAGAAGCTGATGTGAAGAACAACTTTGCAGCGGTTCAACGTGAAGCTCAGTCGAGTTTCGGTTACGCCGGACTTCTGGTTGAAAAATACATTTTGAATCCCCATCACATCGAAGTGCAGATCCTTGCTGATAAGAAAGGCAATGTGTTCCATGTGTTCGAGCGTGAGTGTTCAGTTCAACGTCGTCACCAGAAGATCATCGAAGAAGCTCCGTCTCCATTCATTGGAGCTGATGAGGCCCTTCGTAAATCAATCTGTGAAACAGCGGTGAAATGTGCCAAGGCCGTGAACTACGATTCAGCTGGTACAGTTGAATTCATCATGGGTGAAGATAAGAAGTTCTACTTCCTTGAGATGAACACACGTATTCAGGTAGAGCACCCGATCACAGAAGAAATCACAGGCGTTGATCTAGTGGCGAACATGATTAAGGCAGCTTTTGGTGAACCACTGGATTTCAAAACTCAGGACGATATCAAGATTCAAGGCCACGCCATTGAACTTCGTATCTGTGCGGAAGATCCGGTAACGATGCTTCCAGCTCCGGGTAAAATTGTGGGCTTCGAGACGACTTTCCCGCAAGGTATTCGTTTCGATCACTGTATCTATCCAAAGTTTACGATCACTCCGGATTTCGATCCGATGATTGGAAAACTTATCGCCAAAGGTTTCAACCGTGAGGTGGCCCTTCGTAAAGTGAAGTCGGCCCTTGATGGTCTGATCATTGACGGGATTAAGACCAATATCGCGCTTCACCGTGTGATTCTGAACGAGGAGAACTTCGTGAAGGGTCACTATTCAACGAACTATATTGGTACTGTTAAGCCGCAAGATAAAGTAGCTGCCAAAGAAGACATTCAGGCATTCATGCTTAAGGTCGCTGCCATTGAGCTTAATCAGAATGGAGGTAACTAATGAGATACTATTTCATGAATCAAGATATGAAAGAGTTTGCTCTTGATGTTGAGATCCATCCTGGAAAGATCATGGAGTTCACCCATGAAGGTGCCAAGACCAAGCTTTTGATTAAGAATCTTGCGGGTAAAAACTTTTATTCATTCGATGGTATTGCGTGGAAGAAACTCGCAGCATTGGGCGTGAATGAAGTGCTCGTTTCAAACTCGGAAGTTTATAAAGTTTTCCGTGGTTTCAAACCTTCTGGCCTTAACAAAGGCGGCGCTGGTGCTCTTATCACGCAAATGCCTGGTAAGGTCGTGAAGCTTATGAAGAAAGAAGGGGACAAGGTCACTAAGGGTGAAACCGTGCTTATTCTTGAAGCGATGAAGATGGAAAACGAAATCAAGTCCGGCGCGGATGGTACAATCAAGGCCATCAACGTGAAGGAAGGTCAGGCGTTAGAGGCCGGCTTCCTGATGGTTGAAATCGAAGAATAAATCACTATTTACGGGCCTGCTTACTTTAGTAAGCAGGTTCTTCATGTAAGATTTTCAGATAGCTGCCACCCTTCCAAATTTTTAGAGTAAAACTGCGAGAAATTTGGAGGATCTATGAAGTTTCTTATCACCATTTTCAGTTTGTTGCTGTTCTCAGTTGCCCAGGCCCAGGAAGTTCCTGGTTGTGGTGGTGGTTATGCTGCCGGAATTGGTCACGTGATGAACGGTCAATCATTACCATTTGCTAACGATAGTTTTATTCCAGTGGGAGGATCTGCTAAAGATCAATTCTTCAGGGCCAAAGTTGTATCCGTCAATGGTAAGGCCCAAGTTGAGCTTTATAACAATCGTACAAGAAAGAAAGAGAAGCTTGCAGTTACTCCAATGAATGAACAGTTTTCTATTTTTTCTACCGAGAATTTAGTCGGATCCGGGGAGTTTCCTGAAGGAGTTCCAGGTGCTTTTGCTGGAAAAGTATTTTTGATTTTTATCTGTGCTAACTAATACTAAGGGCCTTCGGGCCCTTTTTTTATTCTGAGATCTGAATCGCGTCGACCAGACTTTCCCAGTTCCTTTCAATCAATCCGTATTCAAACTGAATGTACTTAGAATGAGGCCAACTCCAGAAAGAGTATTGGCGTTGACTAATTTCCACTGTGTAGTGATTTAGCCAAAAGTGAACGGAATCGTAAAGATACTTTGGACCAAGTTCAAAATGAGCACTCATATTGATCTGCAGATGTAGCATGGCAATCAGAGGGAGACTGGCGCGGAACTTATATTCAGGTTTCATCAAGCGATCAGTAAGAAGATTATTATAGGCCGCCAGTTCATCGGCCGAATCAAACTTCTGAGGAACTCTCGAGACCATCTTCCTTACCCAGCACATTTGATTGCGAACTTCGAGATCATCCAAATGCGCTTCTGTCAGAATGTTTCTCATTGGATAGAGGGTACTGGTATAGGTCAGGCGTCCACAGTGATTTAACGTAGGATCAAGAGTGGCCTGATTGGAGAGCGGGTTGACCCAAAAGGTAAGGGCACCAAAAAAGAAGATCCCGAGCACAATAAAGATAGTCTTAATTTGCGGGCGAATGAGTTTAACTGGTATAGCGACGAACAGCCCAAACCAGATGAAGAGGGCAAGACTGGTTAAGATCTCGAAGGGAGAAAAAATCGCCACAAAATCTATGAATCGCCAAATAGGTAAGGCGAATAGAAGAATCACGATGGCGAAGACAAGTTTCAAGCGCTTCATTCCCCTTATTATTCCACGGTTTAAGCTCTCGAGGCAAAATATTCCGGGGACATTTAAGTCAGGTTAGTGAGGTATGCTAAAATAGAGTAGGGAGGAATCTGATGCATCAAAACGCTAATGCAAAAAAGATTATTCTATCAACCAACCTTAAGGGCTTTTTCTTCGAGGGCCTTACCGAATTGAATAAAAAGTCGCTCTGTCCTGTTCCTGAATCAGTCATTTTCTATTCCAGTGATGTTCTCGATAAGTTTGCCCTGTCTCAAAATTTTTTTGAGACCAATGAAGGCAAAGTGCGGGAGAAAATTCTTGGTATGAAGCTGCTTGAGGCCACGCAGGTGGGCCGTGAAGAACAAAAGCGCATCTACAAAGAAGTGGGAGATATGTCCCTCTTGGTCTGTGGATATTTCTCTGAATCAGTGAATAAGAAGTTAGTAGATACCCAGTACTACGCTCAAATCGGAAAGATGGCCTATTCACATTTAAACAATGTGACTCCAAGCTTTTTGGATATCCCAAGTTTTTACGGAATGGTTGCCACTTGTTTTGAGTCGCTCACGACTCTTATGACCATACTTGCAACGAAAGATCGTCATGGCACTGATAGTAACCTAATTTTTCAGAAGCTTTTAAGAAGTGAAAAGTTAAGTGAGAAAGAGATGATGGTAAGCGGAGTTTTACCTCCACTTACCCAAAAAGTTTCTTAGTCTTTACGTCCGGCCTCAACAATGTTCCATTTCTTCGAGAAGAACTTCTTCAAGAAGGCCTGGAAGTCTTCGTACTTCGCCTCACGGATTTGATCATTGTTCTTGTGAGGGAAATCAAGCCCTAGTCCATGCAGAACTGGAATTGAATAGAACTGAGCATAGTCTTCGTTGGTCTGAATACCAAGAAGGTTCTGGCCATCAATCATGGTTTTAATTCTTTCAAACTCTTCGCGTTTAATGCCGTGATCACGAAGGTTATTCAGAATACCTAAGATGGCATCAATCGCGGCCTTGGTCTTATCATGGCCTGAGCCGATATAGATTCCCCAACAACCGGCTTCAAGTGCCGAGACATGAATTGGAGATACTGAGTAACAAAGACCTTTGCGGTCACGCACATCCACGAACAGATCAGAGCTTTGACCAGAAAGATGAGCTGTAATCATCTTGAGGTATAGATCTTCTTTATTACCAATTGGATAGGCCGGAGCACCAATCACAATTTGAGTCTGCTCACGCTTAAACTCTAACTGCTCACGTTTTCCGGTCACGCCTTTTGCTTTCTTAAGGGTCTTCTTACCCGGAGTACGTGACTTAAGGTTTTTCGCCGCCTCTACAAAGTGGTGATGAACCACAGAGAAATCTAAGTCACCACAGTAAGTGAAAATGATTTCCGAGTTCTTCAAAAGACCAGCGTGAAGTTTTTGAAGACCAGCAGGTGAGAAGGTCTTAATCGTTTCTGGAGTTCCGGCCAAATCAAGTGAATAAGCATGTTGGTGGAAGACCATACGGTAGAAGGCCTTGAAGGCCTGTTTCATGGCATCTTCTTTTTGGTTATCAAGCGCACGCAGGATCACTTTCTTTTCGTGATCAAAAAACTTCTTCGGGATTTCTGGAGTAAAGAGAGTTCCAAAGAAGTGATGAGACAATCTTTCAAAGTCCTTTGTTTGACCGTGAAGGGTCATACCGTAGGCGTTCTTACCAGAAAAGCCATTAAGTGAAGAAGAAAGGGATTCTAATTCATTTTTTAATTTCTCATATCCCATGCCTTTATAACCGTAAGTTAAAAGGCGACTACTTAGGTGATGAATACCAGCGTTCTTGGTGTTCTCAATTGATTGCCCGCCTTTCATATAAGCGTGCATAACAAAAGTAGGAGTCAGTTTATTTTGACGATAAATCAGTTTAATCCCTGGCTTGATCTCGACCACTTTTACTGCACTGTCGTGAGTTGAAGTTATTTGTTTGATCTTGCTGAATTTCGACTTGGTTTTAGTCGCGGACTTTTTAAGCTCCGCTTGCCACTTTTTAATTTCCTTCTCCAGTGGTTCCATCTTGGTTCCTTTTGGAACCTGGAGAGTGAAGTGAGAAGACTGGCGCATGACTTTTTGTAGACCGTCCCATACTTCATCAGTTGAAGCAGCACGGATTTTTTCAATGAACTCATCTTCGCAGAAAATGTTTCCAGATTGAGCAAAACCATGGCCCAGGCTGAAAGCGTAAGATTCAATGGATTCACGCTCATAGATCTTGGAAGAGATGTATTGATTTTTAATTTTAGTGATTTCTTCCGCTTTAAAACCGTTCACAAGCGTATCAGTCAGAGTGCTCATGAAAAGTTTTGCTACTTTTGGAAGATTCTCAACCGGGAAGTTCATCTTAATCATGTGAACTCCACCATTAGCAAAATACATGGTTGAACCAGCAACACCATTACACAAAGAGGTTTTAGCAACTAGTGCCTGGTAGAAGCGAGAGGTTTCACCGTGAGCGAGACAATTGATCGCGAGATCCTCTGCCGCCGCTCTTTCGTGATTGTAGTTTGGAGACTGAAGACAAAGAGTCAGTGTTGCCTGACGAATGTCTTTATCATGAACATTCACAGACTCTTTTTCTTTAATCGTGAATGGCCCAAATTCAGACTTCTGGCCATGCGGGAGTCGGAAAGAACGGATCTTCTTCTCTAGTTCCGCGCGGTCTTTTAAATCACCTGCCACCACCAGGAGAGCATTTTCCAGGTTATAAAACTGCTCACGGAAAGATTTCACCTGATCCTGAGAAAAGTTCAAGATGGTGTCTTCACGGCCCAGGATCGGGTGAGCATATCCATTTTCAAACGATGCTTTTTGAAGCTGCATGAAATTGTACTGAGAAGGATTGTCCATGGCACGACGATACTCTTCGAACACCACTTGTCTCTCAGACGGAATGTCTTCTTGTCCAAAAAGAGGGTTCGCCACCATATCGAGCAGAATATCTACAGACTTATCAAGAAACAGACTTGGAGTGTTGATGTAGTAGCAAGTGTAGTCGAATGAAGTGAAAGCATTGACTTCACCACCATAGGATTCAATATCATGAGCAAGTTGAGGACCTGGACGTTTCGGAGTTCCTTTAAAGAACATGTGTTCTAGAAAGTGAGCGATACCTTGGTTATCATGTTTCTCAAGGGCACTGCCCGCACGAAACCACATCTGAACTGTTCCCGCACTACAACCGGGAGAATGAATGAATAGTGTATTTAATTCGTTGTCCAACTGAACTTGATCGATCTTCATTAGCTTCCTTAGCTTTAAAAATTTGCACAGGCCATCCCGTGACAGCTGTTCTATTATCCCTTTAGAGCTAAATTTTTAGAAGGACTTTCTACTCAATGACTCAGGTGTCCAGTCTTTATTTGCACGTTCCGTTTTGTAAGCACCTGTGCAATTACTGCGATTTTTATAAGCGGAAGCTTGATTCATCTCAGAATCAGTTTGAGGATTTTCATCAGTTTTTAAGTGCATCAGTAAAACGACATGAAGAACTGATGAAAGCGCATAACTTTCAATGGGAAATTTTGGATACCGTTTATCTCGGTGGGGGAACGCCTTCACTTTGGGGTGAAGAGGGTGCCAAGTTCTTTCACAAAATCTTAGAACCAATCGGTGTTTCAAAGAACGCTGAATTTACCATGGAAATTGATCCGGGAACCTGGACGCTGTCCATGCTGGATGCTTGGAAAAAGATCGGGCTTAACCGCATTTCGATTGGTACTCAGACCCTTGATCCAGACTTTTTAAAGATCATGGACCGCGTTCATTCGCTCGACGATAGTCTGCATTTTTTAGAAGTACTTCAGAAGGAAAACTGGAACTACTCATTGGATTTTCTCCTCGGGATTCCCTTCTCGCGCGAGAAGAAACGAGACATTAGGAAAGAGCTGGATCTTCTTTTAAAGTATTCTCCGAAACACATTAGTCTTTATATTTTGAATGCCCGGTCTAAGTATCCACATATTCAAAACATGCCGGATGATGAGTTTATTCGCGATGAGTATTTATTTGTGAGTGATTATTTAAAACAGCATGGCTTTCATCATTATGAAGTCTCGAATTTTGCGCTCCCTGGATATGAGGCCCGTCATAATCAGAAATATTGGAGAGCTGAATCAGTGGCGGCGTTGGGGCCCACTGGTACGGGTTACTTTCAATTAAATAATGACGAGGCCCTTCGTTATAAATGGAAGGTCTCAGAGGCGGAAGTTGAGATAGAGCATCTGTCTCCTAAAGAACTTTCACTCGAGCAAACTTATCTCTCTCTTCGCACTTCAGAGGGCTGGATTCCTCCAAAAGGGAGTGAATGCCTCATGAAAAGTTGGTCGCAGCAAGGCTACGCTGAAACCCAAAATGAGAGAGTGAAATTAACCTCTTTGGGCTTTTTGATGTTGGATTCCTTAATGGACGATCTTTTTCGCTGGGAAGCGCAACGTAAGTAGCTAATATTGTTGCTCATGATTTAGTGCAGTAAAATAACATTTTTTTTCTGTCCTAACATTGACACTCATCCATTCGGGCCCATCTTGGGATTAACAAACATTGAACTGTGAGAGTGTACATGGAACCTAATGAAAACAACAAAGAAGAAAACAAAACGGAAACGGCCGCTGAAGCAACTGCCGAAGCTACTGTAGAACCTAAAAAAGAAGAGGTTGATTTCAAGGCCAAGTATTATTACATCGCGGCCGAAATGGACAACTATCGTAAGCGCATGGAGCGCGAGAAAGAAAACCTTCTTAAGTATGGAAACGAGCGAGTGATGTCAGACCTTATTCAGGTCATTGATAACTTCGATCGTATGATTGATATGCTTCGCCCAGATGAAGATCAGAAAATCAAGAATATGGTGACTGGTCTGGACATGGTAAGAAAGCAGTTCCTGGACACTTTAGGGAAACACGGACTGACTCCGGTTGAGTCTGTGGGTAAGGACTTTGATCCAAACTTCCACGAAGCTCTTTCTCAGGAATATGCTGAAGGCAAAAAACCAAATGAAGTTATTAAAGAGTTCCAAAAAGGTTACTCACTAAACGGTCGTCTTGTACGTCCGTCAAAAGTGGTTGTTTCGAGCGATAAACAGTAATTGAAATTTAAAAAATAAGGAGAAATATATGGGAAAAATTATCGGGATTGACTTAGGTACAACTAACTCATGTGTGGCCGTAATGGAAAACGGTACATACAAGATTATTCCAAATGCTGAAGGACACAATACAACTCCTTCAATCATTGGTTTCGCTAACAATGGTGAAATTCTTGTTGGTCAGGTGGCAAAACGTCAGGCCGTGACTAACCCAACTAAAACTCTATTCGGTATTAAGCGTCTTATCGGTCGTAAGTTTACTGATGCTGAAGTGACTCACTTCCACAAAGTTGCTCCGTTCGATATGTTCGCCAACAAGAATGGCGACGCTTGGGTAAAAGTTGATGGTAAAGAATATTCTCCTCAAGAGATCTCTGCGAAGGTTCTTGAGAAGATGAAAAAGGCCGCTGAAGACTATCTTGGTCAGCCAGTAACTGAAGCTGTAATTACAGTTCCGGCCTACTTTAACGATGCTCAAAGACAAGCAACAAAAGATGCTGGTCGTATCGCCGGGCTAGACGTTAAACGTATTATCAACGAGCCAACTGCTGCTGCTCTTGCTTACGGTCTAGATTCTAAGAAAGACAAGAACATCGCTGTATTCGACCTTGGTGGTGGTACATTCGACGTTTCAATTCTTGAAATCACTTCTGACGGTGTATTTGAAGTTAAATCAACTAACGGTGACACGTTCCTTGGTGGTGAGGACTTCGACTACCGAATCATTAACTGGTTGGCGGAAGAGTTTAAGAAAGAAACTTCAATTGATCTTAAGAACGATAAAATGGCGCTTCAGCGTCTAAAAGAGGCCGCTGAGAAAGCAAAACACGAGCTTTCTTCAGTTACTCAAACTGATATCAACCTTCCATTCATCACTATGGATGCGACTGGTCCTAAGCACTTGAACCTAAACCTTTCAAGAGCGAAGTTTGAGTCTCTAATCGGTGACCTTATCGATAAACTAGTTGCTCCTTGTAAAACAGCGATCAAAGACTCTGGTCTTTCTCTAAATGAGATCCAAGAGGTGATCCTTGTTGGTGGTGCGACTCGTATGCCGATCGTTCAAGCGAAAGTAAAAGAGATCTTCGGAAAAGAGCCTTCTAAAGGTGTAAACCCGGATGAAGTGGTTGCTGCTGGTGCTGCAATTCAAGGTGGTGTTCTTGGTGGTGACGTTAAAGATGTTCTACTTCTAGACGTAACTCCACTTTCTCTAGGTATCGAAACTCTTGGTGGTGTATTCACAAAGATCATCGAGAAGAACACAACGATCCCTACGAAGAAATCTCAAACGTTCTCAACTGCGGTTGATAACCAACCAGCTGTTTCGATCCACGTTCAACAAGGTGAGCGTGAATTCTCAGCTGATAACAAAACTCTAGGTCGTTTCGATCTTACAGGTATTACACCAGCTCCACGTGGTGTTCCTCAAATTGAAGTGACTTTTGATATTGATGCTAACGGTATCGTACACGTTTCTGCTCTTGATAAAGCGACTAACAAGTCGACTAATATCGTGATCACTTCTAACTCAGGTCTTTCTGAAGAAGAGATCAAGCGTATGGTGGCAGATGCTGAAAAGAACCGTGATGCAGATAAAAAACGTCGTGAAGTTGTTGACGCTAGAAACAACCTCGACAGTCTAGTTTTCGCGTCTGAGAAAGGTATCAAGGACGCCGGAGATAAAGTACCAGCTGATAAAAAAGCTGAGATTGAAGGAGCAATCAGTGAAGCAAAAACAAAACTCACTTCAGAGTCTTTGGACGAAATTAAAGCAGCGACTGAAAGACTACAAAACGTCGCTCACAGCCTTGCCCAGTTCATGTATCAAGGACAACCTGGTGCCGATACCGGTTCCGGTCAAAATGCCGGTGGGGCACAAGGATCGAACGAGTCGCAATCGAAGAAGAAGGATGACGGCGACGACGTGGTAGATGCGGATTACAAAGAAGTTTAATAGCTGAATAAGCGTTTCAAGATGGCCCCTTAGCAATAAGGGGCTTTTATAATTAGGACGATTGGTATGCCGACGAGGCAGGAGCCAGGAGTCGGCTCTGTATGGATGGCAATAGATATGAGTGGTAAACGTGACTATTACGAAGTGCTTGGAGTAGCGAAGGGCGCTTCGAAAGATGAAATCAAAAAAGCGTATCGCAAACTGGCGATGCAATACCATCCGGATAAAAATCCCGGAAACGCAGAAGCTGAAGCGAAATTCAAAGAGGCTTCACATGCGGCCGACATCCTGATGGATGATCAAAAACGCTCTATGTACGATCGCATGGGCCATGCAGCTGAACAAGGCGGCATGGGTGGCGGCGGATTCCAAGGTGGAGGATTCTCAGGTGACTTCGGTGACCTAGGAGACATCTTTGGTGATATCTTCGGCGATATTCTAGGTGGTCAACGTGGTCGTGGTAGCAGAGGTGGAGCTCGTCGTTCTCGCGCTCAAGCGGGTGATGATCTTCAAACTGAGATTACTGTGACTTTTGAAGAGGCCGCTTTTGGAGTAGAAAAAGAAATTCAAATTAATCGTTCAGTGTCATGTGAAACTTGTCATGGTTCAGGTGCTAAGAAAGGCACTGGTCCTGTGACCTGTGATATGTGTCAGGGTCACGGAGAAGTGAGACGTCAGCAAGGTTTCTTTACCATCGCTCAGCCATGTCCGAAGTGTCATGGTACTGGCCAGATGATTAAAGAGGTCTGTGAAACTTGTCACGGTCGCGGCAAAAATAAGAAAAAAGAAAAATTAAGCGTTAAAGTTCCAGCAGGGATTGATGAGGGCCAACGCCTGAAACTTTCAGGCCAAGGTGATTCTGGTCTTAATGGTGGTCCGGCGGGTGATTTGTTTGTGCTTATTCACATTCAGGAACACGAGTTCTTTAAGCGTGATGAGTATGATGTTATCTGCGAAGTTCCAATTAGTTTCTCACAAGCGGCAATGGGAACTGAGATTGAAGTTCCAACTCTTGGTGGACGTGTATCAATGAAGATTCCTGAAGGCACACAAGCGGGCCAGAAGATGAAGCTTCGTAACAAAGGTATTACTAAACTAGGAGGCTATGGTTTTGGTGATCAAATTATTACCATCCATGTTGAAACTCCGACTAAGCTTACCAAAGAGCAGCGGGAACTTTTTGCCCGACTCTCTGAGCTAGAGCAAAACTCTTCGAATCCTATGTCGAAGGGCTTTTTCGATCGTGTGCGAGAACTCTTCCAATAAATATCTCAAGCAAGAGGGGCCTTCGGGCCCCTTTGTGTTTTCTGTGACAATATTCCGAACTGGGGTTAAAATCATCTCACGACTACTTCAAAGGAATATAAGTGCGTATCATCCTGATGCTCCTCCTCTCACTTGCGGCCTGTACGCAGATTAAAAAAACTAAAACCATTGATGAATCACAGATCTCTGCTGTGTCTAAGCAAAAGCTAAATGAAGCACGCGATCTCATCAAGGCCAACCAGCCAAAGCAAGCGATCACAAAACTTTCTGAACTTAACGACAATAACCTGACTCCAGTTGAGAAGGCCCTTAAGTACAACTTGAAAGGGGTGACTCTTTTTAATATGGGCGAAGTGGAAAAATCACTGCTTAATTTTGAAGTGTCAGATAAGTATGCTCCGAAAGACACTCAGCTCTACAGCCAGGTTCAACTTAATATGGCGAGTGGCCACTTTAAGCTCAGTCAGTTTAATGAGCTGAATGATCGCTTGAACAAAATTGATCGCAGACTTCTGACCGAAGCAGAAAATAAAAAATACGCACAGCTCGCACTTGCTTATGGCAATAAAGTTGAGAACCACTCAATGATTGTGTCCTCATCTCTGACTCTCATGAATGACCTAAAGACCTTTGGGGAGATCCAGAGTAGCAATCTTTATGAACCAATGAAGACCTCATTCAATAAACTGAGCCAAGGTCAGAAGATTGAACTTCTTGAAGACTTTAATGATAGTAAAAATCTTGCTGTTGCTCAGTTGGCGATGATTGAGGCCGATGAACGCTATTTAAATGGTGATAAGTCGGGTGCTAAAGACGTAACTGCGTGGCTAAGTTCAGAGTTTGGTGACAATGCTGAAGTTCAGACTTTCGTAAAAGACTTTGAACTTCGCTTTGAGAATTCTTCTCGTATCAGCATCGCAGACATTGGTCTGGTTCTACCTTTGACCGGTGAGAAGGCCCAGTTCGGTGAAAAGGCCCTTAGTGGTATTGATACCGGACTTAAAGTTCTTGGCATGAATGAGAACATTAAGATTCACACCAAGGACTCAGTTGATTCTCCGGCCCAAGGTGCTCAGGCGGTGCTTGAGCTGATTCGTGAAAAGAACGTTTCGTTCATTATCGGTGGTCTGTTTCCAGAAACTGCCAAGGCGGAATATCTTGAGGCCCGTAAATACGGCGTTCTTTATATTTCTCTTTCTCAGATCAACCTTCCAAAGGAAGAGAAGAACCACCACTTAATTGAGGTTCAAGGTTCAATTGAATCACAAGTTGAAACACTTCTTTCAGAAGAGATGGTAAACAAGTTTGGATCTCGCATCGGAGTTATCTTCCCGGACAATGAAGGTGGAAAGGCCTATGTTGAAGAGATCTGGAGAAAGGCCACTCAGAAAAATCTTCAAGTCACAAGTGTGGCGAGTTTTCCAAAAAACACTCATGATTACCGTGATACGGCCCAATTGTATCTGGGTCTAAAGTATCCGCGTGAGCGTTCAGAAGAATTAAAAATCATGGATGACGTCTACTCTCTAGAAAGATCATCTATCCGTCGTGTTCAAACTCTTCCTCCAGTGTTGGATTTTGATTGGGTCTTCCTGGCGACTTATCCTCATGAGGCCACTCAATTGATTCCGACCCTTGGTTACTACGATGCTAACCGAATCAAAGTCATCGGTGGCCCAAGCTGGGTCTCTAAGTCGATGGTGAAGGAACAAAAGAACCTTGGAACTCTTTATTTCGTGGGTGATGATCCAAAAGATATCAACCAGGAAATGCTAACGAAGTTCCAGGAAATTTATGGAAAACCTGCCGGTTTGATCGAGATCATTTCCCTGGATGCTATGAAACTTGGAGCAGACACCTTGACTGCTACGGGTGAAGTGTCTAGCCGTGACGACTTTGATGCTAAATTGAAATCCCATGGAAAACTTAAAGGTCTAACGACAGAGTGGGAATTTAAAGATGGTATCTGGGTCAAGCGCATGAATGCCATGACCATCACTCGTGGCGAAATCGTTAAGCTTTTTGGCCAGAACGGTGTTAATTAATTCGGATATTTTAAGTAATAAAGTTGTTCAAAGTTACGGCCGTAGTCTTCCAGATCAAGGCCGTAACCCACAATGAACTGATCTTCGATCTTCTTCCCAGTCAAGTCCGGCTGGATGTTCACAGTGCGCTTATAAGGCTTATCGAAAAGAGTGATCACCTCGAGTGAGCGGGGTGAGCTGAGCATGATGCGCTTTTTGAGGAAACTTAACGCACGGCCGGTATCCACGATCTCCTCCACAATAATTACGTTGCGGTCCATCAGATTCGTGGTGATATCTTTGCTGATGGTGATTGTTCCATGGTTTTCTTTGCTGCGACCCACGGCCTGAAGCTTCACAAAATCCACGTAAACTTTCACTCCTTTAATTTCCCTGATTAGATCGGCCATGAAGACCATACTACCCTTGAGCACGCCAATCAGAACCAGATCCTGACCCTGATACTTCTGAGAGAGGGTATTACCCAAAGTCTCGACGATACCTTTGATCTCCTTCGCATCTATGTATTTTACGAATTGAGAAGACACAAAACTGGAAGGGAACTTATTCTTTTCATCGCTCATGATCAGTCCTTTAAAACGACCATTCTACCGTTTTGATAGGTCGGGTGCAAAGTCTTACATAGCCGATGCTTTTACTCAGGAAAAAGAATCCCTGTTTATATTCTTGTCCAGAACAGGGCTAAATGATAAATTTTACTGATACTGCCTCTCGCTTATGGTTATTTAGTTTTCTTGCTTGATGCAGGTCTACGCAGATGTTGAATGTGAAAGTGATTCAGAGTTAAAGGGATATTTTATGTTTAAAAAAATGCTTGATTGGTTTTCGAATGACCTGGCGATCGACCTTGGTACCGCCAACACTCTAGTTTATGCTAAAGATCGCGGAATCATCGTTAACGAACCTTCAGTGGTTGCTGTTCACCAAGGATTCAGAGGCGAGCAAAAAGTTTTAGCTGTCGGTAAAGAAGCTAAAGAAATGCTGGGCCGTACACCTGGTTCGATTAAAGCTATTCGTCCAATGAAAGACGGAGTTATTGCTGACTTCGAAGTAACTCAGGCAATGTTGAAATATTTCATTCAGAAATCTCTGAATGGTTCAAAATTAATTAAGCCAAGAATTATCATTTGTATTCCTTTCGGAATTACACAAGTTGAAAAAAGAGCAGTGAAAGAATCTGCTGAACAAGCTGGTGCTCGTGAAGTTTATCTGATCGAAGAACCAATGGCCGCTGCGATCGGTGCTGGTCTTCCGATCACTGATCCATCAGGTAACATGATCGTAGATATCGGTGGTGGTACAACTGAAGTAGCAGTTATCTCTCTCGGTGGTATCGTTTACTCGAAATCAGTACGCGTTGCTGGTGATAAATTCGATGAAGCAATCGTTTCATACATTAAGAAAAAATATTCGCTTCTCATCGGTGAAAGAACTGCTGAGATGATTAAGATGTCGATCGGTAACGCTTATCCGTTCGATGATGAAGTTAAAACTTACGAAGTTAAAGGTCGTGACTTGATCGCAGGTGCGCCTAAGACAATCGAAGTGACTTCAGATGAAATTCGTGAAGCACTAGCAGATCCTATTTCTGAAGTTGTTGAAGCGATCAAAATTTCTCTAGAAAAAACTCCGCCTGAACTAGCGGCCGATATCGTTGATAACGGTATTATCCTTGCTGGTGGTGGTTCTCTATTGGCTAACCTTGATATTCTGATCAAAGAAAAAACTGGTCTTCCAGTTTCTCTTGCAGAAGATCCTCTAACATGCGTTGTTCGCGGTTGTGGTATGGCGCTTGAGTCTCTGACGCTTCTTCGTCAGGTAACAACACTTAGCTAATGTCTCAAACCTTTTTTAGCAAACAAGACCCTACTGAAAAGCTTAGCAGGCTATCCCTGCTAGGCTCTTCCAGAGGGACTGTCATTGTTTGGTTAAAAGGGAAAAAAGAAAAACACACCTACCAAGTTCTTAAGTTCGATAAAGATCGCGAAGAAATCGTTCTAGATTCCAAAGACACCATTTTCACGGCCGGAGAAACTGTTCTGTGTAGTTTTGAACTACGTGGAATGAATTTCTTCTCTGAAACCATCTTTCAGGTGAGCATCAGTGGCTACAATGTTCTTCAAGTGAAGAACACCTTGTATAAGTCAGAACGTCGTTCAAGTTATCGTCTACTCACTTATCCACTCTATGATGTGAATGTTGAATTCAATCTAGGAGAGGCCTATGTGGGTGGAAAAGTCGTTGATATGAAGTCTCGCTCTAGCCAGACCGGACTTTTCAAAAATTTTTTAACGATTGTAGGCGATGAAAAAGAAGCGACCACTGCCGGAGAGAAATTAAAGATCAGAGTTCAAGATCTCTCGACCACCGGAATGGCCATTCATGTTGGTGAATTGGAGAGTAAGCATTTCCAAAAAGATCTGGTGTTTCAAAATGTAGATATCAGATTCACCGATGAAGTGATTCAGGTCCCGGAAGTAAAAGTTGTCTATGTCGTGGACTATATCTCCAATGACAAGAACATTAAGAAGTACAAAGTAGGACTTCATTTCCAGGACCTACCGACCCTCATTGATGATCAAATCGGAAAGAAGATTAATCGTCTCCTAAGAGAAAATGACTTCAATAAAGATTTCGAGAATTTCATAAAGTGAAACTTTTATTGGCCCTGCTACTAGCTGCTGGATGTTCCTCTCGAGGAATTGATCCTTCTCAAAGAGAGGGGAAGACCAACTATTCTTATACTGATGTGGGTGGCTCCTATCGTTTGTCCCGTGAATTTAAAATGGTGAAGCAAAGACTGGTCAGTCGAAGTGTTCTCTTAAGCTCTGGCAGCGATAATAAGACCCTCGAAAAAAGTATTACGGTCTCTCGACTGGGTTCGATCTCCAATGAAAAGGCCCGTCTGGTGACACTAAGACCTGAGGCCTCGGAGTTTTCAGTGTGGCTCGAAGGAAAGAAGTATTCTTCTTCGATGAGAATTAATGCCAAGACTAGGTCCATGAGAGTAACGTTGGACAGTCCTGAAAGCAGATGGAGAGGCACACAAGAGATCCCATTTCCTAAAGGAAAGTTCTTTTGTTTTTACAGCCAAATACCAGAGTGCCTTTATCGAAATTCTCTTTTGCAGAATGCATATGACATAAAAACCAAAAAAGTAGAGTTCTTTGTCGTGTGGGACAACTATCCCTTCCTTCAAGATCAACTAAGCCACGTGGGTAAAAACCTATTTGCACCTGCAACCTTAAAATTTGATGGAGAAATAAAAAATAACTTCCGATATATTGTTGAAGTAGAGGGACAAATTATTCTCTATCAGTTTACGAGGTCCCTGGATTTGGTGAAGATGGCCTGGATCGCCCAAGGTATTACGATGACGATTCCCGGTGATGAAACCAACTCCTCAGAAGATTTGTGAGGTTTAATTTGGATAATTACGGCCAGCTGATTATTTCGGGCATTAAAGGAACGACTCTTCTTCCAGAAGAAGTGGACTTTATTAAGAGCGAAAAATTGGGCGGAATCATTCTTTTCTCTCATAACTTCGAGGACCCGGCGCAACTTGCTGAGCTGGTAAACTCCATTCAAAAACTTCGTGATGAGTATCCACTTTTTATTTCTGTCGATCAGGAAGGTGGACGAGTTGTTCGTTTTAAAAAACATTTCACTCAGTTCCCTTCGATGCTGGATCTGGCGAAGCTTGATTCACCAAAGCTTGTCTTTGAAGTTCACCAAGTGATTGCCAAAGAACTTGCTGCCTGCGGAATTAATCTCAGTTTCTCTCCGGTTTGTGACATTCTTACCAATCCTGAAAATAAAGTCATTGGTGACCGTGCTTACGGCACAGATGCTGAAACAGTAGAGAAATATATCAGTGCCGCCATTCGAGGACTTCAGACCAGTGGTCTTCTTTCATGCGCCAAACACTTTCCTGGCCATGGGGGAACAACTCAGGATTCTCATTTTGAGTTACCACTTGTAAAAACCTCTCTCGCCGAACTTAAGTCTCGTGAAGTGATTCCTTTTATTAAGGCCTCTAAGTCACGGGTAGAATTTATGATGATGGCCCACTTGATGGTGGATGCCCTGGATGAAAAACTTCCAACAAGCTTAAGCCCTCGTGCCTATGATTTCCTTCGTCAGGAAACCAAGTTCACTAAGATCGTCATCACTGATGATATGGAAATGAAAGCGATAACTGATCGTTTCAGTATAGAAGAAGCGGCGGTGATGGCCATGAATGCCGGAACGGACATGCTTCTTTATCGTTTTATGGAAGACGCGGACAAGGCACTTAAAGCGATTCGTGAAGGTGTGAAGAAGCGTACGATTAAGAAAGAATCTATGCTTGAGAAACTTGGACGGGTTGAGCGCTGTAAAAAAGAGTTTCTTTCGAACTACCAGCCCATTTATATTCCAAAAATTGCCGAAGACTTCAATTCTCAAGAGGCGAAGAAGATCCTTGCCCAGTATCAGGCATCTCAGACAACCAAAGTCTGATATAGCAGGACAAATTTTCCCAATTCTAGAAATTATCAACAGTTAGGGTTTTGTTGTTACTCTTAAAGTATGCGGAATTCTACCGTTATTACATTGCTATCGTTTTTATTGCTGAGCTTAAATGCTTGGTCGCAATCGAATTGTCCAAATGAGTATTCTCAGATTTCTGCAAGTTGTATCGCTTCGTTAAATAAACCATTCACTGATAAACCGATCACACTTTCTAATGAACTCAGTGGGAACATTTATTTTTATAAAACTCCCGCGGGAGATTTAGGAAAATTAAGAGTCATTGCGACCACGATTGATTCAAAGAGAGAATGTACTCTCTATTTAGATGCTGTGACTTTTAGTGGTGATAAAGTTTTCATTCCTAATTCTTCAATTTCCATTCGCGCGGATAAGAGCAACTGGTTGAAAGACCGTATCTTCCTCGATCGTGAAGGTCTGTCTGCTCTTGAAATGGAGAAGAACGCTAAAGGTCTTTGTTCAATCTTTCTTACAAAAGGTGCGGAGATTGTTTTCTTCCGTAAGCATGTCGAAGGAAAGGCCAAAGAAGAGAACTATCTTCTTTTCTTAGCGCCACTTGTTCTGGTGTTTATTGCCATCTTCCTCATCGTTCGTGTTTTCATGGAAGACCAAGACAAGTTTAAGACCCAAGAGGCCCTGGAAGAAGCCGAGAACAGTGGCAAAGTTAAGAACGAAATCTTCTTTATCAAAATCACCAAGCCTTTCTATAAAAGATATTTTGTACCGATGGTTTCGGGGGCCAAGAATAAACAGGCGATTCGAACCAAGTGGCGACAGAAACTTGCTAACGGGGGACTCATTAAAGAGATGACTCCGGAAGAGTTTGTGGCGTTGAAGTTCTTCATGATCTTAGGTGGCCCTTTCGCGTTTCTCACAATTCGTTGGATCATGTCTGAGACCTGGCCTTTGTCCATCACTCCGGTCATGGCAATCGTAGGATATTTCTATCCCGATTTGTGGTTAAGTGGACTAATTAAAAAGCGTGGTGAAGAAACATTGAGAGCAATGCCTTTCATTGTGGATATGCTGGCCCTTTCTGTGGAAGCAGGTCTGGACTTTATGGCGGCGATTCAGCGAGTGATTGAAAAAGCTCCGAAGAGTCCTCTGGTGGAAGAGTTTGAGACCCTAATCCGAGAAACCAAGATCGGTTCGAGCCGAGCTGAAGGTCTAAGACAGTTAGCATGGCGTGTGAACATTATTGAGATTAATTCATTCTGCGCGACTTTGATCGCGGCAGACTCAGTGGGTGCTTCCATTGGCCCATTGTTAAAACAGTTGTCGGCGGAACTTCGCGTGAAACGTTCTTCACGTGCCGAACAGCTGGGTGCTACCGCAGCGACCAAGATTTTGATTCCCATGATTTTCTTTATTCTTCCGGCAGTGCTGGTTGCGATTTTTGCACCGATGGCCCTTAAGATGATGGCGGGGAAACTATGAAGGTGCAGATTCATTATAACCAAAAGACCTTATCATCAAATGTTCTGGTGGCAGATGACTTCGGAAGTCGTTTGATTGGTCTTATGTTTAAAAAAGAACTGAAAGGGGCGGATGGTCTTTTAATAGATCCGTGCAATTCCATTCACACGTTCTTTATGCGCTATTCGCTGGATGTGGTGTTTATTGGTAAGGGAAACAAAGTCGTGAAAATTATCCGTGATTTAAAACCATGGCGAATGACCTGGATTTATTTCTACTCACATAAGGTGCTAGAGCTTCCGGCCGGAAAACTGCCGCTTGATCTTAAAGAGGGAGACACTCTGGAGGTCACGCGTGTTTAAACTTGTGGTTGTCGGAGGGAAACTCCGTGGAAAAGAATACATTTTAAATGACGGTGAAAATACCATTGGCCGATCGGCCGATTGTGATCACGTCGTAAGCGTTGAAGGTATTTCTAAGAAGCATTTACAGGTGACTGTGAATGGCGAGACCGCTTTTGCAGAAGACATGGGAAGTTCTAACGGAACTCTCGTTAATGGAAAGATTATTAAAAGAATAACCATTAAAGATGGTGACAAGATTGCGCTCCCGAATCTTATTCTTCAAGTCGTCTACGTTCTAGAGAAAAAGATCATTATTAAGAAAAGGGTCCTTAGGGCCGGTGAGTCTGATGACGACGCTTATGATGATTTGAACCAGATCGAGCCGATGCCTCAGAGCTTGATCGCCAAGCCCATCTGGTTCTTTAAATATAAAGTCATGCCCGTGATCTATAGCTTCAACGAGCAGTATGAGTGGGCGGCGCTAGTTGGAATTCTTTTATTTGTTTTCATTGCGATTAACATTTCTCTCACGATTCTTCCGGTTCTTCGCGATAGTAAAATTCTTCTGATTAAGGAGATCGCCCTTCGAGGTAAGCAATATGCTGCGGAAGTGGATCGACTCAACAACGTTTATATCCGTGATAAAAATCTGGATCAGGTCTATACCGGATTTCTGGAAGGTGCAGACGCTGAGGGTGTGCAGAGTTACCGCCTCTTTGACCTTGAGGGACGTGTTTATCGTCCGGTCTCAGAGCTAAATACTTTTGTGAATGATCCTTTCTCAGTTGAGGCGAAGAACTTTTACAGTAACGAGAAAAACCAGGACCGCGAAGTGATTCAAGATCTTGGTAACAATACCATTGGTATTGCCCGTGCCATTAAGGCCCATGACCGAAACCTTGGTCGAGACGTGGTGGTGGCGATCATTACCATTCGTTTCTCACCGACCTCGCTTGCGAGAGAGGCCTCCAATAACTCGAAGGCCTACTTAGAGTCCCTCATTACTTCGGCGATGGTGGCGATCTTCTTCTTCGGAATGCTTTATTACATGACGATTCGTCCACTGGATGAAATGCGACTACAAATTGAACGAGTTCTTCGAGGTCGTCAAAAAGAACTTGAATCGAGGTCCTTGTTCCGCGAGATTCACCCGTTACGAAATTCCATTAATAGCATCCTCATGAGGATCAAGGAACTTCAGAACACGGACTCCGGAGAGAGCCAAAGCATGGAAGAAGACGGACCTTATCTTCGCTCTTTAAAAGAGTTTATGGCCGGTGCTCAGGGACCAGTGATGATTTTGAACTCAGAGAAAGTCATTCAGCACATTAATCCTGAGGCGGAAGACCTTATTGGTATCCGTGAAAATGCATCTGCCGGACAAAGTATCTTGGATACGGCGAGAGACCAGGGTTTTGCGGCGACGGTGATTGATCTGTGTGATCAGTCGGCGAACAACGAAGGTTGTAATCAGAGAGAGTCTTACGAGATTGGTGGTAAGGACATGTACATCAATGTCGCGGCCCTCATTGGTAAAGATAAGTTTGCGAAGGGTTTTTATATAACGTTTGTGAGAAATGATTAATGGCCAAGAACGTTCTGGTCCTGAAACATTTTGAATCTCCTAGAGAAGCCGGTGTTTACTACCGCTTGGTTTGCCTTACTGGAGGCAACAAGGGAGAGTCGTATGTTCTAATGGGAAATCGGATCGTAATCGGTCGTGGTGATAGAGTTGACATTAAACTCAATGACACGAAGGCCAGTCGTGAGCATGCGGAAATCACCAAGGTCGGAGAAAACTGGGTCGTAACAGACTTGGGCTCTCAGAACGGTGTGATGATCAATGAACACAAGATCACTCAGCAGGAGCTAAAGGAATCTGACAAACTGATCATCGGTCAGACGGTCTTTAAGTTTGCCAAAGTTGAAGTCGCCAGTAAATCAAAGGTCATAAAGGAAAGTGCTGAGGAAACGAAGAAAAAGACCATGGTTCCTTTCCTGATTCTGGTCTCCGTTTTTGCGATGGTCTTTCTTTTAGACGAAGATGAAAAGCCGGCGGGACCAAGAAGTCAGAATAAAACGAATTACGTTCAGGTTGATAACGAATACCAACGTCATATTGATCAGAAGCGCAGTAAAGAAGACAAGCAAATTAAAGAGAAGATGAACGCGATTTATCAGCGGGGTCTTCGTGAACTTCGGGAGAAAAATTACTTCCGTGCCATTCACGAATTTAACTTGGCCTTGATTATTGCTCCTGGTGATTCTCAGGCCGAATACTATCTTCGTAAGACCAAGGAAGAGCTGGACCGTGAGATTGAAGGATTTACCGCCAAGGCCCAGAGGGACGAGGAATCCCTTAAATATCAAAGTGCTATCGTCTCACACTGTGCGATTATAAGACTTTTATATACGGTGCCTGATGATCCAAGACATAAAAATGCCGTTAAGAAGATTAATGATATTGAAGAGATACTAGGACTGGTTAAGGGTGAAACTTATTGTCTTAAAAAACAACGTACCGCTCAGTGAAGTATCGGTAGATACTTCAGATTCATCTGAGATGTACGAAATTTACGTCGGGCGGTCCGAAGACTGTCACGTGCAAATTGATGATCCTTTGATCTCGAGGCATCACTTTGTTTTAAAGAACGAAGGCCAGAACTGGGTCTGTGAAAAGCTCACTCAACTAGGGGCCGTCATATTGAACGGTTCTCTTGTTACTAAAAATGTAATTAACAATGGCGACGAAGTGAAGTGCGGAATGTACTCAATTATTGTCGCTGAACTTACTACGCTTCGTGGATCAGGTCCTCCTCCAGAAACGATTGGAAATTATGCTCCTCCGGTTCAAGAGCAGACTCATACCATGATCATGCCTCAATCGAAGCCGACACCTCAACCTGAGCCAGTGGAAGAAGAAGGACTTACTTCACTTCCGGAAGAGGATTTGGGAACAGGTATTGGTTCATTTGATGAACCGGCCGCCAATGTTGAGTCATTGGATAATGGTGGAGATGAAATTGGGCAAGAGAGTTCCGAGGGGCTTAACTTCAGTGACGATAATAGTTCAACAGAAGATTTTAATGCTCCTGTTGAATCATCAGATTTCGCTCCCGTGGAGGGCGAAGATTCTTTTGGCATGGAACCCGCTGAAGTCAATGAAGAGCATGAGGCCACCAGGGTATTTAAGGCCTTCGTCAATTATCAATTAGTTCTCTTTGGAGAGCACGCTCCATATGATCGCTTCCTGCTTGATCAGGACGAAGTTTTCATTGGCCGTGACGGTAAGAAGTGTCAGATCGTTCTCAATGATCCGGAAGTTTCTTCAGTTCATGCGGTCGTAAGAAAAAATGGAAATGATGTGACGTTAGAAGATTTAAACTCTTCGAACGGCACTATTCTCAACGGCGAAAGAATTAATAAGGCCCACATCTCCACCGGTGATGAATTTGTTATCGGTGGGACTAGTTTCTCTCTGGAAGTTCGCTCTGATCTTCTAGAGACCGAATCTGAACGCCTGATGCCGGTTGAAACTGGCCAGTTCATCGAAACGGAAGAAGAAATTGAAGAAGTGGTGACGGCCGAAGAAGGCGCAGATCTTAATTTCGGAGAAGGTGCCCCTCAGGAAAAGAGTATTATTAAGCGGATCATGAAGGATCCTAAGCTCAGATTCCGCGCCATTATTGGTGTGGTGGCCTTTTTGGGACTCCTTCTATGGCTTGATGAAGAGCCGACCGACGCTCAACCGAAAAAACCGAAGGCCCAACAGGCCAAGGTCGATCCTAATGCTAAACCGAAAAAGGTTCTTTCGAAGGAACTCGAGAACCGAAGAAATGTGGCCTATGAATTAGGGGTCTCTTTCTTTGAACAGAATAAATACTTTGAGGCCCTAAGAGAATTTCAGACAGTGGCAGAAATTGATCCGGAATATAAACGGATTCAGTCTTATCTGGAACAGACCAAAGTAGGTCTAAAACGTCTGGAAGAAATTGAGGCCCAACGTCGTGCTGAAGAAGAGCGCATTAAGACCAAAAAACTTATTGAAGAACTTCTTGTGAAGGCCCGTGAGGCGGTTAAAGAGAGAAATGTGACTGTGGCCGAGAGTTATTTCTCTCAGATCACTGAGAAAGATCCTGAGAACATCGAAGTTCAACAGTTGAAGTTGGAACTTGAGTCTTGGCAAAAAGAGCAGGAAAGAAAGGCACTTGAGCTTGCAGCTAAAGAGGCCGCTCGTAAGAAGATGGTGGACGCTCTATCGCCTGGAAAGACCTTTTATCTTAAAAAAGAATGGTACCGCGCGATTCTTAAACTGGAAGAGTTCCTTCGTATCAAAGGTATGGATGAAGATTTAGTAAAAGAAGGCAGCGACATGTTGAGTGATGCTAAGAACCAGTTAGCATCTGAGCTTGGGCCACTTCTTGGTAAGGCCCGCTCCTTCAAAGAAGGACAGGACCTTAAGAGTGCTTATGAAGCGTTTTTAGAAGTTTTAAAAATTGAACCGACAAATTCAGAGGCCCTGAATGAAGTCGATGATATTCGCAGCCAACTTGATTCTCGTTCGAAGAAAATCTATCGCGAGGCCATTATCGCTGAGTCCCTGAGCTTATTTGCCGATGCCAAAGAGAAGTTCCAGGAAGTGCAGCAGATTTCTCCGACTGATAGTGAGTATTACAAGAAGGCGAGCGAAAAATTACGGAACTATCTGGAGTAATATGCGTCTGAAAGCCTATGCTGCCCAAACTCATCAAGGTCCTTATCTTCAAGTGAATGAAGATACCTATGACTTTGATTTTGAGAATGACCTTTATGTTGTGATGGACGGCTTTGGAGGTTCGGGCATTGGCGATAGAGCAGTGGACAAGCTCAAGCAAGAAATCAAGTCGTTTTATACTCAGATTTCTGACGATCCAAATGCCACGATGCCTTTATATTACAATCCTCGTAATCTTCTTGAGGGTAATGCCATTTTAAATTCTCTTATGAATGCTCATCAAAATCTTTTGAAGAGCAATTTAGAAAAACCCGTTAATCAGCGTGCGGGAGCAAGTGCCGTGGTGGCGGTGAAAGCTGAAAGTCTTTTGGTTCTAGTGGGTATCGGTAACTGCTGTGCTTATCACTTTCGTAAGGGAAAACTTTCGAAAATTATTGTTGAGGACACGTTCCAGTACCTTTCTCAGGATCAATTTGATCTTAAGTTTAGAACCACACCGATGAATGCGATCGGAATGTACCCTGAGCTCGGCCACCAGATGAAAGAGATCCGATTAGCAGAGGGAGACAAAGTGGTCCTACTCACTGACGGGGTCTATGCTCAACTCTCTGAAGAAGAGCTTCTTTATCACCTCAACAAGAGCGCCAGTGATGCTAATGAAAGAGTGAATAGTTTACTAAAACTATCCAACTCTCGAGGGAACACAGACAATCAAACCGCAATGATTCTCGAATTTTAGGCTTTTTTTCATTCCCAGATTGGAATCTTACCTTCTATAATTTTTCTTGTACCAATAGAGGAGAGATTCAGGGATGAACCATAAAGTACTCTTGGCGGACGACAGTCTTACTATTCAAAAAGTAATCAAGATCACGTTGGCCAACCAACCTTATGACATTACAGATTGTGCGAATGAGGATGAACTCTTTCATCAGCTTCCCATCGTTCAACCTAAACTCGTTTTCTTAGATTTTAATCTTTCAGAAAAATTTACTGGCTACGAACTAACGACCAAAATCAAATCTCTTCTTCCATCGACAAAAGTTCTTTTACTCCTTGGTACTTTCGATACTGTTGATGATGCTGCCATGGAGAAATGTGGTGCTTCGGATAAAATCGTAAAGCCATTTGATTCAAATAAATTCATCGCGATTTGTAAGCAGCTCATTGAAACATTTGCCAATGAGGACATTCCTTATCCAGAAGCAAAAGTAGAAAGCGGGCCTGCGATTAAGGAAAGTCCTGAAGATCAGTGGACAGTAAGCCACACCACTGAACAGAAACTTCCACTTGAAGAAAAACAAATGGAAGCGACATTACCGGATATGCAAAATCCTCTGGCAAAAGAAATGTCAGATTGGGGCATGAGTGTTCCAAATGTCATCAATGATCATGAGTCTCATGAAAAGACAATTGATCTTCCTCCAGTGATTGGAGAAGTAAAATCTTTGAGCGAAGCACGTGAGAAGAAGGCCGAACCGGTGCAGAACTTTTCTGCAAAGTTTCCGCAATCAGAAGATCTGGATTACCCAGATATGGGTGATATGGCGAAACCTGAACCTATCTCTACTCCTGCCCCTGAGGCCAAGCCAACTTCGAAGCTTGTTTCACTTGATACTCTTAATTCCAAACCGTTTGAAATGGAAATTGAGGGAAGCTACGTTCCGGATGAGTCTGATGTTAAGAGCATTGAGGCCCAAATCCGAGATGAAGTTGAAGAGAATTTGTGGCAGGCAGATGAGTTTGAAGATCTTAAGCGCGAAGTTTCTCAGAAAATCGAAGAGGCCAAACACACTTTCCAGCCTAGTCGAAATGCTTTTGATGAATCTCTTTTTAAACCTCTTGATGAGAAAGAATCCATTGATTGGGTAAATTCAAACGATCTCTTTAAATCAGAATCTTTCGCAACTCCGGCCGCCGCTCCACAAGTTGATATGACTCAAATGAAGCAGGAGATGGAAGAACTGGTTAAGCAGTATGTGAAAGAATACGTGAAAGAGTATATGGATGAGATGTTCAAGAAGAACACTGAGAAAGTGGCCTGGGAAGTGATTCCAGATCTTGCTGAAAATCTCATTCGCCAGGAACTTTCAAAAATCTCAAATAAAATAATTAACGAATAATTCTCAGGCTACCGTTGTAAAGGCGGTAGCTTTTTTCTCCGTCCTTCAATAAGCATTCACCGTATTCACCAATTCCAACAAAAGCACCTCGATGAATTTCACTACCTTCAGTGACGGTCACCATTTCATTCATGTGTCCGCAACGTGCTTCCCAATCAGTTATCAGATCTTCTTTATTGCTGTAGCGATGTGAATTGATGAAATCTACGATTTCGCGGGCGGCATGTTTTTTATCGAGAGCGAAGGCCTCGTCAAAGATGCCTCCGAAGTTCTCATCATCTGAGAATAGGTTTAATCCAATTCCCGCTAGAAGAGAGTTCTGTGTTCCTTGAACAAGAATACCAACACATTTCTTTTTACCTTCGTCCCAAAGGTCATTGGGCCACTTTAAAAGAAGCTTTCTACCTTTCGCTTCAAAGAACTTTGCCACCAAGACCGATAATTCAAGAGCAGTAAAGCTCAGTACTGGATGCGGAGGAAGATTAGTCGAGAAACATACTGTGCCAGGCATGGCCTTCCAAGCGTTTGAGCCTCTGCCTCGTCCCATGACTTGATTCTCGCAACTTACCAGGATCTGCGCATCGTCACTCTTGTTGCTTAATTGTTCTTTAAGAATATCTTGTGTAGAATCACACTCGTCTACATGTAAATGTCTAATCATAATCTGAGGTCCTCATGTCATTAATCAAAAGAGATACTCCGCGCCCAATTAAATTTACTCCAGGAATTAATCCTTACGCTGCTGGATCAGTGATGGCCGAATTTGGTAACACCAAAGTTCACATTACTGCCAACGTTCAAGAATCAGTTCCTCCGTTCCTTAAAGGAAAGGGTCAAGGTTGGGTAACTGCCGAGTACGCTATGTTGCCTTCTTCTACTCATACTCGCTCTGAGAGAGAAAGAAAAGGAGCCTCAGGTAGAACGCAGGAAATTCAGCGCTTAATTGGGCGCTCACTTCGTTCTATCGTTGACATGCAAAAGCTTGGTGAACGTTCCATCATGATTGATTGTGATGTGATTGTGGCCGATGGTGGAACTCGCACCACTTCTATTTCAGGTGCTTATATCGCACTTGAGATGGCCGTGAGAAAACTCATGAGTTCAGGTCTTTTAAAAGAGAATCCAATTAAAGATAGTCTTGCTGCTATTTCAATCGGAATTAATAAAAACGATGAAGTGATCGCAGATCTTAACTATGAAGAAGATTCAAGCTGCGGCACTGATATGAATATCGTGATGACTGGCAGTGGGAAATTTGTTGAGGTTCAAGGAACGGCCGAAGGTGAACCATTCTCGATGGATCACTTACAGGCCCTTCTAGGCTGTGCGCAAACGGCACTTAAAGTTGTGATGAAAGAACAGAAAGCGGTTCTGGAAAAACTATGACTTCATTTATTCTCGCTTCCGGTAATGCTCATAAAGCTGAAGAGTTTCGTGATCTATTTGCGGGTGTTTTAAGTGTTAATCCTGCTCCCAAAACATTGGAAGTGGACGAAACCGGTAAGACCTATACAGAGAATGCTTTTCTTAAAGCAAAGGCCTATTTTGAAACCTATGGCGTTCCCGCCCTGGCCGACGATTCAGGTCTAAACATTGAGGCGCTACCGGACATTTTAGGGGTCCAGAGCGCCCGCTTTGCACCTGAACTTCCAAACTATGCGGACAAGGGCAAGAAGGTCATTGAACTTTTGAAGGACAAGGACAGCCGCCGGGCCTATTTCGTTTGTGTATTGTGTTTTTATTTATCCCCGGATGAGGTCTACTTTTTTGAAGGCCGAGTGCATGGAGAGATTGGTTTTGAACTCAAGGGTGATCAAGGGTTTGGCTATGATCCGATTTTTATTCCTGAGAGAAAAGAGAACGATGGACTGACTTTGGCCCAGTTACCAGAGTGGAAAAATGAGTTTTCGCATCGGGCCAAGGCGAGCCAAGCGGCTTTACAGTTCTTTAAAGAATCAATAGACAAAACACGTAAGAAGCTTTAATAATATTGCTCTCATCATCGATCGGGGTGTAGCGCAGCCTGGTAGCGTATCTGCTTTGGGAGCAGGTGGTCGTTGGTTCGAATCCAATCACCCCGACCATTTTTGAGTTTTAAAAAAAGCCACCTTTTAGGTGGCTTTTTTTTTTGCCTAATTTTGAATCGCAATCCAATCAAACGTAGACTGAACAGTTGCACCATCACTGTTGGTGGATGCCCAACACGTCACTCGAAAAACAAGCTTAGAGACTTTGGTAAATCCGCAGTAGCTGGCATCCATGGTGTTCTGATCGGCGGCGATGTAGTTATAGTCTCGCTCTGAAACGATAATGTGAGGATCTGCACCAGTTGAACTGAATCCATAAGTGGCGAGATTGATGACGGATTCGTTAGTGGCATCATTCGGACCAACTACGTTTTGTCCTGAAGCAACTCTTGGTTTATTGGCATCTAAACGAGTGCAAGAAAGGAGAGTAGAAGTTCCATCGCTTGCGGTAGACATGCTCACCATGACTGGAAATTTCATAGGGATGATTCGAGTCTGAGTTTCTGAAACACTTTTCTCTGCTTTAACCAGAATTTCACCCATGTCCATATGATAAGGGCTGGCAGAATAATTGATGCCAGTTTGATTATTCATAAGAAGCTTCATTGAAATTATTTTCAGCTTTCCGTATTTGTTAACCGTAGTATCTGAGGCACTAAATTTCTTTTGGGTGCGGTTTAGACCTGTCTGATTACTAAGCCACAGCTCCACATCCAGTCCTTCTCCATCTTGATCAATGCTCGTTTTTTGAAATGTTACGGGAGTTGTTGGCGTTCCTAGTGGTCCGTTACCGGCGAGACTCACGCGACAGAATCTTTCTTCATCTAAAAGCATTCTGATTTCAGTCCTGAGTTCCATTTCATCGGCCACTGTCTTTGCAAAGCTTTGCCCCTGACCGATGTTTTTCATGACTTGCATGACACCTAAGGCGACCGCTCCCAGGAGAGCAGCAGCGACGAGAACACTTGTAAGTGAGAAACCTTTTTCTAATAATTTTTTTTCCATAAATGTAGGGTATCACATTTGTGCGTTCCATATGGAGCGTGGAACAAATATTTAGATTACGCTTAAGCGGCCTTCTTCTCTTTTTTCTTACGAGCAACCTTCTTCGGTCTCAGTGGGATCACATTCGATTCTTCTTCCACCTCAAGTTGTTCTTCTAAATCCGCCACCAGCTGTTTCAAAAACTTCAACGTGCGCTTCTTCTGGGTCTTAGTTGTGGCACTCCAAGTTTCTTTGTCTGCGCGTTTGTGGGCAACTTTGAATTTTACTCCAGTCATGGAAGTAGAGTAGTCATTAGCATTTAACTTGGTCACATTCTGGTGAGCAATAATGTACCAGTGATATTGAGTGCCCACAGGAACACCTGAGCCCTCTGGTGCTTTCCCCGCTCTTCGCTTAGTGACGTTGTAGTTTATTTCCCATTCATCTGGGGTAATTTTTCGTTCTTTCCAGACGCCGGCATCATAGTTCCATTTATGGCCGCGACCGATTTTTACACCGGTATATCGTTGCCCTTCAAATTCTTTAAACTCATTGTAGGTTTGGGCGGTGTCTTGCTCGAGTGCCTGTGCCTCTTTCTTTTTACTTCTGCGTGCCATGTGTGGCCTCCTCTTGAATCTGTCTTTGTAGATGCAAGAGGAGTGCCTAGAAATGAAACTGATTAAGGTTGGTAACCATAAGAACAAGAAAGCGAGTACTTCTTGTTCTTGGTCACTAGAACCGTGTTGAAAGGTCTCTTCGTGAAAAGTTTAAGAACAACACTAAAGTCTTTATTGAAGAAACGCATGTTCTGGCCATTGTCCGCATCGCGAGTTGGAATTTCTGCTAGCTCGACCAGAGGAAGATCAAGTTGATTCATTCTTTGATCAAGTAAATAGTCTTTTGATAAAACTCTGATACCTAATAGACCTTCAGAGTAGATGTAGACACTGACTTTAATGTTCTGTTTGTCATAGCAGTTGAGGGCCGGAACACCAAAATCATTAAGTCCATATCCAGCGTGGGCGAGAGAAGTTGTAATGAGAAGGCATAAAGCGATAATGGTTTTCATAGTAGTCTCCTGTTAATAAGAGGCTACTTACTTCAAGATTTCGGTGCATAAAATTGCGTATGTAAATTTTAGCCTAAATTACTGAGGCAAGGGATGTGGACTTACTTTATGGTGCCAAGTTTCAGTTACTCTCTCATAAAAAGAAACTGGATTAATGAGATGAGAAACTGCTTGAGCAATCACTGCAACTAACATCATGGGAAAAATCGCCTGATGACGATCAGTCATTTCCAGAACGAGAACAAAGCTTGTAAAAGGGGCGCGTGTAACACCTGTTAAAAAGGCAATCATTCCGAGTAGCACGACGAGATTGTGATTATGGGGAAGCACGAAAGAACTAAAAAGTGAGCCAATCGTTCCACCGGCCGCAAGTGAAGGAGCAAAGATACCACCGGCGCCAACAGATAAATAAGAGATTAGAGGGGAGGCAAAGCGTATTAGGGCCAGATGCCATGGGGCCTCATCAGTGCCTCCGAATAGGAGTGAAGTAATGGCCTCTTTACCACCACCAAAGGCCATGGGATGGACATACATTGCCAGTCCAACTACCGCGATTCCACCAAGGCAAGATATCATCACATTTTTTGGAACTGACTTTATCTTCGAGCGAAGAGTTGAAAATTTAAACAATACTTCACCAAACAAAGTCGCCAAAGAACCGCAAAGAACACCGATTAATATGACCCAAGGTAATAGTTGGAAATCGAAAGGATTGACCTTCGGTACTCCAAAATAAAGATAGGAACCTTGGAACAATTGTGAAGAAAGACCTGCCAGTATCACCGCCACTAAGAGAGATGATTTAAACCGATTGAAATGTGATTTAGCGAGTTCCTCAATGGCGAACACGAGCCCACCTAGAGGAGTATTAAAGGCCGCGGCCACACCTGCGGCACTTCCGGTGATCATCCAAACATCAGCACCAAAAGTTTTTCCTGAGATCTTCATCGCAAGATCACGAACACGAAAAAACAGGGCCGCACCAATCTGAATAGTCGGACCTTCACGACCTACGGCCGCTCCTCCAAAGACTCCAACGAGTGAGGCCACAATCTTAACCACTGCGGTTCTGATTTTAACCAGGGCCTTTGCCTTACTGGGAAAGTTCTTTTCTTCTTCACATTGAAGAGCACACATCACTTGGGGAATACCACTGCCTCCGGCCTCTGGAGCGAACTTATAAACAATCCACCAAGAGAGAGCGAAGAGCACGGGGACCGCCGCACCAAAATACCAGCCATGTTCTTTCAACATACGGATGGCAAAGTGTTCGGCCATCATAAAGAATTGAGCATAAAGAACGGCCACTCCGCCTAAAACGATCGCAGCGGTCCAGTAGAGAATGTCATCAATTGAGAGTGAATTTTTGATTTTTTGTGAGAGAAAACGACGGTCCATTTAGTAAATGTATTACAGAGGGGAATGCATGTGAAGAACTTAAAAAAAATTCATCTCCCGGAGTAAAAAAGTAATTTTTTCATGGTGTTTTCTACCTTTTTACACGGTGTTCAAAGTCGTAAACAGTAAGAAAGGGTCGCGTTTCATCACAATTGAAAATTTTTTGAAGAGGCCTTAAAAACCGCTTCAACGAAAACACAAACCCTGGAGAAAAAAATGAAATCACTTCTTACTGTTGCTCTTCTAGTTGTTTCTGCTCAATCATTCGCTTTCGGTCTTGAGTCTCACTACGGTAAAGTTTCTGTTGTTGGTGGCAAGTACGCTTGTACTCTTACAAACAAAACTGGTTCTGATCTAGAAATCAAGCGCGTTGAATTCGATCTTGAGAGACGTGTTGGTAAAACTCGTGAAGTCGTTGCTACTAAATCTGTTAACTCTGTGATCTACGCTGGCGAAACAATGACTGTTGTTTCTGACGCTAACCAAGTGCTTATCGGTCGCGCTTGTAAATTTCTTGCTCGTTAATTTTAAAATTTAAAAATTTGGAGATATAAAATGAAATCACTATTTACTGTTGCTCTACTTGCTGTTTCTGTTCAAGCTTTCGCTGGTCGTTGGTTCCTTGAGTCTCACTACGGAAAAATGTCTGTAGTAAACGGCAAGTACGCTTGTACTCTTACTAACAAAACTGGTGACGATCTTAACCTTAAGCGCGTTCAGTTCAGTTTCGAGCGTCGTGCTGGTAAGTCACGTGAAGTTGTTGAAACTAAAAACGTTCACCAAGTTCTAGCTGTTGGCGAAACTCTAACAGTTTCTTCTGGTGCTGGCAGAGAGCTAATTGCTGGATCTTGTAAGTTTCTTGCTCGTTAATTTGTCATAAAGAATTCAGTTAATGCTGATGAAACAATGTTTCTTCAGGTGTTACTGCAGTTCATCAGCGATAGGCCCCAAGCAATTGGGGCTTTTTGCTTTATAATATTCAATTTTTAATCCCACCTTCTTTCTTCCATCGACATGATTTTCTACCGGAGCTAGCCTAGTTTTATAAGGAGCTCTCATGAAACTGATTATCGGTAATAAAACTTATTCTTCCTGGTCTCTGCGTCCTTGGGTCTTAATGAAGCATTTCAATATTTCCTTCGAAGAAATTTTGGTGAAGCTTGATATGCCTGAGACAAAACAGGAAATCGCCAAGTACTCACCCTCTGGAAAAGTACCTGCTCTCATTGATGGAGATCTGGTGATTTGGGAATCTGCCGCCATCATGGAATATTTAAACGAAAAGTTCCCAGAGAAAAAAATGTACCCTCAAGACCTAAAACAAAGGGCCATCGCAAGAGCTCTTTCCATGGAAATGCACGCAGGATTTGGAAAAATGCGTGAAAGACTTTCATTTAATGTGAAGAAGAGTTATCAGAATTTTGATTTTGGTTTCGCGCTGGCCGATATTGATCGCGTGAAGTCTCTTTGGATGGAACAGCTGAAAAAATCTGGAGGGCCGTTTCTGTTTGGGGAGTTTTCCATCGTAGATGCCATGTATGCGCCGGTCGTAGGTAGATTTGTGACGTACGGAGTTCCGGTAGAAGGAGCGGTGAAGAGCTATTGTGAAACGATGATGAACTTATCGGCGCTGAAAGAGTGGTATGCAGGGGCCATGCAGGAAGATTTCGAAGCGGCCGATCACATTTAATTATTTTAAATCAATTTCTACGCCGGTCTCGTAAACGGTATCGTTTTTTTCGCTGCCATTACGGATCCGGCTAAAGATTCTCACACCGTTTTTATTTTTATACTTAACACCAAACTCCAGCTCTTTCTTTTTGTCCGCAAAGCTATCTGATTTGTAACCATTGAACTTCGTATTGTATCCGCTGAAGACCAGGATTTCAGCATTACCGGCGGCCTTGAATTCAAAGCCGGTATTGACGCGAACATTTTTCTCGATGTCATTACCGCTATAATTGATTTCGGCAAAGGTCTTGGTACTACTGTCAATCTTTGTATCAAGTCGTGCTTCAGCCTTGACCGTACTGAGATTCATTTTCATCCCGCTGAAGTTAACCAGATTGGCGGCACCAGTTGAATGAATGGATTCAACTGCGCCCCTAATATCGGAGTCATCAGTGATGCTTTGTTTGATATCCAGGCGGTTCACGAGATCCACCTGAAGAGTGGCACCGACCGGGTTCGGTTTTGCAGTTGTCTTATCAATACTCATTGAAACCGCATTTTCCGCGCTCACATTTGATTTTAGATCAATGGTGGTTCCTTCGCTGGCATAGTGAACGATTTTTTTTCCGGTCCCCTGGGCCTGTTTAAGCTGAAATGTGCCGGGAGAGTTGGCCTGATCATTGAGAACACTTTTTAGCTTCGTCACGAGAGGGTTTTCTTCTTCTTTGAACTCATACTTCGCTACGATGATATTGACCTTAGGCTCTTCTGGTACTTTGACCTCATCTTCTGTAATGGCAATGACCTCATAACGAAGTCTAGAAGGGCGATAGCGATACTTGTCTTGCTCACAATTAACGATGGGATCAATGTATTCTCGGGCGACAAGGGACTCTAAGAATTCAGCAGGAATTCCTTCACCGGTAGGATTCTTTGAATAGCGTTCTACTTCTTGCTCGGCGATCACGTATTTGATCTTGGAAATATCTTCCGTAAAGACCTGAGAGAAGGCCGGAGCAATGAAGAGGAGGCCTATGAGAGGGAGCCACATGCTTCTCGTATCGGAATAGTCGGGTAATTTCTTGAATCTAAAAATGAAAGGTAAGTGCTGATTTATACAAGAGAAATGGGTCCAGAAAGGACATCTGGACCCTTATTGAAGGACTATTTACATTTCATGCCATCAATTGAAATTACGGTTTTTCCAAGACTGTCATTCAGAATGTTCATGGCAACCATGTTGTTATTCAAAGTTGCGATCTCACCACTTAAAACTGAACCATTTGAATCTCTGCCATCTTTCACGCTGTATGAAACAACGTTACCTTGTTCAACTTGGTATTTCTTTTTGTCGTAGATTTTGAAAGAAATGATTTGAGCTTCAGTGCTGATACTAATCGCCTGCGATTTTTCATTGATAGAAACAAGAATTTTTTTTCCATTGTTTACACAAGAAAGATCTTTGGCAAATGCGGTTGTGCTCATGATGATTGCGAGTGCTGCTAGGATTGTTTTCATTCTATTTCTCCTTCTTTTTTTGGAGAAGATAGCAGTAAAACCACAAATGACACTCACAAAATGCTGATTATTGGCTTATTTACAAGGTTGTTTAATTTTTGGTCGCTCCGGCCCCCTCTAGGATCAGTAGGAACTCTTTCGCCGGAAGCCCCCCTGCATAGCCGGTCAAACTCCCTGATTTTCCAATCACCCGGTGACAAGGAAGAATGATGCTGATGGGATTAAGCCCATTGGTTCTTCCTATTGCTCTCATGGCGGTTGGTTTCTTCACTGCCAGGGCCATTTGTTCATAACTCCAGGTTTTACCAAAAGGGATTTTTCCGAGAGTTTTCCAAACCGTGTTTTGGAATTCAGTTCCTTTCAGTGAAAGAGGAACATCAAATTTTTTTCTCTTCCCTTCAAAATACTCATTCAATTGGGTCTTTGTGAGTTCAATAATGGCATTGGCTTTTTTTACAGCGTCCCAGCCAAGGTCTTTGAAGCCAAGGTAGACGAGTGCTTTATCGTTCGCCACTAAATGAAGGTCACCGATCGGTGATTTAATTTTTTGATAATACAGTTGCATAGTCCCTCCAAAGAATGTGAGTGAGATAAGCTCGAGAAGAGCTCCAGGCCTCTTCATTCACGAGATGCGCCTTAAGGGCCTTATTGATAATGAGATCCGATTTAGGGAAAGCATCTGAATCACCAAGACATCTCATACAAATGAGTTCAACTGTCCAAGGACCAATACCATGAATCGAGTGAAGCTGAGCTTTAGTTTTTTCAATGTCTGCACTGGCCGCGAGATTCAATTCGCCGGAGTGATACATGCGGGCCATTTCACGTATGGCACTGGCCTTGACTCTTGTGATGCCAATGGTTTCGATTTCACTATCCATGAGATCTTTGGCCGTTGGAAATGCCCAAACTTCTTCATCAATCTTTTTACCATATTTAAGAATGAGTTCTTTCTGCTTGGCCTTGGCCTGTTTCGTAGAAATCAACTGGCCGAGAATGATCGTCACTGCGATTTCAAAAGGATCATAGGCACCAGGAATTCGAATGCCTTTTCCTTTAAGCTTTTTATCTTTTGGTAGATGCTCAGGATTGTGATCCAGATCTAATTGTCGTCTTACTCGCAGGAGGAGTGATTTAATTTCAGCAATCGGTACATTTGTGAGCTTCACCTTCAAGAGAGATTTTTCCGGAGAGTAGGTGATGGTGAATGATCCATATTTTTCCCCAAAAGAAATAAAGCGCTGATAAGAAGTATCTGTGACCCTCTCAATGCCGTAGTTCTCATGACGAGCGAAGTATTCCAGAATGGTCTTCCAGTCAAAGGGCCTTCTTACCATAAGTTCCAGTTCAATTTGATTGTCTTGAACTGATTGTTCCTTTCGAAAAGCGGATGGAGGAGCATGATAAAGATTTTTAAAGGCCTCATTAAATCTACGAATAGACTGGAAACCTACTGCTAGTGCAATTTCTGATAAGGGTGCCGAAGTTTCTCTCACGAGTTGTTGGGCCAAATGAAGACGTTTTGAGATCATCACTTCAATCGGTGAGGCCCCTAAGTGTTCTTGAAACAAACGCCGCAGATGTCGGTCAGAAACACCTAAGGTGTCGGAGAGTTTTTCGATATTAAGCGCCGATTCTTTTTCTTCATCAATTATGCGTAGGGCACGGGAAACAGTATTGACTGTTCCTTCGAAGAACTTAGTTCCAGGGGCCAGATCAGGACGACAGCGCTTACAAGGTCTGAAGCCCGCGTTTTCGGCCTCGGTCGTACTTTTCAATATGACAATGTTCTCAGGCTTGGGCCTTGCTGGGCAGACCGGCCGGCAGTAGATCTTGGTGGTCTTAACCCCATAATAGAATCGACCATCATAACGAGGATCTCTTCTTTCAATGATCTTTTTTAAGCTAAGGTCGTTATCTGTTTTCATGCCCTCATCTTAGCCCACAGGGAGCTTGAAGTCTGGCAGTTTTCGGACATGAGCAAATGGTGGGTCAAAATGACTCGTAAATGGTTGATAGAAGTAATGAATTCAAGTTAAATGGCGGTAATGTCCTGCCCACCTGACTCTTTCAAGACCCTCTCGTCCCGGTCTTTTCGATGTTCATATTCATACTCTTCAGTCACATCATCTCGACTGGTAGGGCGATAAGTATCATCGAACTTCCGACGATCATCGAAGCGCTTTTTGATATTATTCTTAAAGGTCTTAATTCGCTTTAAAAAGGATTTTGATCGCATGGACCCTCCTTAGCTCTTCACTAAAGAGGGTTGCAGGGATCATGCCACGATAGGCAGAAGAGTTAATTGGTTATTCAAAAGCGCATTCGTATTTCTCATAGCCCATAGAGAAGCTATGAGAGTCTTTATCAATGGAAATTAAGAAGCCCACGTGAAGTTTTTCAAACTTTCCGGCGTCCGATTCAGACGTCACTCGCTGAGTATAAATGGAAAATGGATTTACAGGTGTGCCTTCAATGACTGTGTCCTTACCGCCGTGACATGAAAAAATCTCTGTGTCCGTGCGCTCACATTTAGACATGTCCCAACGAAACTCATAGCGATCACCAATTTTCCCAAAGTCATTGGCCTTTTTTGCCAGTGTGTTCAAATCATTGGGAGTGATGATTCCCGAATGAAGCGGCATAAACTTCATGCCATGATGATGAATTACATTTACCACCAATTCAGTGCCGGACTTTTCAGCAATGATGGAAGTGGTGGGAAATTCTGTCACACAGACCATGCGGAACGATTCTTGAAACTTGTTGTTCGCGAATGCGGTAGAAGCGAAAACGAGTCCTAAGGTGAGAGAGAAAAGTGTTTTTCTGATCATAGGATCCTCCTGAAAATACCTACTATTCTCAGTATAGTTTGGGTCAAAGTCCATCAAATCTTGTTTTTGAGTGTTGAGTCATTGACACCATTTGTGAGGGAAAGTAAGCCCAAAAAATCTAGACAGGCCACTCAAGTTTAAGGGATGATGCCCCTATCATTAAATTCAGCTGTATGGAATGGATGCAAGAGGCAGAAGCTTCGTTCAGTTTTTAATGGTACACACAAACACTTTGCGAGAGGACATCATGAGACTTAATAGGCTCATCATTCAAGGTTTTAAATCCTTTAAAGACAAGACCGTCATTATTTTTGATGAAGGTATCACAGGGATCGTTGGTCCAAACGGTTGCGGTAAATCGAACATCGTAGACGCACTATTTTGGGTAATGGGTGAGCAATCAGCGAAGCACCTTCGTGGTACGGCCATGAAAGATCTAATCTTCGCCGGATCATCAAAATATCAGCCAGCTTCATTCGCAGAAGTGACTCTTGTTCTTGATAACGTAAACGGTAAACACATCAATATTAACGGCACAATTTCTAAGCCGGCCGAAATTCACCTTACTCGTAAACTTTATCGTAACGGTGAGACTGAATATCGAATTAATAATGAGCCAGCTCGTCTGAAAGATATCCACGAAGTATTCATGGATACTGGTGCGGGTGCAAAATCTTACTCAATTATCGCCCAGGGTGAAATTAACAAGCTCGTTCAGCAAAAGCCTGAAGAGCGCCGTGTGATGATTGAGGAAGTGGCGGGTATTACGAAGTTTAAACTTCGTAAGCGTGAGTCACTTAAGAAGATCGAACAAACTCAATTGAACCTTACTCGTCTGGAAGACCTCCAGAACGAAATTTATAAGAACCTGAAGAAACTTGAGCAGCAGGCAGAGAAAGCTGAGAAAGCAAAAACTCTACGTGACCGTATCAAGAAGTACGAGCTTATCGTTGAATCTCACCGTGAGCACGACTACCTTCAAGACTTCGTTAACGCCGATTCTATGCTTGCTTCCCGTCAGGTTGAGCATGAGAATCTGACTCTTCGTAAGTCTCAGGTTGAGCTTCTTCTAGAAGATGAAAAAATCCAGAAGACCGACATGATGGAAAAAATCGATGTCGCGCAGGACGATTTCAATGATCACTCGAAGCAACTTGCTGCTTCCGAAGAAAGAGTGAAGCACCTTAAGAAGTCTCTTATTGATAAAGAAAAGCAAATCGACCGTGCTAATCGTGAAAACGAAGAGCTAAACGTTGATATTGAAAAGCGTTCAGAGCGTCTTGAGGCCCTTACTGCTCAACTTGCTGATCTAGAAGCAAACAACTATGAGCAGATGGACTTCTCTTCTCTTGAGGAGAAAGTTGAGATTCTTAAGTCTCAAATGTTTGACCTTGAAGAAGAACTTAATGAAAAGCGCCGTGAGCTAAATGCTTCTAAAGAAAAGTTCCAAGGACTTGATAATGAGGCCTTCAAGAACTCTTCTAAACTTGAAGAGTACTCTCGTCTTCTTCAAGATCTAACTTCTGAAATTGAAACGCTTGAAAAGAGCACATCGAACTTCACTGACGATCTTATGAAAGATCGCGCGACCGTTAAATCTTCCGGCGCAAAAGTTGAAGAACTTAAAGCGGCCCTTCCGGCCCTTAAAGAAGAAGTTGAAACAATCAATAATGAACTTAAAGCGAATGACGTTAAATTCCGCGAGCTTTCTCGTGAAGTTATTCAGCTTGAGTCAAAACGTAACTCACTTATTGAAATCAATAACTCAGCAGAAGGCCGTCGTGCTGGAGCTGTGAAACTTGTTCAAAAAGTGACTGATGGTTCTCTGGAAGTACTTGGTAAGCTTATCGAGTGTGATCCTGAGTACGCGGTCGCGGTTGAGCAACTTATTGGCGAATCTCTGGATGTAGTTCTTGCTACTTCTGGTAAAGAAGCATTCGCTAATCTTATGACTGATTTCGACGCGACTGTTGACCTTCTATGGCCTCAGGAAGCGACGATTTCTCAAGAGTCAATCGGACGTCTGGAAACTCAGGGCTGTCAGAACATGAAGGCACTGGTTGATATCGTTCGTATCAACAATCAAGAATACGCTGATAAACTATCAAAGATTCTTAACGGTTTCTTTGTTGTGGAGAACTTAACTACGGAGCTTGCATCTCGCATTAACCCCGAGATTCAATTTAAAGGTCTTGTTTCTAAGGATGGAAAAGTTCTCATTAAAAAAGTTGGTAACTCAGTAGTTTACGGAGTTCGCCACGATTCAGCTTCTGAGGCCCAAGGTATTGTTCAACGTAACAACCTGATTCAGGAGATGGGTGTAGAGCTTGAAGCAAAACAGGCCGAGCTTGCGATTCTTGAAACAAACATCATGCAACTTGAGACCACACTTGCTGAGAAGCGTGTGGCCCTTGAGGAAAAGAACAAAGAGTTCAACGAAATCAATACACTTTATGCTGCTACTAAAGCGGCACTAGAGTCTAAAGAGGCGAACCAATCTTCTAACTCATCAAGACTTCAGATTCTTCAGAATCGTAAGTCTGAAACTTCAAAACTTCGTCTTGATCTTATCGAGGCGGACGAGAAGATCCTTAATGCTAAGGAGGAGTTCGAAGGCAAAGTAAAAGAACTTTCATCTGAAGTGGCGGACATTGAAGATCGTTTCTCTGAACTTAAAGTAAGCTTCGAGAACGAACGCGATGAAATGATGGAACTCAAAGTAAAAGCTCAGAGTTACCAGCAACAGCTAACTTCTCTTAAGTCGCAAATTGAAGACGTAAACGCTCAAATTGATCGTTACCGTGAGAAGCAAGAGGCAAACCTTGAGCTTCTTAATAACTTCCAGTCAGAAATCGAAAATGCTCAGGTTGAAGTGGAAAATGTTGAAGCTTCTAACCGTGATCAGGCCGAAGTTCTTGCTGAAAAAGAAACTTATCTTAACCTTCTGAAAGATCAGATCGCGCAGATCCTTCTTTCTATGCAGGAAAAAGAATCTGAGCTTAAAGAAATCAACTCTCGTCTTAATAAGATTGAGAAAGAGAACGTTGAGCTTGAGCTTAGAACTTCACAAATCATTCAGGAAGAAGAACTTCTCGCGAAGGACATCTTCGAGCGTTATAAGATCGACCTTCGTTCGACTATGATGAAGCATCTTGAAATCACCTCTGACAAGATTGAAGGTCTGAAAGATCTTTCATCTATGTACATGATGGAAACTGAAGATGGTCCAAAAGAAATCGAAGCGATTGAATACGAATTCGAAAAACGCTTCCCTGGTCAGATCAAAGAAGCGAAAGAAAAATTCAAAGATTATAAATCTGAATTTAACCGTCTGGGCGAAATTAACTGGGCCGCAATCGAAGATTACGACCGTCAGAAGCTTCGCTATGACTTCCTAAAGGCCCAAGAAGAAGAGCTTAAGAAGTCGCTAACAGATCTACAAACTGCGATCGCTCACATTGATGAAAAGTCGAAAGAGCGTTTCAAAGAAGCATTTAACGAAGTAAACGAGCGCTTCTCGAAAGTCTTCCCTATCATCTTCGGTGGTGGTGAAGCACGTCTTGAAGTGACTGGTGACCTTGATTCAATCGACTGCGGTGTTGAAATTACTGCAAAACCTCCTGGTAAGAAGATGACTTCGATCACTCTTATGTCAGGTGGTGAGAAGGCGATGACAGCTGTGTCTCTGATCTTCTCTATCTTCCTTGTGAAGCCATCTCCATTCTGTCTACTGGATGAGGTCGATGCTCCACTTGATGATGCAAACGTTGGTCGATTCAACGAGCTTCTTCGTGAGATGAGTTCTGAATCACAATTTATTTTGATTACCCATAACAAGAAAACCATGGAACTGAATGACACACTTTACGGTGTGACCATGCAGGAACCAGGCGTGTCTAAGGCCGTCTCAGTTCAACTCCATTAGAGGTTTGTGGACAGGGGAAAAGTGACTTCAGTAAGAGGAAGCTTTCCCCTTTTTTCAATGGAATGATTATGAAACTACTTCTAGGTCTTTTACTTCTCCCGACTCTATCTTTTGCTTCAAGCTTTGTGCCCACGTCATTTAGTGCCAATTACGAAGAAACTCTTAAGTCTGTAACGGGGAAAGAGCGTAAGAGCTTTGGTAAAATTGATTACAAGTTTCCGGGACACCTTCGTTTTGAAGTAACCCAACCGAATCCAACTCTGTTCGTGGTCAACCCTCAGAAGAGCTGGCTGTTTCAACCGGCCTTCGTAAAAGGTGAGAAGGACCAGGTAACGATTCAGAAGTCATCTAATCTTCCGATCATTAAATTTCTTGATTCAGTTAAAGATGGTGTAGAGCAATCGAAACTATTCACAACTAAGTACAACAAGAATGAAGTGACTCTGACTTTCGTGAAAACCATTCAGAAAGAAATGGGTTTCACTGAAGTTGTGCTTCAAGCTAATAAAGATGCCAAGTCGATTAAAGAATTAAAGGGCTTTGAGAAGATAATCCTGACAAAGGTCGATGGTTCTAAGACCAACATTCGTCTGATTGATATTAAGGAGAATGTATCTTTTCCTCCGGGCAACTTTGAATACAAACCTTCTGCGAACGCTAAGATCACTAATCAATAGTCCCAAAAGTAAAAACCCCGAGGTGTCGCGCACACCTCAGGGTTCTTGGGTAGGAATCTCGAACATTGGTTGGCTAAATTCCGTAGGCCTTAATCAGAACCGCCAAACCAAACACGTTAATCATTAGAGTTAGGCCGTAAAAACTCAGGTTCATTTCTGTCTCCTTGTTTACTATGCGGCCATGGCCAATTCGATATAGATATCTGTCGTGAAATCATCTTTGTGGCCGAAGCTAATCAGGTTACGGCCGGTTTGAGTCATGTCCGACATATCCTTATCTAGGTCACAGTCTTCATAATTAGAATTTGTTGAGCTTGAGGCCTTCCAAGTGCAATTTGTGAAATTGCAATTCTTGAACTTGCACTTACGAAGGTGCGAAAATTCGAAGCTGCAATTCTCAAACACACAGTTTTCGAATACAACTCCTTGAAATTCGCAGGCATAGAACACGCACTCGGAGAAAACCACTTGCCGGTAGGTGCTCATGTGGACGCGTGAGCCGGCCAGGATTTGGGAGGAGATCACGGTAGCAGCTAGCTGTTCATCCTTAATCAGCTGATAGCTGTCATTTGATACTAGTTGAGTCATTTCAATAGTTTGTGTGAACATGGCCCCTCCGATTGGTGCATTTGTTCCTGACTGCAATCATATGCCATTTGACTATTTGCGTCAAGCAATAAAATTGCATCAAGGAACTATTTTGCAAACCGATAAGGAATTCAAGGGGGTGGAGTATGATCCGCTTTACACCAGAGTTCTTAGAAAACTTTCTCGCTGTAGTTCGTAAATATATGCAACTACGGGGAGGGCTTACTCAAAAAGATCTTTCTGAAATGATGAACGTGGGTATTTCCACCATGAGTCGTTTCCTGAATCTCAAAACCAGCAGTGTCGATGAGCAATTGGTTGCCAATATCATCGCGACTCTTGGAATTCCTTTGCACGAAATCATTGATGGGGTGGAAGAGGATTCAACTGAGACGTTCAAGCGCCTGGTTCAATTTTATAAAGATCAGAAATCTACCGATCAGAAAGCCGGTGAAGAAGCTCCCAAAGCTCATGAGACTCGTAAGACAAACGCTACGATTAATGTGGGTGGAAAGAAGCAGCAGATGCCTTTTGGTGAGGGCACATCGGTTTCTAATACTAGAACTGATCTCACGATGAAGGAAAAGCTTGAGACCTTGTCTCCACGTCAGAAAGGTTACTTAAATGACTTTCTAAACCTGGATGCCAACGATCGAGATCTGATTGTGGATTTAGGGGACGCGATCTTCAGATATATTCGTCAAAGGAATATGGAGTTTTGATTCGTTTAATCGCCCTGTTTCTAATCTCTTTGAATGTGATGGCCGCGCCTAGGGACATTGAGGTGTGGTTCGTCTCAAATTCTAAAGTTTCACTCTTAAACGATCTTCTGAATCGTCCACAATACATTTACCGGGCCCCAACCGCCGCTCTTGAATGTCAGGAAATGGGTGATTATTGTTTCGATCCGCAATTTGGTTTGTACAAGAAAGAAAACGGTATTGAAGAAACAGTTGAAACAAAAAAGATTGAAACGGAAGGGCCCTCTATACCGGCCGGAAAATCAGTTGAACGTGAGCTGATTGATTGCGATCCAAAAAATTACTTTGATATTTTTTGTGGAAAGGCGAGAAAAGAGGCAGCTCCGCAAGTTTCGAAACTTGATCTCTGGATTGATACCAGTTCTTCCATGAGAGAGTTTGATTTCTCGGACGCTAGTGGTGGTTGTCATCGTAAAAGCCTAGTGCGTGTACTGGATGATGCCTGTGGGTTTAATCAGAAAGTAAATGTCATGATGTTTGATACGACGATTAAACAGGCCGGAAGTATGGACTCTCTTTGTTTAAATCAGGGTCTGAACGATTACAAACGTCTCATGGACTGGATTGAGCGCTCAGATGCTAAAAAACTCGTGATCATCACTGATATCTACGAATTCCACAAAGAATTCTCAGACTATATTGAGAGTAAGCATGGGAAACTTCGTGGAGACAAAGAACCTCTGACCGCGAAGCAGATGGTTGAGCTCGCTGACTCTCTTGCCAAAAGCTGTAAGTAATAACAAAATCCCCCCATGAGTCTCAAAAATCTTCTCACTTGGTCTAAGACCGAATTCTCGCAATTACCTTGGCGACAAAATCGCTCGTTGTACCGCACACTGGTGTCGGAAATCATGCTTCAGCAAACGACTGTGGGAACTGTGAAGAATCATTTTGAGCGCTTTCTGGTTCGCTTTCCAACACTAAAGAGTTTGGCCGCTGCCAGTGAAGAAGAACTCCTGGTTGCCTGGAAAGGACTTGGTTATTACCGACGTGCACGCAATTTGAAAAAAATTGCAGAAGCGCTTGCGAATGATCATGGTGGAGAATTTCCGCATGATCTAGGGGCCTTAATGGAGATTCCTGGAATTGGTCCTTATACTGCCAACGCTTTAGTTGGAATCGGTATGGATAAACGTGCTCTGGCAGTTGATGCTAACCTTGAGCGTGTGATAGCTCGCCTTTTAAATCTAAAAACAGAGAAGGGTCCGAAACTTCAAAAAGAAATTCAGACTCTCTTTGTGAATAAAAAAATTTTCAATGAGAAACTTTCCTTCAGAGAACTGAATGAAGCGCTGATGGACCTAGGTCGCACTTACTGTCAGGCCCGCAAGGCCTCTTGCGAACTTTGCCCTTTGAAGAAAGATTGCTTGGCCTTTAAAGAAGGCACTCCACTTTCAATTCCTATGATGAAGGGTGAAGAGAAGAAGAAGGCCACTGAACACGAGCTTCATCTTCTTCGTGTTTTTGTGATGAAGAAAGACAAAGTTCTGGTTTATCAGAAAGGCGAGAAAGAATGGCTTTCAGGCCAGTATGAAGTACCGACATTTATCCTTTCGACCACTGATAAAACTCTGAAGCAGTATCCAAGTTTTCCTAAGGGAACTAAGGTCGATCCTTTGTTCTCATTTAAAACCGGAATTACGAAATACAAAATTCAAAACAGCGTGCTTCTGATGGGAGAAAAAGAGTTTAAAGCTCTCGCCTTTGCCAATAAGTCAGAATGGCGCTCCACAGAGTCAGCGGAATCGAATTTCTCTACAGCAACGCTGAAGGCCTTGGCGAAACTAAACACCTCGAGATAAAAATAAAGAATGAGAAAATTCTTTTTTATCTTCGGTCTACTTATTTCTTTTTGCGCTCTTTCAGAATCAACATTGGTTCATCCCTTTGAATTAGAGTTTTCTGCTCCTGAAAATCGCTTTCACCTTAAGGCCGAATTATTTCTGAGTTGCCGCTACGAGAAATTAGTTTGGGGTGATTCATCAGAGTTTCATGTGAAGAATGAAACTGTTTCTTTGCCAATCACGATAAAAAAATCTCAAATTAAAATCTCCCACAGTAAAACGTCTTCACTAAAGTTAGATGGAAGATTCCGGTCAAATCCAGGATGCATGTCTGAGTTACGTCTCATTTTTACCGATGCTCAATATGCCGTTGGTTGGGCGGGACAGATGAATCGTCCTATTATGTTTGTCTTGAAAGAAGGTCACTTCTATCGAACAGGAGATTCAGTGCTTGATATCTCTAAGCTAGAGAATCAGATTGCGAATCGCTTAGTTGATTTCTCTTATGTACCAACAACAGGCCAGGTCAATATTTGGATGACTGCAGATGGTCAAAGGTTATCAATCTCGCCAACTTCTAGTGCCATTGATCCAGTAACAAGAATGCCTTATCGTCTCAAGACTAAGTAACTCGCTTTGCCCAACTCTCGTTTCTCGTGAAGTAAATTGCTCATTGATAAAATGAGTAAATGGAACTCTTGCAACTGACCAATAAAGGTCTTTATTGCGCTCTCGGAGATTTCTACATTGATCCATGGGAAAAAGTGGAAACAGCTCTCATTACCCATGCTCATGGTGATCACGCCCATTGGGGCATGGATCGTTACATTGCCGTCAGTAAATCAGAACATATTTTAAGAAAACGCATGGGTGAGGCCCTTATTGAAACTCATCATTATGGTGAGTCCTTCCGTTTGGGTAAGGTGGATGTGAGTCTTCATCCTGCAGGCCATATTCTTGGTTCTTCTCAAGTACGTATTCAGTACAAAGACGAGGTTTGGGTTTTTACCGGAGATTTTAAACGAGATTATGATCCTACCTGTGAACCCTTCGAAGTCCTTCCTTGTGATGTGTTTATTTCCGAGGCCACTTTTGCACTTCCAGTTTACCGCTGGCCTGATTTTCAACATGAGATGCAGGAGATTCTTGCTTGGTGGATGAAAAACCGCGAGGAGGGATTTAATTCAGTTTTGTGCTGTTATGCTTTGGGAAAAGCTCAAAGAATCATAGCTGGACTTCGCGAACTCACAGACGAAACCATCTGGGTCCACGGTACGGTGGATGAACTTAATCACTGTTATGAGAAGACAGGACTTCGTTGGGCGAATGTAAAGAAGGTCCCCTTGGAGAGTAAAGAGAGGTTTGAAGGGGCGATGATTCTTTGTCCTCCTTCGGCCCTTGGGTCTGGCTGGCATAAAAGGCTTTCACCTAAAAAGGTCGCCTTTGCTTCGGGATGGATGAGACTTCGCGGGAACCGTAGAAGAAAAGGTTATGAGAGGGGATTTGTGATTTCCGATCACGCCGATTGGCCCTCACTTCTCAGGACTGTGAAAGAAACGGGATGCAAGAAAGTCTATTTCACCCATGGAAACACCGACGCCATCGTAAGATTCCTCAAAGATGAGGGCATTGATGCCTATGATTTAAAAATGCCTTACGACACTGAGGGAGAGTCATGATGGAACGATTTGTAGAACTCCTTCGCCAATTGGATCAGACCACCTCAACTTTAAGCAAAGTGGACAGCCTCAGAAATTATTTTGAGGAAGCGCCTTCCGAAGACGCCTGTTGGGGTCTCTACATTATTTCCGGAAATAAGATTAATACTAAAATCAATCGCACTTTTCTTCAGGAAGCTTTTTGTGAATACATGAATATGCCGATGTGGCTCTTTAAAGAGTCTGCTTATCACGTGGGAGATTCTTCTGAGACCATGGCCCTTCTCAGAGGACCGATTGAAAATCCAAAAATTCCTCCGGCCCTGGGGAAATTCATTGAAGAAGAACTTCTGACATTAAAAGAGCTGTCTCCCGAGGCCATTAAGGAAAAACTTCATTCGTGGTGGGCGAGTTATGATGAGTCCGTTTTATTTTTGATCCATAAATGTTTCTCTGGGAACCTCCGCATGGGAGTCTCGAAAAATCTTCTGATACAGGCGATGGCAATTGTGGCCGGGATAGATAAAGAGACCATGAGCTTTCGCTTAATGGGGGACTATAAACCCACTCCTGAATTTTACGACAATCTTTTAGTTCAGGATGTGACGATTGAAAGGAAGTCCAAACCCTATCCGTATTTCCTGGCCTCTCCAGTTGAGAATCCTGAAGAGATTTTTAATAACTGGAAAGAATGGTGTGTGGAGTGGAAATGGGACGGCATTCGTGTTCAGGTGATCAAGCGAGACGGGGAAGTATTTTTGTGGTCCCGTGGAGAAGAACTTATTAATGAGAGCTTTCCGGATGTGCTTCATCAGGCCCAAAACTTACCTAACGGAACGGTCATTGATGGAGAACTTCTTCCGTTTAAAGAAGGAAAGGTCTTATCTTTTAATGAGCTGCAAACTCGCCTCAATCGAAAAAAGATAACCAAGAAAGACCTAGAGAAAACTCCCATCTCAATCATGGCCTATGATGTGCTGGAGTGGGATGGGGAAGATATTCGTGAGAGACCTCTCCGCGAACGTCGCGAGATCCTTGAAAGCATCAAGGTCTTTCCTCTCTCAAAACTTGTGAAAGTTAAAAATATTGATGAGGCAAAAGAACTTCGTCTGGAGAGTCGGGACCGAGGTGTTGAGGGATTTATGTTGAAGCGTTGGAACTCAGCTTATCAAACTGGACGAAAGCGGGGTGACTGGTGGAAGTGGAAGATCGATCCTCATACCATCGACTGTGTTCTTCTCTATGCTCAGTCTGGAACTGGTAGACGCTCAAATCTTTACACCGACTACACTCTGGCGGTGTGGAAAGATAAAGAACTTATTCCAGTGACGAAGGCCTATTCAGGTCTTTCTGATGAAGAACTTGCGAGCATGGACAATTGGATCAAAAAAAATACCATCGAGAAATTTGGTCCTGTCCGTTCAGTGAAACCTGAGCACGTTTTTGAAATTGCTTTTGAAGGAATTCAGGAATCGAGTCGCCATAAGGCAGGTGTGGCCCTTAGGTTCCCTCGTATTTCTCGCTGGAGAAAAGACAAGAGACCAGAAGATGCTGACACTCTTGAAGAGGTGAAAAAACTCTTAAATGAACAGTAGATTAGACTGGATTGAAAAATGGTTTGAATCAAAAGGGTGGAAGGCCCGAGAGTTTCAGCTTGAGGCCTGGAAGGCCTATCTGCGCGGAGAAAATGGACTGATTCATGTCTCAACCGGTTTTGGTAAGACCTACGCAGGTGTGCTTGCTGCTCTTGCCGATATAACTCTTGAAGAGCAAAAAGCGTCCGGGATTCACATTCTTTATATTTCTCCTCTGCGTGCTCTAAGTGCCGATATTATTAAGTCAATTCAACTCCCCATTGATGAAATGAAACTGCCATTCACTGTGGAAGGCCGAACCGGAGATACGAGTTCTGCCCAAAGAGCAAAACAAAAAAAGAATCCGCCTTCGATCCTGGTCACGACCCCTGAGTCCTTTAACCTCTTACTTGCTTCTGAGGAATATCGAGAGGCCCTGAAAAAGTGTCGCTTAGTCGTTATTGATGAGTGGCATGAACTCATGGGCAATAAAAGAGGAGTCCAGGTCCAGTTGTGTCTCGCTCACTTAAAGAAACTCGCTCCCCATCTTCGTATCTGGGGACTCTCGGCCACAGTCGGAAATCCAGAACTCGCGGGACGTGTTTTAAATGGAAACGTCTTAAAGAACTTCATCTTCATTACAGAAAAAGTTTCTAAGGAACTTGAAGTGCAAACTCTTCTTCCAGATGAAATTGATTCATTCCCTTGGTCAGGACATTTGGGACTGGCGATGCTTGAGAAGGTCATCAAGCACGTGGACATTAAGCAGTCTTGCCTTCTTTTTACGAATGTCCGTTCGCAATCAGAACGTTGGTACAATGAAATTCTCCTCCGAAAACCTGAGTGGGAACCCATAATGGCGATTCACCATTCCTCCATTGATCGAGAACGAAGGGAGGAAGTTGAAAATAAAATTAAAACCGGCGAGCTAAAGCTTGTGATCTGTACTTCTAGCTTGGATCTTGGGGTGGATTTTCCTATGGTGGAAAGGGTCTACCAGGTGGGTTCTCCTAAGAGTATTTCTCGCTTCATTCAACGGGCCGGCCGCTCGGGTCACACTCCCACCGGAGTACCTCGGATCTATTTTGTACCAACTCACGCGCTTGAGCTATTTGAGTATATGGCAACCGAACTCGCGATTGATCGAGGACTAAAGGAAGACATTATTCCGCCTGAACTCAGTTTTGATGTTCTGGCCCAACATATGGTGACTCTTGCTGCCGGTGAAGGACTTGTTCCTTCTGAGGCCTTTGAGGAAGTGAGACACACCTATGCCTTCCAAAAAATTGAACGCTACCACTTTGATAATCTTCTTTTATTTCTCACTCAGGGTGGAAGAAGTCTTAGTGCCTATCCCTATTATCATCGACTGAAAGAGCTCAATGGAAGGTACTTGGTTCATGATAAGCGCATGATTCAACAACATCTCATGAATGTGGGAACCATCACTTCCGATCCATCCATGCGAATTAAGTTTGTAAAAGGTGGAAGTCTGGGTTCAGTGGAAGAGTCCTTCGTGAGTAAATTGAAGAAAGGGGACAGATTTGTTTTCTCCGGAAAGGTCTTGGAGTTTGTCATGATTAAAGACATGACGGTCTTTGTGCGTCTTGCTCCTCCTGAAGCGGCCGTGGTTCCCATTTGGTGGGGAAGTCGATTACCTCTTTCATCGCTTCTCACCAGTCACTTAAAAGAAGTCTTCGAGTTGATTGAACAAGGTCGCTATAAGCATCCACTCGTAGAATTTCTTTCTCCTATTATTGAAGTTCAAAAGGCCCTCTCAAGACTCCCGGGAAGAAACTACTTACTGCTTGAAGAGACTCTCACTAGGGAGGGGAAGCATCTCTTTATTTTTCCGTTTGAGGGAAGGCTCGTGCATGAGGCCCTGGCGGCCTTATTGTCCGTACGTTTATCTCTCAGAACCAAGGTCACATTCACTTTTGCTGTCTCAGAATATGGATTAGAAATTCTCGCACCTCCTGACTATATGTTTGATCTGGAAGTGATTAAAGAGTGTCTCTCTTTGGATAACCTCACGAATGATATTCAACGAAGTCTCAACATGACTCAACTTGCGAAAAAGCAGTTCAGAGATATTGCCCAGGTTTCTGGACTTATTTATCAAAACCGAATGGGAGAAAAGCGAACCATGAAGAACCTTCAGATGAGTTCGTCTCTATTATTTGAAGTCTTTTCAAAATATGAACCTGAACAACCTCTCTATAATCAGTCCTTTGATGAAGTGCGGTTTTTCCAATTTCAAGAAAGTCGATTGATTTCAGTTATTAGAAAGATCAAAGAAATGCCTTTCGAGCTTTATAAGACTCCACGACCTTCGCCATTGGCCTTCCCTCTTGTCATTGAAAGAATTGGCTCACTGGTCTCTTCTGAATCTTTACAAGATCGTTTGCAGCGGATGAAAGAAAAATGGAAACAAGTCTCCTAAGAACCATTCAGGATGAAGAGTTTGTCTTTGATTGCCGAAGAGTCATCTACTGGCCCCGTCGAAAAATCATGCTGGCCGCGGATCTTCATTGGGGTAAAACCAATTATTTACGAAACCACGGTATCGCCATTACCGACAAAGTCTTTGAGGCGGATCTCGATCGTTTGTCTCGTTGCCTGGCAGACTATGAGACCACATCTCTCATCGTGCTTGGTGACCTCATTCATCATGAGAAGAGTTTAAGCAGGGGACTGATTGCTAAAGTTGCTGAGTTTCGTGAGCAAAATCCTTGCGAGTTAGTGTTGGTGAAAGGAAATCATGATCGCTACACCGATTTCCCTGAAAGCTGGGGCATTGTCGAAGAAACAGATTTTCAGATTGGCCACTTTTCATTTCTTCATGAACACAATCCTAAACTAAGTGGCTTCCAATTTTCAGGACACATTCATCCCATGCTGAGACTTCGAGCGGGAGTTGATGAATTAAGACTTCCGAGTTTTATTTTAGATCGCGAGTTCTGTTTGCTCCCGGCCTTCAGTCATTTAACGGGAGGCCAAGACATTAAACTTGAAAAAGGCCAGAGTGCTCTGGTGTTGCTCGAAGAAGGACTTGAGGTCTTTGAGCGATAATTATTTACAAGGACGAACCACGAAGCCGCCTAAAAATGACCCAATGATTTTTCCTTTCTTGTCCATGGCCTCAACAATCGTGGCCGAGCCCATATTGGTTTCTTCATCAATCAAGTAAGTATTCACCTTGCGAACGTTTTTAAGATTTTTAATTCCAGAGCTAAAAATCTTGCTGAGATCTTTGTCTGCTTCAACCGTCATGGCATGAACAATTAATTTCTCGCCTTGATTGAGGTCTTCCGATTCAAGATTGGCCTTAAGTCCTTCGCGGATCTCAAAGCTCATTATTTCAGCGCTTGATTCCAAGGGCATGCTGACGCCGTCAACGGTTTGAACAATCGTAGAACTAAGAACGCCATCTTGTTTAAAGACTTTGATGTCCATTTTTATATCAATGTCACCAGCTTCCATGGCCGGAAGATTCACTTCACATCTCTTCACTAGATCTGCTGAAAAAGCAGAAACTGAAAAAAACGATAGAGTGGCAAGCACCAATAAAAGTTTGTTCATAAGCCGTCCTTTTACGAGAGCATACAATGACGAGGGACCGGCATGTGGATATGTGAAAGAAATACAATGAGTGTAAAAAAACCGAGATCAGGAATAAGCCGGATTCTGTATTAAACTATCATTCCTCTAGGCCAGGGATCACTCCAAGGCTCCAGCACCCAACCCGTGAGCTCCGCGAGCAGACTCAACGCTCACCTATTTGGGCTTGCACCTCGTAGAGTTTACATGATTTCACTACGCACCTTAACCGAAGCTAAGGCCATACATCCTTTCTGTTGCACTAGTCCTCGCCTCACGGCGGACGGGCATTACCCGCTACGATGCTCTATGGTGTCCGGACTTTCCTCCCGCACGCGCCCTTACGGGCTTGCGCCGGCGATAGTCCCCTGATCTCGGTGAAGGGCCATATTAGCGGGGGAGATATGCCTTATCAAGCCTAGCTTAAAGTATGTTAAATACCCGAATAGAGGTGGTCGGGAATTAAGCTAAGGGGAGGGGCTTAAAATACCGATTAATTATTTAGGAAAGAATAAGGAGAAATCTATGAAACCCCTTTTATTGGTTCTTTTGGCACTTACCCTCACGACGGTGTCTTGTGGTGGTAAAGACAAAGGTGGCAGTAGTAGCTCTGGTCAGTTTACATCCAGCTTATCCACTCAAGAAGGTTATATTAATTTAAACAATCAACAAGCACCGATTGAAGTAGGTGGTACTTCTTATGCCGTTCCTAATCAGCAGGTGGCCCAAATGATTAATCAGGCGATTTATCAATCAGGTCTTCAGCCACAAAATATTAATGGTGTCATGAAGTATCGCGCTCGTTTTACTGGGATGATTTATAACCCGTATGCTAATCAAACCACGAGTGGTTATGGTTATAATGGTTACTATAATCCTTATCAGAATATGCAGGGAACTCTTCAAATTACGGCCGTTCAGGTTTACTAAGCACCGTAAGGTAGAAAAATCCGCGAGCATTGCGGGCATTGCTTTAATTGCTTCTGCATATCAATCTCAGATTCATCAATTCGAGAAATCTTATAACGACAGAAATAACAACTCCCTTGGTCCACTCTGGTGAATGGGCCATGGGCGAGTTTTTTTGCTGTGACTTTTTGAAGAGTTGTTTTGTAGTCCGTTGGAAGTTCATCCATTAATAAATTGATTCGTAAATCGTAATTAATGATTTCGGCGTCTAGCTTTGAAACGCCCTGAAAAACTTCATCGCCAATTTCTTTGATGGTTTTATCCAGGCCCTGAAGGAACTCGCGATTTTCTTTCATTTCAGTTTCGATTTCTTCTTCGCGAGAGAGAAAAGAAAGACCGGCCTCTTCATGGGTCTCAATTTCGGTTTGAAATTGCTGGATCTTTTTTTCGTCTCCACCAATGTCCATCAGACGTTGCTTTTGTTCTGAAGCAGTTTTTAACTTTTTTTCTACCTGGGCCAGTTCGTCGTGAAGAGAAATCAGGTCTTGCTTGAGCTTTGCACTTTGCGAAAGGGCCTCTTGACGCCTCTCGTTTAGCTTAGATAGCCGATCTTCCTGCTCGCTCTTGGCCTTTAAGTGAGCATTTTTCATCTTCGTCAGTGAATCTATCTCTTTTAATTTAAAAAACCACTCTACACTCACTTCTATTTCCTTCGATTTTGACGATAATAGGTTCACCATGAAATCCAATCTAACTTACCTCAAAAAGCTCGAACTATTCAAGGAACTGGATAACTTCAAAGAGGGCCAATTTTTTGCCATCGCTGACGTTAAAGTGAAGAATCATCTTCCGCAGTGGATCCAATTTTCTCCTCATGTTTTCTGGTTAAAGAACCCGGAGGAAGAAAAGAATTTGGAGGTCTATGGGCAGGCCCTGGAGTTCTTTTTGAGACAGGGTATTAGTCGTGGTTCAACTCTCTATGCTTTTGGTGGAGGGGCCACAACAGATTTCGCGGGCCATGTCGCTGCCACTATCCTTCGTGGAATCAAATGGGTCGCAGTACCGACAACTCTTCTTGCCATGATTGATGGATCTATCGGCGGCAAAGTGGCGATAAACATGCCTCAGGGAAAAAACCTTGTGGGATCATTTCATATGCCAGAGAGAGTTTTTATCTGTGGAGACTTTCTAACCAGTCTCTCAGAGAAAGAATGGATGTCAGGTAAGGGTGAGGTCCTCAAATACGGTTTTCTTTCTGAGGAAATTCATAAGCTCATTATCAGTAAGGCCCCGATTGAAGATATTGCCATGGCCTGTGCTAATTTTAAGAACATCGTGGTGGAGCGCGACTTTAAAGAAAATGGCGAGCGAATCTATTTGAATCTTGGCCATACTTTAGGCCACGCTTTTGAATACTCACTTAAAATCCCTCATGGCCATGCCGTTGCTATGGGGCTTAAGTATTTGTTTAAAATCATGGGTCTTCATGAGGCCCATAGTCAGTGGGAAGTCATGGTGAAGGCCCTGGCCCTGCCGTCAGAAAAATTCGAAATTGGTTACTTTTCAAAATTTGATATCAATACCTTTTCTGGTTATCTGGAACAGGACAAAAAGAAGCTTGATTCACGTTTACGCTTAGTTCTCGTCAAGAATATTGGAATCTGTTATGTTGAAGAAGTCGCTCTGAAAGACTTTAAGGCAAAGATTCATGCATATGGCGAGTTTAAATCTTAAACAAGGTACGATGATTAACGAAGTGCATGTGCCTTCATCGAAGTCATATGCCAATCGCGCCTTAATTCTTGCTGCCATTAAAAAGTCCTCTGTCACTCTTCAAAATCTTCCTGAATCAACCGATGTGACGATTCTTTTGGCCTGTTTAAAAGAGCTGGGACTCGTTATTAAGCCGTCGGGTAAGGACGTTGCTATCGAAGATTCATTTCCCGCTTGTGAGACCTCTGATAAGAGACTCGAAGTTGGAGAGGGCGGAACGACAGCTCGTTTCCTTGCGGCCTTATTACTCAACGGTCATAAAAAGTATGAACTCATTCTGGGTGAACGTTTAAAAGAGCGTCCATGGAAGGAGTTTATTGAACAGGCACGCAGTTTAGGAGCTAAGGCAGAACTCAATGATGCTGTCTTAACTTTGCAAGGACCGATCTCAGCACCAAAGATTCTGGAAGTAGACTGCACCCGTACCACTCAGTTCGCCACCGCCTTAGAATTAAGTCTTTCGGATTTTGGAACAAAAGTCGTACCTGTAAATCTCACGACGTCTCAAAGCTATTGGGCGATGACTGAAAAAGTGATTCAAGACTTAAAGCGCACAGATGTCTATCCAGTACCGTTAGACTGGAGTAGTGCCAGTTATCCATTGGCCTTTGCGGCCCTGAATCATGAAATAACATTCCCTGGTCTCTTTGATGATTCCTTTCAGGCCGATTCGAAGTTCTTAAAAATCCTTCGGAAGCTTGGTGCCGTAACCGAGCATGAGAAAGGCATGACAATAAAACCTGTCTCTCGTCATGAGGCGATTTCTTTTGATGTCACCGATGCTCTCGATCTCGTTCCCACATTGGGCTATTTTCTTTCTCATATCAAAGGCGTTCACGAACTTCATGGAACAAAGAATCTGACCTTCAAAGAAAGTGATCGTCTCGCAGAGATCATGAACCTTATTAAAACTTTCGGAAGAAAGACCTGGCTAGAAGGTGAGACCTTATTTATTGAGGGCTCTGATTTAGAAATCAATGAACAAAAGCATCTAACCCTACCAAATGATCACCGTATGGTCATGGTAGGCGCTTTATTTCTTCGTCAGCATTCCGGAGGGAGTGTTACTCCTCCGGAAGCAGTGACAAAGTCTTATCCAGAATTTTTCGAATTGTTTAATTCTTAGAAATAACGGTGTGGCTTTCAAGACCTAAAACGAGATCAAGATCATTGATCTCATCATTCAGAAGAGCTTTACCAAAAACTTCCTGACATTGAGTCGCACTCTTAAATTTGAAAGTGGTCGAGTAAACCACCTTGCTGTCGCTTAACTTATGATAGTTAAGTTCAGAATGCTTGATATCGCAATTAACAATGAGACGGAACTGACCATTCTTAGCATTAAGTTCAACTGAATTGCTCTTAAGATTTTTCGTAACAAGTTCTTTATCACGTAAATTGAGAACAGAGGCATCACTACCGTTTGTTTCTAAAAGATTTTGAAAGTTTTTGTCTGTTAAACCAGTCTCGGAGAAAAGTCTTCCACTGATATTAAAGCCTGCGTCCAGGCCAGGGGCCGCGATACCAAGGTATTCATGGAAAACCAGTTTCGCATTAGGTTTTGTCAGACGGTTATTACAATAGTCCTGGTGAACGAGAATGATCTTATCGTCCGGGTAATTGGCCGCCTCATATTTTACATTTTCTGCGTCTGTAATTGGCTGAGTTGTCTCACGTACAGATGTTTGCGCGATGGCATCCTTAAGCGCAATAAGGTTCACATTGTTCTTGAAGTAATCGTTGTGAAGGACACGTTGGTAGACCATTTTACCTATGAAAGCAAAGTCAGATCCGCATGAGTTGCCACCACCGCGAGTACCGCCGCTGATACTACCGCCGCCTTCAAATGCAAAAACTGATGATGATGCAAGAGTAAGAATTAGAAGAAAATTTCGCATAAGATCCTTTTACTTGCTGAGCTTAAACAACTGGATACCGAAGTGATACAATTTCTGTTTCTTCGATTTCGCTGCGATAGCAAGAACTTTACTAAAACATTCCTCGATGGCCTCATTCGCCTCTTTTAGACTTTCTTCATCAAAAAGCATGGTCTCTGAGCCAACGAACTTTTGAGTATTATTTTGAGTTTCCAGCGATTCTTGGGCCTTCCCCAGCATCAGACGATGGAAATTTCGGAGACCTAAATGCGGACCTTCTGCCGCAAAGAGAAGCTCATCATTAATTTTCCAACCATCCATCTGATATTCAGCAATTCCAATTTTTTGGAACTGTTTGAGAGCATTTGAAATGTCTTTCACGTCTAGATTTAAGATATCTGCCAGTTCCTGAGGCGTCTTTTGACAAAGTTCAGGGGTCTTCAGCATCACCAGAAGTGGAAGATGAAACCAATTCGAGAACACGAAATCATAATCGAGTTTACTCTTCTTAATGCGGCGATTGGCCTCTTCACGGGCCAGTTCTTCCATACGATCTTCAAGTACCTGTTTAATACCGGCACTGCGAGCAAGCTCGTGCTCAACCATCGTAATGAAGTATTCTTGTTCTTTTACTCTTAGTTTGCTCCAGACGGCCAACTGACGGGCCACTTGAACTGAAATTTTCTTTTTACCATTAAGAAACATAGACAGTGCGGCCGGTGAAAGACCACAGCTACGGGCCGCCGCCCTCAGTGAGAATGACGGATTCTTGGCTTTCTTCGCTTCTAAAATATCACGAAAAAAATCGTAAGACTGTTTATAGGTAAATACATTCGCCATGGGGATAGAGTATGCCTTTCCCAGGTGAAGTGTTGATAAATCGTTGAATAGTATAGAAATTACAGGGAAGCGGTCTTACCCATGACTTCTTGGAGCGCAAAAGTATGGTCATTTTTTCAGACTTCCAACTAAACACTCTTTAATCAACCTAGAATCCCAAAAAAAAAGTTATAAGGAGAACTTATGAAGTCATTCTCACTTAAGGCACTTTTGCTTTTAACAACTTTTGCTCTGGTCGGCGCTCAGGGTGCTTATGCACTTACAGATCAAGAAGCGATGGAAGATGGGATGATGCCTATTGAAGAATATGCAATGGCGGAGATGAAGGCGGTCCTTACTCCGGGATTAAACAGTGAAGGTGTTGCTGAGGCGGTAAGAAACCACCGTCTAGTTATCGCTGTCAATAAAGCGGCCAAAGGTAAAGGCGCTCAAACATTAACGATGTATGAAAACGGAGTTGAGATTTTAAAAGAGAAGATTTCAACCGGTCGTGAAAAAGAAGAAAAAGCAAAATCTGGCAGGACCTATTTTTCTACCACTCCTAAGGGGTTCTTCCGTCCTACAAAAATTTATCGTGATTACTTGTCTTATACGTGGAACGCTCCAATGCCGAATGCCGTTTTCTTCATTGGTGGGATTGCCCTTCACGCCACAACTAAGTCGCACTATAAAGAGCTAGGTACTCGCGCTTCTGGTGGGTGTGTTCGTATGATTCATGAGTCATCACTGCTCCTTCGTGAAAAAGTCATGGACACCGGTCTTGGAAGTTCTCCTGGACAATTTAAGGTTGTAAACGAGGCCAAAGGCCGCAACCGAATTACAAATAACTCTGTTTCAGTAAATCAACTTAACCGTAACACTGGTGATCTGTTGGCGAGTAAAGTGAGCTCTTGGGACACCGTCATTATCGTTTACGAAGAATAAAATGAAGAAACTCTTATTTGCTTTAGCGATTATTTCAACTTCAGTCAGGGCCAACCCGGTCCTGACTCAGGATTTCAAGACCCTCAATACGAAGTATAAAGTCGGGACAATTACTGAACAGACCTATTGTTATGAACAACAAGGTCAGGTTGGTGGTTATCAGGTAGATAAGAAACAAAGAATTGCCTCTGTTACAAAACTTCTCACAACACTTTTGGCCTCGGAAGTTTTTGATCTTAATCAAACTTTCCAAACGAAGGTCTACATCGGAAAGGACGGCCTTCATATCGAAGGCGGTTTAGATCCGTATTTTGAAGAAGAGAAAATGCTTCTTCTCATGAGAGCTCTTAATGATTTGGGTCATACCAAATTTAAGCAGGTGAGTTTTAACTCAAATTTTCGTTTTTATGATCTGGGCCTCGAGGACTATCAAGTGATCACTTCTGAACAAATCAGACAGCGTATTGCTTATTACTTCAATCCCAAGAACCAAAAAACACTTAATACGACTTGGAAGACCGTACAAAAGTTCGCGCGAGAAGAGGGGATTGAACTCGAAGGGGATGCTCCAAGCCTTAGCGCGACTTCAGTTGTTTTAAGGGATGTTAACCCATTACAAGATGAGAATCCGGTGGAGTATGTCCACCATTCAAAACCACTTCACGCCATCATTAAGGCAATGAATGTGATGTCTAAAAATGTGGTAGCAGAAAATCTCTTTGCCCTTGGCCAAAAAAAGAAAAGTTTCAGGGCACTCATGCTGGAAAAGAACGTGGACTCGGCCACATTTTCTATTTCTAATGGATCAGGACTTCCCATCATTAATGGCAAAAAACGTTTTGATAATTTGGCCACTTGTCGCATGATTTTAAAATCAATTTCTTTATTATCTGAAAGTGCAGGCAAGCAGCATTTTGAGTTAAGTGATATCGTTGCGGTCAACGGTGGTAAAGATCTTGGTTCTTTCCGTAATCGTTTTGAAGATTATCCTGAAACTCATGAATCGGTCCTTTCAAAAACTGGAACGTTGAAGCACACATCAAGTCTTGCAGGGGTCCTTCTTATTTCTGGAGAAGTTCCGTTCGCCATCTTGAATCATACAAAGACTCCTGTCCAGGCCCGAAAGTTCCAGGACCACTTTGTGGATAAAATGTTCGATCAGTTAGGAACTCCAACGCCTCTAGTCTATGAAAAAATCTCAATCTTCCCTTGGGACGGAGAGGATTTTTTGCAGTTGGTTCACTAGGTCCTTCATTGCCATCAGATTACTTTCACGTGAGAATAATTCCATGAACCTTATCAAGGAATTATCATGGGTCTGTGGATTTTCTGTTTTATGATGACTCTTTCAACTGCTTTTGCTGATATCGGTAAAGTTCTTAAACTTACTGATAAATCTGAAGCGCATATCGTAAGAAATAAAAGCAAAGTAGAACTTAAATCGGACAGTAAGCTAGAAGTCGGTGACCTAATTGTGGCCGGTAACTCAAATCTTCTTCTTCATCTTTATCCAGAAACTCAAGTCGTGCTTACTAAAAATTCAGAATTACTTATTGAGCAATCAGACCTTGAGGTGACTAAAAAAAGCGAAAAGGCATTCTCTGTACTGAAGCTCCAAAAAGGTTCGTTAAAAGTTCATTCACCTTCTCGAAAGAACCAGGAAATTGAGCAGCGTTGGGAAACTGAAGGGGCCTCGGCCGCCGGGACTCAAGGGGATTTTGAATTGGCCCTTCAAGAGTCCAAAAACGTTGATCTGGATGTTTTCAGCGGACAGCTGAGTGTTTCATCACCATTTATTCAAAGCTTCGTGCCAGAAATTGTTAAGGCCAAGGAAGGGGTGACCTTCGTTGCCAAAGACAAAGTTTTCACAAGGCGTGAGGCGGTTTCGAAACTTGGAAATGAACCGGCTTTCACTGCTGATAAAGTGGTTAAGAAAAGTTGGGACAAGTTAAAGAAGAGATTCGCTAAGAAAACGAAATAATCAAAGAGGGGCCTTAGCGGCCCCTTTTTTTTAGTTACCAGATGGAGTTGTTGAACTCTTAGGTTTTGAAGAAGAAGGAGAGCTTGAATCCATACTGCCTGGAGTTTGAGAACTACCAGAGTGAGATGGAGACATAGAAGAATCTTCCATTCTTTCAACTTCTTCAGTTGTTTCACCCGATGGTGAAGTTGTACGTCTTACTTCTTCAGTAGTTGTCTTTGACTCTTCCATTGACTCTGAAGAAGGCATTGAGCTGCTGCTTGAAGTTTGAGCAAACAACGGCATTGAAATAAGTAGTGCTGTCACTGCTCCACAAAGTAGTCGTTTCATGTTGACCTCCTGTTAAAGGGCTTATTTTCCTGGCCTCTGCCAGAATGAAACTCCTCCATCTAAACAGTGACCCGCAAAGTTTTTGAACTCTAAATCACCTTAAGAAAACATTGGCCTGCTTCCGATCTCAATCAATCAGGAATTTCTTACAGTGTAATTCTTTCTGTCAGGACAAACTTGATTTGAAGTCTATCTAGGGCGGATTTAGGATGCGGCCATTATTCTAAAGGATGCATGTATGAAAAAGCTTTCATGCTTATTACATTCTCTTAATTTTCTTCTTATCACTACTCAAATGGCCAATGCGGCCATGCCGATATGGTCATATGACCCAGGTCCAAACCCTCGCACAAAAATGGGCAAAGAGCTCATTGATCTTACTGCAAATATTCCGAACATGCCTGAGATCGCCAATCAATTGATGGGTGAACAAAAATTTCGTCCAGCATTTGGACCAGTGCCGTGGCGTATGCTTCAAGCACCGAACAAAGTAAAAATTCTTTTCATTGGACAGGATGCTACTCACATCGCAGAGGCCGCTGGTCGTCCAGCGACCGCAGGTTTTGGCGGTCGTGCTCAGGATCTCGCTGCTTATTTTGGTGTCAACGAAGGCGCGGCCTTTATAAACACTTATGCTTATACTATCAAAGGTCAGTATGGGGCCTACAATACTCCTTTCATTTACCGTAATGATAAAGGACAAGACTCATTCAATCTTTCTAACTTAGTTGATAATCGCCTGTGGCTACTTACCCAAGATGTAGATAGCCCAGTTACCAAATGGCGTAACAACCTCATTGATTGGATCATTCGTAATAATCGCGATTCAATTAAATTAATCGTTACATTCGGCGGAGCTGCTCGTGATGCTATGGGGGCCTATGTTGAAAGTAAGGGGGGAAAAGTAGAGTCCCGTATCGAAAAAATTATTGATCAAATTCAGGTAGCGGAAACTAAGTTAGAATACGCGGGGGGAAATAATGAATTCCCAGTGGTGGTAGACCAGGAAGGAAATGATCTTTATTCGCGTATGGCCGCTCGTCGATTGGATTATACTAAAGAACCCGTCCAAAAGACCGCAGTTGAAGACCTTCAAGCGAACGTAGAAAAATACAAGAGTGAGATGGTATTTACGAAGGCCGGTCCAATGAGAAATGGTCTCCTGCACCCGGCACAACTTGGTGGGTACGATCTCAATAAGATTAAAGTTCGTAATGCTTATACTCGTTCACTCAAAGGTCTTAGACTAAGTGATGGTTCAACAATCAGTTCTGATGTACTCGTGGTTGAACTTCCACACCCGACGTTTCTTAGTAATCTTTCAAATGAGCAAGCATCCAAGGCCGTTGCTCAAGATCTAAATGTACTTAGACCATATGTAAGTGCGGGCTGGAAAATTAATCCAGATCCAGGAATGTCCAACCGCTATGCCTCAGGTCAGCCATATCGTTATTCTCGAGCGGACATTGGACCTGAATATTATGACTTCGGTACCCCAGGTACTCGCATGGTTCCGGTTTCAACTGCTTCTCGTATGGGAAGTAATCCTCATGTAATTGTCTTTGGTACTCGTGACCAGGCCCGCTTTGATAGAAAGGCCATTGGGGCCATGACGAATGCTCGTCCAGGTGAAGATTTCTCTAAAGAAGAACTTTTCGTCACTCGTCCTCGTAGTGCTCATCTTCGTTACGTGTTCGACGCCGGTCCGGGTGAAATGTATGCTCGTATTATGAAAGAAAATCTGAACATGAAACAGATTTTCAAAACCAAACCAGGAAAGTCATTCCAGTCGAATGGAATTGATGCGTATTATGTGAAGAACCATCCTGACATTGGTGACTTCGGTCACTACCGCGGAAATTTAGACAAACCTCGCGTGATAATCGTGGCGGATCCTCGCGGATATGATGATCTTATTACTGCTCGAGCGCTAACAGGAACACGAGGTCAGCACCTTCAAGGTCTGATGAGAGATCTTGGGGTTCAAGACGAGAACTATTTGGTCATTAAGACAGTTCCATTCGGAATGGATGGCGCAACTGCGGAAGATTGGAAGCACGTTCTTGCTGCTACAGAAAACTATCGTAATGCTCTCCTTGGTAAACTTCTAAGTAATGGGGGACCTGAACTTATTATTACTGATGGTCCAGCTGCGAAGCTTGAAGTAAAACGTATTCTTGGAAATAGTCGTATCCCGGTCGTTCATATCGGCCGCTCTGGTGGGCCGGATCAGGCCGACATCCTTGCTGCTGCTAATGACTTTAAGGCCCTGCCTCAATTTAAGACGGCGACGATTCGTGCGAATCTGATGAATATTCCTCGTAGTCATCTTTCTTTTTATGCTCGGACTTGGGAAGGAACTTCTGGTGACCGAGTTTTAAATTCTGAAGACAAGTTCCGTGGTCTTGCTTTTGCTGAAGTTGCTCCAGCATGGGCATGGCAACAACGTTCAGGCCTGGTTCCTGAACATAATCATGATGTGAATATTCTGATTAATAAGTTGAAAAAAAATAATCTACCGCTACCTGGCGAATCCATTCCAAATTACCTTCGCCGTACACGTATTGATCCTAGGCTAAGTTTTTGGGAACATGCTTTAAGAGAACTTTTCAGAGTTGCTTAAATAAAAAAGGGGAGGTCAAAACCTCCCCTTACTTTTTTAGGCAGCACTGCCTAAAACTTCACGACTTAAAATCTTCACCTGTTCTTTCATTTCTTCCGAGCGCTGTTCAATGTTTTCAGCAGTTGAAGCAATTTCTTGAGTTGATTGAGCATTCAATTGTGAGGCCTGATCTAGTTGATTCATGGCCTTACTAATTTGACTTAGTCCTACCGTTTGCTCGTTACTAGCGGCGGAGATCTCTTTATTAAGAACGGCCACTTTCTCAACCGAGGCAACAATTCTCATAAGAACGTTTCCTGAGTTGTCCGCAAGCTGACGGCTTTCTTCAGTTCTATCCACGCTTTCTTTAATGAGAGTATTAATCTCTTTGGCAGCAGTCGCAGAACGTCCCGCGAGATTTCTGACCGCATCCGCTACCACCGCAAAACCTTTACCTTGTTCGCCAGCACGAGCGGCCTCAACCGCAGCGTTAAGAGCAAGGAGGTTCGTCTGGAAAGCAATATCATCAATGACCTTTATGATCTCTTCGATCTTTTTAGAGTCATTCGCAACTTCATGCATAGATTGAATAAGGTCATTGATCTCTTTTTCACCTTCGCGTGCGATCTGAGATGATTCATTGGCAAGATCAGAGGCCTCTTTGGCGTGTTCAGAGTTTCTTGTTACCATTGAGGTGAGCTCTTCAATTGAGGCCACAGTTTCTTCGAGTGAAGCAGCAGATTCAGTTGAAGCGCTGGAAAGAGACTGCCCGGCCGCCGAAAGTTGGGTAATGGCACCCGACACGTTATCACTAACGGTCGTCAGAGCACGGGCCACTCCACCAACTGAATTGGATACACGATTTGAAAGCATGAAAACCACGGTGAAAAGAATCCCTGAAGAGACAAGAGCGACCAGAAGAATCATCATGGCCTTGCTTTCTCTTTCTTCTGCCTGAAGAATGTTGTTCGACTTGCTAATGGACGTATACATTTCATAAATTTTTGTGATGGTTGAATCGACTTCAATTTGAAGCACTTGCCATGGTCCGCCTTTATCCACAAGAGATAATACAAATTCAAAGTCGGAAGGTTGTCCACGTGTCAGGGCCTCTCTAACTTGTGATGTGTACTCAAGATACTTAGGGTAGTGGTCCTTCATGTCTTTAAATGCTTCAGCCTCACCCTGAATATACTTTTGCTTCATATATTCTTCGACTGCCGATTTGTAATCACCGACTGAACGATCCAGAAGGGCGATAAACTTTTTTCTATTTTCAGAGTCCTCTTTATTACTTAGGGCCGCAAAGGTGAAGTAACCGATGTTCGCTCGATTGAGATTGATTTGTCCTAGAAGCCGAATGTTTGGAACGTAGACCTCATAGGATTCATTTAACATTCCGCCAATTTTTGAAAAGCCTCTCAAACTAATAATCGTTGTGATGGCCAAGGCAATCAATGGAAGGACTGCCAGTATTAGTAATTTCCCGCGTAAACCTTCAAATGTTTTGCTCATATTCATTCACCCCTTAAAAAATCCATACTGCTTTAAATTGAGGAACACTTTGATTCAGACCTCTGATACCGTATTTGTTTTGCCAAAAGTTGTACTCCATCCCGATTCTCAGAGGGACTTTGTTATTAGTTTTCTTGGCAAGATCAAGAAGAAGAGAGGGCTGCATTTGTAAGTTCTCGCGCATGTGTCCCTCGGCCCCTGTCCAATCCAGAAAGCCGTTAAAACGAATGGGCCAATTAGATGGACCGAAAACTTTGCTCCAAACAATCGTTAGTTGCTGACTTGTTCCCTCTACACCTAAAACATCACGATATAAGAATTGAGTTGCGAGATAATCAAACCAAAGATTCTGCCATTCTATCGTCACGCCTGAAAGGTTTGCTCGTCTTGCAGGTCCTGTTGGGAACTCCAGGTTAAGCTGAAGTAAAATATCTTTTACGAAGCGATCTTTCACTCTTACCAAATCCATTTTTCCAAGACTAAAGGCCGGTGAAATTTCTCCGTAAGTCACGGTCTTGTCTTGAGTATCGGGACTTTGAATATCGAAGAAGAAAAAATTGTTACCGTAGGCCCAGCCACTTATGTGTTCGACCGTGATGAGAGATTGGGAGTAGCGATCAGTATTAGGTCGAAGATAGTTGCTTCCTTGAAGATATTGGATGTTTGTTTCCGACCAATCTGCTGCTCGAAGCTCGCCAACAAAAGACAACAGCACCAACAGAGTCCAAATGATTTTCATGACTTTCCTTGAAAAATTTTTTCAAAATATCGGGAAACCTAAATCAAAGCTTAATGAACATTTTTTTAACTTTTTAAACTAATGATTAATTATCTAAGTAAGTAATAATGCGGAGGTAAAAAATGCCTATTCAGTAGAACAACTGTTTCTCTCAACAGTAATTGGCAGCTGGTCTTGTTGATGAATCTCATACGTTTTTCAATAGAGATACTGGAGGTGGGTATGTCGAGGAAGGCGATAGAGCAAGTTGCAAGTTTTTCACTCATGCATGCGATCATGGGAAGAAGATCTCGTCGGTTTGCAGTAGGTTCTTCAATTGACTCTGGTCCATTGGCCTTTCAATCACAAAAGCCTCCACAGCCATTAAATGAAATTGAGCGAACACTGATTATTTCGGCGATGGCAGGTAACACTGGTTGGAATCACCTTATACCTTTTAATCAGAAGTACGCTCCTGATTTACCAAATTATGCGGGAAGCGCAGGAGGGCGAACATTTCCTTCCTCTGCTGGATTTCATACCAGTACCTTGTTCTTTTCTGATGATTCTGGGGTCTTCTTTCTGAATAATCGTAATGCTCCTGCAGCGAAAACTAAAACCATGGCCAATGAGCTTAATGTCGAAGATTGGCTTGATTATAATCGAAGTCAGATAAAGCAACTTTCAGATAAGCGAATTCAGATTCCGGTAGAAGAACCTCATATTGAAAGTCACAATCTGTGGATTGCAAACTGTCCCGGAAGCTTATTTGTAGTACCTGTGGTCGATCTGGCCCAGCACATGGTGCTGATGCTTTGTTATCTCGCTCAGAATGGTTATGGTGTTTATAATGATTTTCATCACGAGCCGATTCCTGGCCTTGATAAATATAAAGATATTGTCGATTTAAAGAATCCCTTTCCTCTTTCTTATATTGAACAAATTGTTTTGGGTGAAGGAACCGTTGAAATCTCTACCTCTTGTTACGCGGGGTCCTTGATTCTTCAGGCGATGGGACTTGGAGGATGGATGTATGATGGAATCGACCGTCATTCCGTTTTTGGTGTGAGCGGCGATCCTCGGAACAAAGGACTAGGATTTAGTTCAGTCACCAGGGATGATTGGGTCTTTCCGAATCCAGTGGGGATCCCTGGAGTGTTTGAGGCCTTCTGTCCTCCTTACTATTCTGATATGAAGGCCGCTGTTAAAGCAGTGGTGGAGAGAAAGTTTGGTCCCAATGGACCATTTAACGAAGAGACCCCTGGCCCTTGGAAAGAATCACCACTGGTAAGAAAAAGTGCGAAGATCCATTCGGAAGAGTTTATTGAATGTGTTGCTCTTCAGGCCGAATACATTCACCAAAAGTTTGGTAAATTTCCAGGGACATTGCCTTCTACATACTGTCTTACCTATCTTCAGGCCCATCATCTTGATTTGGATTTCTACGATAAGTATTACAGGCCTGGCTCTTATCTTCATACTCATGAGGACCATCAAAAGAACTGGCATTGGCACTAAATCCAGTTGATAATTTAGGGAGTGAAGAAACCATTCTCTGATCCATCAGCGCTTTTTCAATGTGTTCTCCTCTTTGTGCAAAAAAGAGCGGGCCTCACTGTTGCCTTTTTCGCCTTAGTCATCGGTATCTGTGCTTGGGGATTGAAATTCACCAAACTAGAATTGGACATCTATGATGTCTATGATTCAAATTTTCAAAGTAGCATTGATCTTTTTGAGATGAAGGAATATTACGGCGATCAGGCACAGGTTTTGGTCGCTTTTAATTTTAGCGACATCCCGAAGTCTGGCGAAGTCTGCAAACTTCTCAACTGGAGCCGTGAACTCAACCGGCTTGCAGACATTAAAAATGTTACTTCTCTTTGGTCCCTTCGTGCCCCAAAAATGCAGGATGGAAAACTCTGGTATCCGAAGACCTTGAATGATCCATGTACGCTTGATCCACAATCAGAGTTTCATCTTTCAGAAGTATTTAAAGAATCATTCTTTCGGCATCTTGTTTCTAAAAGTGGTAGCAAGGACCTGGTTTTCGACGTTTCATTTACAAATAGTGGCGCTAACTTAAAAGAGATCCAAAGCTTAATGGATCATACGGATACTTTTACCAAGAAAGAGTTTAAAGACGTTAAGGTCCGCTATTTGGGCCTGGCCACTTCTCGTTACTACTTTAGAAAAATCATGCAGAGGGACAGTATTTATAGCATGCTAGTCTTGCTTGTGATTTTACTTTTTATGCGAGTAGTTTATGGAACCTGGAGGAGTGGAGGATATCTTATTCTGACTCTGGTTGGTTCTGGAATTATCTTATATGGACTTATGGCCCTGTTTGGGATGCCAATAGATATTCTCACTAATAATTTGTTTTTGATGACTGCTGTCTCTGGAACCGCGGACTTTATTTTTGTGACTCAGTATCAAATGACTGGCAATTATCAGGACAGTCTCAAAAAATTAATTAGGCCGAGTTTCTTCACATCACTTACAACCATCGTAGGATTTCTTTCACTAAACACCTCAGACCTGTCCCTCATTCAACGTTTTGGAAATGGTGCCGCCATTGGTGGAGTCGCAGAGTGGTTGATGTTGTTCCTTTTGTTACCTGCCCTTTTAAAGTTACTTAATAAAGAAAAAGTTTGGGTCAATCCTAAGAAGGCCCTGAGTAGTAAGTGGGCACAGAAAATTGAAGAATTTAATCTTCCTGGATGGTGTTTAAAGCTTCTCATGGCACTTATGGTGGTTTCAGTTCCTGCTTTCTTTTTCTTGAATGATCAGGACTCGCCAGTTCTCAATCTTCCCAAAGACCATGTGATGAGAGTGGGATATGAAGACTTCCAGAAGAAATTTGGGTGGCAAGGTCAGGTCTATTTGTATTTCCCGAGTAGACCTTCAATTTCTGATCAAGAATTGATTTTAAATAAGATTAAATCTTCCCCAATGGTCTCAAGAGTAGAGGATCCGGAAGAGATGGCCCGGGAATGGACCCGAGATTTTCCACCTCTAAAGCAAGAGCTCATCCGTCGCGAACTGAGTATGACTCCGTTATGGGAGAAATACTATTCGAACGCTGACACTTTAAGAGTTCCTTTGTATTTGAAGGAACAAGACCTTCACTCACTAAGAAAATTTCGAGATGAAATATTACCCATTTGTCAGGACAAATGCCGAATTGCGGGCCAGCGTGTGGTGTATTTGGAGTATGGTGAAAAAATCTCTCGCACAATGATCGAAAGTTTTGCAGTAAGTATTATTCTAGTAGTGGGTATTCTTACATATCTTTTATGGACAGTAAGAAAGCTTCAACACTTTTGGGCAGTGGTTCTATCTTCTCTCATGGGGCCTTTGGTTATTCTTACGATCATTAGTATATTTCAGATTCCTGTGACTCTTATTACCTCCATTTTCCTGGCGGTCATGGTGGGTCTGGCCGGTGATAATGCCATTCAGTACATGCTGACTGATGACGAGAATTTGGAAAGAGGGATTGAAGGTCGTGCTCGTGCCAGTATTATGGTGACTCTGGTTATGATTATGGCCAGTGCCATGTTCCTTCTCCAAACCCTTAAACCAATGAAAATTCTAGGGACTCTTTTCGTCTTGGGCTTTTTTATTAATCTGGTCGGAGATCTTTTCGGTTTTAAAGGTCTTCTCACGCGCAAGTCCGATCAATAAGCATAGGTATTTCCTTCCGCCTCCTTGTGCATGTACTCACATGATAAACTTGTTACATGAAAGAAATGCTTTTTGAAATTAATCAAACGACCCAACCAATCCGCCCGCATAAGGTTTTCAATAACTGGGATGTTGTTGCGAAAGGCTGGTATGTCGTTTGTAAGAGCAAAGAACTGAAAAAGGGCAAGGCCCTTCCGATTAAAATTTGTGGCCATGAGCTTGCCCTTTATCGAACTGAAAGTGGCAAGGCGCATGCCTTAGATAAGTTTTGTCCCCACATGGGAATGAGTCTCGCTGAAGGAAAAGTTAAAGGGGAAAATCTCACTTGCATCTTTCACGAGTGGCAATTTGATTCGAAGGGAAAGTGTGTTGATATTCCCTGTCTTAAAAAGAAAGTGGAGAACGGTAAATCGGTAAACTCATATCCAGTTGAAGAGAAGTACGGATTTATTTGGGTCTATTCAGATAAAGAAGCTTCAGGTTCGGTGTTTGAAATTGATGACCTGAAAGGCAAAGAAATTCTTTTTACAGATCTCAGTCCATTTCGCAGAATTGCTCATCCTCATATCACGATGATGAATTCGATTGATGAACAACACATGCGTTCAGTTCATAAACTTCCTCTGGATTTGGATGTTGCCATCCAAGAAGAAGGCACCCGCTTCAAAGTGACCTTCACCGGGAAAGTTCTCGATCAGACACTTTCAGGTAAAATTCAAAAGTTCTTCCTGGGCGATAAGTGGAAGAGTTCGGTCTTATTTGTGGATGGATGTCTGGGACTTCTTACTATCATGATAGACCTTAAACTCTTTAAAAAGTTCCCGCTTCCCTGTGGATACTTTATTTTCTCACAGACCTTTACCCAAAAAGGCGAAACAGTGGTCTGGCCAATTATGGTGACTGAAAAGCGCAAAGGCCTTCATGGATATTTATTTTCATGGGCGCTCATTCGCGTTCATAAGGTCTTGATGTGGTTCCTTGCCTTTCAAGATGGGCGAGTGATTTATAAGAATCTTCGGTTTAATCACAGTGGCCTTCTGCCTGAAATTGATAATGCTTCGGCCCGATGGATTTCCTTCGTAAACCGAGTGATCAAACCTTCCATTTGGTCAAGAAGCCGTATCGGTGAAAACGAAGTTACTGACCCATAGATGAAAAAAATCCTCTTTCTGATTCTCATCATGCTGGTTCTCACTATGCTTGGAGACAAGATCAGTGGAGCTATTTATCAATTTCAGGGAAACTCGTACACTCTGAGTTTTCTTCTTATTAAAAAGAATGTCGTCTTTATCTTTTTAGTGAATCTTCTGCTTTATCTTTTTGATATGCTTCGTATGAAACTCATTGGAAAAGTCTTCAACTTAAATTTTAGTTGGGAAGAGTGCTTTGGCGGCGTTGCCTTGAATCTTTTATTCGCATGGATTTCTCCGATGGCGATTTTAGGGGCCCCGGCCATGGCATGGTACTATTATAGAAAAGGCCATCCTTTAGTGGAGTCTTTCTCCGTTTCATTCGTCCGTTCATTTACTATTATTCTTATCTCTGCCATCACGACTATTACAATCTTTAGTTTAAATATTCAGGGGCCAATACAAAACGTTGTCCTACAAGAAAAGGTCTTTCAGGTTTTGACTGGAATTGCGATTTATTTTGCAAGTCTCGTAATATTGTCTTATTTGCCGTTTAAATTTATTAAAGAGGTGAAGTTTCTAGATAAGTTCACAGGTCAAATCAGAACTCTCTTATCCAATGGAAAAGTTTTGATGATTCCTATCATGTTAATCACTCTATTAATGAACTTCCTCTCAGTTTCTTTCATTATGTACGAAGGCATGCAGTATTATTCGGCCCCGAATTTCTTATTTGGCCAAGTGATGCTGTTCTTGTCGTACATGTTACTTATGCCGACACCTGGTGCTTCAGGGTTAGCAGAGGTTGGTGCCCCACTTATCTTCAGTGGTGAGATTCCCCTAAACGATATGATTTCCATTGTGACCGCCATGAGAATGTCGACCATTGGCCCTCAGATATTATTGGGCGTCATTTTTATGATCGTCGTTTTTAAGCAGAGTCTAACGATTGAAGAGATTAAACAGTTTAAGAAGAAATCCGAATGACGTTTCCTTTTGTCGTAGATGGTTCGACCATCAAAGATCATAAGACTTGGATAAGAGAGAATGAATTTCTCTTTCGTGATCATGCGGCGGTTCTTTTGAGAAATTTTCCCATTAAATCTCGAGATTCATTGGAAGAATATATCAAAACCATTGTCTCTGAAAAAGATCTCCTGGATTACACCGGCGGAACATCTCCGCGAAAAAAATTAGGGTCTAATGTTTACTCTTCTACCGAAATGCCTTTTTTTCTGAAAATACCTATGCATTCAGAAATGGCCTACCGAAAGCGCTTTCCAAAGAAAATTTTCTTTTACTGTGAGACAGCTCCTTTGATAGGCGGACAAACTCCGATCGCTGACATTAGAAAAGTTTTTCAAGATGTCCCAGAGAGCATCCGTACAAAACTTTTGAATGAAGGGATCATCTATTATCGTCATCTCAAAAACTATACAGTGGCCCGCAAATATTTAGGCATTTTCAATCCCATGATCAAGATGGGTACCTGGCAGTTTGTCTTTAAGACCACAGACTCTGAGGTGGTGAACGAATACTGTCGTCAGAATCATTATGAACCAGAGTGGCTCACTGATGGTTCAGTGATCTTAAAAACCAAGCTACCGGCCATGAATCAATCGGGGGCATGGTTTAATTCGTTTCATTTCTTTCAGGTTCATTCACGGATTTGGGGACGACTCATAACTCCAATTTTTAAGCTTATCCGTTTTCTCTCAGGTGGTCTTGATATGAGTGCCACCACAGGAATGAGAAACCGTTTAAGTGATAAGGACATTTCTCTGATCGTGGATGCCTATGAGAAGAATCAGGTGGAGTTTAATTGGCAGGAAGGGGACCTTCTTTATCTCGATAATACCAGGACTGCTCATGGAAGAAATCCTTACTTCGGTAAGCGAAAGATTCTAGTGTCTTTGGCAGAAGAGGGCGAATTTACTTCTGTCTAAAGTAAGCTTCTGTGAATGGATACTTTTCGATAAATTGTTGTTCGATCTTTTTTTGTCTTCCCGTTAAATACCACATGTTAATACGAATCGCGTACCAGATGCTGATAAAGGGCGCTCCACTTGCAGTTGGAGTCATGATCCCGTCGTAAATCCAATGGGAGACAAGGGGAATAATGTTAAAGGTGAACAAATGTAGAAGAAGATAAATCCAACTCATCTTGATAATGGTCAAGGCAAGGAAGAAAAATCCTAAAAGCATACCGACACAATGAAGAATGACCACATTGGTATTTAGATGAATATAAACGTAATAATCAAAGTATGAATCAAATTTCTCAGGAGGAAGCGTAAGAATATTCTGGCTTCTTTCTTCGCGAGTGTTAGTAACTTTCATTTTTAAAATTTCGATTTAGGAAGTCGGTTTACGTGAGCGATAAAACTGACGATATTTGAATCTTCCGGTGTGAAGTTAGGATTGAAACGAATATTCTCGTAAATTTCACCATCTTCATTCTTTAAACGGTTATAAATCATCTCAGTCATAAAGAGATGTAGTTTGGATTTCAACCAACCTAAAAGACCTTTTCTTTTGGGAGTCAGAAAGATGGGTTGAATGGCTGTTTGATCATGATTGATTGGGCGATAGCCAAAAGTCGCATAAATCGTAGGAAAAGAAATCATGCCGAAAAGTTTAATTCCTTCCAGAGCTTTTAAGAATCCTACCGTTGCTCCAGCATAACGAACCGAAAAACGATAACCTCCACCAGTAAGAAAGATCTTTTCTTTAGTGAGAAATTTTCCCTCGAAGTCATAGTGTATGTAACTCTGATCTGGGGCCTCATGGTGATTGGCGGTTACATTCAAGTCTAGAGCATGGACAGTGTTTACATGCTGAATATCCAATGCATTTAAAAGGCTAATATGGGGGTGAGAAGGCCTGGTGTAGAGCGGGCCTTTTTTAAAGGTGTAGTTCTCCAGAAGGTCTTGATGAAGAGGAAGAGGGTATCTGGCCTCTTTTCCTGCCCAAATCCAAATCAGACCGTAACGAACTTCCACCGGGTAGGAATTAAGGTCCTTTTGCTTACTACAAGTTCCATCGCCTTTGAAACTCCAGTGATGGAAATGGCAGCGAATTTCTTCTTTTACCACTGTTCCTAGACTGAGATTAAGTCCCATGTGAGAACAGAAAGCGTCCAAACAATGGATCTTTCCAGACTCTGTCCTGAAGATCACAAGTTTCTGTTTTCCTACTTGAGTGGAGAGGATGTTATTTTTTAGAGCGGATTCTTCACCAACGCAATACCAGGCCTCAACAACTGAGTTCCAGTTATTAAAGATATTCATTTCCTTAAGGGGTTGAGTTTCGACGTTATTACTTTCGAACAAGCTCATTTCCTTCGGTTTCTTCAAGCTGCCAGGCCTCACGAGTAAAAGGATATTTCACCATAAATTTCCTGAGCCATTTATCATATCGCCCGGTCAGGGTCAGAAGATTGATGTGAATCACGGGAATAAGGGTGGAATGAAATCTATCTGGAGTTGATTTGGCACTTCCACCATCATAGATGTAGTGGCTAATCAGAGGTAAGAAGTAGAAAAAGAAAACACCCACTAAGAATTTTACGACAACTGAAAAACTAAATCCTGTTAGCCATAATTCATAGGCCGAGAAATAGTAGAGAATAACACCAATCACCATTCCAATAGCGTGAATCCAGCGCGTGAATGGATCAACATGAATAAAATAAAACCAGTCATTATAATTTTGGAACTTATCCGGAGTATAAATGCGATTACGTTCCATGTGAAAAGCACGACTCTCTCGACTCGGAATAGCTCTGGTGAATTTAGACTGAAGAATGCTCATGTAGAAATTTTATCGCATTCCAGGATATTTTGAAGGTAGACAAGTTATCCGGAGTGAATGACTAGGGTTTTATACCCGAAATCTGAAGATTATCAATTTCACAGGCTTGAGCACCATTCGATTGCAAATGGGCCTTCACAAAAAGGTTTCCAGTCCCAATGGCAGTCGGGAATGTATTAAAGACCAGTCCCAGAGAGATGGCATCATTGGCCTCTACCCAATCAGTACTCGATTGAATCCAGTTCGAACCGTCATGATAATAAAAGTTTGTTCCATCTGAAGAGAGAGAGTATCGGGCCTGGCCAGCACAACCGTTTGCCCCTAATGTTTGCACAAATCCATTTAAATTTAGACTCTCGTAAGGAGCAGTCACTGGAAGTGTTGTGGTAATGGTTTGAGCAGATGTTGTGTAGCTTGGTCCAACTGTAATAGATTTTAACTCTGGCGAGCACATCGCAGGACCCGATCCATAATCACAGAGATTGTTAACATCATTGGAAGTGAAGACCACCTTGTATTGGAAATAGCGGTTAGGAAGCGAGACCGGAGCGAAGTTTAAGAATGGAATTTGGAGAGACCCAAGGTTGGAATTATGGTTTTCTGAGAAATGAAAAATTTCATCTCCGTTTGGACCCTTCCAACCAAGACCAAAAGCTCCATCCTGGTCTGAGCAGTCCGGATTAGCGCAACTTCTTACTTGATAGAGAAGTTGTTGCCCGCCTCGGCGATAAAGATTTTTAATTTCATTTGGAGTTAGGGCCCGATTCCACACTGCTACTTCATCCATTAAACCAACATAGCGACCAGATCCTATGGTCCAAACATCACTGCCCATATTAAAGTCACTTGCATTCGCTCCATAAGTGGGACCAGTGTGAGGAGTTGAATTAACGAGAACTCCATTTACATAGAGAGAGAATGTAGAAGCGTCTCCAGTCACCGTAACATGTGTCCATTCACCTGTATTCGCAGTCGTTGGTGCACATATCGTGGTGTTATCTATGGCGGTTCTAGCGCAGAAATATCCGCTTTGAATTCCAATCTCAATTTGCTCATCTTTCCCGATGATGGATACTTCGCTACCTCCGCCTCCATTCACCGTATAAGAAGGTGATACCCATGTTGAGATGGAAAATTCAGGTAAGTTATTTAAAAAGCCTCCATTGGCCGAGATTTTTCCTCCTGAGAAGTACGTCGCACGAGAGAAGATCCCACGGTAGTCGCCAAGTTCCAAAGTTCCAGAAATTGTTCCGTGATTTGTTCCTACAGAGTCGACGATGCTATTAGGACCACCGTCTACCAATTCATTGAGTTTCCAATAAGAGAGAATGCCATTCATTAAATTTGGTGAAACTTCAGAATAGCTTGTGGCCAATTCACTGCCATTGGTTCCCGGAATCTCTTTGTTGAAGGGAAGTGGTGTGACCGCTGATAAATATGGCCAGACTGGACTGGTTTCTTGTGAGTCAAAAACTCGCGAGACAAAACCTCCCGCGATTTGGGGACTTTGTTTGGCATACATATACATGACTTCGTCGTAATTCAGAGTTTCGTTCCAGAAGACGACCTCATCAATTTGACCATAAAATTCATACGGGCCACCGCCCATGTTACCAAACAGGAGGTAGGCGCTATAGTTGGGAATAGCAGTGGCGTTTTCAGTAGCAATCGTATCGAGATGTCCGTTCACATAGAGGCGGACACGATTATTGGATGGCTGTGTCCCATCAAAAGTGACGACGATGTGATACCATTTATCATTTTCAAACACGAACCTACTTTCAAAACGGTTGTCAGCGCCATCAATGTCCACGTTAAGTTTATTACCGGTATAGAAGAAAAAATCAAAACTTTGCTCATTGTTGTAATCGTTTCTTTTCGCAACAACGGCCTGGCCTATCCCGACCGCTAAGTTTGTGGGTCTCACCCAAGTGGCGATGGAGAATTTTTGATGACCTTCTAATTGATCGTAGTCAGGTGTGCCTACATACCTTGTTCCATCAAAATAGGCGGCGCCGTTGATTTTTCCGGGACCATTGCTAAAGCTGGTTGAGGAAATTCCGTGTAGAGCGTAGGGACCACTATCCTCTAATTCTGCCCAGGCGGTGGTGTAATTGGCCCTATCCAATTTATAGTAGGCGATGACATTTGCAATTTTGGGAGACCAATCAATGCCGTGTTCGAAAATGTTGGTCGTTGAATTCAAGCGAAGAACATTTTTTGTAGAGTCCCATGTCACACCTCGAAGAAGACCACTCCCAAAACCCGTTGGAGATGAATCTTGATCTATAAAAATTTTTGGTTTTAAGCGAACGAGGTTTCCATTGATCTCAATCTTACTTGCATCACTCAGAACGTAGTTTGTTTCAGTGCCAGTTGTGAAAGGGATTTGATGAATGAATGGTTGCAAGGTTGAATCAGTGACCGGATTGTTTTTAAACGTAACGGTGATGTCCCCATTTCCAATGGGACTATTACAGCCAACTAAAAATAGTAAGGCGAACCACAGGTTTGACTTCACCTTATAGTTATCGGTTTTTCGTTTGTTAATTTTTACTTTATAGTTCTTTGGATTCAAATGGTTAGCCTGTCGAAATCCCTAGGGCTTAATACTTTAAGCTTTAGACTAACTCAGTTTTTAATGCCTAATTTTTGGTCATCAGAGAAATCATTTCAATGGTCCATACTCGTTGCAATCTTTAATGAAATAATGGCCCCATGAAAAAACAACTTTTGGCGGTCTTCTTACTCATGTTTTCTCTAGCTGCATTTGCTGCTGATGAGACAACATTCTCAGCGCTCGATTGCAAAATTGAGAGTTCGGATCGTCTGGCCGATCATGAGAAGGCCTTTAAGATGTACATCCGTTTTAAAAATAAAATAAATGCTAAGAACGATAAAGGTCTTGCTGGAAGATTAAATTCAGATCTTTCGATTAAATTTCTAGATAAATCAGGTGAAGTCAGAAACTTAGAGGTAAAAGATCTTGGGGCCACTCAGGAAACAAGTTCATTTGGATATGAGATTCATTCTGGGGCACGTATTCAGAACTCAAATTATTCATCGAATTTGAGCATTCATCCAAAGTTTAAACGTACTTTTTTCAAGCAACGCCTTGAAGAATATACAGGTTCACTAGAACTTAACACAGTGGTTGATGGAAATGATGATTTAATCATCAAAACCGGAATGGCGACTATTTTAACTTGTAAGCCTGTACTTTAATAAAGGATTTCCATGAAAACTGTTTTAACTCTTTTAGCTCTCATTGTTTCGGCCCAAGTCTTCGCTAATGCGAAGTTAATTAAAGATACTAAGAATGCAATCAAGGCCGATACAGATATGTTGGGCGAAATGAATTCTTCTAGAACGAATGATGATGATAATTCTACGACTGATCTTTTGAATGATCAGGTGACGAACATTATGAAGGCGGAAAATCAGGAAGAGGCCCATCTCGAAGATGCTTATTAAAGATTAATTTCTCAAACTCTGACTCCGGTTTAAGGCCGGAGCAGAGAATTCCTAATGAATGTCCTTAATCGCAATAAGTCCCAGAAAGGTACTCAATACAATCACCCTCAAGCTTATCATTAGCTCTGAGAGTTCTTAGATCATTGTTCTCATAGGTATAGATCATAAAACAGCTCGTTACGCATTTAGCATTCCCGTAACTCACTTTAAAATTGATATCACACTTGGCAACGCTCACTCGGGTATTGTCTTTTTTTGGGGCAACCTGGCATCTAAGGTTCTGTACGTAAGCAGATCCTTCACCTTCGTTTACAGTATCGCTCAAAAGCGCGTCCATATTGTACGCAATGGCCTTATTCAACTGAGCAGGGGTATTGGCAAGGGCAGATAGAGAAACAAGAGCAACGGCGATTAAAGTGAAAAGCTTCATATTTGAGGTCCTAGATTAATTTTTACCTTGTAGTACCAGAGTGGAATCTGGATGCTGATAGCTTTTAGCAATGTCTGTAAAAATGGCGCTCCAGTGGCCCTTGCTGACTGGCAGTCATTGCATTTCAGTATGTAAAATCTACAAAATCAGACCCTGTCTTAGAGCTCAGACTAGAATTCTAAAAAATGTAATGAGTTCTATGAAGGGTCTAATTTTGATCTGTCTGATGTTTTCTGCATCTGCTGCCCATTAAAACTATTACTTTTTACATACTGTTTTTAGCGAACTTGAAAATGTCAGATTTATAGTTAATAAGCGGATGCACATTTGCCCGCAAATGCACTCTCACCAAAGGATTTCATATGAAATTTTTGATTCTTTGCACGCTTTTTTTCTCAACTCTCACTCTCGCCGAAACCAGATTTGAATGCTCATCAGATAAAGGTGACATCATAGTAACGTTTAATGAAAATCAACCTTCTGTGATTGATTTTACGAGATATACAGGAGCAAATTCTCATGCTCTTAGTACTGCTTATTTTGACTTGGTAAAGGAACCTCTAAAAAATGCAATGGATGGCAAACTCACCATTTCTGAAAAGCTATTGGCAGATCAGTCCACTTTCCAAAAGACGATGGGTGGATTCAAGTTTAAGAATGACGATCGAGTGTTAATTGCTAATGCAAGTAATTCCAGCGGCTGGGAAGATTCCAGCATTAAATTTAAGCTTAAAAAGAAAGAAGGAATTGCAACTTTGAAATACAAGGCAAAAGCATTTTTTCAGACTAGTTACAAATTAAATGATTCTTTTAATTGCGTGAAATTCTAATCATAGATTCTATTCCAAAAATCAAATACAAATGAAATCGAAGCGGCACTGAGATCTTAAAAAATCTCGGGGCTGCTTGTTTTAAGCAACTTCTAAGTGGTGGGACCAACGGGACTTGGCCATCACTCATTCGCTTCACGCTCATTTCGCTCAGGCCCAGTGCAACTCCTAATCAGATCTTCGTGATCTGATTCCGATCGCCGAATGCTGTCGCATTCTTCGCCCGTCGGAGTTCCCTTCAAGTCCTTTTTGTCCCAAATGCAGATCAAAATAAAAAGGCCATCTTCGCTTGCGCTCAGACGGCCTGTTGTATTTTGATAGATTGGTGGGACCAACGGGACTTGAACCTGTAACCACCCGGTTATGAGCCGGGAGCTCTAACCAATTGAGCTATGATCCCACATATGAGAAGTACTTAATTTACTTGATCCCGGGACGCTTGCCAAGCGTTCTCGGATAAGACGCACTATTTCAATTTGCTGAAATGACCCCATCATGGGCATGGCAAAAACCGGGGACTATTGATAAAACTGTCCTATGAAAAACTCTCTCAAATTTACCAAGTTTTCAGGCAACGGGAACGACTTTATTATCCTCGATCACCCAACCGTGGAAATGACCCCGACCTTCGTTAAAAAAATGTGCGACCGTCACTTCGGTGTAGGCGCCGATGGGATCCTCACCCTGACTGATTTCATCGGAACTGACGGTGAAATGCGCATCTACAATGCCGACGGTGGTGAGGCCGAGATGTGCGGAAATGGTCTTCGTTGTCTCGCGACCTATATTGATCAAAAGCAAAATCACGCAAAGAACGCTTATCGTATCAAAACCATGAATGCGACTTACGAAGTTGTTCGTCAAAACGACGCCTTCGCCATCGAGATGTCGGAGATTAAAGACAAGAATCTTTATGATCTTTCTCAATTTCATGAATTCGACCGAAGCTTTTTTATCAACACAGGTGTTCCGCACCTAGTGTTTCTGGTGAAAGATGCGAAGGCGATTGATATCAAACCGACGGCCGCTCGTTACCGCTATCATTCAACATTTCCAAATGGAACGAATGTGAGTTTTGTGGAAATCCAAAAAGATTACCAGACTGCTTACGTACGCACCTATGAGCGTGGAGTAGAAGATGAAACTCACTCATGCGGAACAGGCCTAACTGCTTCGGCACTTGCGCTTAATTTCTGGAACGGCTGGAAAGAAGTGATCACGCTTAAAACTCTAGGTGGAACTCAGAAAGTGCTAGTAGGCAACAAGGTTTTCTATTCGGGTGAAGTGAAGCACTGTTTTTCTGGAGAGTACTCTCTGTGAAAGAACGGGCCGATAAAGTTTTAGCTGATAAAGGTCTTGCGAGCACGCGCTCTCAGGCCAAAAGCCTGATTGAGAATGGCGACGTCACAATTAATGGTATCGTCATTAAGAAGGCCGGCGAAATGATTGATCCGGAATCTAAAATTGAAATCACAACTTCTCTGTATGTGGGCCGTGGTGCCTTCAAATTAGAGAAGGCCCTGGAAGAATTTAAAATTGAAATCAAAGACAAAGTTTTTTTGGATCTCGGTGCCAGCACTGGTGGCTTCACTGAGGTATTGCTTCTGAATGATGCTAAGAAAGTATACGCCATCGACGTGGGCCATGATCAACTTGCTCCTAAGCTTCGCGAAGATTCTCGTGTGATCAATATGGAAGGCACGAATATTCGCGAAATCACTTCTCTTCCAGAAATGGCAGATGGGGGAGTGATGGATCTTTCATTCATCTCTATCACTAAAGTTTTAGACGTCATAAAGACACTTTTAAATCCTGGCAGTCCTCTGATTGTGCTGGTTAAACCTCAGTTTGAGGCCGGTAAAGAACGCATGCCGAAGGACAATGTGATCAAGGATCCTAAGCTTCAGCAGCAGGTCTTAAAAGAGGTCTTGGATTTTGCCACTGCCCATGGCTGGCAACACTTAAAAACCATTGATTCGCCGATTGAAGGCAAGTCTGGAAACAAAGAGTTCTTAAGCTGGCTAGTCCGCGTTTAAACGTCGAAATCGTATCTTAAATTCAATGAATTGATGGTGTTCGTCTCAGGAAGATTACTTAGCGTCTTCCAGAGTTTATCTTTTTGATAGATGAAGTTGTAATCAAAGAAGAAGTTATCAGTCAGACTGAAAATGAGTCTCAAATCATTCACCATATTCAGGTCATCACCTTTAAGTTCCCAAGAATCCAGTTCTTGAAAAGGTCTTACCCAAAGTAGGTTCTCAAGAGCAACTCGTTCGTTGATTCGTGTTTTAAGAGCGAAGCGGAAACCGTGGCGAAGACCGTTCTTCTTTGTCACAGAAGTTGAGCCATCTGCATTCATGACTTCAGTGTTACGAATATCATAAAGAGGCACGTAACTTAGATCTAAGTATTCCCAAGTTTTTGATTCATACATGTGCCACGTGAAACCAATGGGTCCCACTTGCCAGTGTGACTTGGGAGTCGCGAGCTCACTGAATCTTTGCGATCCGTAGTTCACAATACTGAGCGAAGAAATAGAATTCGTTAACCGGTGAATAACAAATTGGGCCTGACCAAAAGTACTGCGAGTTGAAACTGATTCTTTTGTCAGTGGATCTTTCAGTTTTGTCTGCTGCTGTTCAAACTGCGTAAGCAAACGATACTTCGAGGCCACGTTTCCACCACGGAAACCGTAACGAAGGCTTTCTCCTTCGTTGATTGACTGACGAGTGAAGGGCGAAGCATAAAGAGAGATGCGATAATCTTCTAAATCACGCTTCATTTGATCTTGATTCAGGGCCTTCTCGACAAAAAGCTTTCTCTTCTCAGGACCAGTGGCCTGGATCAAATCACGCTCAGTTAGTTTTTCAGGGAGATCGCGTTTAATTGTGAATGGATCAGGGCCCGCTTCTTGTTTTGGTTTCTGATCTAATTCAGCAATCTCGGCACGATGATCACGAATGGTCGCTTCAGGGAAAGGGATCTCTCTGTCCGCCATACCGGAAATCGTATAGACGTAATCTAAAGAGAAGGCCTCCGAGTTCGGAATTCGGTAAAGACGCCAATAAGAGACATCTGTTCCCGCACGAATACAAATAGCGCGAGAACTGTATCCTTCCGTATCATTGGAAAGTTTGGCGTGATCGTTACGCAAAATACCGTCTTCTAACCCGCGATTCAGCATCACGATGTTATTAGGTAGTACTCGTAAAATTTTAACGTTCTTGATTTTCTCGAAAGGCTCTAAGGCGAATGCTGAGAAAGATAAAAGAACTCCCAAAATGATCCACATATTAAAAGTGTAATCTATTTCGGGAGGATTAAAAGAGTTTAGTAATTAAGGACAGAATGAACCGGTAGACCTTCTTCTTTAAACTTATTCAAAAAAGTCAGGTTAATCAGAAGGGCCATGCCTTCCACATGAAGTTTATTCTTCTCACAAAGAGCGGCAGCAGCTCTCAAAGTTCCGCCAGTCGCAAGAACGTCGTCCACCAGAACCACACGTCCTGACTTCTCTTCTTTGATCATTTCCAGGGTATCAGTGCCGTATTCAAGGGCATATGTTTCAGCAATGACCGGTGGAGGAAGCTTACCTTTCTTACGCATAGGAATGAAGCCCTTGCCCTTAAGTTGCGCCATGGCAGCGCCCAGGATGAATCCACGAGACTCAATTCCAACCACATAGTCCACTTTTGACCAGTCGATTCCTTGGGACATGGCTTCAATAACCTCAGGAAAACGTTCCTGAAGAAGTGGAGTAATGTCTTTGAACATAATTCCCGCTTTTGGAAAATCAGGGACATTGCGAATGTGGGATTCAAAAGGATGCATTTTCGAGCTCCGCGGACAAAAGTTTTTTTTCCAACTTATCAGGTTTCTTTAGGAAAAATCAATCTAAGTGTAATTTAAAGTTAATTCCTAACATTCCAGACATTCTTTATATTTTGCGAGCTGAAGTTCTGTAAGTATGAGGGGTCCTATGGAAAGTAAACCTGTCATTATTTTAGGCGGCGGCTTATGGGGAAGTTTATTGGCCTACAGGCTTAAGACCGCTCTTCCACACATTTCGTTTAAGCTCTATGAGAGTTCATCTAGCCTCGGAGGAAATGAGTCTTATACATTTCATGGAACCGACATTGAACTTTCGGCCCAGATTTGGCTTCGTCCACTTGTTACTCATAGTTGGAACACTCATAAAGTGAGATTCCCTAAGTATGAAAAGCTTCTTGAGAATAGTTATCACTTAATTAGTTCGGACCGCATTCATGAAGTCGTAAGTAAAACTCTTACTTCTGAAAGTTTGTGTCTTAATAATGAAATTAGTGCTCGCCTTGCTCTGGACGAAGGAAGCTTTGTCATAGATACGAGAAACATTTGTGGATATAAAAAGTGCGGATATCAAAAGTTTCTCGCATTGGAGTTGGAACTAGAAGAACCTCATCAAATAAAAGAACCTGTTCTTCTGGACTCTACCATTTCTCAACGAGATAAACTTCGTTGCATTCACTATCTTCCTTTATCAGAGACAAGAATCATGATTAAGGACCAACGATACTCGTCGAATAAGGAACTCAATCTTCATGAGATGAAAAATGATTTGATGAAGATAATTGATTTTTACGATTGGAAAGTGAAAAAAGTTGTGAAGGAAGAAAGCCAGTGTCGAGCGATGCCGATTTCTTCTCCTAAGTTTCGTCAGGAAGGAAGGGTCATTAATCTTGCCGGAATCTTTCATGAGACGACTGGTTGTTCAATTCCGGCCGCCACACGTCTCATTGATCAAATGGTGGCCACAAGCTTTCGCTTAGGGGAGTTAAAAGAAGTCGTTTCCAATTTTAGAAAGGAAACGGAGAGTGATCGAAGATTCCTACGATTTTTAAATCGTTACTTAGTAGAATCTGTGCCTGAAAAACAGCACTGTTTTTTTCAGGACATTTATCAATTACCAAAACCTTCATTAGAAAGATTTCTCAGAGGAAGTCCGTCTTTTCTGGATCGCTCGAGAATTATGCTTGGTAAATTCGCCCATTAATATTCCATTCATATTAGCAATTTCCATAGTTGGGTCTAAGACTTGTGAATAGTCCGAAGCTGTATAAACTTTCGACAGTCACCAGAATTTAGACTTTTTGGACGTCCTAACCCCTGATTTGTGGTTGAGAGACTTGGCCCAGGCCTTGCTTTATATGAGACATATGCAAAAACTATTGAAACTACTGTTTATCAGTTTATTTACTCTCTCTGTCTCTGCCTTTGCCCGGGAACACCAGATGATTGATACTCTGGGTGCCTCACCAAAAGGACAATTTGTTGCTCTTGAAGTCTATGGATATAAGTCACACTCTCATACATATTATGTTTCCATCAAAATCATGAATGTTTGGACCAAACAGTACGTAGGTGAATCCATTGCTGTCGAAATGCCGGCCCATAGACCAACTGATCTTAAAAAGGCCCGCACTCGTGCGAAGTATCTGGCACAGAAAGAACTCTCAAAATTTAATATTTCAGGTTAAGGATTCAAAGAACTTTGGAACTTCAACTGAAGCGTGACCTTGAATGAAGTGATCAATCCACTGACTTTGAGGAATGGCCTCTTTATTAATACAAACAGTCGTCGCTCCACTCATCTTAGCAATTTGTAGGAAGCCGGCCGCCGGATAGACCTGTCCGCTCGTACCAATGCTTACGAATAAATCCGCATCAGTTAAAAGATTATTGATTTTCGTCATGTGAAAAGGAATTTCACCGAACCACACGATGTGAGGACGAATGGCGGCCTTGCAACAAGGAGAGAGGGGAAGGAAGTCTCGATAATCAAGTTTGTATTGATGAAGATAGTCCATGGAGGCCTTCTGAGAAGGTGTACATAGAATGGTGCCCTGAGGAGCGTAATCACCTTTTAAATTAAAGTAGGCGTGGTCATCAAAATAGATCGTGCCACAGTTCACACAACGGGATTGATTAAGAGAACCGTGCATACATAAAGGTGGTAAGTGATCAGTTGGATCGGCCCGGTGATGAAGATCATCTACATTTTGTGTGATGAGGTGAACTTCGTGCCCAGGTGTTCTTGCGAATTTGACGAGAGCTTCGTGAGCACGATTAGGATGAGCATGAGCGGCCTGGAGTCGTCTCATAGAATAGAAGCGCCATACAAGTTGCGGATCACGTTTAAACGCCTCAGGAGTCGCCACATCTTCCATGCGGTGTTGTTCCCATAGTCCGTTTGAATCACGAAAAGTATTAATGCCGGATTCAGCAGAGATTCCGGCGCCAGTGAGAATAACGATGTTTTTAAACGGCCCAAGTTTCATGGTGCAGGCTGGCCTTCAGTAAAAGTTCAAGAAGATGATTGTGGCGTCTCATGGTGCGAGCATAACGGTGTTTCTTAACCGGATTAAACAGACCTTGCCATGAGAAAAACTGCCAAGGGTTTTTCTTCACCCAAAGCCATGATCCCATTTCTAAAGTTAATGGCAAGAATTTTCCATTCGGGTTTTGACTCGCATAATCCTGGTAGATCCAATCCCATAGATCACCGTGATTACTGTAGTTCAGCGATTGGTGCTCAACAGTATATACGTGATAAGGATAGGTTTGTTCTAAGAGTCGTTTTAGTTTTAATACTTCAGGCTCGAGTGGGAAGGGAGTCGAAGACGTTGACCATGGATACCACAGACGATCACGAAGACCGAAACCGGAATGAAGATCCAAAGTGATTACTCTTTGGCTTTGAAAGAAATGCTTACGACAGAACTCTTGAACCGCGAGAGTTTCTTTTTCTGGATGAGAAAGATCACCTCGGTACCAAGGTAGGATATTGGTATAGGTCTGGCCACTCACCAGAGGAACAAGTTTTCCAGTGGCATTCAGTGGAGAGTTTCTCATGAGATCAACGTTGTTGCCGTTGCCTCGACGAACCAGGGCCATCCCAAGTGGATTAATGATAGGAATTGTTACAAGACGACAGTGTTTAAAAAATTCCTGCCATTCACTTTCCCAACTCATGCGGAAGAGAAGAGTTTTTAGAAAAGAGAGTAGAACGTGAGTTCCAATTCGTTCCAGACCATGCACTCCACCAAAGAGACCAAAGACCGGTGCGTCTGGGTTTTGGTTACCTAAAGAGAAGCCATAGATTGGAAATTGAAAGCGCGCACCATTAACTTCCGTTAACTTTTCAACGTGAAGAATATCTCGATATTGTTCGGCTAAATACTCAACTTCAAATAGTTCTGGCAGTGTATCTTTGGCTTTCATTCTTAGATGAGACTATTCCTATGGGTATTTTGGGAGTAGGCAAATTTGGCCTTTTACCTGATGACTTTGCTTTGGTGATAAGATATCCCAAGCGCCCGGGAAATTCCTCCCGAAAGCTTCAGGATTACAACATGTGTGGATTGCTCGCTTATTCTGGTGATGTTCATCAACTTCCAGACTTCGAAACGACTTTCAATCAACTCCGTCATCGTGGACCGGACGATACTGAAATCGTCAAAGCTTCAAATAATGAAGCTTCGATGTGCTTTCATCGTTTGGCGATCATGGACCCGACACAAAAAGGTCATCAGCCCTTCGTAGATGACAATAATGGAAACATAGCTATTTGTAATGGTGAGATTTATAACTACGAAACGTTGAAGCGTGATTACGAGGCCATCTATAAGTTTAAGTCTCATTCTGACTGTGAAGTGCTTGTTCCTATGTTCAATAATCTTGGCATCGAAAAGATGTGCCAACATTTGGATGCAGAGTTCGCTCTGGTAATTTGGGACAATCAAAAAAAGAAATTAGTGGCGGGACGTGATCCAATTGGTATTCGTCCTCTGTTCTATGGTTATTCATCTGAAGGGAAGATCATGTTCGCTTCAGAGATTAAAGTTCTGATGCCGTTCTGTGAGAAGGTAGAAGCATTCCCTCCAGGGCACTACTACGACGGTGAGAAATTTGTTCAATATAAAGATCTAACAACTGTTGTTCATTACGCTCCTAAAAATCTTGATCAACACTTAAAAGACATTCGCGAGAAATTAGTAGAAGGCGTTCGTAAGCGTCTTGTGGCCGACGTTCCAGTGGGATTCCTTCTTTCTGGTGGTTTGGATTCATCTCTTGTTTGCGGTATCGCTCAAGATTTGATGAAAAAACCAATCACTACTTTCTCAGTTGGTCTGGATCACAATCCAATTGATATTCATTACGCAAAGATCGTGGCGGATTACCTAAAAACAAATCACCACGAAGTGTACTTTAATAAACAAGACACTCTAGGCGTTGTTGATAAATTGATTTGGTATCTTGAGACTTGGGACATCACAACCATTCGTGCTTCGATTGGTATGTATATTGTTTGTAAGTACATTCGAGAGAAGACTCCAATTAAAGTAGTTCTGACTGGGGAAATCTCAGATGAGCTATTTGGTTATAAGTATACGGACTTCGCTCCATCGCCTGAGGCCTTCCAGAAGGAAGCTAAGAAGCGAGTGGATGAACTTCATATGTATGACGTGCTAAGAGCTGACCGTTCGATTGCTTCGAACTCGCTTGAGGCCCGTGTGCCATTTGGTGATCTTGATTTCGTTAAGACCGTAATGGAAATTCACCCGGAATTTAAGATGAACACAACTGGAATGGGTAAATGGTTACTTCGTAAGGCATTCGATGGCACGAACTTCATTCCAGATGAAATCCTTTGGCGTGAGAAGGCCGCTTTCTCAGATGCGGTTGGACACTCAATGGTGGATTATCTGAAAGAAGCCGCTGAAACAAAATACACTGAAGAGCAAGTGGCACAGGCGAGAGAGAAGTATCCTCACGGAACTCCATTTACGAAAGAATCACTTATGTATCGTGAGATCTATGAAAAGCACTTCGCGGGCACTGCTCATCACGTGAAAGACTTCTGGATGCCGAACAAAGAATGGAACAACTGTAATGTGAATGATCCATCGGCACGAGTCCTACCTAACTACGGAAAATCTGGTGTTTAATAGAGGGCCCCGAAAGGGGCCTTTTTAATTTCTACTTTTACTTGCTGAAGTGTATCTTTAGAGGACTTATTTCAAAGCGTTGTGGAAGGAGAACTTGAGTGTTGAAGGAAGTCTGTTCTGTTGCAGCAAGTGTAATTCTCTTTATTTTGGCTGCTCTTCACTGGTATTGGTTTTTCGGCGGAAAGAAAGGTCTCTTGGTTGTCGTTCCGACGAATTCTAAAAATGTTCCTCTGTTTTCACCCTCTCCTTTATCTACTTTAACGGTGGCCAGTCTTTTAACATTTTTGGGGATATTACTACTGTTAAGAATCGGATTTGTTCTATCATCTCCTTTCAAAAAGCTTTCATTTTGGATAGTGGCGGTTGCTGCTGTTGCTTTTTTAGCTCGCGCAGTTGGCGAATTTAAGTATTTGGGATTTTTCAAAAAACAAAGAGGCAGTGAGTTTGCGAAATGGGACAGCTGGCTCTTTTCACCGCTTTGCTGTGTCTTAGCTTGTCTCTTATTTCTGGCTTTAGGCCTATAAAAAAGGCTTTTTTTCACTTCACCCAAAAGAAATCAATATTCAAACAAGCGACTTTTTTGGCTGGTGATTCTCTAATAATCTGAGATGATTTTTCAATAAACTCGGCCAGCATCTCACGAAGTTTAACGAAATCCTTTTTAGAAATCGACATCGGTGATGTGAACATCATCTCTTCTTCTGAGAGGGAGTCAAATTGATTGAGAGCGCGAAGACGCCAGTTACTATGGTGCTTTTCTAAGAGAGGTGGGCTTCTTTCTAGGTAAGTTCTCTGAGTTCCAAAAATGTATTTATCACATTCTTATTATTGTTACAGCTCTCCTGACAATTGGCTTTAAGAGGTATTTGAAAGAGAAACTTCATAAGCCAAGCACTCAAATTGATGGCATTTTATACGCAGACTAAAAAAGAAAGGGCTCCTTTCGGAGCCCTCTATATTCCATCTTACTTACTAAACGTCTCAAACGTCGAAACCGGAAAATCCTGTCCTTCAAAGTAGTGGTGACCACCAAGAATTCCTAAAGTCTTTTCATCGACATGGAACACTTGCGAGAAACCTTTCGTTTCTTTAAGCGATCTTCCTGTGTGTCTCCAAGTTTTCTTCTCTAAATCCAGGGCGTAGATATGAGACACATATTCATAATTCCACTGACCAGTCTTGAACATCCCACCGAAAACAAACAGCTCTTTCCCAAGCACTTCAGCTGCAGGAGCGAAAGTCGCAAACGGAAGCGGTTGCATTTCAGTAGCAACCCCAGTAACTGGATCAATCGACGTTACATTCATAATAAGTTCAAAGTGTGTAGCACCTTCACCAAGCCCACCAATTAGAACGATCTTACCGTTGTGCTCAATACCTGTAAGTGCACGTCGAAGTGGCATTGGCATAGTATAAGGAGCTGTTTCAATCTTCTCAGTTTTTAGATCAAACACTTCAACCGAAGAAAGGAATGTACCATCGTAATCATTTTCTTTCTTCGGAGTCGAGTTCCAACCAGCAAGAAGGTAAACCTTTTCATCAATTGTCACAGCAACGTTAGAAGATCTTGGAGTAGCAAGCTTTCCAATCAGCTCCCACTTGTTTTCTTTAATGCTGTAGCGGTGGATAAGATCAAGTGACTTCCACTTTGGCTTATGTTCAGCTGAGAAAGCGAATCCACCAAACGCATAAACGTAATCACCAAATGCCGCGATCTGATAACCGTGGGCCTTCACTGGGCGAGGAGCAAGTGTCTTCCACTCATTCTTCGCGATATCGTAAGCAATGAAGTGATCAGTGAATGATTCTTCTGGGTAAGTGTGTTCAGGGCCCTGGTGACCACCGGCCATATAGATCATGCCGTTATGAGAAACAGTTCCGAATGAAGAACGGGCACCTCCAATGAACGGAGCTCTTTCGCCTTGCTTATATTGAGTATCACCTGCGAACTGAGGAGCGTAGTAATCCGTTTCTTTTTCAACTGAGAACATTGGAACCCATTTTGAATCAACAGACTTATAAAGGTGGAAGTTTCCAGACTTATTAGACGCGAACACGACAGTGTTATCAGTCATGAAAGTCGGGGCCATCTCATCGTGCTCATCAGAAGTGATTTGTTTTACTTCTTTTGTCACGCGGTCAATGGTGTACACGTTCCAGTTACCTTCTTTCTTAGAAGTAAAAGCAACTAAGCGCTCATCGAATGAAAGTGCAGGCGACATACCTTCAGCAAGTACGGTCTTCTTATTATCAAGACGATCAAAAAGAACGATTTCTTTTTTTCCTGGAGAGTTCTTCTGATAAACCACAAAGTTTCCATCAGAAGATGGGCGAGGGAAGTATGACTCTTCCGACTCATCAATTGCTTTCGCATCAGCTAGAGAGTAATCAGCAAGGTTTGTGCCTTGGCGTTCAACTTCCGCGACACGATCAAAGTAGAAGATCGTGTTCTTGCCGTTCTTTCCAGGGGCCGAATAGAAAATGAATTTACCGTTCTTAGAAAATTTCGGATGAAGAAGCATGCCCTTATCTTTAAGGCCGAATCTTTGAGTCAGGTTTTTTCTCTTATTATAGTAAGTGAGGCCAAGTGCATTTTGAGCTTCACCCTCGCAGTAAATGAATTCGTTTCCATCTGGAGTAACGTCTGGATAAAGGGCCCAAAGTTTGTTGGTGGTATCGTTGATAGCGTAAGTAGTTCCATTCACGTGATACTGAACAGATTTTCCTTTGGCGTTCTCTTTCATATAAACAAAATTCGCAAATGAAGAGCACGAACCAAGAAGTCCTAGAAGCAGTAAGTATTTCATCGGAAATTCTCCCTTATTAGAGTCTGGCCGCGATCATATCCAAGGGCGTTCGGTATATCAAACAATTTACATTTAATGCCTGGCAGAAAAATAATTTTTTACCTAATTCTATCGAATCAAAATAAGCGCTAGAATCATCACATGGTCGGTGTCTATCGCTCACATTTCCATCAATTCTCAAGTAACGTGAAACTCTTCCTGGTAGGAAACGCTATTCAAGGTATGGGTCTCTCGATCTACAGCCTGTTATTCAACCTTTATCTCAAAGAATTAGGTTTCGGTGAGTCAGTCATTGGTAATTTGATTTCCACCACCTCGCTTGGGATTTCTTTGATGGCAATTCCAGCGGCATTGATCGTAGAGAAGTTTCATGTGAAGCATCTCGTGACCACAGGTCTTCTTTGTTCTTCAATTTTCTATTTCATGCAGATTCTAAATACGGATCAGGGATCACTCTTTGCGTTTGGACTACTCGCGAGTATGTTCCAGGCCCTTTTCAATATTTCCGTTTCTCCCTTTTATCTTCGTAACTCGACACCTGAAGTTCGTGTGCACTTATTCACATTGAACTCGGGTCTTAATATGGGAGCCCACTTAATTGGGTATCTCATTGGTGGATTTCTTCCGGAACTAGTAGATTGGATTCATCCTTCCTTAAGTCAGATTGAAGTTTATCGCACATCTATCATGATCGCTCTTGGGATTGTGTTCTCATCTAATCTCATGTTCCTGCGCATTCAACGTGTGCCGATTCCTAAAGTGAAGAAGCGCATCTTTGATGGTCTTCGTGAAAAAGATTGGAACATCCTTGCGAGACTTATCATTCCAAAACTTTGTTTTGCGTTCGGTGGGGGACTCATTGTTCCGTTCATGAACCTTTACTTGAAAGAGAAATTTAAACTCGGTCCCGAGATGATTGGTGTGGCCTATGCCGCTCTTCAATTCTTTATCTTCACTGGGATCTTCATGACTCCCACAATTGTGAAGAGAACGAGCCAACTTCGATTCATTCTGGTTTCATCCATGCTTTCTATTCCATTCATGATCGCCATGGGTCTGACTGGTAACGTGGGAATTGTGTTGAGCTGTTTCTTCATGCGCGGAATGCTTATGAATATGTCGAGTCCGATTACGAGCATGTTTGAGATGGAACGCGTGCGTGAAAAAGAATGCGTGTTCGCATCAGCAATTATTCTATTCTTCTATCACCTGGTTTACACCACCAGCACTCGTCTCGGCGGTTATATGATTGAGGCCTATGACTTTGGTCCAACTTTTTATCTGGCCGGTGGTTTTTATGGATTAGCTGTGATTCTTTATTACAAGTTCTTCAAGAAAGAAGAGAAGGTGTTGAAGCTTCCGGCACCAGCTCCTGCGACAGAGCCAGAACCGGTTCAAAAAGTAGCTTAGAAAATCTTTTCCGAAATCTTATTCATGATTCGCGTGAATTCTCTTTCTGCATTTGCTGAGAAGCGATGAGTTTTGGGAGAGTCTAAATCAAGAACTCCATAAACTTTTCCGTTCTTTTTAAGCGGAACCACAAGTTCCGACAATGAGGCCGCATCACAAGCAATGTGTCCCGGGAAAGCATGAACATCATCAACACGAACGGTTTCACCTTTTGAATAAGCGGCACCACAAACGCCACGAGTTGCTTTAATACGAATACAAGCAGGCTTCCCTTGGAAAGGCCCTAGGACCAGCTCCTGGTCCGACTCGTCCCAGAGATAAAAACCACTCCAGTTAAGTTCCGGATATGCGTGATAAATCCATGAAGAGATGTTCGCTAGATTGGCGATGAGATTTTTCTCGCCTTCAATTAGACCCATGAGTTCGCGCTCAAGTGAATCATAGTATTTCTGAGAATCATCAAAAACTGATTCGATATGGAACATAATTAACCTCGAATTTCGCCCATAAGTGTATTGATGAATGTTTTCATGTAGGCCACACGCTCTTCACCAAGCTTTCGACCTCTTTCGGTATTCATCATCTCGGGAAGCTTATACAACTTCACGTAGTAGTGATCAATCATGAACGCTTTGTCATTGAGTTCACGGCCTTCAGCTAACGGATCAAAGGGATCATAGAAGTTTGCCTTCATCTGAGTATTAACAGCGGTACAGCGAAGAATACCAATCGCACCCAGCGCATCTAAACGATCAGCATCTTGAACGATGGCAGCTTCCAGACAAGATGGTTTAAGTCCTTTTGAGAAACTGTGTTCAATGATGGCCTTCTCTACGATGGCGATTTCTTCTGGAGTAAAACCTGATTTTTCGAGAAGAGGTCGGGCCTCTTTCGCAGCAAGAGTAGAAGCATTTTTTCTATCAGGATGATCTTTGGGAAGATTCACAAGGTCGTGGCAGTAAACACCGGCGAGAACGCAATCTATGTTGACGTTCAAACCTTCAGCTAATTGCCGCGCGGTCTTTGCCACTCGACCGATATGTGCCCAATCATGAGCAGGATCAGGGGTATTGTAATAAGGCCTAACGAAGGAGATGAGAGTTTGAATTTTGTCCATATCCAACTCTAATTCCTTCGCTCGCCTTTTTCAATTAGTGGTTACCTAAACAGAGGATATTGCCATCTGGATCTTTGAACCATGCAGCTTTAATGTTTCCCATAACATGCACGTCTCCTTCGAGCTTAGCATCTGGAAAATCATAGTGCTCAAAGCTGATTCCTTTCTTTTTAAGATCATCAACTTCTTTAAAGATATCGTCTCCAACGATCCAAGAAATGGCAGTGGCCTTGTTGGTACCGGCGAAATCTGATTTATACAATTCCACCAGGGTGTTACCACTTTTTAACAGTTGCACTTCTTCCATTGGCTCAGCAGACTCAACCGCCTTAAGACCTAATTTCTTTTCATAAAAGTCTCTCGCACGATTGATGTCTTTTACTCCAATAGTAGTAATGGCATTAAGATTGTTTAGCATAATGACCTCCTAGTTGTTCCTTTCTCTGATAAAGCTCCAATAAAAAATACGATGGTATCGAGATCACCAAAGGAAGGAGGTAATAAACTGTTCTATAACAAATCAGGGCGACTAAGATTCTAGAGGCCTCTGAAGGGGAACCTACATGTAAAAATAAGTTTTCAGTGACTCCCATGCCGGCAGGAATGTGGGTGATAATTCCGGCGATGGCCGACATAAGAATTGTGATGACAGACTCACCGTAGTTAATACTCGTGCCTAGTTCATGGAGATAAAGATAAATAATAAGACCTAAAATCATCCATTGAAGCATTGAGAGAACTAACTGAATGATTGCAGCGGTCAGTGTCGGAAATTGAAAATCCAATTTCCCAAATTTCCCTCGATAACGTTTGAAGCAAAGATATAAGTAACCACCAGTAATGAGAACTCCCACTATTCCTAAAAGAGTCATGACCCAGTCCGGGATAAAGGCCATGGCCTCTACACCCATGGGTTTAAATAAGAGGACACTGCTTAAAAGCAAGATGTATCCTGACCAGTTAGAGATAATAGAAGAAGCAATGATATAAGGAACGGTTTTAGTAGGCACGTGCCAGCGAGAGTAGATGCGATATCTGAATCCCAGACCTCCAACAAAGGCGCCAATATTCAAGGTAAGGGCGTAACATATAAAAGCACTCACGATGGTTTTTGGATAAGTCATGAAGCGTGGACCAAATGTTCTAAAAGCAAAGTAATCAAAACTCGTAAGCACCAGAAAATTTAAAATCACTAAAAGAATGGAACCGATCACGACCGATGGTCTGATTAAGGAAAAGCCATGCTTCACATCTTCGAAATCAATCGCAGAGATTCTGTCATAGAAAAGATAAGCAGCAATTGAGAAGAAGATGACTGTCACGACGGCAATGATTTTATTTTTCATTCTGGTACCTGCCAAAACATTAAACTCATCAGAAAAAGAGCGAAGATAAAAATCACAAGATGAACTTTGGGTAAGGAAAAGCGCACATCCACCATGGGAGTTATCAACACCATGAGTTCTTCTTTAAATGAAGTGGGTGAGTAATTGATTTCTTCCAAGGTCCTTGCTTTCTTGCCTTGAAAGGCCCGCACTGTTTCTCTTAAAGACTTCGTTTCCTCGAATTTTTTCCTTAACTCTTTTTCTGGAGTATCGAGATGCTCTTCTAATAAACGATAAAGGTTTTCTTCAATAAAACTTCTGACTTTGGAATCACCTCTTGCTTCCAGAGAGAGATTAAGTTCACTGTCCACATGAAGAGATCGGTTATTTAAGTTGGCCGAACCAAGAGTTAAAAACTCATTGTCCACGATCATGAATTTGGAGTGAACGACGATAAAGCGCGACTGATCTTTTCTTTCATTGTCTGGATAGAAGAAACCCAGGCGTTGATGTCGGTCGGCCCGTTGTAAGCGTTTGAGTGCCTTGTTTCTTTCATTAGTGTAAACGGCCTTCTCAAAACTTCCCCGATACGAAAAAGGAAGTACGATAATAATATCGGGTCCATCTTCTTCCATTAATTTCCAGCAAAGAGCATTTACGATGTTTTCACAGGAAAAATACTGGTTTTCGATATAGATAAAATCCTTCGCCGCATGAATGGCATCCAAATAGAGTTTTTCAATTTCTTTATGACGTTTTAGAGAATTGGTCCTAGAAAGAGCGACAGGAACGTCTCTAATTTCCCGTGCCTCTATGGATGGCCAGATGATTTCGCTTTCATCTTGGTCTTTATACTTATGTCCCTTCTCCTGAAGGTAAGTTCTAAGTTCTCTTACCATTTCCCCTGAAAGAACTAGCTGTACGTCATGAATAGGATGATAGTGATTTCCTAGTTCATCTTTCCGAAGAGGGTTATCGAGCTTGTGATCACGAGTGTCCCAACGTTTTCGCGAGATATCCATTCCACCCAAGAATGCGCAGTTTCCATCTATAATCACCATCTTTTCATGATGAGTACCGTACATGTGAGGATGTCCCACTTGTCGGAAGCTGACGTTCTTATCAGTTTCCCATTTCCACTTTGCGGCCGCAAAGTTTTCTCTGCCAAATAAGAGATAGGCAGGAGAGCGCCAACTTAAAACATTGATATGAAGGTTCCTATTTTGTTTTACCACTTGGTTAAAGTACTGCCGAAGATTGTCGGGATACTCTTCATTAATGTGACCGATATTGATTCGCGAATCCACTTCCCAGCCCAAAATATCGACTGTATGTTTTGCCTTGGGAACGGTGTTAAAGAATGCCTTATAGTATTCATCGCCATCAACCAGCATCGCCAGGCGATCGACCTTCCGGATACGACAACAATTATGTCCCTCTTTTAGAATTCCTCCTTTCATGCTGCCTCCTCAAGATCAACTTCAACATACAGAGGAAGATGATCAGAAAGTCTTTTCCAGGTGGCATCTGTCAGGGCCTGGGCAAGGACAGGTCTCATTTGATAGATAAAAACTCGATCCAATGAGAGCATTGGAAGAAACGATGGAAATGTTGGTGGATATTTTCCATGCAGAAACTTAAAGGCTTCCACCGCTTGAAGTTTCTCTTCAATGACAGGAGAGATCCGTTTGTTCCAATCATTAAAGTCTCCAACCAGGACCCAAGGGACCTTTTCCTCTTTGAGATCATTAATCAGAACTTGGGTCTGATTGTCTCGGCCCTTTTGGGTCAGATCGAGATGAGTATTGGCGAGAACAATTTCTTGCCCCGGTCCAGTCTGTATCCGGGCCTTTAGGAGACCTCTTAATTCTCTTCTATCGTCTGAAATGGTTTGATTACTCCAGCTTGAGATAGGGTATTTACTAAGAATGGCATTGCCGTGATCCCCATCTGCGTAGATGGCGTTCTTACCATAAGCAAAATGGGTCCAGACTGAATCGGCGAGGTATTCGAATTGAATTCTTGTTTCTGAATCGGAGAGGTGTTTTATCATCCCCCGGTGTTCGCCTAAGACTTCCTGTAGAAACAAAACGTCGGCATCGGTCTCTCGCAGGGCCGCACGGATACGACCCAAAACAAAGTCCCGGTTCCAAGTCGTGAATCCCTTATGGATGTTGTAGGACAATATTTTTAGTCTCATCAACGTTTCCTCATGTTGATGATAAGGCATCAAGGCCTAAATTATTCTGGAGTACGCCTTACTATTCGCGAGGAGTTTTAAACCAACCTTTGTAGCGGAAGAACCATATTCCACCAACGCAGATAAGAATCATTGCGGTGATGACCAAATTAAGGGCATGCTTTGATTCAAGGCCCGGAATTTGGGTAAAGTTCATTCCATAGAACGAAGCTAAAAAGTTGAGTGGAAGGAGAATGGTTGAGAAAACTGTTAATACCTTCATTACTTCGTTTGCTCTTTGATCATTCAGAGCAATATGAAGTTCAAAAAGGTGTTCGAAGTTGTCAGAGATTTCATCCAACTGAAAGTAAAGCTGATCAATGTTTTCCTTTAAGTCCTGGAGCATGGATTGGTTTTCATCCCAAAACTCTTTGGAGTGATAAAGGGCATCGTTGGTTTGTTTTAGAATTCTTTTAATCACAAAGAGCTGACGACGAAAGAGATAAATACGGGTGGTATCTAGACCCAGTTTTTTTGAGAGAACATCACTTTCGAAATCATCGTAAAGATTTTGCAGATTATTAATCGGATCTTCGTATGAGCGAATAGTTCCTAATACCACCTGGTGAACCAGACCTTGAATGGTTTTAGGCTGATCTGTTTTCTTGCACTTCTCAATTACTTTTGAGAGGTAAGGAAGCTCCACTCGATGAATAGTTAGAAGACGATGATCCGTAATATAGAGAGCGATCTTGCGGGTCATGTCCTGAACCGTCGTGGCCTCTGCTCCACATTCGCTATCAAAACTTCTCATCATCAAGAAGTGACCCTCTTCCGTGAACTCATACTTAGGAAGATGTTCCGGACGAAGCGTATCCTGCACTAGAAGATAAGGAAGATTAAACTCCGTATTCAAACGTTCAAAATCGTCGGAATGAGGTTCATGGACGTCAAACCAGGTGAAGCTTCTATTTGAGAGGAGATTTTCTGTGATCATGGATTAATTAAATCACCAGACCAGAAAAGAAACAAATCTATTTTATTTTTTGAAGATCTTATTAAATGAATCAGGGAAAGCGATCAAAGTTCCAAGCGCACCTACAAGGCAACCTAGAGCAATGTCCACAAGTCTTACCATGGCATACTGGAAGTCAGAATCCACGGGGCCTGGATGACCAAAATCCAGAAATAAAAGAATAAAGGCCGCGATAAAAGTGTTACCTAGCCAGTAGTTTTTAATTAGGCCCAGAGGAGCAAGAAAAGCAGCAATGGCACAGAAGGTGATGGTCCAGATGGGGCCGTCGGTAAAATGAATAATGACTGAAGCGATTAGTCCACCTAACAGAGTTCCAATAATTCTTTGAAAGCTTCGTTGAAAACTCAAAGTTTTATTCGGCATCATCACAATTAGGATTGTACCTACCATCCAGTGGCCTCTTTCTAATTTAAAGATATGGGCCAGAAAAAGTCCCAGGCAGGAAATAGTGGCGAGAGTAAACGCATAACGAACAGTGTCCTTCTTTTTGATCGCCTCCAAAAGTTCAAGGCGCTTACTTTTTTGAAAGTTAGAGGTGTGCTTCATGATGAGGAAGACCAAAACCAAGCAGACAATGTAGTTAAGCAGCGATACCGACGCATAGATAACAGGTTTTAGAAAGTGTTCTCTAAGACCCGGTGTTTGGGACGCAGTCAGAAGTTGAAAAGTGGAAGTGAGGAGAAGTCGCTCAAGTTCGAGTCCTAGACCCTTAGATTTGCCCAATATGAAGGCCATGACAAAAAGGGTGATCATGACCAAGGGGAGGCTTCCCGAGATCATTAGGCCAAAAGCAAAAGCACAGGCGAGGAAGAAAAAAACCGAGAGCAAATGAAGCACACGGTTTTTTAGAGGACCAAAGTGATCATTCAAAATCATGGTGAACGCAAAGAGTGCCCCGTAAATGGCAGAAGCTTGATCGTGACGAATGTAACCCGCGATTAGAGGAAGAGTAACACTCAGAGCACATAAGATCATTCGGGGCCATGGAGAAGGGGCAGGAGCGAGTTTTAGACTTTCTTGAATGTGGTCTTTGAGTGACATGAGGGGATTATACATGGGCGCCGGTTTAAGCGCATTTCTGTGGGCAAAAAAAAAGGCCCTCTTGCGAGGGCCCTATTTGGTTCTAACTTTTAGAGTTTAGAGATTACCAACGGTTTCCACCTTCGGTGGCCACCTCGTTGGTGCGAAATAAAAAGGGCCGGATTTCTCCGGCCCTTATTTGGTTCTAACTTTTAGAGTTTAGAGATTACCAACGGTTTCCACCACGGTCACCACCGCGATCGCCACCACGGCCACCACCGAAACCACCGCGTCCACCACGGTCTCCACCGCGATCGCCGCCACGGCCGCCGCCGAAACCACCAGTACGTGGCTCCATAGGACGAGCTTCGTTAACAACTAGTGAACGACCACCCATATCTGAACCGTTAAGTTTTTCGATTGCAGCTGCAGCTTCGTCACCTGAAGACATTTCTACGAAGCCGAAACCTTTTGAACGGCCTGTATCTCTGTCCATAACGATTTTAGCAGAATCAACTGTGCCGAACTTTGAGAATAGTTCGTTCAGAGCGTCGCTAGTTGCTGAGAATGGTAAGTTACCAACGTAAATTTTGTTACCCATGTGAAAACCTCCTTAAGGCCCAGGTACGCGCTTTCAGAGGATCATGAGCGACTTTGCTCGAAGAACACTTACAGCGACAAGTAATAAGAATTAATTAGCACTAATTCTTCATCCAAGCATAGCATAATTTTAAAGGGTTATGAAATTTAAAGGTGGTTTTTAGAATGGACGTAAAACCCCTTAAATTCTCAAAATCGAGAAGCGGAGCAAAATGCCATTGAAAACAGAGGGTTGGTCACAAAATAGGAGACCCCTCCCGTTTAAGAAGGGGTCGGACGGATTAAATAAGGAAAAAATTACCAGCGATTTCCGGCAGGACGGGCAGGGCGAGCACCCTCACGTTTCTCCATTGGACGAGCTTCGTTTACAGTCAAAGCACGACCGCCGAGATCCGAACCGTGTAGTTTTTGAATCGCAGAATCTGCCGCAGAAGCATCACTCATCTCTACGAAACCAAAACCTTTTGAACGGCCAGTTTCACGATCAGTGATGATCTTTGAAGAATCAACTGCTCCGAATTGAGCGAACACTTCTGAAAGAGATTCGCTTGTAGTGCTGAAAGGAAGATTACCGACATAAATTTTCTTACCCATTTCAAAACCTCCTAAGGCATGGATAGCGTAAAGAGGATCTGGGTAAAAACACCAAAGATTCTCTGACACGACTGCGGATTACCTAACACTAAACTCTGATTAAAAGACACTAAAAGTATTCTAAAGTTTTATATGCCTAGCTTAATCCAAGGCCCGCCAGATCATTTGAATCAAATGGAAGTTGATAATCAGTGGAGAGCAAATTTCGCTGAAGACCTTCCTTCAGTGAAAGATATTCAATCGCATCGTGAGCACAGAAAATAGTGCAATCATGTGAGTGAGTAGCAGCGAGATGACGAAGTCTTTGCTGATTCATAAGACGCATTGGTCGATTGGCCTCGACCATTTTCTGATAAGCACGAAGTCCTGGAGTACAGTGATAAGTGCTGTCCATTTCTCCTCTGTAGAAGTAAGCATCACCAGCGTGAAGAAGCCAACCTTGATCAGTGTGAATCGCCACTCCAGCATGACCTTCAGTATGGCCAATCAATGGAACCAATAAAATTTCAGGCGGAAGATCTTCAAGATCACGCACGGCCTGAAATCCAAACCAACGTTCTCCTTCAGGATAGTAGGTGTTCCAGTGTTTCATGGTCGTGAGTTGTGATGGTGAATAACGATTTTTACTGAGGAAAGTATTTCGATTTTTGGCGGCCTCTTTTTCTGCATTCATGACGTGAACTTTGGCATTCGGAAAATCATCAATGCCACCAGCATGATCAAAATCCAGGTGAGTGAGAATGATGTGTCTCACGTCCTCTGGTTTAAAGCCGAGGGCCTTAATTTGATAGTGAGCTGTTTCTTCTTCTTTAAGCAGCGGCCGCACCAGTTTATGAAAAAAACTGGTAATTCTTTCTTGCGGTTTATGAACGTCATTTAATCCAAGGCCCGTGTCAATTAAGACCAGACCTTTTTCTGTTTCAATCAGAAGAGTGTGACAAACTAAACGAGCAGGACCTATTCCAGGAGTCATACCATCCATCAAGTGACCGCCATAGGGACAGAAGGAGGCACAGTTTAAATGGTGGATACGCATGATAACTCCTTGATAAGGTTGATTTGATTATGATCGAGGATTCTTTTGCTGTGAATGCGGAGGGAGTCAAATAGCGCATTTGCTTTCTTGAGTTTCATTCATCGTTATGCAAAAATCCTTTCATGTTTCAATCCGCTCCTCTCATCACATGGACCGAGAAAGGTCTCTATTGCGCAGCTGGCGATTTTTATATTGATCCACATCGTGCAGTAGACCTCGCCATCATAACTCATGCCCACAGTGATCACGCTCGTCGTGGTTCTAAAAAATATATTTGTGTCAGAAGTGGTGAAGGACTTCTTAAGTCCAGACTTGGTCAAAAGATTGAAGTTGAAACCTATGAGTATGGAGAAGTTTTTTATTTAAATAATGTAAAAGTCAGTATGCATTCTGCCGGTCACATTTTGGGTTCTGCTCAAGTGCGAGTCGAGCACAAAGGTGAAGTGTGGGTCGCTTCGGGTGATTATAAACGTGATCCAGATCCAAGCTGTGACCCCTTTGAAAATGTTAAATGCGATACCTTCATTACGGAGGCCACTTTCGGCACGCCGAAGTTTGTGTGGCAGAAAAATCTTGAGCATGGCCGCATGATTCATGAATGGTGGAGCAATAATGAAAAGAGGGGACTTAATTCAATTCTTTTTGGATATTCTCTCGGAAAAGCTCAAAGAATTCTGGCGGAACTTCATCCGTTCGCCCATAAACCAGTTTTAATTCATAACTCGATTCACGACCTGAACGAATGTTATCGTCGCGAAAATCGGAAACTGGCGGATACTGTGCTTTTGATGGATAAAATCAAGGAACTTATTTTTGATCAACGCCTGCAAGGCGAACTGATTCTTGCTCCTCCTTCCATTTTGTCGGAGAGCTGGATTCATCATTTAGGTAATTACAGTAAGGCCTTTGCTTCGGGATGGATGCAAGGTGGATGGCGAAACAACTATGATAAAGGTTTTGTCATGTCCGACCACGCTGACTGGAACGATCTGAACCTCACGATCAAAGAAACCGGTGCTAAAAAAGTCTACGTTCAACATCGAGACGGAGCTCTTATTCGCCATCTAAAACTCCAGGGCATCTCTGCCTTTGCTATTGATGAATTAAACATTGAGCATTTTCAGCCTAAAGTGGGCGAGAATCTTGTCTTAATATGAAAGTCATTAAGCTTTCTCTCCAAGACTTTGCCATGCCGTCTCCGTTAAGAGGAAGCATTGAACCTTCTTCAGGTTATAAGACCAGCATGGAGAAAGGACGTGAGCTTCATCAAAAAGTTCAGGCCGAAAGAATTGCAGAAATTCCAGATTACGAATCAGAAGTGAGTATCAATCACTTTTTTGATCGAGATGGTTACCGCTTTGAAGTTTCTGGACGCATGGATGGATTCATTCCAGGTGAAAAACCTCACATTGAAGAAATCAAATCGAGCTTTAATATTTTCGATCTAGGGAAGACCCTGCGGGATAAACGCATGGATCATCCTTATTACCTTCAACTTCTGACTTATGGATATTTTTATTGGGTCCAGAATGATGTGAAACCAGATTTAAGTTTTCACTTGGTGTCTTCTCGTCGAGAGGAGAGTCAAGATGTAAGCGCCTATCTCGATCGCTTTGAGTATGAATCATGGCTTGATCGAAGGTTAGATGAATTGGTGGAGAACGCCATTAAGGCCGAGAAGCGACTCGCTCGAAGAATTAAACTTTCAGAAAATATGCCGTTCCCGTTTCCCACTCCTCGTCAGGGCCAGATGGAACTTATTCAGTTCATTGAAGCGGGAATGGAGAAACAAAAACGTATGATGATCCAGGCCCCGACGGGTCTAGGTAAAACCATGGGAGTTTTGTATCCCTCGCTCAAAGAATCTTTGAAGCGTGGTCAACGAGTGATTTACATCACTCCCAAAAATAGCCAACAGTCTGTGGCCGAAGAAGCGATTGAAAAGCTTCAAGTGAAAGGTTGTAATGCGAAATCTCTAACCATCACGGCAAAAAGTAAGATGTGCATGAAGGCCGAGCCTTTGTGTAATCCAGACTACTGTGAGTTTGCTAAAGACTATTACGATAAACTCAATACTCATGATCTGCGTAATGAACTTCATAAGAAGAAGAAACTTACTTCCCGCGTGTTTAAGAACATGGCGGAAAAATATGAGGTCTGCCCATTTGAACTTCAGATTGAGGCGATCGAAGAAGCAGATACTGTCATTTGTGACTACAATTATATTTTTGGTCATGAAGGAACGATTGGGCGTTTAAGTGCGACTGGTTACTCTCAAGAAGGCAGACCTAATCTCGCCATCGATGAGGCCCACAATCTACCAAGTCGAACTATGGGACAGTTCTCTCCGGTGCTTTCAAGTCACAGTATTGAAAACATGCGTGAAGACATGAAAGATCTTCCTAAGAAGTTTGCTCGCGACGGAGAAGAACTGATTGATCTGTGCCTCATGACGATTAAAGAGGCGAGTCCAGATGCAGTGGAAACAAAAGCATTGAAGCTCGACATTGATCCATTCATCGCTGTGAATGAAGAACTTAAAGCGTTCCTTTCAAAATACCTTGAGTCTGACGTTGAGATTAAGGCTCGAGACGTGGTTTTAAGATTGGTGTTTTACTGGGGAGAGTTTTCGGACACCCTCATGACAGTAGGAACAACTGATTCGGCATTTTTTATTACCGGCCAGAACGATGGAAAGAATCACTCGATTAAGATCACCTGTTGTGATGCTTCGGAACTGATTAAAGATCGTTATAACAATTTTCAAAATGTGGTCGCTTTCTCAGCGACCTTAAAGCCATTTGATTACTATGCGAAGTTAGCAGGTCTTGCTGACGAAAAACTTATTCTGGAAGAGTTTCTTTCTCCGTTTAAGGCCGAGAATAGAAAGGTCCTGATCATCCCTCAAATCTCCACCAAATTTTCAGCGAGACAACAAAACTACCCTAAGGTCGCTGAAACAATTCAACGAGTGACAAGTCTTCGTCCTGGAAATTATCTGGCGTTCTTTCCGAGTTTTGATTTCATGGAGAAGACACTCGCAACTTTCAAAGTACCGGCCGGATTCACGGTCATTAAACAAAACCGATATATGAAAAATAGTGACGTGGAAGAGGTCCTTGAAAAGCTAAAAGCACAAACAGGACCTACGATTCTTTTCGGAGTTCAAGGCGGAGTCTTTTCAGAAGGAATTGATTATGCAGGCGATATGGTGATTGGTGCCTTTGTGATTGGCCCACCACTTCCGAGTTTTGATTTTGAACGTGAACGCATGAAAGACTACTATGAGACCTCCTATCAGGCGGGTTTTGATTATGCCTATACTTTTCCGGCCATGGCAAAGGCGGTCCAAGCAGCGGGGAGAGTGATCAGGACGGAAAGTGACCGTGGAATTATTGTTTTAATGGATGACCGCTTTCTAGAAAAAAGTTATTCACAATCTCTTCCTCAGGACTGGTTTCAGTCGTCGCCGAGGGAACTGGTATCGAGTTCTATTCTTAATGATGTCAGGAGCTTCTGGGCCAAGATTGAAGATACTGAAGTAAACTAGTCTCCTAACGACAAAATCACCCTATCTCGACGGCCATCCTGTTCACTCTTAAAATTTTAAGGATGTACGCGGTTAAAAACCAAACAACTCAGCCCATCCAAGACTTTCCCGTTTTCAACAACTGGAATGAAGTCGCCTATGGTTGGTACTATGCTTTACCTTCAAAAGAATTGCCTATTGGCGGTGTGAGGTCATTGCAGCTGTGCGGACAAGAGTTAGTGATCTTCAGAGGTGAAGACGGAAAGGTCGGAGCTCTCGATGCTTACTGCCCTCACATGGGAACTCATTTAGGAAAAGGCAAAGTCATCGGGAATTCCGTGAGATGTTTTTTTCATCACTGGCAGTTTAATACGGAAGGAACTTGTATTAAGGTTCCCTGCCAGAATGAAATTCCTGCCAAAGCGAAAGTTCCTTTTTATTCAGTTACTGAAAAATACGGCTCGATCTGGGTCTATCCCGATGCCAATCCAAAACATCAGCTGGTGGATTTTCCCGAAATTGAAGATCACAAGAATACTATCATCCATTTTGGTCAAAGCTACGAGAGAACTTGTCACCATCATGTGACAATGATTAACGGGATTGATCCTCAACATTTAAAGACCGTCCACAGCTTAGATATCGAGATGAAGGTGGACATCGCTGAACCCGAAGCAGGGAACCTGATGGACATTACTCTGACCGGAAAAATCGGTGAGGGGAATCTCTTTGAAAAAATTTCGAAGTTCTTTTTGGGCCCAGAATACTCATACTCCATGAGATACGATCACGGAAATAACGGTTTTCTGACTCTCATGAAGGACGTTTATTTCTTTGGAAAGAAGTGGCCCACGCTTCATATGATTTTTGCTTATCGTCCGATTGCGAAGGGGAGAATATTGGTTCAACCGATTTTTGTGACGAAGAAACGGTCAGGACCATTCGGTAGACTCATCGAACGCGCCCTTATTATGATGACCAAGATGGGTTTTAATTCTCTTCAAGGCGAAGACGGAGAAGTGTATGAGAACATGCGCTTTTACCCAGGAACACTCCTCTCAATTGATCGACCGGTGGCCCAGTATATCCAGTACGTAAATAAATTAAAATCTTCACCTTGGAAGCTTCCATGAGAAAACAGCTAATAGCTTCTACGGTACGAGTGAAAAAATTAAAGCGTTCAGACATCGAAAGGATGTATCAACTTTTTTCTGAGTACTATCAGAATCATACTCTCGTGACTTTTGAACATGATCTCTATGAGAAGAACCATGTCATCATTCTTCGTGACAAGCAGGATCGTTCGATTCAGGGCTTTTCGACTCTTTTACGAGTTCCACTTAAGAAGGCCGGTAAGAACGTTCTTGGTGTTTACAGTGGAGACACTGTTACCAACAAAGAATATTGGGGATCGCCAGCTCTTGGTATTGAGTTCTTAAAGTATCTGTGGAAATTAAAAATGAAGCGACCGGGAACCGCGGTCTATTGGTTCTTAATTTCTAAGGGCTACAAAACTTATCTTTTGATGGCCAATAACTTCGCTTATCATTATCCGCGCTATGATCAGGCGATACCACCCGAATATAAAGCTCTTATGAATGAGTTTTATGCAAAAAAATTCGGTGAGCACTATCATCCTGATACTGGCATTATTGCTTATGATGGTCGCTCATGTGCTTTACGAGAGCATGTGGCCGATATTACTCCGGAGCTTTTGAAAGAGCCGCGGATCGCCTTTTTCCAACAACAGAACCCTAAGTGGCAGGACGGACATGAGCTGACTTGCATTGCCAAGATGACAGTCTGGATGCCATTTAAATACGCTTTAAAGAAAGCATTTCAAGTGAGAAAAAAATGAGAAAAGTATTAATTACAGGTGCCACTTCTGGTTTTGGCAAGCTCCTCGTGCATGCGTTTCTTCGTAATGGAGATCATGTCATTGCAACCGGAAGAAATCTCACTTCAAGAAAAGAAATTTTTGAATCAGAAAGAAAACCCAATGCGCGTCTGACGGAGATTTCGATGGACGTGACAAATAAATCCGAAGTTGCCGCCGCTGTGAAAGAAGTTGAAACACAGTTTGGCTCAATTGATATTCTCATCAATAATGCTGGTTATGGGCTTTTTGGTGCTCTTGAGGACCTTCAAGAAGAAGAAATCCGTTACCAAATGGAAGTGAATTTCTTTGGAACTGTGAATGTGACCCAAGCGTTTCTTCCTCTTTTGAGATTGTCTCGTGGGAAGATTTTTAACTTCTCTTCTGTGTTCGGTTTCATGGGATTTCCGCTAACAAGTCTTTACTGTGCCAGTAAGTTTGCGGTGGAAGGTCTGACTGAATCACTTCGTGGGGAACTTGCTCCCCATGGTGTGCAGGTCTGTCTCATCGAGCCGGGTGGATACCGTACCAATTTCGGTCCTAATCTCGCTTGGAGTATGAAGAATCCAGCGAGTGTTTACCGCCAACAATTCGAAAACTATAAGAAGATTCACGCCAAGATCTCGGCCCGTAAGCCTCAGGAACCGACAGAGGTATCTGAAGGTATTTTAAAGCTATCTAAACGCTCGAAACTGCCGATGAGAAAGGTGTTCGGTAAGGACGGTGGCATGAGCTACGTTCTAAGAAGATTTCTTCCGACCGGGCTTTATTACGGCATCATGGATGTGGCTTTTAAAAAACTATTCACTGGGAAGATTGCTTGAAGTTTCCTCATCTCTTTCTTTCAAACTTGCCTAAAGAGCAAAAGGAGTTTTTAAATCTCCTGGAGCTTACGGCAAAGGTCCATGGGGAGACAAAGAATCCTATGGGGAAAGAGAATGTTCCAATTTGGGACGAAGATTTTTTTCATGTAAAAAAATCTGAGACCTGGAAATCGCTTTCAGCTGAGGCCCGTAATTCTATTCTAGTATCTCTTAGTCAAAAGATTCTCCAAGAGGCGTACTTCATTGAGTGCGCTGGCATGGCCTACGCTGGAAAAATGAATCTGGCTGCCAAAAATAAAGAAGAGCGCGAGTTTTATTGTTTTGTGGGCGAGGAAGAGGCAAAGCATTTACGAATGGTGGAGTCTCTTGCGAACTTCAGCACCTCACTTGAAAGCATTCCTTCATTCTCGCTTCTTATTGGTGAAATCATTCAAGAAGCGCAAAGAACTTCTCACTTACTTTTGATTCAAATTCTCCTCGAAGGTTGGGGACTTAATTACTATAAGACCTTGGCAAAAACCGCCAAAGACGAGAACGTTGCCAAAACTTTTAAGAACATTGTGAAAGATGAAATCCGTCACCATTCGGCCGGTGTGATTCTATTTACGAATCATAAGAATGGTATGAGTGATAAGGAAGTCGATGAGTTCATGGGATACTTTGAACGCATCTCTTTTATGGTGAAGGTCGGTCCTTATAGCATTTGTGAAGAGGTCTTCCGTCAGTTTGAAAATCCAAGTGTTGAGCAATTAAAACAATTTCTAATAGAGACCAATGCGGTAGTGGTGACCAGTGGGAAAATGGAACTCTTAGGACAACTGATTGCGAAGAGTTTACCAGATGAAGTTTTAGAAAGGGTCAAGGCCAAGGGGTATCTTACACCGATGTCATTGGAAGAAATGACTAGCGCCCTTTCGCAATCCATTCCCGGAATTTTTGAGCTTGCACCGAATCGTTAATCAGCATTCTTTCTTTGATGTCACCTAACTGCATTCCTAGTGACTGATAAAACTCCAGATACTTTTGACGTAGATTTGGGACTTTGATGATCTTCACTTCACGGAGTTGATTCAACTCGCGGGCAAGATTGTAATGATAATTCTCACGAAGTCCTTTTTCTATCTCATGTGATTCTTCAGTATAGGCCTCATAATAGGGAAGGGCCTCTTCCTGATTAGGAACGAGAAGGAGCGGAAAGGGAAAAAGCTCCCGCAGAATTGAATCAGAGAGTTTTTCTCCTGCGAGATCTGAATGTCCACCAGTTCTGCCTAAGAATTTCAGCACAGGTGTTTGGAAGTAGAAACCAGTGACTTCAACTTCGTCCAAGGTGTTGTAGCGAAGAAAACCATTAGTCGTACTGGTAAGAACAATGTATTTGTGATTTCGTTTGATCTCATGCAGAGGATGAATCTTGCCTTTATCATCCAAGAACTCGAGATAAGTTTCCATGAGTAGTGGAAGATCGCCATGGGCCTCGGTCCAAGGAACAGTAATAGGCGCTTCGGTTAATAGAAGGCCTTTTCCTTGAATTTTTACATGGGGAAATTTCTTCTGAAGTGCTTTGGCAGAAAGTTCAGCTTGAGAGCTGGTCCAACAAGAAATGAGTTTAAGCTCGGGCCAGATTTCCTCCCAGTCAGGATTGGTCACTAACCCATGGGTCTCCATAAAATCCAAGACACTCAAAAAGTAAGTAGGACTCCAGATCGAAATGATTTCCAGGTCCTTTGCTTTGAGAAGATCTTGCGAAATCTTCATTAGAAATTCTTCCGAAGTGCGGGCCTTATGTTCATTAGGATTGGAGGCGAGGAAAGGGTTTAAAAGCAAATTCACCATGGGGGAAAGGTATTGGCGATCATCTTTAACAGTCTCACCAATTTGAGGCGAGACACTCATAAAGAACTTTCCGGATTTAAGACCCAGAGCTGAGTAAAAAACTAAATCATGGGCCCATAAAAGAAACATGTTCTCAAAAGATTTTAAGAGGGTCTTGGTATAAGGAATTTTCTTTTTAATGCCAGTAGAACCCGAAGTCGTCTCGTAAAAAAGCACATCAGGAGTTCTGAGGTTCTCATAATTCTGATAGGTGGTCGGTCTATCGGGAAGTGGTCCGAGTTTCTCTTTCAGACGTGCTTGTGCATGGGCCGGATTTTTACATGCGTCGATAAATTCTTTGCGTTTGATGGTCGCAAGTAGTGCGAGAGAGACTTTGACCAACTGAAAAGGAATGTTCACGGCCATTCGCCACGCCAGTAGATTCTGGACTTCGGTTTAAGCTTAGTGCGAGGAGGGACAATGGCGCCGGGACCAATTTGTGAATCAGCACCAATAAAGGACTTTTCTCCAATCTTGATGGTCTTAATCACCAGCGCTGGTTTTCCGTCGATGTCGGCCACCATATGGGAGCACATGGCCGAGATATGTCCAAAGACCGAGTAGTCACCAATTTCTACCAGCCCGCGATCAACAATTTCTACCCTTGGAGTCCAGAAGACCTCTTTTCCGATTTTACTTCCCCAAGCGCGAAGCCAGGCGGAATACAATCCAGGTACGAAGTGCAGAAGGCTTTCAATCCACGGACAAGCAATGAAGGGATACTGAAACATATGCGAGGCCCACCATGGATTATATTTCTTTTCAGAAAGGATCCAGTAGCCATCGGTAAACGGGAAAAAGAAAAAGTGAACTCGATGAATCAGTAGTGGCATGAGATAGACAATGAAAATGAGAACCAAGGGGTCAAACGTTTCGAAATCGGCAAACATTTTCCCCACCCATCCAAAAACACAGATGAGATAAAAAAGAGGGAACAATGAAACTAATCGTCCGCCTAAGGTCATTTATTCACCTTCCAGGGAGTGAAGAGTTCCTGCCAAACATTTCTATTGGTGATTCTTTCGAGTTCTTTATTCTTTACTTCATTAGGAGAAAACGTTCCGTGGAGTTTGTCCCACCAGCAGAAATTCGCCCCATAGTTTCTGTTTCTTCCTACAAGTGAATGATGAAGAACATGTTGCTCGGGCATGATGAAGGCCCAGCTAAGAGCTGAATGGAGAGCATGAGGCTGTTTCACACCGCTGTGGCGCCAGAGATCAAGGGCGAAGGTCAGACCTAGACCTAGCATAAAGAAGGTGCTGTCCTTCAGAAGATACATACCGATAATTTCAGACCAAATGTAAACAAAGAGAAAAGAAGTGATCATGCTATTTCTGGAAGTGGCAAACACATCCAGGTGTCGAGAGCTATGGTGCATTCGGTGAATAAACCAATAATGACGACGGTGAAAAATGCGATGGTTCCAGTAGTAGAGGTAATCAACCAATACGAAACTAAGTATGAATTGAACAAAGCCACTAAGATCTATTTTTCCAGCGAAGGCAGGAAAGAATTCGTAGAGAAAGGGCACCGTTAGGAAAGGAACCGCCGGGACAATGACACCTTGGATGAAAAGGCCCGCCATGTCCGCGGTCCATTCTTCTTTCGTGCGAGAGAAAGTGGCATTTCTTGTTTCTTCGTTCAGAAGACCGATGATCGTGAGGGCCGAGAAGGTGAAAAAAAGAATAACGAGGTTCATACCCAGAATTCAATCTCCGCTTCTTTTCGAGGGAGCAGTTTGGGATCTCGTCCTTCTTGAATCTCTGCTTGAATAGATTCAATCCAAGTATGAATTAAATCGGCCGGAGAATTTTGAAAATGGGCCCCATACTTTTTGATGGTCTTCATTTGATTATCGAGGATCTCAACGTCCTGGCCGATAATCACTTTTGCCTGCCACCTGACTAAAGGGCGGCTTAACCAAGTCCAGATTCCGTAATTATAAGTTAAGTCAGTATAGACCAACGTTTCTTCTTCATTCACTGGCACTGACTGTGAAGTAATGATGAAGTGGTTCTTTCCACCGAAGTAATAGTTCACGGTCGTGATATTAGGAGCGAAGAACTCATCGGTGTGACCGATCTCATCACCCTTAGGGTTTAAGAACCAAGAGAACCAACCAAAGTTTTTCTTCTCATTTTTATAGGTCACTTTCACGCTGCCATTGGCCCGTTCGATGAGGGCACCGAATTTTTCGTGTTTAGCATCACGAAAAATTTTAGGATGAACAAAGGTCGTGTGGGGAATGTCGACAAAGTTCTCTGCACAGTTGGTAACGTTGTTCTTAAAAACATGCTGTAAGCGAATGGTTGTGTAGCCTGGTTTGTTGTGACAAGGCATAGGGAATGGTTTTACATCCGAATTCTCAGACGAAAGTCGAACGTAGATGTAGCCTTCCTGCTCAAGCACCTCGTAACTTTTAGAACATTTTGTTCCTTGTTTAAACTGAGGACCCATGGAAGGAATATGCACCACTTTCCCGTCTGTGTCGTAGGTCCAGCCGTGGTACGGACACTGAAGTTTTCCTTCGACGACTTTTCCTCGTGAGATTTGAGCGGTTCGATGTAAACACTTGTCTTGAAGAGCAGAGATTTTTCCAGTGTCATTGCGGAAAATAGCGAGCCACTCACCTAGAAGAGAACGAGAAATGACCTGGTTCTTTTCCAGTTCTTGGCTTTCAGCAACGATGTACCAGAAGTCTTCACGTTTCATCAGATATCGGTCTTTTTAACTTTGATATTGGTATTGATATGAATCTGACAGGCGAGACGAACATTGTCTCTTCCCGGTGCCATGGCCCCCAGGAATTCTTTTTCGTCATGAGTACGCTCATGAAGTGGTTTATCTTGATCCACAACTTCGATGGCACAAGTTCCACAGATACCAATTCGACAACCAAAAAGAATAGGAGAATTATGAATTGTCAGTCTCTCAGAAAGGCATTCACCTTCTTTTAAATCCATGGGAGATTTATCTGAATCAACAAACTCAATTCGACAACTCATTAAGCGGCCTTCTTTTTGAAGCTCTCAAAGGCCCTGCGATTGGTCTTAAGATGTTTCTCAAGATTATTGCTCGCCATAAGAGTCAGTTCTTTGTTTTCTTTATTAATGTAGTGGAAATCCTGAAGATAGGCCTTGTAGCTATCAACTGATTCTCGGTGAGTTTTGTAACTTGCGAGCATGCCTTCACTCTCTTCACAGAACGATTTTCGAATCGCTTCTAGGGCGTCCTGATGATTCATGTTGAAAACTTTTGAGCGCATCAGTTTATAAACTGTCTGGTAAAGGGCCGGATCATACCAGAAGATACCATTAATCGCCGTTGAGAAGTTATAGTGGTCCTTCTGACAACCATGAAGGGCCATATTTCCAATGATGCTTTCGATTTTTGATGGTTTAGGAAGAGAGTTAATCACATCATGAGACACCACAGTTGATGTGTTGAAGTGAAACGATTCATCAATGAAGTGATAGTAACTGATCTTCGAAGGAATAGGCGCATTGTCCTTGTCCTGATGTTCTGTATAATAACGAGAAAGCTGGTGCTGAACAATTTTACCGTTCAGAGTTCTAAGACCTCTGACAGTAAAGTACTGACATCCTACGAATGCAGAATTGGCCGAAATCGCCGTAAAGGCCTGGAGCTGCCATTTTCTTATCCATTGTTTGAAGTCACCTAGATCAGAAAAAAGCATGGTCTTCTCAAACGGTGTACGCATTGGGTAAGAGAAAATTCTCTCACCAAAAACTTCCTGTTCGAATTTCTCACTGACAGTTTTAAAAGCGTGAATATGTGCACGCTCTTGTGCTGATTCCAAATCTAAGGTGTCACACACCACGCGAAAATCTTCCATTCCGTAAAGAGCGGCAGCACTGGTTTGGTTAAAGAAGATAGTTGCGATCTCAGCAGAAATAATCTGTGAGTAATAGGCGATCCAGAAAAGTTGGTTAAGTTTTACTTTTTGATCTGGAGTTGCTTGTTCCCAAATCCAGGTTTTATAAAGAAGTGAGAAGCGTTCAGGGTTCCACATCTCATTTTTGCAGGTCTCGTACTCGAAGTCTTTTGAGGCCTGATCCATCATCAGAGTTTGATCAAGTTCCTTACTGCGTTTCAAAGCGATTTCAATTCGCTTCATGGTTTTCTGGTCATCAGCAAGGCAGATATTGTGACGTTGACTCAAATTTCTGTTCATAAGAAATCCCTGTAAATATTGAGTAATTTCAATCTCTTTTCGGTCGTTTCCAGTCAAAAATGAACGGTCTAAGTTATCAGAATCCCGAATAATTAACTGTTAACAGTCTCTTTTTTAGGGACCGATTGAAGAGGAGAATACTTAGAGGCCTCATTTTGGCGCTCATAGTGTTCTACAAAATCAATAATCGCCTTATCGGCCCTGATAGGGGTCTGGTACTTGAATTTGATTCGTGTGAAGATGATGGTGTCGCCTTTCGCAAAATAATCACCAACAAGCTTAGTCGCAAACAAGAGAATTGGATTCACAAGAAGACCCATGAGGCCTTTGCGTTTCTTGGTCACAAGAATCGTTTGTCCTTCGGTCTTCCCGTCCAAGGTCGGACGAAGAGCAAAGATAATGTAGAAGTGTAGGAAGTCAGGGCCCACCATCACGGAACCCGTGTGGCCCCACCAGTATGTCATTTCATAAGTCAGTGCTGATTTATAAAACTTCTTAGCAAAACGGAGGATGGCGTTCTTCTCAGGCATCGGTGTGATATTTGAGAATTGAATGCAGCGGTCTGTTAGGGGAGTGACCTTCATATCCAGGTCCACAATCAGCTGGTGAACTGAACGGAAATGCTGAATGTCGATGGCGTTAATCATCACCACGTTTGGGTGACAGTTCTTCACAAAGTTAGAACCTAGTTTTGAATCAAGGGGAATGCCTACGAGCTCCGGTACCACCGGAACTTGTTCTGTGTCTTCTTTGTGCCCGGTCCAAAGCCAGATAAGGCCATAGGCCTCTCGAACCTTATGGGATTTAAGGCCCGGCATATTTCCAATTTCTTTTTGCGCAGGAATTTCAGAACATTTTCCAAGCTCATCATACTTCCAGAAATGGAAAGGGCAGCGAATGGAATTTCCCTCTACAAATCCGTCACAAAGGTGAGCACCCATGTGAGGGCAATGAGCATCGAAAGCGCGAACTTGATCATCTTCGCCGCGATAGAGAACGAGATCAATCGTTAAGAATTTTGCAGGATAGGCCTTGCCGCGTTTCACTTCATCCGAGCGCATGAGCCAATACCAGCCCTCGGGAACGAAACCATTCACACCAAATTTTTTGATCTTTTCAAAGTAGGCCATACAACAATTTTAGTGTACGAAGGGACGTACTACTACTCCGGCAAATTTGCTTATTTATCGACGAATTCGATCCACTTCTTGAGATGAACATAAAAAAAGGGAGGCACTCTGGCCTCCCTTTGAGCATTTTTTAGTGAACGAACATGTCTGGTAGACCAAATACTGCTGATGTTCCAGGGCTATACTGGATAATACGACGAGCGTCCGCCATATACCCAGGTTTTTGGCCTTCAGCGCTTGGTACATACTGCTTCCAAGTGTTATTGTCCCAAGCAATTGAACGACCACGAGTGTAATTTCTCACGATCAGGTTTTCACCTTTCTTGTTCTTAATTGTTTTTTGAACATCACCGCCTTCAAAGTCTGTGGGCATAAGAACTGCAAGCGAAGCAGGAGGATTGTTATAGAAAGCTGGAACGTTGATTGTCACCGTTTCACCTGAAACTGGGTCTCTCACTTCAGCAATACCTGAAACTACTGCTCTCATGTTCTTAATTCCTTTGTCCAGATTCATTGGACCATCTTCTTGGAAGAGAATTGGATTCAGAGACATGGATGGAGCTGCCTCGCGGCCTTGGAGATAAGAATGAGAACGCTCGAAATACACCACTGAATTCTTAAGAGCGATGTAGGCCTGCTTCATTAATTTACTTCCGTATTGTGAACCATCATAGTTTCTTAGTTCAAGAAACTTCTTTGCGGTAGCACGACGAACAAGGGCATTACGTTCTTGGTCTGTCATTCCCAGATCTTCTTTCTTAGAAGCGAAGATACTTGAATCAATTCCGAAGTGTGAGCCCATTTGACCAGCAAGAGTAATTGCTTGGTCTTGGTTATAAGCACAGTACACAAGAATGTTATGTTGAGCACGAGCAAGAGAAGCAATTGTGAAGTTAATCTCTGCTGGACCGTGACCTACGAAGCGATGAATCTCGTCGTCAAAAGTGCCGGTGCCAAATGCCATCTTATTGTCCCAGATAAATGCTTTGTGATTACCATCTTTTGAAAGGGCCGTAATACGGTTAGAAGCTTCAGTGATCGCCGGTATGACTGTTGTCATGAGAAAGTTCTGAACTTGGGCGATAGAATGAAACTGCTGAGACTTTGTCATTTCAACTGATGGCTCAGTAAAAAACTGGATGCTAGCGTCTGTTTGTTTTGTTGGAAGAAAAGTTTTAAGGCCGGAAATCACTGTACGTACTGCTTGAACTGCCGTCACGTGAGTTGATTTGTTACCAAAGAAACCTTTTCCTTCTTCAAAAAGAGGACGAAGACGCCAAACGATTCCACGAAGTGGAAGTGCCAGTTGCATCTGTGCCAGGAAGTAACGAGTGTCTTCTGAGTAAGTATCATATTTTGTTTGAGACGCCTTTAAGAGGGCCTCCATCTGATCACCTGTTTTTACTTGTAGCCACTCTTCACGAAGCTTTTGAAGATCTTCACTCATGTCACTATTAGAAAAAGAAGATTGGCTGGCAATTTTACGATTCGCCTTGGTCCATTCTTTCTTTTCCTTGATGAACTCGGCATCATCAAAAGAAGCTTCCTTTAAACTAGGTACGTAGTAATTCTTGTAGTCTTCTTTTTTTCCGGCCGCAAAAGCTGAAGCAGAAAGAACAAGCGACAAGCCGATGCTCTTCACAAAGTGATTCATGAGTAACTCCTGAGTGCTTAATTTGAAGTGAACTCCTTAATTTTAGGGGCACCATTCCCTAAACTTAAAGTCCTTTCATTCTCTCTCGAATTTGTATGCTGACCGAGACTGGAAAAAAAGTCGCAGTCGATTTGTCGGTCATGAACTTCCATAAGGTTGAGCTTTCTTCCTAGAGACGTACCTAAGAGGAATTCCGAGCGGAAAGATCAAATGCAGGAGCTTTTTTCCTTAATAAGTGGGCATTGCCCATTTTTGTAAATGCTGCCTGTGCCTGCCCGACAAGCCATTCATTGAATATTCTCAAAAGGATTTTTTATGAAGAAGCTGGCCTTTAGTTTTCTTTTCGTTTCGGGTTTTGCTCTAGCAAACGATCTTCAAGTCTCAGTTAAGAATTTCAATTTCACATATACGGATCCTCATGGTGAAGGATCAGCGGCCTCTTTTTCTCGTCTGGTCGGTGTGCAAGTGAGCGTTGATAAAGTTGATAAGGATTTTCATCTTAGCGTTACAGGCGCTGAAACTGCAGAGTTCACCCTTAAAGATGCTCCGGGTTTTATGACAGAAGCAGAGACCATGGTGGTGAGAGATTTTAATTTGGATTTTTCAAATCGCGCGAGTCTCTCCCTGGTTCAAGGGATTTTTAACTCAAAAGACGACAGCATGAAACTCGATAACTTATCACTGAGCTGTGATCGTCAGTCTGCACATAAGGAAGTGATGGATCAACTTATTTCAGGTTGTATTCAGAAAATGACGTTTAAAACTTCTAAATTTACTTCTCAAGCTGAAGAAGGCGTCATGGAAGCTCTTTCATCAGCGCTTACAAATGAAAAGGCCAATCTTGGTGTGAATTCTGTCACTCTGAATTCGACGAATGGTAAGTTCGATCTGGCCGCAGAAGTGAAGGCGCAAATTTCAGGGAAGGTAAAGGCCAATGGAAATGTGAGCTATGATGCCACTTCGGGTCTATTAACACTTCAAATCTCAGACATTAAATTTGGTCTTTTTAGTGTGAGAGGTAAAGTGTTTGACGAGTTGAAGAAGAAAGAGAGTGATAAGCTTAAAGTAAGAGAACCTTATATTTACTATTCAGTAAAATAGCACTTAGGCCGGGATTTTTCCCGGCCTTTTTATTTTTCCTGGATTTTGATTATTATGTGTTCTTCTCCTGGAAAATCCACTCGTACCTCTTCGTTTTCAAATTGGAACAAGGTCTCTGTACGAGGATGATAGATATACTGCGCATTTTGAAAGTCAGAGGAAGAAATAGTCGCTTTCGCTTCTCCATACTTTCTCGCGATCATGATATTAAAATCAACGAAGGGTCCTTTTAAAAGTTTGCAATCAATCGAATCTTCACCCTTAAACTCAAGAACACGTCCTTTCTGAAGAACTTCTTCCTTATAAGGAAAAATTAAACGGCAACCTTCTCCTTCGAGAATCAGAAGTTTCCGATCTACGTCTGGGAAAAAAGAAAAGGGGCCATCTTTTTCTACCCGTGCGCGTGAAATGCGAAGTAAAAAACCACCATCTCCATCGGGTATACGAAAGAGTTCAGTAGTGATTCCTCCACCATTCTTCCAAGGCATTTCTTTAAAGTCTTTGGCACTAAAACGTTTCATTATTTCCTTTGAGGCGAAGTTACCGCGAAGAGAATTTAGTCTGACATAAATTCCATTAATTAGCGATGGCATCCGTGATGCACAATGAGTATGGAGGATTTATGGACCCAAAACCAACTATAGAGGGTAAGCAGCCTAAATTAAAAATTGCTCATATGAATTTTAGAAAAGGTCTACATGACTATCATGATGGATCCAGTTTGAATCATAATCTAGGTAACGATGATTATCTTGATGGATGCAATCTTCCTGAAGAGGCAGATGAGTTGGTTTTTAACGGCTTTTTTGCCTTAGGAAATCTGATTGAGCAAGAAGATGATGAGGTCAATGAGTGATGAGCTTTTGTGCCCAATCTAAGACCCGTTGAACCCTCGGTACTAACAGCGGTCTCGCTTCTTCATAAGAAAGCCAACGGTATTCATGATGTTCAATTATTCCCGTCACGGGATTTGGCAGGAATTGTATTTCAAAATCTTCTTTTACCAGGGCCACGTAATATCGAGCGACTTTTCCTTTTCCATAGGGCTCAGTCTCAATAAACTTGTTGCCCCATTTAAAATCCACTCGAGATATCCCAGTTTCTTCCTCAAGTTCTCTCACCGCCGCGACCTGGGCATTTTCTTCCGCCTCAACTGTTCCCTTTGGAAAGTCCCAGTAACTAAAAGCACGCAGGATCAGGAACTCCCATTCTGACTTTTTCTTTCTTATAGGTACGATTCCTGCTGATAACTGCGTCTGATTCATCTCATCATCTTAGCGTAATCACTGTTTGTAGCAATGTTTGCAGCGTCAGTGAAAGATTTTGTCATAGTGGAAGTTGTTGCTCAAAAATCAGAGCATGTTAGCCTGAAGATCTGAGAGGTTTTTATGCTTAAATCAATTATTCTTGCTTCTATCATTTCAACTACGGCCTTCGCCGCTACCATCGTTCCTTTCGAACGTGATGTGGCCCGAATTGATCGCTACAACTACATCACTGCTCGTAATGATGTTTCAAAGATCTTCAGGACTGAGTATGGTGCCGATGATAATGAAGTCTTATTTAAGCGTGGTTTTAGTTTCACAAACTTTGGGCCCAATGACATTGTCCCAACTGAGCCCAATGATTCCTTTGAATATCCAACTCGTGACTTCTTTTTTGTAAGTGATGATGGCGCTAAACGTGACACTTATCTTTGGATGACCGATTATGTTGGCTCGGGCAGAACTTCAGATTATTTCGAGACCATGTTGGTGTTCTTGCCTCGTATCGGACAGATGCATGTTGAAGAGCAGGACCAAAACCTTATCGTCACTTTGAACACAGGTGAGGAGATGGTGGTCTTTAAAAAATACAAGACCCTCATTGGTGGAGTCATGACTGAGCAACCGGTGGATCTAAACCCTGATCGTGCCCAAAGAAAATTCGCTCAAATTGATTATACCGGGAAAGGCATTATGCTGAGATCAGATGCGAAGGGCGCAGATCCTCGTCTTGCTAAAACTGTGAGTGTGATTAAGAAGGGGCTTCCAGCTTGTAAAATCCCGGGCCCAACTTTTTGGACCCAGGATGGTCATCCGAAATTTAAATTCGTAAACGACGAAGATGCCTACGCCGTCATTAAAGAAAAATGCGGCGCTCAGTACTTGCCTGAAATCTAGTCGATCTTGTACGAGTCAGTAGCAACGTCGTAAACCATCACGCCTGAAATTTCATCGCCGTTCTTGATACTTGGTTTTCCAGGGTAAGCAAGGACGGCGCTCTCAACATCCTCACCGTACATCGGGCAAACTATGCTTGGAGAGAAGTGTCTTGTGACACGAACTTGGAAAGTGAAGTGTGATTCATAAACTTTGAGTTTAGTGACTTCTCCAATGAATTGGGCCTCTGGATTACAAGCGGCCATGGCCGAGAAAGAGAATGCCACTAACATTGAAGCAAGGAGAGTTTTCATTGTGTACCTCTGTTGGGTTAAGGATTTTATGCAGGCGTTATAGCATAAATTTCTAACTCTTCTGTTAAGCTGAGGTTAAAAATACCTGTTCAAGGATGGCCAGGGGCAGGCTGACCGACTAAGGAAATGCGCTTAGTATCTGGAACTATGAGAGTCGCCATATTTTCAATCATTTGTTTGTTCTTTGTGGCCTGCGCAGATGTGACCAAACCTGGGAAGAAGGTTCATTTTGTTGAGTCTTCGAAAGGGGCGGTGGATTGGCAGGAGAAGGCCGATTTTCTCGAGGCCAAGCATCATTGTGAATACATAGGTTTTGCCGACGCTAAGACCTCCATTTTTCCTCCTTCTTATTCTCAGCAGGAGAACGAGATCCACGCGGCCCTTCGAAATCGAGCGGCCAAAATGGGCGGAAATCTAGTGATATCAAACTTCTACCAAAAACCGGCCCAGGGGATTGTGATGAATTGTCCCCAAGAGTATTTTCAAGTAGAGCTATGAGACTTTTCCTCGGACTGGAACTTACAGAATCCATTAAAGCTCATCTGGAAGCTTATATCGCGAAACTTCCTCAGGGAAAGAAGGGATGGGAAAATCCGTATGATTTTCATCTGACCTTGCTCTTTATAGGAGAGACCGCAGATGAGAATGTAAAGATCATCATAGAAAGGATGAAGGAAATCACTTTCGATCCCTTTACTATCGAAATTGGGCCGGTTCAATTTTTTAACCGACGTGTGATGTATCTAAGCATTCTTCCCTCAGAAGAACTTCTTAGGCTTCAACAACAAGTCTTAAAAGTATTTCCAGAGTGGGTCGATCCAAATGCAAAAAGTTTTATTCCTCACATAACGGTGAAGCGCTGGCAGAGGTATGAATATGATGAATTAGCAGAAGGGCTAAGAATTCATCCTTTAGCACCCATTCCACTACGAGTAGAGAACATATCTCTATTTAAGTCTGAGAAGGACCCGCAGAATCGAAAGTATCATGTGATCCATCGTCAGATTTGAAGAACTTCTTTGATCTCATTAAAGTTAAGGGGCTTTGAAAAGAAGTGCTCAATATTGAGGATCTTCATATCGTCCTCGTAATCATCCATCAAATAAGCACTGATAAAGGCTATACGTCCTTTATAGCCACGATTTCTGAGAATACGAGCAAACTGCACACCATTTATCTGAGGCATGTTGATGTCACTCAAAATGTAGTCATAAACATCATTAGGTCTTTTTGCCAGGTCATCCAGACACTCTTGAGGATTACTGAAAAAATCAATTTGAAGCTTGCCCTCAGCGATCTCATCTTCGAGCATCACTTTGAAGATAAAATCTACATCTTGTTCATCATCTAATACTAAAATGCGTTTCATAGTTTGCCTCGAAAAGGGATGAACATGATGATTTCCGTGTACTCGCCCTCAGTTGACTGAACTTCCAAAGTTCCGCCATGCTGTTTAACAATCTCATAGGCAAAGTTTAAACCTAAACCAGTTCCTTCGCCAGGTGGTTTAGTAGTGTAAAAGGGAGTGAAGACTTGACTTAAATGGACCTTTGGAATGCCAGTACCATTATCATAGATCCGAATTTCAAGCCCCCCATCCATTGGATTCAGGGAGATTTTTAAGTGGGCCATGAAATGCGAGTCCGCATTGATTTTTTTGATCATGGCATAGCAGCTGTTATCCAGGATATTGATAAAAACGCGTCCTAGGTCCACTGGGTTTCCGCGGACGATGATTTTGTTGTCTGGCTTATCAAGCTCTACCTTGATTCTGTTGTTCATCTTAGGGCGATAGTTGGCCAGAACGAAGTCCAAGTTGGTTTTTACCAATTCACTCATGTCCACCAGATGCTGATGACCTTCTTTGGAACTTCTCACCTGAAGTAGGAGTGTCTTGATAATGTTGTCCACCCGCTGACCGTTGTTCAGTATGATCTGATTGCTTTCGCTCAGACGTGAAATGGCACGCGCAGACTGTTCGTCCATGTGAAGCTCAGCTTGTGCGATTTTATTGAGTTGCATGACAATGATTTCGGCAGCATTACAGATTAAGTTGAGCGGGTTTTTGATCTCATGGGCAAGTCCGGCCGACATAAAGCCCAGGGCCGCAAGCTTTTCACGCTCAATCAATTGTTCAGATCTTTTTTGAACCAGGACTTCCAGCTCTTCTTTGATCTTTGTGTTTTTTTCCAGCTCCTGGCGGTAATTCTGGAAGTTCTCATTCACGACTTCAAAAAGAATGTTAATACTTTGAATAAGTTCGTTAACTTCAAGCACATCTGATTCAACGTAATGGCCGGAAATACTTTTATTCGATCCAATGATGAGAGTGTCTCGTTTAAGCCAACTCAGGAGTTCCTGAACAGGATGTAAGAACTTTTTACGGTTCTCGCGCAGGAAATAAAGCAGGGCCAGAAGGAACACCAGAATCACTGTCAACAGAGCGAAAAAGAGGGGAAGAATGCCTTTATAAAAGGCCCAGGCACTTTGATAGATGATCATGTACCAGGGAAGAAGTTCTGATTTAAAGACTTTGAAGACCATGAATGTCCCATTGTGATTACGATGGGCCATTTTTCCATTTTTGGCCAAGGTCTCTAGCCCTTCTAAAGGGATGAAGTGATCATTCACTTTCGCTTTATAAACTAAATTGGGAGCAATCAGAGAGTGATCTTCCGAGCGCAGATCCATAAGGATTCTACCGTCACTGCGTTCAACCACCATAATGCCCAGAAGGGTCGAAAACTCACGAAAAACTTTTTCCACCAAGCTTGTACCGAAATCAATTCCGACCACTCCCAGAAGTTTTTTGTTTTCATCGTAGACTGCCTTCGCAACAGAGAAGAGCCAGCGTTGAGTATAGGTCTTGTCGTAATAGGCGCCGATATAAGTGAGTTTGCCATCGTTCTGAATGGTTTGATTATACCAAATTTCTTCGGGGTTCTTGTAATACACGTCATGCTTGAACAACGTGATGTTGTAGTCCGAAATAGAAAAGGGCTTGATGAGAGTTTTAAAATTATAATTTTCGGGTTTTCGAGAGACTAAGAACACGAGACCGGAAGGGTTACCTTCCATGGATCTGGCCATTTCAGGTGAGAGGGCCATCCAAATATCAAATTGAGAGGCGTTGTAGTTAATGGCCGCCGCCATCAATGTCCCTGATCCAATTTGATCAATTTTTTTGTTCTCGATTTCTTTTCGCATAATGGCCTCGGCCATTAGCATGTTGTTGCGAGCGTTTCTTTGAGAGGAAGTAATCTGAGTGTTGATTTTATCCCCGAGACCTTCGAGATTGCTTTGATTGGTGCGATAGATGTGCATGCCGTAGATCAATACACTAGTAATGGCCATCGTGATGAGGCCCAGGGCGAACAAGAAGAACGCCTGCTTAATGAATTGTTGGATTGATCTCATGCTTTTCATTATTCAAGTGTGTTGGCAACGCAGCAAAGAAACTTACAGATTGTAAACCGTGAGGCGAGTTGAGGTAAACTTAATTTAAGCTACGAAATAGATGACAGTTGCGAGGAAAGAACGTAAGGCCCCAACTCTGAACAAGAGGGGCCCACGTATTAAGAAATTATGAAACTTTTCTAACGTCCATTTGCTTGATCACTTCTCCGGCAATCTCATCCAGAGGCATGACTTTATCAATGGCACCACATTCAATGGCCACTTTAGGCATTCCAAAAATGACACATGTCTCTTCATTCTGGGCAAGATTGTAACTGCCGGCCTTTTTCATTTCGAGTAGGCCTTGAGCTCCGTCTTTTCCCATACCTGTGAGAACAATCCCGATGGCGTTTGAACCAGCGTAATGAGCAACTGACTTCAGAAGGTAATCGGCAGCAGGGCGAACTCCATGCATGGCCGGTTGTTGATGCAGCTTCACGTTGTAGTAACCACCGCTTCGAACAATCTCCATATGAAAGTCACCAGGTGCGATGAGAACCCGACCAGGGAGAACTTTGTCTCCATCTTCGGCCTCTTTCACCTCAAAAGGAAACATCTTGTTCAAATGCTCAGCATAAGTTTTGGTAAACACCGCTGGCATATGTTGCACGATCACTGTTCCGGGAATATCGGCCGGAAGTCCAGAGAGAAGTACTTTAAGAGCTTCTGTTCCACCGGTTGATGAGGCAACCGCCAGAATTTGGTGAGTGGTTCTAAGCAGGGCCCCACTTGATGGAGAGTGGGTCTTTGCCACTGGGTTTACCAATGAAAGACTTTTCTTCTTCGTTGGCAGCTTTGATTTCGCCACCATTTTTACTTTGGCAATCAACTCGTCTTTAAAGGCCATGACGCCTTTTGAAACGTCGATTGCTGGTTTGGCCATGGTATCAATGGCACCCACTTCAAGACATTTTAAGGCCACCTCTGAACGCTCTAAGCTCAGAGAAGAAAAAATGATAGTACGAGTAGGAAAATGTTCCATCACTTTTGTAAGGAACGTGATCCCGTCCATCTTCGGCATTTCAATGTCCAGAATCATCACATCTGGTTTTAGTGCGACTAATTTCTCACGACCAACATATGGATCTGGTGCAGTACCAACCACTTCAATATCTGGATCAGAACTCAGAATTTTCTGAAGCATTGTTCGAATTACGGCAGAGTCATCAACTAGCAGGACCCGAATTTTTTGCTGCATTTTAGACCTTCTTATACACAGCGTGGCTGATTGGGCGCACGTTCTTATTTTTTAATAGACCAGTTTCAACGTGTCCTAGAAACAAAAGTCCACCAGGTTTAAGTTGAGAAATCAGCATATCAATCACGGCCGTTGAAACTTCTTTTTCGAAGTAGATCAGAACGTTCCGACAAAAGATCACATCAAATTTCTCTTTAAATGCGGGCTTGTCTTGAATCAGGTTAAATCGGGCAAAGTTAATCATCTTACGAAACTGAGGCAAAACTTTATAGCTCGTATGAGTCTTGTCCTTGAATACCTGGAAGTAAGCTTGCTTCAGTTCTGGTGGAACAGTTTTCACTTCTTCCTCAGTATACACGGCCTGTGAGGCCTTTTTAAGGATCTCAAGGTCGATATCAGTTGCCAGAAACTCTAAGGCCTGACGATCAATGGGAAAACCATTGCTCAGAAGAGTCATGAGCATGGAATATGGTTCCTGGCCAGAGCTGGCGGCACTACACCAAACACGAAAAGAAGATGTGGTGAATTCTCTCACCGCCATTCTTTCCTGAAGGTATTTTTTCAAAACATCATAATGAACACCTTCACGGAAGAAGTGTGTGGTGTTCGTTGTTAAGCATGAAATGAAAGATTCTTGCAGCGTCTTGTTCCCACTCATAAGTTTTGTGACAAGTTCAGCATAGGTCTTATACTGATATTTTGTCATGAGTGAGTGAACTCGACCGGCCATGAGCGTGCGGTTCTTCTCATTGTTAGGAAGAGAAATACCAGTAAGATCTTTTACGATCTCCGCCAATTTTTCAAACCCCGCCTTGTCGGCAATAAGGTGTTCGTGGGTCTTCTTGCCAGTTTCAATGAAATCTACTGGCGGAGCTTTGAAAACTATATTGCTCATGCTGCTAACTGCCTATTGTGTTCTTTGTTGTTCTTAAGCACCGACTTACAAACTTCATCTGTATCAATCACAAACCCGATTCCTCCGTGAGAAAGAATACAAGAAGCTGAGATACCAGTAGATGTTCTAACAATTTCATTAATCGGTTTAAGAACCACGTGAACTTGGGCAACGAATTCATCAATACCAATTCCGAAATACTTGCCATCAACGTCCATGATCAGGATCATCTTGCTGATTTTGAAATCAGCGCTTAGACCCAGTGTCGCGTCCAGGGTGGCGTATGGAATTACTGTCTCGCGGTACTTAAACATGTTAAGGCCGTTCGGATCTGTGATGAAGCTTACTTTATCGCCAGAAAGAATCTCTAACACTTTCTCTGTAGGGAAAATGTATGAGCTTCCATTCGACTTCACATGGATACCTTCCTGGATAGAAGTAGTGAGTGGAAGAATCAGCTTAAAGCAAGTACCTTTTCCTAGTTGTGAAGAGATGTCGACTTTACCGTTCATCTTTTCAACTGTTGTCTTTACAACATCAAGACCCACACCACGTCCTGAAACGTCTGTGATTTTTTCCGCAGTCGAGAATCCTGGCATCATAATGAATTGGAAAATTTCATTTTCAGTCAAATCAGACATCTTTACAGACGGAGAGATAAGGCCGTTTTGCATGGCCTTGCCGAAAACTTTTTCGGCGTTGATCCCTCTGCCGTTGTCCTTAATTGAAAGAACAATTTTTGAACCGATGTGCTCTGCCTTAAGGAGAATTGTTCCTTGAGACTCGATACCGTGGTCCACAGAGTTTCTAAGCATGTGAAGAAGTGGGTCAGTAAGAAGTTCAACCATCGAGCGGTCGATTTCTACGTCTTCTCCGCTTTGTACGAACTCAATATTTTTATTAAGTTTAATTGATACGTCACGAACCGCACGCTGACACTTTAAGAAAAGGTTCTTCATGCTGATCATACGCATACCAAGAGTTTCATCTTGAAGTTCGCGAATGGTCTTTTCTAGAAGTGAATATGTGGCCTCTAGAATATGGTCATCACGGTATTGCTCAACTCGGTTAGCAAGTTGTGATTTGTTGATCACAAGCTCGCCCACAAGGTTCATGATCTTATCAATCTTGTGAGCATCAACTTTTACAGTGGCGTTTGCGACCTTTGAAGAAGCGGCGTCTTTAGGAGCGACGGCAGCAGTTGCCGCTTTTTTCTCTTCTTCTTTGTGCTCACGTACTTGCTCAAGCTGGATCACCGGTGCCGCAGGTCTATGTTCCTGTTCTGCTTTTTGTTCAGCAATAACTTTGGCAATTTCATCTTCTGAAAGTTGAAGATGTTCTTCAGTAAGATTCACGCCCAATCTTTGGTTAACATCGGCGAGTGCTTCTTTCCAACCTTCATCACTTTCAATAGATTTTGCTTTTGCTTCTTCTGAAGGTTCAGAAGGCATAAGCTCCTGGTCTTGAGCAGGGGCCGCATCATGATGAGCAGGATGACCTGAATGGCCCAATGCGAGTAGGTAGTTATTAATATCAAAAGAAAGAACAGTTACGTCCCAATCTGTTGTTTCTTTCCCCATAAGGAAAGCGACCTTTACTTTGAAAGCATCACCACATTTTAGGAGTGTCGTAACGATTTCCGGCGTAAGGCATGACGGATCTTTTTTAAGGATCTGAAGTAGGTCTTCCACAATGTGGGCAAAGGCCGCCATTTCGGAATAACCAACCGCGGAGCTGGTGCCTTTCAGACAGTGGGCCACACGAAAAATGTTAGTGACCTGTTCCGCTTTGTCGTCAGTCTCTTCCAGTTTAAGGAAATATTCTTCCCACTGTTCAAGGAGAGAGCAAGCTTCCGCTAGAAACTCCTGGCGTAGCTCTTCTAAGAATCCATCATCATCAATCGACATATACGCTTCCTTACGTTTTTTTAAAATCAGTTTTCTTTACGCAGCGGCAGCTGAATCCATTCCAAGCATGTCACGCTTCGATAAACAACGGAAAATATCAATCAGCATTACCAGGTGATCATCCATCTTTCCGATTGATTTAACGAAAGAGTATTCGTCTTCAGAAATGGGAGAGTCATCAATCTGGGCCTCTTGTAGATGAATCACAGCTTGAACTGAATCAACGATCACACCCACGTGACCAATTTCAGATTCAACTACGATGATACAAGTCTCTTTTGTCACCTCAGCAACGGGCATATGCAGACGCTTGCGAAGATCAACAACGGTAATCACTTTACCGCGAAGATTCATCACACCTGCAACGAAGTCCGGTGCTTCTGGTACGGCCGCAATTTCAGACATGCGATTGATTTCACGCACGTTCTCGATTCCTACGCCATACGAGAGGTTTTGAAGTTTAAACGTTAAATACTGGCCACCTTTCATTCTCATAAATGCTCCTAAAATCCTTCGGCTTTACCGATGGTGCTATCGTTCTTATCGTCAAATGGAAGAATATTTGCAGGACTTTTCTTATTATTTTCTTTAGATACAACAGAATATTTTTTTATGGGCGCCTTCACCGGAGACAAAGACTTGGATGTCTTTTCAATGACCTGGCGGTGACCATGGATAAAGTGTCTCAATTCTCCGACCAAACTCTTCAGACATTCTGATTGAGAAGACATCTCTTCCGCAGATGAGGCCACTTCCTCAGAAGATGAAGCGTTGGTTTGGATGGCCTGATCAAGATGGTTCATGGCCTTTGAAATCTGTTCAATTCCGTTGGCCTGCTCTTGAGAGGCCGCTGCAATTTCAGAGTTAAGATCGGCCACTTTTTTAACAGAGTTCACAATTTCTTTTAGTACCGTGCCTGAAGTGTCGGCGATCTGAACCCCGTCTTCAGTGCGAGCGACGTTCTCTTTAATGAGGGAGTTGATGTCTTTTGCGGCAGCGGCAGAACGACCCGCTAGATTTCTAACGGCATCAGCAACCACAGCAAAGCCCTTTCCTTGTTCACCTGCGCGGGCCGCCTCAACAGCAGCGTTCAGGGCCAGAAGGTTTGTCTGGAAAGCGATATCGTCGATTACGTTAATGATCTCTTCGATTTTTTCTGAAGACTTTGCCATGACTGACATGGCCTCAATCAAGCGACCAATTTCTTTTTCGCCACTTTCCGCTTCGTGCAGTGATTTTTGAGAGAGAGAATTGGCCTCTTTAGCGTGATCGGAATTAAGCTTTACCATGCTTGAAAGTTCTTCTAGCGAAGAAACAGTTTCTTCAAGAGAGGCCGCCGATTCAGTTGCGCCTTGTGAAAGTTGGCTTGAGGCCGACGTTAATTCAAGGCTGGCGGTTGAAGTTTGGTCCGCTGAACTTGAGATCTCGTTACTAAATTTAGTGATCGCTTTAGAAATCATGTTGGCAAGGTAAAGACCAAGGCAAAGAGCAAAGATTATTCCTGCGATTGAAATAATGGTGGTGCTGATATTGGCAGTGCCATAGACCTTGTCAGCGAGGGTCCCTTTTTCTTCAGCAACGCCTTCGTGGAAGTCCCACACTTCGCTTAAAGCATTTCTGATGCGTGAATAAGATTCTGGCAGCTCTTTTTCAAATAGGGCAGTGGCCTGTTCTTTATCACCAGGAACATCACTTGAAGTAAGTTTTAAGTATGATTTACCAGTAGAAACATAGTGGTTCCAACCTTCTTTATAATGGTTCCAAACTTTGTCTTCGCCTGGTGCGAAGGGGATTGATTCATACTTTTTGTTTTTGTCATTCTGCTCTTCAACCAGTTTTAGCCACTTATCTTGATGAGCTTTGCGACTTTCAAAAGTAGTAATGCCTTCGATCTGAACAAGCTCTAAATGCATATCTCGAAGACGATCGCCCATATCACCTGTGGTCTTCAAATTATCCACAACGATCTTGGCAATATAATCGTATTCGTAATGGACCTTATTCAGACACCAGTAGCCGACTCCGGCCACGAGAACCATGAAGACTGTGACGGCCATAAAGGCACTCACTAACTTAAACTTCAAACTTCCTGAAGAGAACATGCTGAACTCCTTGCATACAAGCATTTGCGGAAATTACTTAGAACTTCTCGTAAGAATTTCTTAATAATTAAGTAAATTTACGTAATGAAATAAGAATTTTGAAAACGGCAAAATCTGCGTGCGGAAGATGCAGTGAAATTTATGATGAATAAGAAGAAGTTTCTTTAGAATTAGATTTTATCGTCTTGAATTAGCTTTAATTTCCAAGCGAGAGCAACTGTTTCAGCTCCATTGTTCGTTCCAAGTTTCTTCATGATGTTCACTCGGTGAGTTTCAACTGTTCGAGGGCTTACATTGATTTGTTGAGCAATTTGCTTCGAGCTCAACCCCTTTGCCATGTAAGCAAGGATTTCTAATTCACGAGAAGTCAGAAGAATAGAGTACTTCAGGCCCTCAGGTGGAGGAGTAAGAGTGTCTTTGTTATTGAAGTTCATGCTCGTCGGGAAGTAGCTTCCGCGTTGTCTTACCTGATCCAGGGCCTCGATGAATTCCTGGGCCTCAATGTCCTTTGGAAGATAGGCGTTTGCACCTTCTTTCAGGCTGCGGAACATATACTCAGGGTTCTCATGCATTGAGAGCATGACAATCTGAAGATTTGATTTAACGTCTTTAATCTTTTTAATGAGATCAATGCCTGAAATATTCGGTAAAGACACGTCGAGAATGAGGATATCTATATCCAGGTCGGAGAGTGTGCTTAAAAAAACGTCGGGACGGCTTTCCTCTCCCACTACTTGATATTCAGAGTGCATTGAGAGAATTGATTTAAGACCATCACGGACGATTTTGTGATCATCTAAGAGGTAAACATTAGTTTGTTTCACTGAGTATTTCCCGTAGATAAAATGTTACTTTAAACCCTAGACCTTTATCATAATGGACTCTCGTCATTTCGCCACCGAATAATTTGGCCCGATAGTTTAAAGAAGCAGGTAAGGGGCTATTTCCGTCCATTCCTTTGCCATTATCGTAGTAATTAAGCACCAGTTGATCATCTCTCTTAAGAAACACTAGTTTGATGGCAGTCGCTTGTGAATGTTTGAGACTGTTCTGAAAAAATTCTTGAACCATTCGATACAAGTTGATGTCGAATTCTTTTGTAAACTTCAGGGCCTCAACGTCTGGCGCCACTTCATATTCAATTTCATGAGGGACGATTTGTTTTTGTTTTTCAAAGTAGTCCCTTATGGCATACCAACATCCGAAGTCCTTAATGAGGGTCGGCATGAGATCATGAGAAATCGAACGGATCTCGTGGATGACATCGTCACAGGTCTTTGAAAGATTATCAATGTGTTCGTGTTCCACATCGAGCGTGCGTTTCTTAAGTCTGGCAAGGCCCCACTTAAGAACGGTCAGATACTGACCTACACTATCGTGTAGAGTGAAAGAAATTTTTTCGCGTTCTTCTTCCTGGGCCTTGAGGACCTGAATGGCAGACTCATTGGAACTTCTTTCTTTGAGAGAGTTGAGTTTTAAGATTTCGCTATTAAGATTTTCCAGTTCGTTTGATGTTCTTCTCGTAAGGAACAATGAGAACAGAAGATTTGTGATGCCCATGAGAATACTTGCCATCGTCATCTGAAAGACCAGACTTTGAAGTGGGCTTTGGACCTCATCCAGATCCATTTCGGCCAAAAGGACATACTCCAAGGAATCAAAAATAAACGGAGTGTAAGAACTCAGCACTTCAATGTTTCGATAATCACGAACGATGTTATTGCCGGAGTTATGTGAGAGACCGTCAATGACTGAATCATTTTTAACTTCTTCGATCTTTTCATTCGGCAAATGACGAGAAGCACTTCTGATTTTGAAGTCTCGCCCAACGAGATAGGTCTCGCCGGTATTACCAAGTCCCGGTTGAGGAAGAAGAAGTTTATTAATGGAGTGATTATTAAAAAACCATAAATAAGACTCTTGGTTCGTATTTACTCTGAAGAAAATCAGCGATTCCAGAAAGATGGTAAATTTCTCATTGAGCTTAGGCAGATTTTCAGTTGTGAGCCTGAGGTCTTTACCAGCAATGTGCTTTAGCTCACCGTTTTTTAAAACATAGAGAGATTCGAGGTCTGGTTGATTTAGAATGGTTTTTTTGCCGAGATTTAAATCATGGCTAATATTGATCGTTCTGTTCTTTAGCCCTTCAAAGTAGAGGTAAAGTTTGTCCTTCGTAAGATTTCTCACGGAGGTCATGTGCTGCTGGACACGATCGGTAATGATGGGTTTTCTGCTCGAATAGATGAATCCAATAAGGACAATAATGATCAGGAGATTGATCAGGCCAATCATTAAAAAGCTAGAGAACAGTTTGCGACTTACTTTTGCGTTTCTTAACAAGTTGGTTCTTTTGCTAAAAGAATTTAATTATTTTAATCGGACGAGAAAAATTTGAGGCAGTGAGAGAGTCTGGCCACGGCAAAAATTTCTAGTTTCTTCCGACATTATAAATGCGCCGATCTTTCAAAAATATTTTACTACTAAAGAATAATTGCGTAACGATTTGAATTGATAAATGAGTATTTCTACCTACTTGCAATGCATTAAATAGTCTTTGTTTGCTACGTGTTTATACTTATAAAAATTGTAAAATTAAGTAGAAACTACTACGGACATCGCTAATATGGGAGCTAACAGAGACCATTCTTTGGCCAGCATTAGGCCAGGTTAGGGGTTTCTACTTAGAACCTTAAATGCATACCTGGAGGTAGTAATGAGGCTGAGAAGTGAGCAGGGCGATCAAGAGATATTGGAGCTTTTAAAGGTCATGTCTCGTATGGCGAAGTCTGCAAAAAAGATCGAAGAAATCACTGAGGTGATGGACAACATTTCTTTTCAGACCACAGTACTTACTCTAGATGCAAACATTCTTTCGGCGGAGTCTGGAAAAAGTTGGGACGGACTCTCGAGTGTGAAGAACTCTGTTCGTGATTCAGCAGAAGAAATGTACTTCCAATTTAATCTGCTTCTCGAAGAGGTATCCGACATGAAACGTTTCGTAGGAGAAAAAGCATTACGGACAACTAAGAGCAAAGATTTTAACTAGTAAATAGTAACAAAGATCATAAAAGAAATTGGTTTTACTGATATAACTGAAGCTGGCGAAAAATCATAAAGTTTCAAAGGGGAAAATGTTTAACATATTAGTGTTTGGCGCTAATTCAGATGAAATACCCGCAGAGTTAAAAACTCTCGCTGATAACATTGAGAGCGTGGGGTATGAATCGGAGAAGTTGATGGAGCCGTCTGATCCGGTTCCGAGCCTGATACTGTGTTATCCCCATTCTGGAGAGATGTCGACGCTCGAGATCGCGCAGACTCTCAGAATGTATTATCCCGAGTTGCCCATCTTCTTCATCGCCAGTGATAAGAAGGACTTCGATAAAAAGCGCTTGGTGAAAAATGGTTTCACTCAGGCCTATCTCCTTCCATGGGAGAAGGCGGATTTATTTCGTTCATTAAAAGAAGAATCTATCTATTCTGTGATTCCTGAACTTCGTAATTATCAAGTGATTAAAGTGGTGGATCTGACACCTGGGACTGTCCTTGATTTTTCTCTGAAGGTCTTCTTACCGAGAAACAATAAGCTGGTTCAGTTCAGTCATGATGGTGATCCTATTAGCGAAGATAAATTCGCCAAGCTTTATGAAAATCAATTGAACACTTTGTTCATTCATAAGGACGAGTTAGAGAAGTTCAGAAAATACACGGCAGAGACCTTTAAGAAGCTGTTGATGCCAAATAAGATCAGTGAAACTGACAAACAGATGAAACTAGAGAAGTGTGTAAGAGAACTTATCTCTGACATGTTCTATGAGGACACACAGGAAAATACTTTTACTAAGTCTCAGGCCCTGCTGAATGAGGTAAAAGAAATTATTAAACTTTTACTTTCTGAAGATGATAAAGACATCATGAAGAAAGTAGGGACGCTTCTTAATCAAGAAGGTAACTTCTATTTACATTTATCTAACGTGTCTGCCTTTGCGGGTCTTTTTGCCATTGTACTGGGTTTTGAAAAACCAGAGGACATGGCGCTTGCGGGACTTCTTCATGACATTGGTAAGATCAATCTTCCAGTTGAAATTGCCGAGTTGGAAGAGAGTGAAATGGGCCCCCACGCTCTTGAGGCCTACAAGAAACATCCAAACTATTCCATTGATGTGGCGAGATTAAAGCGCATTGCACTTCCGAATCCAGTGATCAATGCCATTCTTCAGCATCATGAGGCAATGAACGGGACCGGTTATCCTGCAGGTATTGCTTCAAGTAAGATCTCAAAAGAAGGGCGACTGCTCGCGATCGCGGACGCCTTTGATTATAAGACGACCATGCATCCGGGAAAACCGGCGATATCTATGGCACAGGCCCTCCAGGAACTCTATCAAGAGAACTCAAGTGATCCCGCTAAAATCATTCTTGATCGAGATATGCTAAAAAAATTAAAAGATTTTTTTCTTAAATAATGAGGACCCATGCCTACCGCGATTAAGTCATTTCAAATTGTAACCGGCACGGACTACGTTACGATTCGTCTTAATGGCATATGTGATCCTAATAATCTTCGTCCCTTTTTGGATGAAATGAGACCCTATCTCGAGCAGGCAGTTCCTTTTATCGTCGTGAACTGTGAATATTTATTGGACATCTCCAGTGAATGGATCAGGCAGCTGATTAAAATCCAAGTGGTGCTAAAGCAATTTGATAAGGCCATGCGTTTTATTCTTGTGAATAGCAAGGTCATGCAGCTTTTTAAGGCAGAGGGTGTGGATTCGGCCTTTAAGTTTTGCAGGTCCATTAAAGAGGCGTTGATTGACTTCGGTCTGGTTAAAGATAAGACCCTTGATACAAATTTCGTAAATCCTTTTTTAACCGCGGCCCTTCACGTTTTGAAAGTTCAGGCATCTGTCGATGCCCAGGCAGGGAAGATTTATATTAAGAAGGGCAATGATACTCTTTTGGGAGATGTGTCTGGAGTCATTGGAATTGTGAGTGATGCCTTTGAAGGATCAGTCGTTATTAGTTTTCCAGAACAGACATTTTTGAGTGTGATGTCAGGCATGTTAGGTGAGACCTATACGGTCGTGAATAAGGAAATTCTCGATGGTGCAGGTGAGATCACCAATATGATTTTTGGACAGGCGAAGATCGTTCTTAACGAACAAGGTTATGGCATTAAATCTGCCTTACCTTCAGTTGTAAATGGACGTAATCACACTGTGACAGGTCTGACTAAAGGACCGGTAGTCGTGGTGCCCTTCACCAGTTCGGCCGGAGAATTTTTTGTAGAAATTTGTCTTTCAAAATAATTTTATTTTCGCATGTACAAGGATGTTGTTGTGAAAGTGCTTCTGATCTTACTGGCCCTAGTGCCTCTTTGTGCCAATGCGCAGATTGAGGACAATTCATTTTTGTTAGAAGAGGCGTATAACCAGGAATGGGGCGTCTACCAATTTATTCAGCAGTATCAGACCTATAATAATTCAAATAATTTTACCTACGCATTTACCAACGAAATACCTATTACAGATAAGACCCACCAGTTCTCATATGGGTTTGGATACGAACGTTATGACGGTGTTGAACATGGTTCAATCACAGACACGACGTTGAGTTACCGCTGGCAGCCAGTGAACCGTGATGGAATTTTAATCGCGGAAAGATTTGGATTAGTTGTTCCTACTGGCAGTGTAGAGAAGGGAACAAGCGCTGGTGTGTATGGATTTGAATTCGTTCAGGCCGCTACCATTACCATGGCACCACAATGGATGAATCACTGGAATTTCGGATTTAAGGTATTGCCCGCGGCCAAAACTGCTGGTGTTGATAAGAGGCGCACTCTTACGACGTTTAAGGCGGGGACCAGTCTTATTTATTTTCTCTCAGATCATTTTAACTTAATGCTGGAAGGTCTTTTAGAGTCAGGACAGGGAATAGATGAAGATGGCAATAAGATCGTCGAAACTTCATTTACCATTAATCCTGGTTTTCGTTTCGATTGGAACTTGGACTGGAAAGACACTCAGATAGTACCAGGAGTGAGCTTTCCGACTGAATTGATAAACGGTCCAACTCAGCAAGCTGTGCTGGTGTACTTATCTATTGAACCAAAATTTTATTAAGAGGCCATATGATAGAGAAAAACGTCCTTCATATTTTCGAAAACTCACATACTCCAATGAAGGACGTGGCCTTAGAGCTGGGTCTTTCTTCTTCAATGGTTAGTCTGGGACATACAACTTTTTATCGCATCATGAAAGATGTTATGGTGGATGACAATCATTTCTCCCACTATCTGCGAGTGATCAGAAGCTGTTCTGTGAAATTTCATTATCATTTTATTGAACTCACAAGTCTCATCGCTGCGCAATTGGCCTTCGATATGGACACTCATCATCGCAAAGCGAATGTTGACCAGATTGTCTTTGCGGCGATGTTTTGTGACAGCACTTTAAGAAAATCAGAGTGGATTCATATTCGTTCCTCTGAGCAATTAAAGGGTCTTTCTGGAACCATCATCAAGGAAATCAACATGCATGCTTTAAAAGCATCGGAAATGACCTTACATTTTCGATTGGCCCCTGAAGGTGCGTGGAGGATTATTCGTCATCACCACGGGGACTTAAATGGACTAGGTTTTGGAAAAAAAGTGGACGAGAACTTTTGTTTTTTGACTAAATGTCTTATGACCGCTCAAGAGATTGCTCATGCCATTCTTATGAATCCCGGCCTTCCTGCCCGAACTCTTGTGGCCGACACAGTTCAAAAACTTTCTGAGACAGAGTTAGGAGAGTTTGCGATTAGGTTTGAAGGACATTGCCGGGCCCATTATGGTAAGGTGGCGTCCTGTTAAAAGGAGCTTCATGCGTATTCTAATTTCCGGCTTTGAGGCCTTTGGTGGCAGAAGCACCAATCCTACTGCCTTATTAGTGAGAAATATCCAGGAAGGAAAACTCAGAGCATCTGAGGGCCTTAATATTGAATCTATCCTTTTACCTGTGACCTTTGAGAAGGCCTTTCATGTTTTGGAGGAGAAAATACACTCTTTTAAACCTGATATGGTCTTGTCTTTTGGGCTGGCGAGTTCACGACATGAGATTAATTTGGAAAGAGTCGCCATTAATTGTCTCGATGCCGAAATTGATGATAACAATGGGCATCGACCAATAGATAGGCCCATTAGTGAGGGGGGAGAAGCGGCCTATTTCTCCACACTACCACTGAGACAATTTGAAAGTGCCCTCAAAGAGAGAAATCTACCTGTGAAAATCTCTAATTCGGCCGGCACTTTTGTGTGTAACTATCTTTTTTACAAATTGATGGAGAGTCAAAACGTGCCCTGTGCAGGATTTATTCACGTACCTTTGCAGGAGATCTTATCGCAGGAAAAGTTACTTGAAGCGGTCTCAGTCATCCTTGGCGAGTGCCATGAGGGACTCTTCGTCTAAGATATATATGACCTTACCTTCCTGAGCAATCAGGCCATCAGATTTGAATTCAGACATGAATCTAATGACTGTTTCATTAGCAGTGCCAATCATTGATGCCATCTCTTCACGGGAAAGTTTGATATCAAGACGAGTGCGCTTATTCTCATCGACCCCATGCTTATGCTTTAGAGAAATGAGTAATTCGGCCAAGCGGGCCTTAACACTTTTATGGGCAAGAGAGGCACCGCGGTCTTCGGCCTCACCCATGGCCTTACTTAGTTTTTGAATGAGCTTAAGCGCCACAGATGGTTCAGCTTGCAAGGTTTTATGAATGAGCTTCTTTTCTAAAAAGCAAATAGTGGCGTCCTCAATCACAGTGGCGGTCGCTGTATAGGCCTCGTTGCTAAAAAGACTCCGATGGCCTAATACGTCTCCAGGAGCGGCAATCCGAACAATAGATTCTTTGCCTTCCGGACCAATTTTAGAGATTTTAATTTTTCCGCTGTTGATGCAATAAAGACCTTGAGGATGATTGCCCTCATGAAAGATCGTTTCACCTTTCTTATATTGGTTCATGAACTTGGCAGTGCTTATGCCTTCTAGTGCATGCTTAGATAGTTCACAGAAAATACCCTGGTCCCTACTGGCACAATTTTCACAACCAAAGCTTTTCATGTCATTAATCCTGATTAGTTTTTCCTGATTTTCATCATAATTTAAATCTCGAGAGAAGTTAACCTTTTAGAAGCGCCATTTCAAAAAGACGCTCGATGTTCCCGGAAACACGATCTGAAGATTGATAAATCTCATTGGTATTTTTTGAAAGAACATCTCGCTGTTCATTCAGGGTGGAAATGGTTCGAGAAAGGAGCGTGGTAAAGCTATCCATTTCAGTAAGATAATAATCAAATGACTTTTTTACTTCATCTGTTCGTGCAGATTCAATGGCCCCGATTTGCTTAATCACTTCCAGTCCACTAATGAATTTCTGGATGTCTTTAATTTGTGTTGTGATTGAGTTGAGGCGATTCTGAAGCACTTCCAATTCATGGGCCAGAGTCTTGATGGAGTGAGTGAAAAGTGATGTGAAGACCTCACGATTCTGTAACATTCCGGCAAAAGCATTTTCGGAAGTTGAAAGCTTGTTAATGGATTCTTTCACGAAGAAATCCACCATAATCATTTGAGTCTTAAGGGCCGCCAGATGAAGAGAGCAGTGTTTAATGGCATTTTGGAGTTCATGTACAAAGCTTGAGAAGCTAGTGAGTTGCTCTTCAATTTTGGTCGCAAGGTTTGAAAACTCTTCTGAGATCACTCCTAAAGTAACTGCCTCGTCGCCGAAATTTCCGGCCAGGATCTTCATGTTAATGGAAAGGAATTTAAGTTTATTAAATTCATTCTCAAGCATATTCACGCTATTAATGAAAACTTCATTACTTTTTTGATAGGCACTGATCTTGGCAAAGTTCTGATCCAGACTTGTGGCCGTTTTAGAAGTCACTTCGGAAATGTCTTGGATCACGTGATCATTTGATATTGTCTCTTTTGATGCCTTAAGGGTCTTGTCCCTAGAACTTAGCTCCAGAATCGTCGCTTGGACCATAAAGTCTTCATAGTCACGGAAACCTTCTTTACGAATAAGTTCATGAAGAAGTGGGGCCGCATCGTCCATGGAGGTTTCTTTCTCATGTGCAAGGACATGCGCATAGATCTCCTGAACTCGATCGAAAACTTTTGAAGATGGTTTGAAGCGAATTGAAAGATAGCCACCATTAACAGGAAAAGCAAAAGCAAACACCCAGTAGTATCGACCATCGGCCGCCATGTTTTTTACATAAGCACCAATTGGTTTATTCGCTTTTAAAGTGTCCCAGAAGAGTTTGAACACAGACTTTGGCATGTCCGGATGGCGGATAATATTGTGAGGGGCACCCAGGATGGTCTCGCTGGGATAACCACTAATGCGGATAAAAACATCATTACCAAATTGAATGATCCCCCTTAAATCCGTAGTGGAAAAAAAGAGTTCTTCGGCTTCAAATGGGACTTCTTTGGGAACTGGGATTGGTTTTTTCATAGCTCTATTTGAAGGCCTTATCGGTTTTTATTTCATGATTTACATCATCTTTCTTAAATAATCTTAGGCCACAGAGCCTTATGGAAATACTCGGAAGCCATGCAAATTGCTGGGAAAGACTCCAAACTGCATAATTTCTGGATGAGACCCTCTCTTTACCCTCTTCTCCTTCTGGTTCTATCAAATTCAATATGTTCAAAGACCATCGAACTTGATGCTCCATCAAATATGAATCGTTTACTTAAAGAATTCGATCGGGACAGGGACAAGAAAATAACGGTCTTGGATAAAATTCCTAACAATGCTTTTTTTGAACTCTCTCCGAAAATTAGAGTGAGTGGTGTTTATCATCTCTCGAATCTTTTACAAGAATTAAAACTCCAAACGGAAGATGGTGTTACTCCCGATAAAATTGATGAAGAGAAAATATTTGAAAATCCAGTGGATCGTATTTCGCGACTGATTAGAGATTTTTATTGGCATGGACTTACACGAAGAATTGATAAAGAGCATTTGAAGCAGGTCATGCCCGATTCGAAAATTCATCAGCCTCAGAAAAATATTTTGTACGTTCCGGCCAGTGATGAGTTGGCCAAAAAGTATTATGGAAGTGATAAGAACATTCAAGTGAAGACCGTGCCCACTCACTATGATCTGAAGTTTCTGAAAAGTTTAAGAAACAAGCATGGCCTTCTGACTTTAAAACTTCATCAAGGAAAAGACCGTCTTGAAGGAGTTCCTTATGTCGTGCCCGGTGGGCGATTTAATGAAATGTATGGCTGGGACAGTTATTTTCAAATTCTGGGCCTTCTTCAAGACAAGAAAATTGAACTGGCCTTAGGTTTGGTTGATAACTTTGTTTATGAGATCACTCACTATGGTAAGGTCTTGAATGCGAACAGGTCTTATTATCTTTCTCGATCACAGCCTCCTTTTTTGACCTCAATGATCTTGGCGGTTCTTCCTCACTTGCCAAGAACAACGGAAACCAGAGAGTGGTTGAAAATCTCTCTTCTCGCGGCCATTCGAGAATACTCTGAGGTCTGGATGAGAGGTGGACATATGACTGAAATAGGTCTTAATCGCTATTTCGGAGAGGCACCTGAGATTCCGCCTGAAGTTGAACCAGGACACTTTGATAAAATTCTAGGGCCCTATGCCAAGAAACATAAACTTACCATCGCGCAATTTCAAAGGTCCTTTGATGAAGGAAAAATCCAAGAACCAGAATTAAAAGAGTACTTTATTCATGATCAGGCGGTGCGAGAATCTGGACATGATACGACCTTTCGCTGGAGCTCTGGAGGAAAAGACCAGTGCGCAGATTTTGTGACTGTTGATCTGAACTCACTTCTTTATAAAACGGAACTCGATATTGCTCTTCTTTTAGATCAAGAATTTCATGGAAAGCTGGAAAACTTTAAAAGCGCAGAATTCAGAAAAAAAGCGGCGAAAAGAAAAGAACTCATGCGGAAGTATTTGTGGGAAGAAGGAAAAGGGTTTTCTGATTACAACTGGAAAAAGAAAGTACGATCTCATTACCAGAGTGCCACTAATTTATATCCTCTTTGGACCTATGATGTAAAAAATCCGGAAACAAGGTTAGTGAATGAAACAGAAATGGATTTTCTAGTAAAGAAGGTCATGCCCTTACTTGAAGTTAAAGGCGGTCTGGTTTCAACTACTCTTGAATCATTGAAAAAAGTTGGAGGAAAGACTCATGAAAGGCAATGGGACTATCCCTATGGTTGGGCCCCCCATCAAATGATTGTGTGGCAAGGGTTGGAACAAAATGGGTTTAAAGGTGAGAGTGATCGTCTCATTTATAAATGGCTTTATATGATCACGAAAAATGCCATGGACTATAATGGTACCATTCCTGAAAAATACGATGTGGTGAAAAGATCTCACGCGGTATTTGCCGAATACGGAAATGTAGGGACAAAGTTTAGTTATATCACGCGGGAAGGTTTCGGATGGATGAACGCTTCTTATCAAATCGGTCTCACGAAACTTTCAAAATCAAAATTAAATGAACTTAGAAAAATGGTTCCACCGAAGAATTAATCATCTAGTTGCGCTTGGATCATTTCAATGTCTGCTGGTTTTTCGAGTAAGCGGACATTTGGATGTTCCATGGATTTCTTGAGTAGAGGATAGGAGCGAGCATGGCCGGTGAAGAAAATGATTCTGCCTTTAAATCCGCTATTGATTAACCAGTCAAAGGCATCAATTCCTGAAGGGACATTCACTCCAAGATTTACATCTAGAAAGGCCACGTCAAAATTCATTTGATGATTTTTTAGAGCAATGATTTCAGCGTAAGAATTAAAGCAGCTAATGTCATGCGCTCCCAGTTCTTTGAACATGGCAGTCATGAGAGTACAGAGCTCTTTGTTGTCATCAAGCAAAAGAATTTTTTTCATTATTAGGTAATGGTACTATAGCGCTAAGATTTTCCTAATATTTTTTTGACAAAAAATTCTGAGTTGAACAGGTGTTTAAAAAGGATTGGGGAAAAGGGCGGCCATGGAAATTCCACGGCCGAGGAAAAACGATTTTAATGACCTGATGTGGCCTTCATTCCAATGATAGAGACAATCATCATGACCATAAAAACAATTCGAAGGGGAGTGACTGGCTCTTTAAAAAGAACAATGCCCAAGACGGCGGCCCCAACTGCACCAATACCGACCCACACTCCGTAGGCGGTTCCGATAGGAAGTGTCTGAGCGGCCTTCCCTAGAAGACCCATGCTAGCGATAATGGCAAAAATTGTGAGAACGGTAGGAACAAGTTTGGTGAATCCGTCAGTGTACTTCAGGCCGATTGCCCAACCCACTTCAAGTAGACCCGCGATGATAAGTAATACCCATGCCATGTGTAGACTCCTCTTTTTTTAGATGTTTAAAAAAAGCGTCGTCTTGTCTTAACCGGGTACGGCGCGTCTCGTCCGGGATCTGTGGCAGATTAACACACTTTGGAACTCTTTTCAAATCATCGGATTAGCGGTTATGACGATGGGACTGTTCTTGGTAACAACGATAGTGTGTTCATATTGAACAGTACGAAATTGCGGAGAAGTAGCAAGGGTCCACTTGTCTGCTTGCTCTTCAACATAACGAGCACCGGTAGAAATAAACGGTTCAATCGTAAAGACCTGACCTTCGTGCATAAGGCGACGATCTTTTGAATCATAAAAACCCGCGATGAATTCCGGGGCCTCATGTAGGGAACTGCCAACACCATGCGAGCCAATATTTTCGATGACGGTAAATCCAGCACGACGGGCAGTGGTCTCAATGGTTTGTCCGATAAGGTTTAATCTTTTTCCGGGACGACACTTCTTGATAGATTCTTTAAGTGCTTTCTTAGTAGTGAGCATAAGTTCAGTGAGCTTTGGATCTACTTCATCGAATTGAATAGAAGCACCTGTATCAGCAAAATATCCATTCAACTCACAAGAGACATCAATATTAATGAGGTCGCCTTTGCGAATAATTTTGTCACCAGGAATTCCATGGGCAACTTCTTCATTGATAGAGATGCAAGTGTGACCCGGAAAATTGTAAGTAAGTTTTGGTGCAGATCGCGCGCCAAATTTTTCAAAATTCTTCTGAGCAATTAAATCCAGCTCCAAGGTCGTCATGCCTTCTTCGATAGATCGAAGCATTAACTGCAATGTGTTTGAAACAACACTTCCGGCCTTCTTTAACATCTCTAGTTCTAATTGAGTTTTGATCGTCATAGAAGGACTATACCATGGAATTCACACGAAGCTGAACGGATGGACAAAAAAACAATTCGGATATATAATATCTGAATTAAGCAGCGAGGTAACACTATGAAAAATCGTATGAATTACTACCCACAGTTTGGAGATGCTTTCGCAAAACTGGCCGATCTTGGAAAATTAGTTAAAGAAAGTTCGTTGGGTAAACAACTTGTTCATCTTATTGATCTGCGGGTTTCGCAAATTAATGGCTGTACCTTTTGTATTGATATGCACGTGAAAGAGGCGAAGATTGATGGTGAAAAAGAACTACGTTTACATCATCTGGCGGGTTGGCAAGAATCTCCATTATTCACAGACAAAGAAAAGGCGGCCTTCCTTTGGGCAGAGACCTTAACACTTATCAGTCAAAACCATGTTCCTGATGAAATCTATGCCAAAGTAAAAGAACATTTCTCTGATAAAGAGTTGGTCGAACTAACAATGGCAGTAACTGTAATTAATAGCTGGAACCGATTTGCCATTGCTTTTAGATCCGTACCAGGTTCACTTGATAAAATGTATGGTTTAGAAAAAGCGGGTCTATGATTTTAGGAAATCAAGTTGAATGGGCCCTGCATTGCATGTCAATTCTGTCTCGTATGCCTGAGGACGTGATTGTCCCTTCCGCTCTTTTGGCCGAGTTTCATGGAGTGCCTAAGGAATATTTATCAAAGGCCCTCCAGCAATTGGCCAATGAAGGAATTCTGATTACAAGTAGGGGAGCAAAGGGCGGATATAAACTTGCACGCTCACCCAAGATGATAAATCTCTTACAGATTGTAGAGGCCATCGAAGGACGAAAAAGTACTTTCAATTGCCAGGAGATTCGTTTGAACAATCCCTGCAGCGTGAAGGAAAAGAAGGGTCGACTTCCTATATGTTCAATAGCCGCCGTCATGTATGAAGCGGACGATGCTTGGAGAGAAGTTTTGGTCAGTAAAAAACTTTCGGACATTAATCGAGATGTTGAGGCCAAGGTTTCAAAGGAAGTTTTAAGACAATCAGTTGAATGGTTCTTGGAGAGAATATAAAAAAAGCCCAGCATGTGCTGGGCTTTTTTTAATGAGAAGGAATTTGCCGTCTTCTTCCAATGAAAGCGCGATAGATGGCCAGGAGGATAACGGCCCCTATCACAGACGCTACAAATCCCGCTGCATCACCTTCTCTGTACCAGCCGAGTTGGTTGCCTACAAATCCGGCGAGAAGCGCGCCAGCCACCCCTAGTAGCATTGTAATGATAATGCCGCCTGGGTCTTTACCTGGCATTAGAAATTTTGCGAGGGCGCCTACAACAAGTCCTACCAATAAAGTCCAAATCATAATCACTCCTTGTTAGACCGACGTAGTGGAAACTGCAAGTTTCAAACCAGTCAGAGAAGTGCGTAAGCTATGAAACTTTTTACGCAAGAGAGTAATTTATCAAATCAAGAATGGGTCATTCTCGTGGAAGTCGTAAGACAAAACACGTGTTCGGGCACTCATTATCAATCAGGACTTGTCCGTTATGTTCTTCTATTATGTTGGAAACAATTGGGAGACCTAATCCAGTACCTTTACCGACAGGTTTAGTAGTAAAGAAAGTAGTAAAGATTTTTTCCTGAATCTCATCTGGAACGCCTTTTCCAGAGTCAATAATTCTAATGTCTACAAAATGCTGATTGGAGACGACTTCAAGCCTGACCCAGCGGATGATCTTATCGTGAATGGCATCAAAAGCATTATTTAACAAATTGAGGATCGCCTGAGAGATGCTAACACTCTGGCAGTTAATCTCCAGGTCCGGGTAGGGATTAATGACATTCACCTCGCAATCATTCATTTTGAATCTCGCCCGACACATGAGAAGGGTCTCTTCAATGATATCGGAAAGTTTAGTGATGCTCCTTTCTTTCATATTACATTCGCGAGAAAAGAACTTAAGGCCCCGCATGATTTTACTAATTCGCTCGGAAGTTTGAATGATGGAATCAACCGACGTCTGAAACATGGTGTCCTGAATTTTATTGTCCCGAGCGATGGAATTAATAATAAAGGCCTTACCTTGTATAACTGTAAGAGGGTTATTAATTTCATGGGCGATACATCCAGCGAGTTCCCCCAGTGCCGCCATCTTTGATGCCTGAAAGGTCTTAAGTTTCTGTTCTTCCAGTTCTTTGGTTTTATTTTGGACAGATTTTTCGAGCAAATCGTTAATGGCAGCAAGATCTTTCAATGCCTGAATACGTTCGCTCGCCATGATGCTTTTGGCGGTTATATTTGAAATTGAAACGGCAAAACTTTTTTCTGCCTCTGTCCATTGGTGTATGGCCTTGGTGTATTCAACGCAAACCACACCAATGTTTTTTCCATTCAATCTAATAGGAACGTCCATGAGGGACTTCACTTTATACGGATTGAGATAGTCGTCTTTAAGATCTCGAGTGGCAGGATCATTGTAAGTATCAAAGGCCGCCAAGACTCTTTCACTTCTAAGAACTTTAAAATAATTTGGATAAAGTTCAGTCTCTAATTTTTGACCAAAGGTATGCTCGTTTTGTTCTCTCTTATAGAGATTTTTACAAACAATGTATTTCCCTTCACAATCATAAAGCCAAATGCTTGCCTGATCCGAATTCAACGTGTGGGCCACTGATTCTGTGATAATATCGAAAGCACGGTGAAGATCGCCAGAGTCGAGTTCATTTGAGAGATTAAGTCTCAAAAGTTCACTGTTACAGAACGCAGTTTCGTAATCAGGGGCATAGGTCATATAGACAGGTTTGAAAGAGTTCATGCGATCCTGGGGCTTAAGTAAAAATACGTACAATGCTTAATGTGGGGTTAAGTATAAAATTCGATTCGGATGAGGGTACTTAATTTTAAAAAGGAAATATTTTCCCGAATAAAATTGTTAAATTTTAATAGGTTAGGAAATTATTAATGAGAAATATTGGTGTCGTTGAAGGATTTTTTGGACCGGCTTGGCCGATGGATAAGAGGCTCTCTTATGCGGATTTTATGGCCCGTTATGGTGGAAGTTTCTATATCTACGCTCCTAAACAGGACCCTCATCTGCGCAAGGCCTGGCGGGAAAACTGGGATGAAAACTATCTTCAAAAACTTCAAGGAATGAAAAACCACTTTCAGAAATTTGGTATTCAATTCGGAGTTGGCTTTAGTCCATTCGGGTTAGGAACAACACTTACTGAAGAAGACAAAAAGCATTTGGAAAACAAGCTTTCAATATTAAATCGTCTTGGCATTGATCTCTTGGGACTTTTCTTTGATGACATGCCAACGAATGATCATCTGGCAGAAACCCAGATTGAGGCCCTTAGTATTATTCAAAAATCATTCCGCCAGAGAATTGTTTTTTGTCCGAGTTACTACACTCCAGATCCCATTCTTGAAAAAGTGTTCGGTAAAATGCCTGAGCACTATTTGGAGAAAATCGCAGATGGCGTTCCACTCAGTGTTTCCATCGCCTGGACAGGGCCCAAAGTCATATCGCCCGTAATTGATCGGGACCATTTAATTGGTGTGACTTCACTCTTAAAACGTAGACCTTTTATTTGGGAGAATCTATTCGCCAATGATGGTCCTAAGAATTGTAAATTCTTGAAGCTTAAACCTTTTGCGGGAAGAAGTGCAGAGGCCTTCGCTGAAACAGAGGCCTTCGGCTTTAATATGATGAACCAACCTGAACTTTCAAAAATAACTTATCTTGCTTCAATGTATGTCCTTGAAGGGGAAGAGGCGGAGCGTGCCTTTGAGAAAGCAGTAAGGGAAATTTGTTCTCAGGAGTTTTCAGAGTTCATCTTAAAGCATCGTATGGATTTTTTAGAAAAAGGCCTGGATGTTTTGACAGAAGAATTAAAACAGGAACATATTCAAAAGCTTTCAACTCTAAAAGACCCCGGAGCACTTGAGATAAAAGAATGGCTCCAGGGTAAGTATATTGTTGGTAGTGAGTGTCTAACGGATTAGCGACAGTAGCTTGCCACACACTTTGCTTCCGGTGGCATGACTAGAGTACAGATGGACATCACGTTGTAGTTTCGGTTGTAGGCCGCTTGTTTGACTTCGGTTTGAGTGGCCAGGTACTCAAGCTCGGCCATATTGCTGTTAAATTGTGAAGTAATCATATAAGAGCTTGGCCCACCACAAGCACGGCTACCAATTGGAATAATTTTGCAATCGCTTGCTTTCGCACAACGAAGGTCTGAGTCTGCCAAGTATTTGGTCACTTTAATTAATTGAGCGATGGCCTCAGCATCTCTTTGCTGATTGTCCTGTGCCCAAACACCAGAAATAAAAACAAAGGGAAGTAGGGCAATGAGCAGCTTCATGAAATCTCCTTTTAAAGTGTTGGAGATTCCTTCAAAGGGCCTTGCAAGTAAAGTTAATGCCTCCTAAATTTTATTCGTACTCGTCCTGGATTTTGTCTAACTGCGCCTCATGTAGGTCGTAGAGTTTTGTGATATTTAACCCGGTTTCTTTCTTAACTCTTTTTTCTAAAAGATTTTTTAATTTTAAAAAGTTTTTATTTTGGGAAGTTGAGCCTTCTGTATGAAGGAGAAAACTCATGGCATCATCCAGATTGAGTTCAAGTCTCTGAGGATTAAAATCTCCGAGATTCGTGAAACGGAAAAGACGTTCGACCCTACTGAGGAGTTCAGGATTTTTCTCGAAACGAAGGCCGGAAAAAAGATAATTTGAAAGGTGTTGCTTTTGGACATCAATGGTTCGGAAGCAAAGGTTCACGGTAAGATCAGAGTGATGATGATTCTGATGAATAAATTTATTCAAAGGAGCGATTGGCTGAATATGCCCAGGCATAATCATGTGAGAACGGACAATCCTAACTTCTCCCATGGCATGGTATTTTCCGATCTTCTCTTTTTCTTTGAATTCAAATTCTAAATCTAAATTTTTTCCTTCAAGACATTGAAAGGCACCCGTGAAGTGATGATTATGTATGACGGTAGGACGTCTTCTCCAGAAGTAGATATCGATGAACGAATGTTTGCCGCGAGCAAGCGTTACTGGGAGATCACTGAATTCAAAATGCGCGAAATTTTGCTCATGACGAAAAGATTTTTTGAAACTCTCTTGAACGAGTTGTTCGAAATCATATTCTTTGTCCAATCGGGCCGTCTCTAAAAGTTCTGCTGCTTTTAGATGAAAGTTTTTACTTCCATTGGTTTCTAAAAAACGATCGGCCGATTTAATGAGTTTTTGGGCGGTCTTTATCATTCGAAAATTACCTTGAGCTTGTTTATAAGTCCTACGAGACCCACTAGTGGGATCATGAGTTTTGGCCTTGAAGCCCGAATACGAGGACGATCAATGACCTCATTGAGGAATTGAGCGGCCTCCTTTTTAGTCAGTTGGAGCGGCTTCACCGGTGCCTTGGCCATTTTAGTATCCACAAAACCAAAACGCACATTGGAGATTTTAACCGGGCCCTTTTTATCTTTAAGTGCTAGGGCCAGTCCTTCCCAGTATCGAGATAGAGCAATCTTCGAGGCCGTATAACTGGGAGATTCCGGAGAAATAAGCATATCACCCAAAGAGCTGATTCCAATAAAATGACCTGTATTTTGAAGCTGCATTTTTTCTAATACCAATTCGGTTGTAATCACTGCTCCCATGAGGTTCACTTCAAATACTTTGGTTTCAGCTTTTAGATCAGCAAGATCTAATTCTCGCCCAATGCCGGCAAGATAAAGACATAGATCTAACTGAGGAATAGAACTCAAGCATTCATGAAGCGAGGACCTGAAATTATTGGCCGCGACATCTTGCTCAATATGAGAGTAGTTAGGATGAGAAATTTTCGAAGAACTTTTTGATATCCCAATTACTTGATGACCCTGATTCAACAAATCAGAAGTCATCTCCGCTCCAATTCCATCAGTATTGCCAATCAGAAGGACTGTTTTTTTCATACCTCATCTTAGAGGTTCCTTAAATGGGAGTAAACTCGTTTTCTCCCTTAACTCTCTTTAAGATTTATTGATTCACCATTCTGAGAGAGAAGGGCCTAACATGAATTATTCCAAGGAGGGACTATGAATAATAATGTATTAATCGGTGATTCCTTTCGAAAGTGGTGGGCCTTTGAAATTCTTGGTGCGCTTTTCATTTTGATGAGTCTATTTGTGATGGGTCATCCCCTGACTAGTTATGCAGGATTGGTTCTTTACTTTGCCGTGATGTTTGTGGTTTCCGGCATTCTTAGAATTGTTTCTTCTTATGGAAACAGAGATGTACTTAAAAACTGGGGCTGGTATGTTGCGGGTGGGGTCGTTGATATAGTAATTGGTGCGCTTCTTCTTATGCGACTTGATATCGCCGCAATTGCTCTTTCAGTTTATGTGGGATTCTTTGTCCTCTTTGGCAGCATTGCGGCCATCTTCCGAGCATCTGAGCTTCGTGAATCTGGATTTAAAGGTTGGGGATGGCCACTTGCTTCTGGAGTTCTTGGAATTTTATTCTCATTTATGATTCTGACGAATTTAATTTTTGGAGCTGCCACAATTGTTCTTTGGACCGCCATGGGTTTTTTAATGATGGGAATCTTCTATATTTATTTGGGAATTCACATGCACCGTATTCACAAAGGTGTTCATCCTATTGGCCGTGAGCAAATGAATGCTTAAGGATCAACGTATTCAACTGGACGGAAGACACATCTGAAACCGATGATGTCTTCCCGAGAGTCTGGACTTTCTTCGATCCCAACTGTGTAGATACCTGCGGCAGGAGGGGCCTCAACGACTCCACTTTCTGCATCATCGCCAGTGTAGACGTAACCCATGGCCGTATCACCACCACGAAGCACATAGCCTTCAGTTTCAGTCACTCCAGGTTCAGTGTTACCAATAAACATACCGACCCCATTCGCAGAAGTGTAAGTAGGAGTTAATGGTAAATAATCATTGGCCGCCCAAGGTCCATCACAATCACCTGGCAACAGATCTTTCAATTCTTTTTCGACCTTACACATCGGTGCTAGATCTAGCCCCTCTTTACGGTTCCAGTCTACCCATTCCCAGGCGTTGGCACTGAAGTCCCAGATTGTTTCATTTCCTCTAGGGTTTGTTATGGTGAGGGCACGTTTTTGTTCCCAGCCCCGTTCAAAATTTGCAATGTCAAAGACAGTTGTCCCATCATACGGGTCGCCTTGATCAACCACAGGCAATAAGTTTTCATCGTAATCTGAATCTGGGTCAATTCCTCGCACACTTGTGTGGCCTACAGGTAGCATGCTTGTAAAATCAGTAAACCAGTTCGATGCCGTGGTCTCAATATTTCTCGCAATTGCCATCCACTCTTCATTTGAAATCAAATCATAATGCTTATCATAACCAAGAGCGCGACAGGCGGCCTTGGCATCGGCAATTTTAATTTCAGTCCATGGCCTTTGGTCAGGTTTAGAAACTGCCTTGCCAGCTTCATCCTTGGCCTCAAATTTCATGACACAAAAACGTGCAGTCCCAAGAGTAAGATCTTCCGGAACTTCAGCGTAGTTGGCCGGACAAACTTGAATGATAAGGTTGATGGTGGCACTGCTGGTTCCAATGCCATTCGTTGCCGTAATTGAATAGGTAGTTCCAGTATCAACAGCTGGAGGTGTTCCCGTAATCACACAGGTTGTTGGGTCAAGGGACGCCCAGGCCGGTAGAGCAGGAGAGATCGTACAGGTCGTTGGATCTCCATTGTCTCTGAAAAGAGTCGGTGTGATCTTCATTGGAGATTCAAGATAGGCCGGTATTCCTGGAGTATTAAAATAACTCAACTGAGGAGCGTCTGGAGTAATTTCTATACTTACGCTTGCTGCTGACGAAGTTCCACCGGAGTTGGTCGCTGTAACACTGAACGATTGGTTTACTTCTTCTTCTGGTGTTCCTGAGATGATACAAGTCGTTGCATTGATACTTAACCCATTTGGAAGTGCAGGTGTAATTGAACAGGCCGTGACTGCTGCACCATTAGTTTCCAAAGTTGCAGGAGAAATCGTCATTATGGTCCCAATCTTTCCTGTATTAGGTGAAGTGTAGCTCAAGCTTGGTGGTAATGAATTTACCGTTAAACTAATAGTTGTTGGAAGTGAATCACCAACATCTGTAGTTGCAATCACTGTATAAGTCGTTGCAGCTTGAGCAGTGGTAGGGGTCCCAGAAATCTTACAATCTGTACTATCAATATTTAACCCAGCTGGAAGAGCTGGATTAACAGAGCAGCCAGTAATTGGAGCTCCTTTAAGAACAATTGCCGGAGTAATACTAAAAGCTTGATTGAAAGTAAGTGTGTTAGAGTTAGGCGTGTAACTGATCTCCGGAACTTTGGCGGTAACATTAAGACTAAAGCTCGCAGTAATAGTACCTACACTGTTTACGACATCAATTGAAACAACTTGCGCCGAAACAGCACTATCGGGGGTACCGGTAATAACACAAGTAGAAGCGTCCAAAGTGGCCCAAGTTGGTATAGGGTTCGTCGCATTTGACGAACAAGTGATGTTGGCACCATTTTCATCAAAGATACTCGGAGAGATAGTGATAGGATCACCGAAACTTCCGTTTACTGTGCCTGGATAAGCAAGTTCAGGAGGTGAGGCATTGATGGTGATTGTTAGATCCGCACCCAGAGAAGCAGTTCCTTCTGAGTTATAGGCCGTAATTGTATAAATTGTACCAGGAAGAACATCATCAGGTGTTCCGGTGATGGTACATGTGCTTTGATTAATCGTCGCCCAAGCTGGAAGGGCCGGTGATGCCGTACATGCTGTGATGACTCCACCTTTCGGATCAAGATTGCTTGGACTATGTGCGAATGGAACATCAACCGCACCACTTGTTGGTAGATAGGCCAGAAGAGGTTTCGCGGCCTTTACTCCTAAATCAAAAGTCACTGGCACACTTCCGGCGATATTCGAGACGTTGATTGTAAACGTACTCAAACCTATAACAGCATCAGGAGTACCTGTGATCACGCAGGTCGAAGCATTGACACTTGCCCAGGCCGGCAGGCTGCCAACTGAACATGTGGCCGTATCGCCGTTTGATAAGAAAGTTGTTGGGTTGATGGTTACTGGAGTTTCGAATTCGGCCATGGTTGTTGTATAAACCAGTGTTGGCACTCCAGGATTAATAGTCATCGTTAGGGCAGTTCCAATCGAATCACCTGCAGCGTTGTGAGCGGTGATTGTATAAGGAGCATTGGTCACTAATTGAGACGGTGTACCGGAGATCACACAAGTCACTGGATCAATGTTAAGACCAGTTGGTAAAGCCGGGTCACTAGTACAGTTCGTAACGGCAGCACCATTATTCAGAAGCGCACTTGGCACAATGCTTGTAATAGGACTTCCGTAAGTCCCGGTCTTAGTTCCGGCCGTATAAGTCAGAGTTGGAACATTGGCATTTACCGAGAGTGAGAGAGTCGCGTTTGTTGTTCCAATTCCGTTTGTCACAGAAACAGTATATGAACCCGTAGATAGTGCATTTGGAGTACCGGTAATCTCACAGGTGAGAGGATCAATGAACGCCCATAGTGGTAAAGTCGGAGCAGTACAATTGGTGATGCTTGACCCATTATTATCAAGAGTAGGAGTAATAGAAACCGCTTCACCAATTTTTACAGTTGCCGCTGCATAACTAATAGAAGGAGCAATGGCATTTACCTGAAGTGTCACAGATGCTGGAGTAGAAGATCCGGCACTATTAGTGGCCGTGATGGAATAAGTGGATGCTGCCAAAATAGCATCTGGCGTACCGCTAATCACACATGTCGTGGTATTGATAGTCGCCCAAGTTGGAAGTGCTGGAGCTACCGTACATCCCGTGATGGCCGCCCCATTTGTTGTAAGAGTTGAAGGAGTCACTGACATTGGTGAGTGAATGTTCACAGTTTTCCCAGTCGAAGCGCTATAACTTAAAACTGGAGGAAGTGGATTAACTGTAAGAGTAACAGTTGCTCCGGTAGAACTACCTGCGGAGTTTGCCGCCGTAATAGTATAAGTCACTCCTGCAACTGCCACAGTCGCCGTGCCAGAAATCACACAAGTCGAAGGATCAATGTTAAGGCCAGTTGGAAGAGTTGGTGAACTCGTACAACTCGTAATGGTCGCTCCATTATTTTGTAACGTCGTTGGAGTAATTGTCATCGCCGTACCAAAATTCACAGTTGTTCCTGTCGCACCGGCATAACTAATGACAGGTGGAGCAGATGAAACACTTAAGTTCACTGCTGCGGCCACAGAATTTCCAATAGAGTTTGTCGCCGTAATATTATAAGTCGTTGCACCTTGAGGAGAAGTCGGCGTACCTGTGATCACACAAGTGGTCGGGTTTAAAGTTGCCCAGGCCGGTAATGTAGGAGAGCTTGTACAGCTAGTAATCGCTGAACCATTACTTTGAAGAGTGGTTGGTGTGACTGTCATGGCACTTCCGACTGTTCCAGAAGTTCCTGTGGCGCCTACATAACTGATGCTTGGGACGAGAGCATTGACTGTGAGAGTGACAGTCGCCCCAAGTGAACCGCCGATGGCATTTGTTGCAACAATAGTATAAGTCGTGGCCGGTTGAACGGTTGTGGCAGTACCAGTAATGACACAAGTATTGGGATCAAGTGTGGCCCAAGCAGGGAGCGCTGGTGTTGCCGTACATTGAGTAATGGCAGATGCATTATTATTTAAAACTGTGGGAGTCACTGACATCGCCGCATTGAAATTGACAGTGGTTCCTGTTGATCCTGAATAACTTAATGTTGGTATTCCTGCATTTACTGTTAACGTCACATTATCTGAACCTGTGCCAAGTGCAGTTGTTACAGTAACTGTATAAGCAGTCGCGGCCGATAGCGCTGACGGAGTACCTGAAATAATACAAGTTGTATTATTGATCGTTAGTCCACCTGATAATGCCGGTGAAATAGAACAACTTGTGATTGCTGATCCGTTATCATCTAAATTCGTAGGCGCAACTGTCATCGGAGTACCAACTGTACCTGTTGTTCCTGTGGCACCTGCAAAACTAATTTCAGGTAGAGAAACGTTTTCCACTGAAAGGGTCAGGCTTGCTCCAACTGAAGGTCCGATAGCGTTTGTCGCTGTCAATGTGTATGTCACGGGTGACATGATCGCATCAGGTGTTCCTGAAATCACGCAGGTTGATGGATTTAGGGTCGCCCAAGTTGGGAGTGCCGGTGCAACCGTACAATTCGTAACTGGTGAACCATTTGCATTTAATGTGGTCGGAGTCACTGTCATTGGTAAAGTCACGTAACCAATCGTTCCTGTAGCGCCGGCATAACTTAGATTTGGTGCTATCGCATTTACAGTGAGATTCACTGTGGCCGCAGTTGAAGTTCCGGCCGAGTTGACGGCAGTGATGGAATAAGTCACTCCGGCCAGAGCTGCATTAGGCGTTCCTGAAATCACGCAAGTTGTTTGGTTAATTGTTGCCCATGCTGGAAGCGCAGGGCTTGCCGTACAGGCCGTGATTGGAGCTCCGTTCGTAGCAAGTGTAGTAGGAGACACAGTCATCGGAGTTCCGAAATTGACTGTTGTTCCAGTTGCCCCTGCATAACTAATCGTAGGTGCAGCGGCATTTACTTGAAGAGTTATTGTAGCGCCTGAAGAATTACCGACAGAGTTTGTGGCCCTAATCGTAAATGTTGTTGAGCTTAAAGTTGAATTTGGTGTCCCTGTGATGACACAAGTAACTGGATCAAGCGTTGCCCAGGCCGGAAGAGCTGGTGTACTTGTACAAGCAGTGATCACAGCTCCATTATCAGAAAGAAGAGTCGGAGAAACTGTCATCGTAGAGCCAAATGTTCCCATTGTTCCTGTGGCACCAGAATAACTAAGTGCCGGGACCGAAGCATCAACCGTCAGAGTGACACTTGCAGCAGCAGAATCTCCCGCCGAGTTGGTGGCGACAATATTGAAAATGGTTCCAGGTAAAACTGCATCAGGAGTCCCTGTAATTTGACAGGTTGCTGGATTAAGAGTTGCCCATGAAGGAAGAGCTGGAGTGCTTACACAATTTGTAACTGCCGCACCATTTGCAACTAATGAAGTTGGATTGATTGTCATTGCCACGCCAACATTTCCGCTGGTACCAAGAGCACCGAGGTAACTAAGAGTTGGTGGAGTTGCATTTACTTGGAGAGTAAGAGTGGCGCCGATTGAATTACCCGCTGAGTTTCTGGCCACAATTGTATATGTTGTAGGAGCCAGAACTGCATTCGCTGTACCCGTAATCACACAGGTGGTTGAATTAAGTGTGGCCCACGCTGGAAGGGCCGGCGTACTGGTACAGTTCGTGATGGCCGCACCATTATTGTTGAGAGTGGTAGGAGCGATATTTGCGGCGGTATTGTAGTTTATGATTGTACCTGTAGCTCCTACATAACTTAGAGTTGGAACCGCCACGTTCGCACGAAGAGTTACAGTCGCAGGTGTTGAATTACCGGTTGAGTTGGTTGCGATAACTGAATATGTCGTCGATGGAAGGGCCGCGTTCGGTGTACCACTAATCACACAGGTTGATGGATCAAGCGTTGCCCATGCAGGAAGGGCCGGTGTGCTGGTACAGTTTGTGACGGCCGCACCGTTATTATTGATTGTGGTCGGAGTGACACTCATTGGAGTTCCAACAGAACCAATGGTTCCTGTCGCCCCTGCAAAACTCAGAGTTGGTACCGCTGCAATGACAGTTAGATCAACTGTCGCATTAGTTGTTCCTGCACTATTACCTGCTGTGATGGTGAAAGTTGTTGTCGCCATCATCGCATTTGGTGTTCCAGAGATCACACAGGTCGTTGGATTAAGAGTTGCCCAGCCCGGAAGGGCCGGTGAACTAGTACAACTTGTAATGGCCGCTCCATTTGATTGTAAAGTTGTTGGTGCTACTGTCATTGGTGAGTTTACTGCTCTGGTTGTTCCAGAGGCCCCGACGAAACTAATGACTGGAGGAAGAGCATTTACCGTCAAAGTCACTGAGGCAGGAACTGATTGTCCAGCGGAGTTGCTTGCCCTGACTGTATATGTGGTTGCTGATAAATCTTGAGTAGGAGTTCCTGAGATCACACAGGTCGATGAATTAATTACGGCCCATGCCGGAAGTGCCGGAGAAATGGTACAGCCAGTGATGGTTGCGCCATTTGCACTTAATAATGAAGGAGCAACATTTAGAGAGCTACCAAAGTTAATAGTTGTTCCAGTTGAAGTCGCATAACTCAGAGATGGAACGGAAGGATTTGATCTAAATGTCACATTACTACTTGTTGAACCAACAGAGTTCGTGGCGGTTATTGTATACGTAGTTGCAGGTAAAGTTCCGGTTGGAGTTCCTGAAATTACGCAAGTGACAGAATCAATACTGGCCCAGGCCGGAAGTGCTGGAGTTGCTGTACAGTTAGTAATCGAAGCACCGTTATCGACTAGCGTTGTTGGTGAAATACTCATGGCCACACCAACATTTCCGATGACACCAGTTGCTCCACTGTAACTTAAAACCGGAGCTGCAGCTGCCACACTCAAAGTGATACTGGCCGGAAGTGAAGCGCCCGCAGAGTTAAGGGCCGAAATATCATAAGCAGTTGCTAGTAAGAAAGAATCCGGTGTTCCAGAAATGGTACAAGTTGTTGGGTCCAAGTTCGCCCATGCCGGAAGTGCAGGAGCACTTGTACAGTTTGTGATTGGGAGACTGTTTCCATTTAAAAGAGTTGGAGACACTGTCATAGGAATTCCGACAGCGCCATTATTTCCAAGAGTTCCGATATAACTCAATACGGGAACCGCACCGTTGACCGTCAAAGTCACTGTCGCAATATTAGAATCACCCACAGAGTTGGTCGCAATTACGTCAAAACTGGTAGGGACCATGACTCCAGTTGGAGTTCCTGTGATTTCACAATTTGTAGGATTGATAGTCGCCCATGTTGGAAGAGCAGGTGTGGTTGAGCAGTTAGTGATGGCGGCGCCATTGGCATCCAGAGTTGTTGGAAGAACTGACATCATTTCACCCACAAGAACAGTCGTTCCAGTGGCCCCAGCAAAACTTAGAGTAGGAGCATCTTCTGCTTTAGGGCGATTCACACAACGGAAACCTACATTGGCCTGTGCGGTCGCTGTCATCCCTAGATTGATTGAATAGAGACCAGAGACATCTGAATCATTCCATGAACCACCACGAACTACGGTCCCAGTAGATCCACCAATAAATCTTCCGACACCATTTGAAGAGCTAAGTCCGACATTGCTTGGTAGATAATCATTACTCGCAAGGCCTGCGCAGCTCACGGCCGAAAGTTCTTGAGAGGCCGCTGAACAATTAGTTGGGCCTGTTTGAAGACCTGAAGTACTTCTCCAATCGACCCATTCTGAAGCGTTACCGCTTAAGTCCCAAATGACAGCGCCATTGGAGAGAGTGATTTTTCTTTTTTGTTCCCAGGCCGTACCGGCAGAATCAAGAGTGTCTGAATAATCATCACCTGTATTACTGATGGCAAGTGAGTTCGATGGATTGTTGTCTGAATGACCTCTTGGCATTAAACCACTGGCAACAGTCCCCGTTGACCAGTTTCCATTTTGGGCCTCTGCATCTCTTGCTATCGCCATCCATTCAGGATTAGAGATCAAATCGTAATCAGCACCTAGAGCGGTACAGGCGGTCTTTGCATTTGAAAGAGAGATGTTGGTCCAAGGAGTGCCAGTTGCTTCTGAAGTGGCCACTCCAGCATTATTCTTTGCCTCGAACATCATCACACAAAAGCGGTCCACGCCTAAAGCGCCATTGGCCTGAACTTCAGCGTAGTCGACTGGACAATTAAAGGTGATGGCGGTCAATGTTACGTTGGCCCCAACAGAGTCACCCATTGCATTGGTGGCGACAATTGAATAAACCGTAGGAAGTAAATCTGCGTCCGGAGTACCAGTGATCACACAGGTATTTGGATTGATGGTTGCCCAAGTCGGAAGCGCAGGCGAGCTCACGCAATTTGAAAGAGGTGAACCATTCGTTTTTAATTTGGTTGGAGTCACTGACATAGGTGAACCGACAAAATTCATTGTACCTAGAGCAGCGGCATAACTTAATTCCGGAACTCCGGCCGTTACCTCAAGGGAAACGGTTGCGCCAATAGAGTCCCCAATCGCATTTGTTGCGGTAATTAAATATGAAGTAAGCCCCAATGTTGAATCAGGTGTTCCTGAGATCACACACGTGCTTGGATGAATACTGGCCCAAGAAGGAAGAGTAGGAAAACTCGTACAACTGGTAATAGGAGAGCCATTTGAATTCAGAAGTGTCGGATTCACAATCATGGGAACATCAATGGCGCCTGAGGTATTGAGAGCTCCCAGATAACTAAGACCAGGAACAAGTGCTCCCACTGTCAGTGTAACTGTCGCAGAGGCCGAAGTTCCCGCCGAGTTTGTGGCGCGAATATTATAGGTCGCTGACATTGGCGCAGTTGGTGTTCCGGAGATCACACAGGTCGTAGAATTAAGTGTTGCCCAAGATGGAAGAGCCGGAGTGCTCGAACAACCAGTAATTGGGGCACCATTGTTATTTAAAAGAGACGGAACCACCGTCATGGTATTACCAAAGTCGATGGCCTTTCCGGCCGATGTTGCATAACTGAGGGACGGCGATCCTGGAACCACCACAATATTGTCGGTTGGAGTAACGGTGAGACCCTGAGAATTTGTTGTTCCTCGAGAGTTCTTTGCCGTCACAATAACTAAATAAGTCTGAGCGTTTGTAAGTCCTGTGATGGTATAAGGCGAGGTAACATTGTCTATAGTAGAGAAGACCAGCGTCGAAGCAGAACGATACTTAATTTCATAAGAATCTGCGTTCTGACTTATTGACCACGTCACGATAGCACTGGCGTCTCCTGGAGTCAGACTCGTGATACTAAAATTTCTAGGGACAACATTATATGGTTGGAAGTCAGAGTCAAAGTTCCCCTCGGAGCCTGTGCCCCCGACCGGATTTGGCATACAACCGGCCAACGAAAATAAAAAGGTCAGAAGAATTAAAATCTTCATGTCTTTCTAGACTTCATCTCCAAAGTAAAATTTGAGTCCTAAAAGAAGTCCTACCTCTGCACGAGTAAATTCAATTTCATCTGTGTCAAATTTATCTTGCGAGTAAAAAACTTCTGCAGAAAAGTTCACTTTTTTAAATTTATGCTCAAGATACACTGAACCAACTGTTCCGATACCAGTGCCTTCATAAACATCACTTTCAAATGGAAAGTGATAACGGGCCGATAGTTTTAGATCAATATTAGTATTGGCGTTCTTGTACATGGCGTACTTTGCGCCAAATTGAACGTAAGGAACTCTTACGCTTTCGATTTGAATGGTTTCATTATCAATTGCCTTGAAGAAGAACTGTTTATTGGTTCCAGCTTCAGAGGTCAGTTTCCAATAATCATTGAGCTGATAATTAACACCTAAGAAGAACTTTTGTTGATCCTGTTTAGGATTTGTGATGGTTCTAGATTTAGAGTTTCCCATGTCATAGAAAGCAAAACTATGTCCTAGTTGGGTTTCCCATTTATTGTTATACCAAGGAGTCCAAAGTACATGATACCCAGGAGCATTATCAGACTTGATATAGCCTTTGGCATTTGAATCAGTCCCATCAACTCTCACGTATGAATTTGAATATTTAAAATCAATCTTCGATGGATAAGGATCTTTCTTTTGCTGAGCAATTTTTTGTTTTTCGTCACCTTCACCAAGATAAATCACAGTCGTTGGTGGGAGCTCTTTAATTTTTTGAATCGTCGAAGGTTTCAATTTAAGAATGTATTTCTTTTTTGTACTTCCAGATTCTTCTTCGAAAATATTTTCACGAATAATGTAGAGATCTGAAGCAAACGCACTTAAGGAAGGTGTAATTAACACCACCAAAAATAAAAATATTTTAATAAAAGACTGCTGACTCATAAGTTGTCCTCAACTCCTTATCGGCACAATGAATGACTTTCTTTTCAATGAGTTAGGGGGCGGCAAGGATGTTCAAATCTTGAGTTTTAGGCTCTTTTTATTGACGAATTTTTCAGGAGTTAGCAAGAGTGAATGAAGGACTAAACTTAAGAAATTTAAAAGTAGGAAAGAGAAGCCAGAGTCCATAGCTCGGACTCTGGCAGAGAGGATTTAACTTAGTGCAGGTTCGGGTTGAGAATTAGTTGTTTTTGGAGTGCTTTCATTTTTCCCATACACAACTTCATTAAGTACATCCACAACACCATTCATAATTTCGGCCTGTGAACTGATTTCTGCGGCAGTTGATGCAATTTCTTCTGACGAAGAAGCATTACTATTAACCGATTGTTCCAACTGATTCATGGCCGTGCTGATTTGAGCAATACCATTACTTTGTTCAAGACATGCATTTGAGATCTCCGCATTGATCTCAGAAACTTTTTTGGCGGCAACCAGAATCTCACTTAGGATGTCGCCACTCTCGAGTGATTGGCCGCTACACTGTTCAATTCTTTCTACACTGCCTTTAATGAGTTCATTAATATTCTTGGCGGCAGTTGCACTTTGTTGAGCAAGATTTCTCACGGCCTCGGCCACAACTGAGAATCCTTTTCCTTGTTCGCCTGCACGAGCGGCCTCAACAGCAGCATTGAGGGCCAGAAGGTTTGTTTGGAAGGCAATATCATCAATCACATTAATAATTTCAAGAATACGCTTTGAATCTTGGCTTATGGATTCCATTGAGGAAATGAGCTTACTGATATTTTCTTTGCCTCTTCCGGCGATCTCATGTGTCTCTCCAGAAAGTCTCGCCGCCTCTTTTGCATGATCAGTATTTACTTTCACCATAGAAGTGAGTTCTTCCAGTGATGCCACTGTTTCTTCGAGGGAGGCAGCTGCTTCACTTGATGATTGTGAAAGGTTTTGGCCGGCGACAGTCAGTTGCTGGATGGCCGCAGTGACTTCATGACTTGAATTGTTCAACTCTTTTGAAGGATTACTTACGGAATTAGAAATATAACGAGATAAGAAAATGACCGCTCCAAAAAGAATACACAAACCAACAATAGAAATCAGAATTTGCGTCAAAAGCATCTTTTTAGCATCGGCAAGAACAGTGGAAGTAGGGGTCCTTACGATGAGAGTCCAATACTCATCTGTGTTCCCAATCTTAAATGAATTCGTGACATAGAGGTATTCCTGGTCGTTGGGAATTTCTCCGAATAAAACAACTTTTTCTCCAGTTGAAATGGCCTTGGCAAATTTCTCTTTTTCAAATGGGAAGACCGCTTCTTTAGTAATCATGTTGATGTCAGGATGTGAGACATACTTTCCTGAACTACTTACTAAAAATGATTCTGAAGTCGTGAAAGGTTTAATCGAATTTACTTCTTTTTGAACTTCTTTCAATGCCAAATCTACACCGGCAACTCCAAGAAATTCTCCGTTCTGAATGACTGGAACGACTGCTGAAGTCATGAGGACCATCTCATCTCCAATCTTATAGAGATAAGGATCAATCATTGTTTCTTTCATTCGGGATTTTGGCACTAAATAATAGTCACCATTTCCTGGAACGTCATATTCAAGAAGAGGCGAAAGTGTCGGCTTGCCATTTTCCCAGTTGGCGTACGGAATGAAACGCCCGGTTTTATCATGATAAATGGTGTTTGCGTATTGCAGGTCTTTACCGTCCCACTTGTCGGCCTCCCATCCTGTCCATGAACCAATGAGGTGAGTGTTCTTTTTCAAAACATCTAATACTACCTGTTCAATGATTTCACGATTATTACCGCCGTGAGAGCGTAGTGACTCGAAAATTTGTGCCATTCCTCGAGAGATATCAAGGCTCTTTTGAAGATCGGCCTTCATATTATTTCCATAAGCTTCTGCCATGGCAGAGGTCTTATCAATGGCAAATATCTTGGAGTTTTCCCATGTATGCGATCCGATGAAGTAAGTCATAATGGCCAAAACCAAAAATGCGGTGATGATAATGGGAACGGCCAGCTTCATCTTAATCGAATAGTTTTGCACAGATGCTCCAGTAAAAAAGTCGGTTATTGATGCATGATTTTTTTATTAATGTTCACGGTGGAGTTCGGTAAATACAATGACAGGCAGAATTTTCCATAAGTAAATTTACCCATCCTTGCCATAACATGATTAAAAAATCTTAAAGGATGGTTTGGATGAAGCGATGGTTAGCGAGTTCAGTTTTACTAATGAGTTCTTCTGCGTTTAGTGCTGGTATTACCGGTTATGCGAAATTGGCCTCGAACTATATTTGGCGCGGAATTTCTTTCACAGAAAATAATCCAGCCATTCAGTTGTCGGCCAATTATGAACATTCTTCAGGTCTTTGGGGAAATATTTTTGGATCGAACTTAAAGTTCGCAGAGCCTACATTGTACGAAGGTGATAGTACTCGAGAGATGGACTTAACTTTGGGTTACAAAAAGGCCCTCGGTGATATTGCGGCCAATTTTTATGTAAACCGTTATGAGTTTATTGATCGCTCACAGATTTCCGCCTTTGAATACTCCACAAGCTTTTCTTATAAAAATGTGACTTTCGAATATAACTACCTTCCAAACTGGTTCGGATATAACTCCGTTTCACATTATTTACGTCTATCAGGTTTTTATGACATTGATGCCAAATATAGTCTTATTGGTGGCTTCGGTAGGAATGAGCAAAGTAAAACTCAAAGAACACAAAATGCTGAAGGAACTTGGAGTGGGGTAGGGTTCACAAGTTACTGGGACTACTACGCGGGCCTACAAGTTAAAGATGGCGTTTTTACCTATGAGTTCCTTTACACGAACACAAATCGCAAAACAATTAGCTATGCTACAGGCAATCCTGCGGAAGACGGACAGTATGCTCGTGCTAATGATGAGTCTCTAACTGTTTCATTAACTAAATTCTTTTAATTCATAAATAAAGTAGGTCCCGTGAAAGCGGGACCATTCCCATTGGAATTTTGCTGCCAATTTCTAAAAAAATTAATAATTGGAAGCTGAATTTACGATAAGAACCCCCATGAGACGCAAACGCAGCCCGATTAAACTAACTCCACTAAAATGTTTTTTCACCGTCGTACTTGGAATTGCCACGTACTTTTCTTTCACCGAACTTCTCTCAGACATTGTGAATAAATAATTACGAGTAAACGGCCCTGTCCTGAGATGGAATGCTGAGATTCATCGTGATATCGGCCTTCAACAGTTTTGAAACAGGACAATTCACTTTTGCAGAATTGGCCGCTTCTTCAATTTGCTCCCGTGTTGCATTCGATGCCTCAATTGAAACATCCAAATGGACGGCGGGGATTGACCATCCTCCTGAAACATTCTCTAGAGAGACAGTCGCACGTACATCAATCAATTCCGCTTTAAGTTTACGCTGATCAAGTTCTGCCGAAACGGCCATGGCAAAGCAACTAGAGTGGGCAGCTCCAATGAGCTCTTCTGGATTTGTTCCCCGTTCTTCGCCAAATCTGCGAGAAAACGAGTAGGCGATATCTGATATGACACCACTTTCAGTATTAATTGAGCCTTTCCCTTGTCGCAAATTTCCACGCCATTGGGCCGATGCTGTTCTTTTCATGACTTCCTCCTTGAAGGTTTATTCATTAGAAGAAAACGGAGCAAATGGAGTGCCAGGAGACTATAATAAGGAAGAGGTGAGTTATGAAAAAAACCATATTAATACTATTTTGTCTGGTAAGTGCGCCTTCAGTTTTTGCTGAGACGTTGACCAAAGAGCAATATGCAGTGATGAAAGAGTCGGCAACTGAACCGCCTTTCAAAAATGAGTATTGGGACAATAAACGTCCAGGCATTTATGTTGATCGACAGACAGGAGAACCCTTATTTAGTTCTCTCGACAAATATGATTCTGGTACGGGTTGGCCCAGCTTCACTAAAAGTATCAATGAAAAAAATATTGAGACAAAAATTGATTTAGGAATCTTAGGTGAGCGGACTGAAGTGAGAAGTAAAAATAGCAATAGTCACTTAGGTCACGTCTTTGATGATGGACCCAAAGACAAAGGTGGCAAAAGATTTTGTATTAACTCTGCTGCCTTGAGATTCGTCCCTTTGGAGGACATGGAAAAGTTGGGCTACGGAAAATATCTTTCATTATTTGATGGTCAAACATCACATAAATAGTGGGGACATTCGTCCCCACGTTCTTCCTTTTTATTTACCGTAAAGTCTTTTCATGATCGTTTGACATCCGGAATCCAGACTTGTGTAAACTTCACTCATGCAGGTACGAAAGTGTTCAGCGTCCTCTTTGGGGTGACCACATCCGAGTTTTTGAAGTTCACTGAAGCAGGCACGGGATGCTTCCACTCTTTCTGCTTTTGGTTCGATATTAATGACACTTCCTTCATCAATGTTTGCAAATGCTGAGACAGAAAATACCAACACGAAGCTTGTTAAAAGATGTTTCATACTATTCTCCTTAAATTGTGATTACATGAAGTCTTGAGCAATATCGGCCATGATATAGCCAATTGCGTATGGTACTGAATAAGGGCGCTGCGCGGTCGCTGCCGAATCATGACCATAACCCAGTTTATGTAACCACTCATGGAACAGGTTACCTGCCACTGAGTTGATTTTGTAGTTATTGAAGAACTTTGTATTCACCCAGATCTGAGTTGTTGATCCGTTGGTATAACCCACGACACTGTTGTTGGCGTAATAGAGTTCAACTTCCAAATCCATACGGTTGTTCTTCGCTGGATATAATTTCTCCGCTGCATCCAGAATAGATTGATAAATCTGTGCGTTGGTAAGTCCGTTATTATTGGCGAATTGCTTAGAGCCGTTATAGGTATGGTTTAATACCTTCGTTCTAAACTCTTCTGTGGCCACGACTAGTTTAACGAGCTCAATAGCTTGATTATACTTTTCTGCTTGCTCAGTGTTGAAGTTTAACAACTCAACATTTGTACTAAATGTAAGCGCCTGTGGCGGGACATTAGGAGTGGGTGTAGGAGTTGAGGGATCGCCATTGCCTGTATCTGATCCGCTATCATCAGTAATGGGTGCAGATTGACTTTCTTCGCTTGAGCTTCCGCCGCCACCCGATTTGTTACATGAGACGCTCAAAAGTGACGTCATCAGCATGAGAATCAAGAATTTATTCATGTTCCTTCCTTGGTGTTAAAAGCGTCCGTCATTGGATGCTATGTTTTGGATAGGAAGGATGTTGCCGTAGAGTGTTTTGCTCCTAAAGAGAGGCAACGGGTGCCGAAAAACGAGTTCCACAATGTCTTAAGGATTTTGTGTGAGAGATTAGAAAGAGGCCAAACTACTAAAAATTGGAAGTTTGCGACGAAGGTACTCTGAAAAAATGAAGAGAGTACATTCAGTGACGAATATACAATTCTGACTTATTTATTCTAGGCCCGTTAATGTTTTATTTTTGAAAAGGAAATCGTGTCTTCATTCCTGTGAAGTACAGCTGAGGCCTGGGCCCAATTCAGAATCCATATAGCGGAAATAAGCACGACGATCACTTTCATGGTCATTTACGAAGAGTTGCCCGTAGTAGGTGCCGGTATATTTATTAAACCTAATCTCTGGATGAAGTTTAATATAAAGCGAGTCCGAAGATTGGCCACGCATCTCTACTCCTGGTGGATAGAACTCAGGAATGATCAAAACGCGATCACGCTGATACACCCAATTCATCCCTTCTTTTTCTACTGTTACTTGCACCCAGATTTCCGGAAAACCGATGAAAGGATTCATAGGATCAATGAGTTTTGGGAAGATGACTCCGATCTTGGCCTTTTGATCCAAAGAATAACAAGTAAGTTTTCTAAACTTTATGGTCTGAGCAAAAGAGGAAAAAGCACTGAAGAAGAGAGTAAAAAGAAGAATGTTTTTCATGTCGGGCATTATAAAGAAGGCCCATAAAGATTGTCACCTTTATACCAAAGCTCTCTTAAGATTGGCCTTAGATTGAAATCTCGATCGTAAATCAATTTTGCAAGTTTTCAGAGGGAAATAAAGGTTAAATTTAGAAAAAAGTTAAGAAGAATCTAATTCTCTTGGAGAAACATTTTGGTTCATTGACCGACAATTTCTTCTGTGTCAAATGACACCTTATGAGTAACAAATTCTTGAACACCTCATCCTTTGAATCAAGTGAATCGGTTCTTCCTCTTCATGACTCTGTTTCCCCCGCCTTAGCTGAAGAAAAGTTCAGACTCTTAGTAGAATCGGTAAGAGATTACGGAATTTTTCTTATTGATAAGCAAGGATTCATTGAAAGCTGGAACATTGGGGCCCAAAGAATAAAGGGCTACTCAGCAGATGAAGCTATTGGAAAACATTTTTCTATTTTTTATACCAGCGAAGATAAAATCCGTCGTCATCCACAATATGAACTCGAGATTGCTGAAAAAGTGGGGAAGTATGAGGAAGAAGGTTGGCGTGTTAGAAAAGACGGAACAAAGTTCTGGTCTCATATTGTCATTACGGCATTAAGAGACAAGAGAGGTGAGTTGGTGGGCTTTGCCAAAGTCACTCGTGACCTCACAGAAAGAAAAAACGCTGAAGAACAACTTAAGTTAAGTGAAGAGCGCGCTCGTAAAATGTTTGAGTCCGTTAAAGATTACGCCATGATCACTCTAAACTGTGATGGAACAGTTGCTACATGGAATGAAGGTGCTCGTCGTATTAAAGGTTATGAAGCAAAGGAAATTGTTGGAAAACATTTTTCTCTCTTTTACCCTGATCAAGATATTCAGATGGGTAAGTGTGAATATGAATTAAAAGAGGCGATTGAAACCGGTCGTCTTGAAGACGAAGGCTGGCGCATCAGGAAAGACGGAACAAGATTTTGGGCGAGTGTGGCCATTACGGCCATTCGAGATAATGATGGTACTGTCATTGCATTTTCTCAAGTAACTCGTGACATGACGGACCGAAAGCGTGCAGATGATCTTTTGAAGATGTCATATTCAAATCTTGAGAAGAGAATTGATGAACGAACAAATCAATTAATGAGCACGAACATCAAACTGCAGGATGCTATTCAAGTGCGGGATGAGTTTCTAAGTATCGCCTCCCACGAACTTAGAACTCCACTGACCCCCCTAAAACTCCAGATTCAACGACTCCTTAAAAACATTCAGAATAAGTCCCTTTCAAACATGAGCGAAAAGAGTTTGGAAAAAATCATGAGTAGCTGTGATACATCTATTTCTCGTTTGTCGAGTTTGATTGATAACCTATTAGACGTTTCCCGAATCAATATGGGGAAGTTGAATCTAAATGTTGAAACATTCGATTTAAAGGAAATGGCCCTGGAGTTAATCGAGCGCCATAAACTTGAAATCTCCAACTCAGATACTGAAGTAACAATTATCGCGAAAGATCCGATTTGGGGCAGCTTTGATCGCCTTCGTGTTGAACAGGTCTTTACTAATCTACTAACGAATGCACTTAAATACGGAAATAGAAAACCGGTCCGTATTGAAGTCTATGAAGAGATGGGATGGGTTCATTTAAGTTTCCATGACCGTGGTCTGGGAATTGCTCCCAATGATTTAGAGAGAGTTTTTGAGCGCTTTGAAAGACTTCATGCTGAGGACACTGTTGGAGGATTAGGTCTAGGACTCTATATCACTCGGCAAATTATCGAGGCCCATGGTGGAACTATTAAGGCCGATAGTTCTAAGGAATGGGGAACTGTCTTTCAGGTGAAGATGCCTTTGAATTTTAAAGGCCAAGGTCTGTAATCCCTTGAAATTCTACTTGCGAGAACATCTAAGTAATTAAAATTAAAGTCATGTTGGAGTTAAGACGACAAGTAATAAGCAATGTTTAACACACTTTCCTTATTCATTGTCTCGAGCTTCATTTGTTCCGTGGCCTTCGCCACAGATCGCTTGTTATTAAAATCAATTAGAAGCTTTGAGTCCATTTCACCAAATGCAAATGAGTGTGCTAAGAACTTACAAGAGGCCTGTCCTGAAGTTTTAAGAAATAGTTTGAAGGACATGTATCGCCGAGGAACTGCGGGAACAATTAATGCCATTGTCTCTGATGGTTCGATGAAAAATCCTCGTACAGCTTGTAACTCGGCCGCGACCCATTCGTTAAAGCAAGATCAGGCGAAACTTAATCAACAGCTTGAGACTCACTATTCAAAGACTCCTCAGCTTTATGATTATACTCAAAGATGCTCAGAGAATCTTGGTAAGTGGATTGATGATGAATATTTAAAAACCGATAAGAGTCTCGCTCAGTCATACATGCAGTATGACTTTAATTTCAAAAGTCTGGCCTTACATAATGCCTTGACCAATCTTCTTGATTCGAGAGCTCAAATTGGTCTCGTTCTTCAACCGGATGCCTTTGATTGCCATTCAATTCGAATGATGGCCGCACAGAAACAGTGTTTGGTTTTATCTCAATGCCGACCTCCGGGAAACAAACAACACTTTCTTAATATTAAAACAGAGGAAGTAGACCAGGCATTGGCATCACTTCGTACGCTTAATCAAGAGGCCCTTAAAACGAAGGATCGCGAGAAGGTCAGACTCATTCGTGAAGATATGGAGCGGATCAAAGACTTGAATCCAATGTTGAAAGGTGAAAAATTTAAAATCTTGGTGAATAATCTGCGTTCAGTGCCCACCACCAATCAATTACAGACGGCCATCACAGAGCAATTGAAGCTCTCACAAAAAGAGATAAATACGCAGCTAAAACAGTTTACTCGTGCTCATGCGTGCCTAATTGGTGCAAGTCGAAACTGTGATGACTTTGAAGAGATCATGAGCAAGACTCGATATCAACATCCGGATGTGATTTTCCCTAAAGCAAATGAACTCAACTACGCGGCCACATTTCACCAATGCATAGAAAATATCAAAGACAATCGCAACACTGCAGATGTTGTATTAGATGATGTGGCGGTCAATCTGGCCTTGACTCTTACTCCGTATGCAGTTGTGAATGGAGTAAAGCTGGCAGGAACTCTAGCAAGAACCGCTAGTATCACCTCAAAGATGGCACGAGCCCAGAACGTCGCCGGTAAGGCAGGATTAGCGGCCAACATCGGATATGGTGGATATCACACCGTCGAAGAATTTGAACGATGCCAAGCAGAGGTAAAACGTTTTCAGGGACTAAGTGCGGCCCCAGGGAAAATGAGCTGTGATAGTGTAGAAAAAATCTTTGTGAGCAATAGCAATAATTCTCGCTGTATTAATCAGGCGCTAATTTCAGCAGCGTTGTTAACTCCTATTGCGGCCAATAGTCTTAGACTTGCGAAACATTTACCTAAGATTGCTCCTGAGAAATTAAAAGAACTCGTTTCAAAGATCCGCACTGGTAAAAGTTTGACCAAAGAAGAGGAACTCCTTCTGTTGGCAAAAATTAAAGGGAAAAATCCTCTTGAGAAGCTCATGTTGAAGGGTATTTCTAAAGCAGATAAAGAGTTTGCTTCGAAGGCGCTGGAAAAACTTTATAAGCAAGAGCATGTGTCCCCAGAGGATCTCCTTAAACTGTCTAAACTGATTAAACCGAGAAATCCACCACTTCTTCTTGTGACAAGACAAGATAACGTTGATGATATTCTAAACTCTAAACGGATTTGGGGAAGTACCGAAGGTAGTGTATATGGGGCCGCTAAACCTGCTGAAACGGCCATGGATAAACTAAAAACAGGTGTTCATGGTGATAAAGAAGGCACATTCATTTTCACTCCAGAGGCCGCGGCACTATTTAAATCTCATGAAGTGACTGGTCTCTACAGTGGAATTAAAAGAGCGGCAGGACAGTATAAAGGACCTTTTGGTGACATTATCATTGAAGAGGCCAAACGGATTATGGTGAATGGTCGACCGCATATCATTGTGACCAAAGCAAGAAGGGCCGCAGGAACGGCAACTGAAAAGCTTCATGTCGGTCAGAGTACTGCTCGTGCTGAAGCAAGATTATTGGGTAGACGAGCAGGGATTGATACTATCGCCACTGGTACAGGTGCAATTGTAACTATTCAGGCCAGTAGCGCTTTTACCGGGACCAATGTGAGCGATTTATTAATGGAGTTATTGGAAGAATAATAAACTAACTGAGGGCCGCTTCGATCTTTGGTCTCCATCCCTTGTCCATCAATCCTGTATCTAAGCAACGTTTAAGATATTCCTTATCAGCAAAGCGATTCTCTCCATATCCTTGGATATGAAGTTTATAGAGAGGTAAATCTGGAAACGGTCTTTCCAGAAATTCAAGATGGTCTCCTGGACGAATTTCGCCCTTTTCAAGGACCCGGTAATACCAACCTGATCTCCCAGTTGCGACAATTTCTTTTTGAACTCTATTGTCCTGATAGGCGTGATTGATTGTCACACAGGGTCTTCGAGAAACAGTCAGCTGTATTTTTGCAGTTCCTAGCTGGTAGATATCACCAATATTCAAATCTCTTTCTGTCAGTTCTTCTGTGACAATGTTCTCGCCATAGGTTCCCGGCAAAAAACGATGAGCTATATCGGGAAATTTTTCTTTAAGGTAATTATAGTTGGCCATGGAATAGTGATGAATGACACGCATATCTCCGCCATGGTGAACAAGATTGTTAATCTCATTGCCTTCTATCCAGTCCTTAGATACTTTTATGACATCACGAGGCTCTTTGGTGATTGCTGTAACAAAGTCATTAGGGAGTTTAGTTATTTTGCCGGTGTAGACACCTAAAATTTTGAATTTCATTAATGTTATTTTAGTGGAGAGTGCATGGACTTGAAAGCGTACTTTAAAAGGATCGGTTACACTAAAACACCAAAAGTTGACTTGGATACTTTAAGTGAACTTCACCGTCTCCATACGTACGCTATTCCTTTCGAAAATCTAAGTCCTTTTACTTATCATGAAGTTCTTTTGGACGAGCAATCACTTGAAAAAAAGCTCATTCATGATTTAAGAGGTGGGTACTGCTTTGAGCAGAACATATTGTTCTCTTCTATTTTAAAACAGATCGGTTTCAAGCTTAAATGGTTAGGGGCCAGGGTATTGTGGAACCAGCCGCAGGATTTAATTACTCGTCGTTCGCATATGCTGTTTCTGGTTGAGTTAGAAGAAACCTATCTTGCTGACGTTGGGTTTGGAGGAATGACATTAACCACTCCTATAAAATTTAAGACTGATATCGAACAAAAAACCACTCATGAGAATTTTAGAATCAAAAATTACTCGGAGGATCTGGTTCTTGAGGCAGAGGTCAATGGAGAGTGGAAGACCATTTATCGCTTTGATCTGACAACTCAGTACTTAATTGATTATGAAGTTGCCAATTACTTTCTCTATACCAACCCAACATCACATTTCAGAAATATGCTAATCGCTGCGAAACCTTTTGAAGAGGGAAGACTCGCCTTAAACAACTCTCAGTTCACGACTCATTGGAAAAATGGAAAAAGTGAGAAAGTACAACTGGGCTCTGTGGAAGAAATAAAAATGGTTCTGAAAGACAAATTCCGCATTCGTTTGCCAGAGAATTTGGATTTGGACACACGTTTAAAGACCTTATTTTGATTTTCTTTCCAGCTGATCTAGGTAAGAAAGAATCTCTTCTTCACTCATAAGATCGTAGGACTTTTCAGGCAGATTCAGCTCCAAGCGTTTCAGAATATTATTATTGCGCTCTAAACTTTCAATTGATCTTTCCAATATGGCTATTGTCTCGGCCTTTATCGCGGGATTCTTTTTCAAAATTCCTACCAATAGATTTTGAGATTGCAGTGGAGTATTGACCTTATCTCTCATACTGAGAAAGATTCGGGCGACCTTTTCATACACTTCTGCTTGGGCCTTTTGCTTACTAAGCTCTTCAATTATTTTTTGATCTCGATATCGAAAGGCGAGAATACAAAAGGCCGTGACAGTAAACATAAGACTTAGATAGGGCTCAGAAATAAGAATGACATTAGGAGCATTAGGGATATCGAGATAAAACCAAGTGAAGATGGCCTGCAAACAAAAAAGCGTAATCAGGCCAAGATTAAGAATATAAGGACCAGGAACTAAAAAGCTTAAAAGTGTTACATAAGACTTGAAGGGAAGAAGAGGAATCCAGTACTTCATCTTTGAGAACAGAATCTCTGTTTCCCAGGCCAAGATGAACATTGGCAAAACCATAAGAGTAAAAACGATAATAGACGTTTTTCTGGGCCAAGTTTTTTTACTGGTGGCCAGGATTCCCAAAATAATGAAGGCCGCCAATCCATGAATGATTCTTATCATTAAAAATGATCCACTGAGCTTATAAACTGCAGCATGAAGTAAAGCGAGACTTTGATTGAAAATAGTGATCACGCAAAGAGTGAGAATTGCGTTGCTTGAAGTTGAACGAGGAGATTTCCATCTTTTGATGATTTCAAACATACCGAACTTTTACTGTGCGACCAGGCAGTTGGCAATACGGACCTGGTTGGACCTATAACGTCTTTCTGAGGCTAATATAAATTTCCTCATAACCGTTCGACTTATTTAACTCGAGCATTCTTGCATTAGATTTATGCACATGTGTCTGAATCCAAAGCATACCACCTTGTTTTGCCCAATATTCCGCTCGATTTTTAAGCTCCTTAGCAATTCCTTGTTTTCTAAAATTAGGATGGACCCAAAGGGAAATGATGTTGGCAATAGTATGAGATGGTGGAAAAGGACTCTTTTTAACAATATGAAAACCAATAATCCGTTCTTGTTGGGTAGCGACTTCAAAAAAATCGTTTTCTGAGAGTTGCTGATAGTAATCGAGCCGAGCATTCACTGAGTTTTCATCAAATGGATGTGAAGAATCGAATTCGAGAGGGATGCGCGCATCGGCCTCTGCGATAGTAAGGAGTTCTTGCTGGTTATTTTTGTTAACTGGTCTGATTGTAAAACTCATTAAAGAATTTTCCTGAAATGTTGTGCCTTCTCTTCTGCTTCTGACTCACTTGGGAAGCGTTCCGCAAAGTTGATAATATCACCACTTTGAAGCTCCAGGGAAATGCAATAGAACTCGGTAAAACTACTGGCTTTACCTACTTGTTGAACAAAAATCCTTTTAATGTCGGTAAACGAAATGGTCTTTTGAGTTTCCTTAAAGAGTCTTTTCTTCTTCCAGTGGATCAGTCTTTTCTCTTTATCAATATCAAGGTGAATTTCTTCGTTGAAAATGATGTAGGAGAGGCCGATGAAAATAAGCACATAACCCAGCATGTGGGCCACTCTGTTTTGAAGAAAAAAAATGATGGCAGCGCCAGCGATTATTTCCAAATAACTTAATAATCTCATTCTTATTTTTTACTGGAAGCCTCGCAAAAAGTCTCTACTTGTTCTTGAAGGAAGATTAAGTTCCATCTCTTTCTGATTTGATAGAGGATGCCATCCTTAAAAGGAGGTCCAATGCATTTAATTTTTGTTTTTTCATTACTGATTAGCTTCTCGTCATTTGCAGATAACAATACTTTAGAGTGTGAAACTAATTTTGAATATGATTCGAGTGAACAAGGCGGTGGTTTCTATTTCATCGTAAAAGAGAATGATAGCTTCTCACTTTGGCATGAACCTTACCAGCAGCAGAATCAGGAAACTCAATCCCGACTACTAACCACACTAAAAAAGGTAGAAGCACCATCTCAGTATTTCCAATTATACTTTGGTCAAAGAGGGGACAATTATTATGAGTTTGTTTCTGTGGGAGAAGTTGGCCTACTCATTGAAAAATGGGGCGATTGGGTTCGCTCATGGGAATGTAGATAATTTTTGAGGGTTGCTTGAAATTTGGGATTCTGCTATAGTCGGATCAGGTCGACGAAGAGGCCTGCCCGTCAAAAGAGAATCTCACTTCGTGTTTCCCTCTTAATACATTTAATCTTTTGGTTACCAATGACGGAACGGTAACAAGACCAAAGGAGAAAATGTTATGTCTGGTTCCAGTATTGATTCCCTAAAAATTAAGGCCAAGCTTTTACAAAAGGCCAAAAGAAAACAAGGTCAAGAAATCGCCCTTAAAGATGCTTATGGCATCATTGCGAAGACCGCCGGTTATTCTTCTTGGAAAGAGATGAAGGATGAGTATGAGGCAGCGGATGTTTTAAATCCTCCTAGGTGGAGTGCTCAATGGAAGACCTGGTATTCTTCGAAAGAGGAGGCCTTGAAGCATCTGAGAGGTGAGGCCTATTTAATTCCTTATCATAAAGAATGTTTTATTTGTGACTCGAATTACATTTCTGCACTAGGAATTCTTCCAGACGATCCCGATCTTTTAAAAGTTGGCAGTGATTGGTCATCACCTAAAGACTTGAAAGCATGGGCAAGGTTACTTCAAAAGATTAAAGCAAATCATAAAAGCGCTTAAAATAAAAGGCCTCCTTACGGAGGCCTTTTATTATTTTTTAATTGGTAGAAGTTGGCGAACTCTTTCATCTTTTAAAAATAGGCTTCCCCAAACTAAGAATCCTAATACGATTTGAATTCCAACTGCATCTTCAATTCGTACATGCGCGAAGATGGCGCCGCCTAAGTATCCAGTGAGAAGAATGGCCCCCAGGACTGACGTGCGCGGGATAAGGAAGAGAACTGTACACAGAATTTCAAGTAATCCTAGTTTGGGGAGTAGGTGTACAGGAATTCCTGACTTGGCCATTCCTGCAAGTGCCTCTGGATTAGGATTGAATTTCATGTAAGCGCTGAAAAAAAGAATCAAGACAGGCAAGACCCCTAGAATATGGCCGACAATAACTTTTTTAGATTTCACACTCATATAGTTCCTTTTGTAGGTTTAGTTATTAAAGTATACTGAGGCTAATTCAAGCCCAGGTCGATGTGAAGACGGCACTTTAAAATCACTTAGTTACTTTGAGGTAACCAATGGCAAAAAACATCATTTTTAAGCACGATGAAAAGAATTGTGAAATGCGAAGTTTTCTGGATCGAGTGGCCGATAAATGGTCTCTTTATGTGATTATGGTTTTATCCAATAGCGAAGATCAGAGGGCCCGCTTTTCAGATTTAAAGAAAACTATCCCTGGTATTTCTCAAAGAATGTTAACAACGACACTTCGAAATCTTGAACGCGATGGGCTTCTTACGCGAGAGGTTTTTGCTGAAGTTCCTCCACGAGTTGAATATCAACTTACTGCCCTTGGGAAGAATCTCATGATACCAGTTGGTGAGCTTATGGGATGGATCGGGTCAAATTGGAAAACGATTCAAAATGCTCGAGAGAAATTTGATCGTGGAACTGTTTAGGATGAGAAAGCTCTAAAGAGCTTTCTCATCAAATGAATACTTTTCTAGTATTTGTAGGAAGACATGCATTTCTTTCACGTCCTCGATTCTATGTTCAGGATATTCCGAAATAGCGGAGTGGTGGACCCCTTCAGCTATGCAACTCAAACTAATAGTACCCGAAAGGGTATATAATCATTAGTAATGCTGGGTTTATACCCTAAGAGGTATAAAATTTTGTGATTATTGATTTTTATACCCAAAAGGGTATAATTAAAAAATGAAAGAAATAGCTGAATTTATTAAAAAAAAGAGAAAGCAATCCAAACTGACGCAACCTGAATTAGCGGAAAGGGCAGGTGTAGGACTTCGTTTTGTGAGGGAACTAGAAGCAGGTAAAGAAACCCTCAAATTGGATAAGGTCAATTCTGTATTGAGATTATTTGGCCATACATTGGGCCCGGTTCCGCTGAAAAGAGATGACGAATGAATAGGCGTGGAAAAGTTTTTGTTGAAGATGAATTTGCCGGTGTTATTGAGCAGAAAGAAGGTTTATTTGTTTTTAAATATGATGCTGAATATTTAAAAAAATCCGATTCATTACCAGTAAGCCTAACACTTCCTCTTCGTACCGAAGCTTATGAACAAAAAACAATGTTTCCTTTTTTTGATGGGCTTATTCCTGAGGGATGGTTACTCAATATCATTGAAGGGAATTGGAAAATCAATCCTCGTGATCGTATGAGTCTTCTGCTTTTGGCCTGTCGTGACAGCGTGGGGAATGTAAGCGTTGTCGATGATTCTCCCAAGGATGAAAAATGAAAAAAGAAAAATGCCTTGGCTGTTATCAAGATTTAGAGAAAAAACTGCCAGGAAATTATCATACTGCCTGTAGTAAAAAGCTGTTCGGAACGGAAATACCACCTGAAGTTGATTTTGGTTCAAATGATTTAGAAGAGCTTGCCATAAGATCTTTAACCAAGCATTTGGGAATCGCTGGTGTTCAACCTAAGATTTCTACACAGTTAGAAAAAAAAGAAAATGATCCAACTCACAGGCTAATGATTGTAGACTGGGAAGGCCACTTTATTTTGAAACCACCAACAAAAGAATTTCCTCAAATATCTGTCGTTGAGGATTTAACCATGCACATGGCAGAGCGATGTGGTTTAACTGTGGCCAGACACGGGCTCATTAAACTTAAAACAGGTGAGCTTGCTTATGTCACAAAAAGATTTGATCGTCAGAAGAAAGGAAAAAAAATAGCAGTAGAAGATTTTTGTCAACTGAGTGAACTACTGACAGAAAATAAGTATAATTCATCCATTGAAAAGGCCGGAAAAATCATTTTAAAACATGCAACCAATTCAGGTTTGGATGTTGTTAACTTTTTTGATTTGATTTTATTTTCATACTTAACAGGAAACTCTGATATGCACTTGAAAAACTTTTCTCTGATGAGAAATGACTTAAATGAAATTGGATTGACCCCATTCTACGATCTACTTGCTACCAAACTGTTACTTCCTGAAGATAAAGAGGAAGTTGCCCTCACGATCAATGGTAAAAAGAATAAGCTTAAAAAAGATGATTTTATCACTCTTGGTAAGGGGTTTAAAATAGGGGATAAGGCCATTGAAAAAAGTTTTGAAAGAATCTTAAGGTCTATTCCTGAAATGAAGGATTTGATTGAGAGGAGTTTCATCTCTAAGAAGTTTCAAGAAGGATATTCCGATTTAATCGATCTGAGGGCCAAAGTATTGGCCTCTTGAAAATAAATTGGGTACGTTTCGGACCGTTGAGTTACAATCTTTTATATGACAAAAACATATCTTCTTTTTGCATTATTACTAACAAGTTGTGCTGGTGTAAAAGTTATTCATCCGAATGATAAACACAAGGGCCCAGCCGGAACTTTCACCTGCAGTATCGTTGCTTCAAACGGTAAGCGGGTATTCGCAACTGATAAAACTGAGGATGCTGCTCGCAATGAAGCTTTAGCGAGATGTCGTGATAAAACGATCATATCGTCGTGTATGCCTAAGAATACCCAGTGTGTGAGAAATTAAATTCTTAAACATTATCTCATTTTTATTTTCAGGAGATCCAACAAGAATGTGTGCGGTAACTAATTAATCAAAAAAATTAAAATATTGATTAATAATCACAATTGTTGAGGTCTTATGAGACAGTTAACCATGATTAATCAGGTGAAGGAGCTTTCTTCACTTGATTCGAACGTACGTGCCGTTTTTATGTATGGCTCTTTTTCCAAAGGTGAGGGTGATAAACACTCTGACATCGAGTTCTACTTTTTCTTAACTGATGCAAACAGTATTGATGAAAAAAATTGGGCAGCTCAAATAGGTGAAGTGATTCTTTTCTTCAAAAATGAGTTTGGAACTAAGGTCGCTATTTATGATGACTTGATCAGAGCTGAATTTCATTTTCTTGATGTCAAAGACATTACAATTATCAAACAGTGGGAAGGATTAATTTCTTTTGAGAACAAGGAAAAAATGATCCATGTTGATAAAGACGGCCTGTTAAAAGAGATTTTGGATTCTATTTCAATTATTTCACCGATAAGAAATTCAAGAGAATCAATTGTGTGGCTATCACAATCTCTGGTGAACTCATTGGTTTATACAGGTCATTTGATTGCAAGGAATGAATGGGCCCATGCTCATATGAGTTTTTCATATATTCAAAAATACACCTTGTGGTTAATGAGAGTTGAGGCATCTGCATTCACTCATTGGGAAAGTCCTTCGAAGAGTGCTGAAAAGGACATTCCAAAGGCGTTGTATCAGAAGTATGAAAAAATCTGTCCATCACTTAATCAGAGAGAGCTTATTGAAAGCTTCAGAAGTTCAGTAGAAATTGCGAACGAATTATTTTTTGGCCTTAGAGTAAGTCAAAATATTATTTCAACGCTCGAACGAATTCGTAAGGTCCATATTTAAGATGAACCAAAGGCCCAGTGAAAAACTGGGCCTTTTTTTAAATCTAGTTTTGAACCTGGGCCCAGTTCAAAGCTTCTTCATTCTCAAAAAATGACCGCATTTCAATGACCTTGTCATTTTGGAAAGTGAAAACATCCGCTACGCGTCCGTCGATCCATTCCCTTTTATCTTTCAGTCTCACACTAACATGCACGAATACGATGATCTTATCGCCTGCGATAACGAATTTTTCCGGCTCGCAACTTCCTTCGGCCCAAGTCCCACGAGCTTGAGCAAAGTGTTCTTTTATTTCACCCAGTCCGCGATAAGTCCCACCAGAAGGAGAGCCCTCAAATTCGATTCGCACGATCTGTGGATCAAATAAATTGAGAATTGCCGGAATGTCGTATCGATTAATGGCTGCGTAGAGTTCTTTTAGAGTTTCGATTTCAGTCATACGAGAAGTGTATGAAAGACAAGCAGAAATAAAAAAGCCCAGTGGGTTAAACTGGGCTTAGTATCTTTCACTTCTTTCGAAGATTAGGACTTAAACGGGGTGTTCGTCGTTTTGGAACCAAAGTCCAATAAAATCAGTCAACTTCGTGTAAAGAGGAGTTGGGTGCAGACAACTTCAATTTTACTTCACTGTGATCAACAAACTGTAGGACTAAGAGAGCATCCAATTTGGCAATTTTGTTCATCTCTTCATGACACTCTGGAACATCAAATTCAAACTTAAGACGAAGATTGAGAAACTTCCCTGAATCAAGAGCCTCCGAAAGACTAAAACTCAAGCCCTTTTTGTCTAGTTTCTTGTACCGAATTTTTGATCCATCTTTGTCGATAAGTCGTTTGATCCTTAACTCTGCTCCAATGAGAGTCGTATTCAGCCTACCAGCGTTTTGCACAGTAAAATTGACCGAAGCTACATAATGAGTTTTATCAAACCCATAAAAAAAGTCTTTTAGGTTAATGTGGCTTGGTTCTTTACGGTCTTCATGGATATTGATTTTTGGAGATTCTCGAAGATTTTTTCTGTAGTTAAAGTAAAGAGAAACAATCCCGGCAATACCACCGAACAAGCCAGTAAGATTTGCCAGGACTGTATGATCTTTAATTAACTCGGCTAACGATCCCATCATGTTTTGAAAGGTATCACATGCTCCATAGCTTGTCTTTCTGGTAAGAATTTAAGCTTATCCGTGGCTCCAGTTTCGTCGATACCAGCCAGTCGTATGTATCTGGCCATTGTGTCTAAATCCTGCCATCCACATATTTTCATTACCGTAGCTGAGGCAATCTGATTTTGAAGAAGCTGTGTTGCGAAGCAAGCCCTCAGATCATGAAACTTCACTGAAGTAATACCTAAATTCATGCAAAAGCCTCTTAAGACTTTGGCCTGATAGCCATGTCTCCATTCTCTGAGACGAGGTAAGACTTCTTTCCTACCGTTGCCAGAAGACTGAAGTGTGAGCAGAAGTGTCTTGAGATCTGAATTGATTGGTATATTTCTCCAGTAACCCGCTTTCGTGCTTTTAGTTTCATTTCTTCGTTTATTGTAAGATTTTGAAACTCTAATTGTGTTTGAAGAAAAATCAACATCGTCCCAAGTCAAAGCATACAACTCTCCATTTCGACATCCTGTCAGTACTGCCAATTGCCCATATTGGGTACCACTCATGATTATAGAATTGAGCCATCTCCAGCAGTTTTACAATTTCCTTGTGGTTAAGAATTGACCGTAAGCAGGGCTTTGAGTGACATTTTTAATAAGACCTTCTTCCATGCCCCATTTGTAGACACAATTAATTGTGTGTTTCATCTTAGCTTGAAAACTTTTAGATTTATCTTCTTCTTCTAATTTAGAAATTATGTTTTTAACGTCTAATCTCGAAACTTCTTTCGCTGCCTTCTGCCAGATAGGTGAGGTCCAGGTTTTAAGAGAGCTTAAGTAATCTTCAAGCGTGTCAGGCGCAAGCGGTTCTAATTCAGGGCCATGCGTTGTGGCGAACCAAATCTTTTTTTATATCTCATAAAAATCGGGCTATTGGATCGTTCCTACTTAAAACTAGCTACGTGATTTACCCTCCCCTAGGGGGAAGGATTAGTCATTACAAGGATATTTGGCTTTGGCTGTGAGACCCATCATTTCACCTTTGATGAGGTTTAACCTACCGAAATTACCATTCTTAAACCACACTGCTCCTATGTCGTAGCCTACATAACCACCAAAACTATTCTTGGCATTGTACTCACCACAGATAATCCAATAGGCGCTCAAGCCCCGATATAGATCCTTAGACCACATTTTTTTGGGTTCTTTTACGTTACGAATTTGAAGTGATTCTGGGTCTTTTAGAGCATTTTTTAGGCCATTTTTGTATATTTCCTCGTAGTTTTTTGGAGGAATTCCATAGTTCAAAGCTGAAATCTCAGCTTCATTTGGTGTTGCGCACGATGTTGCAAATAACAAAACTGCAATAACAAAAAGCAAACTATTCTTCATAGGCAAGTCCTTCGATCTCTTGAGTTCATTCTGATAAATTTTCGACTACAATCTGATTTTCGATATTTTTGAAAATTTATAAATTCTAAAACCTTGAGAGAGCATTTTGCTTTTTAGAAAGCATTATTAGAGCAGTAATGGATTAGGAGTTAGTCGATAATGAAGTTTGGAGAATTAGACATTCCTGAAGAATTGTTAGAATCCCAATTCAAAAAGAATCTGGTGATCTTTGCTGGAGCGGGAATTTCTGTAATGAACCCTTCCGACTTACCAAGTTTTGCTAAACTTGCTCGGATGATTGCAGATAGAGTCGGAAAATCTAAAAAAGATCATGAAGGTTACGATCAGTTTTTAGGCAGGCTTGAAGAGCAGAAAATAAATATTAGAGATATTTCTGCCCAAATTCTGAATCCTCCAGGTGTTCAGTTTAATTTACTGCACACTTCAGTATTAAGATTATTTTCAACTGTACAGGATATCAGACTTGTAACAACAAATTTTGATAACCTTCTTTCTGATGCTTCTAAAACGATAGGAAAAGATCCTGAAGAATTTTTCGCCCCAGCCTTACCCAATGGGGACAATTTTTCTGGCATTGTTTATTTGCATGGTGCTTTATCCAAGCCACTAGATAGGTTAGTCATCACAGATATAGATTTCGGTAGAGGGTATTTAACTGAAGGATGGGCGAGACGATTTTTACGACAGCTTTTTTCTAAATACGATGTTTTGTTTATTGGGTATTCCCATAATGATTTAGTTTTTAATTATCTCAGTCGAGGTCTACCACCAAATTCTCAAACAAAGCGTTTTATCCTTACGCATGATAACGATAAAGAAAAATGGAATTCCTTAAAAATAACACCAATTATTTATGAAAAAGATTCAAACGGAACACATTCGGCTCTAGCAGAAGGATTAAAAGACTGGGCTGATCATTCTCAAAAAGAGGTATTAGATCACGCAGAGAGAATTAGAAGTATTGTTTCATCAAAACCACAGATAAGTGACTTAGATAACGATTACTTGCTTAAGTTTGTATTTAAGCATGAAGTTTTTGCTGATTTCTTTTTTGAGGGAGCGTCCACCTTAGAATGGTTTCACTGGTGCAAGGATAATTCATTGTTGGCACCTCTTTTTGAAAATCGTTCTCTTAACAACATAGAAAGAAAGTTCATTTTTTGGGTTAGTAATAAATTTCTTTTAAATTTCCCATATGAAGTAATCCTTACGGCGATCAATAATGATCAAAAGCTTAACCCTGTTTTTTCAAATGAAATTGCCAGAAGTTTGATTGGCGTAAGAAAAGAAATTGATCAAAAGCATCGAAAGGATCTGCTTAATCTTGTTTTGTCTCAAGAGTATGACAGTGATGATGATTTTCTTTCAATGGTGCTGCCTCATCTCATATCTGATGAAGATAAAGAAACGGGCCTTGTACTTTTTAAACATTTGATGTCGCCGAAAGTTAAATTTGAGAATAGAGAAAAATATTTTCAAAGAGATGATCTTAAAACCCGGGACAAAATTAATTACGATATCGAAGTAAGAGGTAAAACACATTGGCTTAAAGAGTTTAACAATAAGGGAATTAAAAGCCATCAGGCTTACTTTTATCCGAGATTAATAAGTATATTTTCAGCTTATATAGAGGACATCTATAACATCTTTAATACTTACGACCCAGGACATCTTGATTATGATCTGATTTCAATGAAGAGAGCAGCAATTGAAATTCATCATCAAAACTCTTCATATGAGGATGGATTACAATTCCTTTTTGATCTATTCTCAGAGTCATGTCAATGGATCGTTGGCAATGATGAGAATGCGACATTCTTCTATCTGAAACATTTTGCACTTTCCCCATATGAATATTTAAAGAGGGTTTCACTCTTTATGGCTTATTCAACTTCATTTATGGATGCAGACAGAAAAGCTTCATGGTTACTTGAACATAACTTTTTGACTAGCTCTGGATGTCATCATGAAGTGTTCACATTTATCGGAAAAATATTTCCCGTTTTAAGTATTGAAGCGAAGAATAAAATATTAGATGCAATTGCAAGAAATTGTCCTAAAGAGGCTTCTGAAACTGATCATGTTGCTAACTATGAAAGATATAGAATGCTCAGTCTGCTTAAATGGATTTGCAAACACTCTCCGGATTTCGTTCCTGCAAAAGAGGCATTAGAAAGATTAGAGTCAAAAGATGAGAACTTTGAAATAAGCGATCATGCAGATTTCAAATCTTATCATTCGGATGCTCGAATTATGGAATATAAATCAGAGCTTACTCCAGAAGATTTACTAAAACTGGATTTAGAGTCTAACCTTGATTATCTTTTGAATTTTAAAGATAAAGATGTATTTCACAGAGATACCGATCAAGGTGTCATAAATTTAATTCAAGATGTCGTAAAAACGAATCCATGGTGGGGATTCTCTCTTGCAGAGGTACTTCCAAAGCGTTCTGAGTGGACTACCAAATTTTGGAGATCAATATTTAGAGGGTGGCAAGAAGCACATCTATCTGACGCTCAGTGGTCGGAGGTTTACGAAATAATCATGGCCCATACTTCAGAATTAGCTCATTTCACCAGGGACATAGGCGACCTGATAGAGAAAGGACTTAATAACAAAGAAGGCAAAATACCTCTGAATAAATTAGATGATTTTTTCTTCTTAACCCGAAAATTATGGGAAGAAATTAAAGATAATCCATTGGATCGTGAGATTACTGACTGGCTGGGTACGGCCATAAACAATGAAGGTGGTAGGTTAGCGATTATTTGGATGGAAATTATTTCTTTAAAGCGAAGTGAAGATAAGCAATATGACTACTCAGAGCATTTAAATTTCTTTGTTAAAGTAATTCAGCATAAGTCGCAGCAAAGTTATATGGCCTCATGTCTTTTTTGTAGCCAGCTTTATTTCATGTTCTCCCTCGACACTGATTGGGTAAAAAAATATTTGATGCCTTTGTTTAGTTTTGAAACTAATCCTGAATATGCAAAACCAGCTTGGGATGGCTTCTTGAGTTGGGGAAAGTGGTCTCAGCCAATGCTTAGCGATTTACTAATTATTTTCAAAGGAGCTTTTAGACACTTGGAGAAATTAGGCAAAATGAGAAAACAATTTGTTGTTTTTGTTGCTGGCATATCGGTAACAGGTGAAATGGAGCCATTAGAAAGTGAGTGGTTACCTAAATTCGTCTCAGTAGCCCAAGAGGAAGATTTAGGTGAACTTAGTTCTTCAATTGCACGAGTACTCTCCGATAAAGAGGAGAATGAAGAGATCATATCTAAAGCCTGGAGTAAATGGTTAAAGAAATATTGGTCTGATAGATTGAAAGGAATTCCTAAGAATTTTTATGACTCAGAGAAAGATGATTTAGTTTCTTGGGCCATATTTTTGGGAGATGAATTATCAGAAGCAGTAGAGCTTATTAAACAAACCGATTTCTCGAAAATAAAAAGTTTAAGAGCTTTGTACGAGATAGAAGAAAACAAGATTCACGAAAAATACCCCAAAGAAATTCTTGATATGTTAGTAAGTATTCTATCGCAAATGAGCTACGGACAAATAGATTGCCATTTTTTAAATTCGATAGCTCGACATCTTGTGAGCAATAAAGATTTAGATAAAGATCAGCGAATGAAATTAGCAAATTGTATGGCAACGATTGGTTGTCACGAGGCAAGTAGCTTAAGAACTTTGATTTAGATTAATGCTCTTTTTGTAATGAGCTTTCTGAATCTAATTCGCTCCCAGCTCTAACTTCACTTTTGAATACTTCAGATCCCGTTGCAGTTTCTATCTTTCTTAATTCTTCGTAGGCAGGAATAAAGTATCTTCCTTTTGGTTCAAATGAAGTCATTTGCTGCACGGCTTTTTGGCCTTGAGATGATTTTAAATCAAGCACTGGATAATTTTTAGAAACCTCAGTTGGTGGATTATTGGTATAGACCCCTCTAATATCCCCTGAACTTGATTTAAGATAGGAAGTAATAGTCTCGTTAAATAATTGGGTAGAAGCTAATATATAGTTTGGAGCTGTGGATAGGGTCATGCTGGCAAGTGAATTAGAACTATTATGTTTTTTCAATGCTATTTTCCAGCTTGATATAGCTTCAAGTTTTGCAAAGTTCTCATGATTATTTTTCTCTATTTGTCTGAAAGATCCAGAAGCTGAGCGGAGTACGCCAAGAGATGTAAAACTATCAATATTATTGAACCGAGGATAATGAAGTGAGAACGAATTCAGATGTGCTCGCCTCTGACTAGATCTAATGAAATTCAATTTTTTATCAATTCGATTTAAAACCCAATTACTAGTTTCGAGATCTGGAGGAGCTGGAATTTTGTCACCTTCTACTATGATGTGAACAATTGAATTTAACTCCACATCTAGGTCGACATGCTTATCATAAACATTAACCAGGCCAAATGTTGCAATAATTGTGAAAAGGAACCCGATGGCTTTCCCTATGCGTGAGGCAATACTAGGGTCTTTGTTAGCCTGATCCCCAAGTTTTTTGTTTTCTTTCTTCTTGTCTCTTCTAGCTCTACTCATATAAATCAAAATGATAACATGGGAGCTTGAGATTTCTGGAGTTAATATTTTGGGCAGTGCAGGAAATAATTTCGAACAATGAGATCTGATTACCTCTTCTTCACTCTTCTAAGAACTCCTCGAAAATTCCAGCATTGATTTCATCCGAGAATTCATCAATTGAATGGATCTTATCATTCGGCCCAAAACAAAGCTCATCAACGGTCATTTTGAAGTAATTAGACACGATTTTGACTTGCTTTAAGCTTTTAGGATCTGTCCAGAAAGCCAATTATCCAAAGTCTGTCTTGGAACTCCTGTTGCCCTGGAGAGTTGAGAAATGTTCATATCATGATCAGCGAGAAGCCGTTTTAGGATCTTTGCAATTTGCATAAGTCACTCCAATTTGCGGCTCTTTATTCAACTTATAAATTTAAAAACCTCTAGGAAGCTAATGGCGCCTTATTGAGAGCTATTTGCTCCCTAGAGGGTGAATATGGTTGGAAGTAAAGGGAATCGGTATTGAAGAATTGAGAAGACAGTAGGAAGACTTCGAGAAGACATTCTATTGAAATATCCTGGAATGAACTGAAACTTTCGAGAGTGGATAATTGATAACTGCTTGAATCAGCTTCTTGTTTGGTTTTAAAAAGTTAGGTCTTGTTACGAAAAAGTGTCGTGGAAAAATGGGGTGACCGATGGGGATCGAACCCACGACAACCAGAACCACAATCTGGCGCTCTACCAACTGAACTACGGTCACCATTGATCAGATAGACAGACAATCTATAGGATAGAGCCCATCCTCGTCAAGAGATTTTGCACTGCGTATTTGATTTAATTCGTGCAATTTTCCCAATCCCTCGGATAATAAAAAGTATGAGAAATTACCTACTTTTGGCCTTATTTTTCACTCTTACCTCTGAAGCTTCCGTCGTCGGAATCAGCACCCATCCTCTAAACGAAGAGGCCCGGGTTTTTAGCGCTGAAATGACGGGTTACATGAACCAGCGCCATGAAATGGGGGCCGGCATTCGCTATACCCAGGAAGTGGAGAAGGATCGCCTGTTGGACCTATCGGCCTCTGGAGGCCAGGAATCCCGCGGCCTGACTCTTGGGGGAGGAATGGATTTCGAAATTCTTTCGGAGGATGTCCACCAGCCACGTTTTTCTCTGAAGCCTTATATGCAGTATCAAAAGTTCGATGAAACAACATCGACCTACATTGGTGGTGCGCCAACTCTACGCAAAGGTTTTAGCATTAGCGGTCAGGAAGTTTTTCCTTATCTCGCTGTTCCGACTGGTATGAAACTTGATTCAGAAACAGATGAATTCGTTTATTATGCTTCTGTGACTCTTGGGGCAAGCATGCCTTTCCCTGGTGCAAACAATGAACGCGTCCTTCTCTCTGTAGAAGGCAATAAAAACATGGGTTCAACTTCAGACTACGTCGGTTGCTTGGTCTCATGGATGTGGAAGTAACATGATTTTTTTCTCTGACTTTGACGGCACTTTAACTCAGGAAGGTAGCGGACTTACTCGCGACTTTTTTGAAATCATTGATCATATTCATAAACATGGTCACGAACTGGTGATTGTGTCTGGTCGTTCTCTTTCCTGGGGACACTTCTTCCTGACTCACTTTCCGCTCAAGGCCTGTATTATGGAGGGCGGCGGAGTGATTTGTTATAAAGATGAGCGTGGTGAAATCGTCGAAGAGCCTCTCATTTCAGTAGAGGAGCTTGATCGTCTTCGTAACTTTACAACGAAGTTGAAGCACCATTTTCCACATGTTCCACTTTCTGCCGATAGCTTTGGTCGTCTCACTGATCGCGCCATTGAGTTTCATCTGATGGATGAGCAATGGATTGAAGACGTGATGACGTTCATGAAGCAGGAAAACATTCACTTCTCGAAATCAAACGTTCACATCAATTTCTGGTGTGGAAAAATCTCGAAGTATTTAGGAGTGGTTCACTTTTTACACAAGTACCGCCCACATCTGACTCAAGAAAATGCTTGGTTCTTTGGAGACGCTCCGAATGACGAAAGCATGTTCGAGCTATTTCATAACTCAGTCGGCGTGAGTAACATTGAAAAATGCCTTCACCGCTTAAATCACAGGCCAAGAATCATTCTGGAAGGTGAGGAGAACGCTGGGCCCAAAGGCGTATTAAATTACGTGAAGAAGTTGTGCTAAGGAAGTTTTGTTACTTCCTTATAACGGCCCTTACGCTCATTCTTATCCTGACATTCTTTCCAATTGGCTCAGAAGATCCGAATCCTGAGATGGAGATCTATCTTCTCTCTAATCCTATTCATACTGACATTGCGATTCCTGTACGTAATGAGGTCTTTGATTGGGAGAGTTTCCTAAATCCCTTAGATTTTAAATCTAGGCCAGCTGATTGGATTGAAATTGGTTGGGGCGATCGTCAGTTTTATTTTGAAATGCCTACTTGGGACAAGTTCACCTTTAAGCTTGGTTTTGATGCTCTCTTTATTCCTGATCCGGCAATCTTGCATGTGAATTATCTCGATGCTCATCCCACTTCATATTCAGGCCACCGACGAATTAGAATCTCGAAAGCGACTTATAAAAAATTAGTGGAAGAGATCAGGAGTCAATTTCAGCTAAAGAATGGAAGACCTATTCTCATTCCTAATAAAGGTTATAGTGACACTGATAATTTTTATGAGAGCTTTGGATCTTTTTCAATTCTTAAGACCTGTAATGTCTGGACCGCCCAGAGACTAGGAGCAGTCGGCATTAAAAGGCCTCTCTGGTCGCCAACGAAGTATGGTCTTGAATTTATTTGGTCTAACTAGCCTGTAACTTCTACAGGCTTTACCCGCTAAATTATTCCGAGTGCTAAAATTCGCTCACAATGAACCGATTTTTGGCCCTCCTTTTTATTCTAAACTCAGTTGCTTTTGCCCAAGATTGGGTAGAGCAGGAAGGCGTGCGATTTCATTCGTCATGTAAGGAAAATTTTGGGGATGAATTCCAAAACAATTTTCATGCGGGCATAAAAATGGGTTTAGCTTGTTTGGACAAGCTCAATACGCCGATGACGAAGATTCATATTACGAGTATTACCAAACTTCTTGCATCTAAGAAGCTGGTGGTAGGTTGTCATTATACAGACTATTTTAAAAAATCTACTGCGGCAGCCACTTCCTCTGGCAGTGAGGCCCAAAATGCGCCGGCCTATGGTCTAATTCATCCTTTTATTGCATTTAATTCTAAAGAAGCGAGAAGTGATTGGTATGATGTACCTTTTATGAAAGCGGTCTCCTTCCACGAACTCTTTCATAATATTGGTTATGTTCATGGTATGACTGAAGAATATGCCTACGCTTGTGAAGAATGCTGTTTTGGCGAGAACCCTGATGTTAAAGCAACTGCATGTAAAGTTTGTTCTAGTAAATATGAAGGTCTGAAAGATCCTGCGTATTTCGATGACTTTACGAAATACACTGAAGCTTCTCCCTGGAAAAAATCATTTAGATTCAAGGTTGCCATTCGTTTTGGACTTTTGGCCAATCCAAATTCTTTCACCCTTCTAGAACTTTTATTAAGTAATGACGGTAAAGGGAATGCATTATCAATCGCTTCGGCCAGATCTTGGAAAGATAAGTTTGCTTCTGAATACATTGTTAGTACTGCTGGACAACCTTACTCTGAGATTGAGGAAAGAATTGAGGGCCTTATTGTGGGAGCTTATAAGGCCCGGCAAGAGTTAATGATTGAAAACAACGTCTCTGCTTCAATCCAATCTTTTCTTGCACTCAATGTAGAAGATTTACGAAATTATTTTGCTGCTGATCCCGAATACGCAGAGATATTCTGGGATGCCGTTCTGTATGACATGGACGTTCTATTTGATCTCAAACGAGCTGGTCACAAGTTAGATCTTGCCGAGCTTGATAAGAAATACTTGGAAATCCTCGCGGCCAAGCCGCGAGAGATTACCAATCAATAGGGAAATAATCTTTTAGGAACTTACCACTCCAGTGCTTACCAGTGTTGATACCGTCGAAAATCGGATCAATCACTCGAGCAGCTCCATCCACGATATCTAGTGGTGGCTGGAAGTCATGAAGTTTTGTTTTACGTTCTGAAAGCTCTGCTGGATCCTCATCTGTTACCCAACCAGTATCAACGGCATTAATGAAAATTCCGTCTTTAGCAAAGTCAGTCGCCGCAGTATGAGTCATCATATTGAGCGCGGCCTTCGCCATATTAGTGTGAGGGTGACGATCTTCTTTGTAGAAACGGTGGAACTTTCCTTCCATTGCTGAAACGTTCACGATGTGTTTCTTGCCTGTGTAGTCCTTTCTCATTAGGGCCACAAGGTGATTACATAGAACGAAAGGAGCAACTGCGTTTACTAGTTGCACTTCAAGCATCTCAACTGTGTGAACTTCACCTAGGCGCTGTCTCCAGCTGTTGGTTTTACGAAGATCCACTTGCTGAAGGTCGGCATCTAGTTTTCCAACTGGAAAAACTTCTTCAGCAACCAAAGAGTTGTCGATACTGTAAGGGATTTGAGAAAGTTTGGCCGAAGCACGAATACCAACTCCTGGAGCGCGGTCGTTCCAAGCAACAGGTACGTTTTTATCTGCACCGAACTCAATCGACTGCAACTTGTTCACACAAGTCTGGAACTCATCCAGAAGGTGAGCAGCTTCTTTCGGAAGTTCTGCAAGTGATTTGGTCTCATTCTCCATCAAGTGAGCATAGAAGCCCGCTGGACGACGAACGGTTTGAGCAGCGTTGTTGATAAGAATATCCAGGCGCTCATATTTTTGTTCAATATAACGGCAGAAGATCTCTACACTTGGAGTGTGACGAAGATCTAGTCCGTAGATACGAAGGCGATCTTTCCAAACATGGTAATCACTTTCTTTGCTGTAACGAAGCGCAGAGTCCACTGGGAAACGAGTGGTGGCGATTACTGTTGCACCCGCGCGAAGAAGCATTAGAGTGGCATGATAACCGATCTTTAAACGAGAACCTGTAATCAGGGCCACTTGTCCTGTTAGATCCGCAGTTTGAAAACGTTTTGCGTAGTTAAGGTCCGCACAGCTCGGGCACATGGTATCGTAGAAGTGATGCACTTTCGTGAACTTCGTACGACATACGTAGCAGTCGTGAGGAGTAGCGTATTCATTTGTTTCTTCTTGTTCAAGACGTTCAGAGAATGTGATCTGAGCCGGGGCCGCGAACACTGGAACTTCACGAGCTGAACGAATACCAGTTAAACGACGGGCATTTCGGTTGGCCTCTTTTTCAACTTGTTTACGAAGTTTCTTCACGTCCTTCTGACGCTTTTTTGTTTCTTCGCGATCTGGACGAGAAATAGTTCCCGCTGCTTTAAACATGGCAACTCGTTGCTCATGAGTGAGGAGAGTTAGTTGCTCACTTTTGGCGGCAAAACTGCGCATAACTTTGAGACAAATCTCAAGTTCATCAGGACTACATTCAAGTGCGATCAGGTCATTATTTTCATTCATGACCCGTATCTAACATTGAGCGCATTTTCGGTCAACTTTAAGCTAGGAATTCTTGGACCTTCGCCTTAATAATTTCCTCTACTTGCGAGCGTTTGAGTTCCAGTTTTTCCTCAAGCCATATCGCCAGATCCTCTGGAAGAGGGGCAATGAAGTAAGTCATCTTGTCTTTCGGATAGGTAAGTTTAAGGGCGGTCGCATGAAGTGCGTGACGTGGAATCTGTAAAAGATCGTGATCTTCCGGAGTCGCTACATGGTCTTTAAAACGCATGAAAACACCTGGGTCACCATTATAAAGTTTTTCACCAAGGAGTGGGTAACCATTATAGGCCGCATGCACACGAATCTGATGCTGACGTCCGGTTAATGGAAAGGCCATCGCAAGTACGAAGTCACCCTTATCAAGAATGAGTTCGAAATGTGTTTCAGATTCCTTTCCAAACTCAGAATCCTCAGGCCACACCGACATCATCCCTCGCGGGATTTTATTCTCTTCACGATCCATGCGCTCTTTAGCAGTGAATGGAAAAGCCTTTGCCCCGGGACGTTTATGAGCAATAAAAAAGTAGCACTTTCTTACTTTGTCTTCTTCAAACAAGAGCGCCACTCGCTGCGACACTTTGGGATTTTTTCCAAGGAGAAGCAGTCCCGAAGTTTCGCGATCAATTCGGTGAATCGAGTGAATGGTTTTCTTGTAAATAGTCTCAAAAAAGACTGTGGCACAGTAGAAGAGATTCTTTCCGGCCGGATGAGTGATCATGAAAGGCGGTTTGTTGATTACCAGCAGTTCTTCATCTTCAAAAACAATTCCTGGCTTTTGATCACGAGGAACTGGTTTACCATGCCAGTACTCGTCCTCAATCATCCCATCATTGTGGGTCGTGATGGTTACCCGCTCACCGTAGTGAACTTTTACCGAAGGCTTATGCGGAGACTTTCTTCCCGAAATCTCAACTTCACCTTTTTCAATTTTCTTTTTTAAGTACTGGCGTGAGAGTGTAGGCATACACTTCATCACGAACTGATCAAGACGCCAGCCATCCTGCTCGATTTGAACAGGGTGGCTAACGACGTATTTCTCAGTACTAAAGGATTTTTCTATTTCACTCATCTCTGAGTGTCATAACGCATTTTAAGCAAATATTGAAGCGAAGAGATCGCTCCATTTTCACTATAGTGGTATTTATTCTGAAGGGTATTGATAATATTCGTAATCATTTCACGAACATCTTTCTCAACATTGTGGTTTCCACCATCTTTTCTTTCAGCAAGGTACAGCACCAGGTTTCGACCGATTTTGTCGATAATCTTCTTCTGCTCCTTACGATAAGATTCTTGAAGGAGGTGAACCAGGTCTTCAAAAACTTCTGCATAAACAATTGGTTTACCGCGATTATCCAGGGCATAGGCACCTAGACGAGCGATAAGATTTGAGCGGAATTTTTCAGGAATCTCATTCATGTGCACGTTCGACTCAAATTCTTTAATGAAGTAGGAATCTGGCGCTTCAAACTTACCAGTCACATTGTTCTTCACTTTCTCGCCTTTAATGACGGCGTTAATTGAAAGAATATACTTCGAGATATAATCTTCATAAGAACGGTCATCAACCAGGCCTAGAGATTCACGAACTTCAGTGTCCAGGATGTCCAGGTTCCACGCTTCGATCAGTTCAATGAACTTCTTTGGATTATGATACTCACCTTGGTGAGAGATGTTGAGGAAGTCATACTCAGCTTTCTTTTCAATCAGAGTGTTGAGGTAATCCAGCACTTCAACAAAAGTCACGTTCTTTGAGTTGTAAGCAAGGTCATAGATGATCTGCTTCACTTCTCTCGGAGAGATACCAAATTTTCCTTCATACATTGAGTCGTTGTCATATTCATTCATCACATCTTCCACACCCATTTTAAGGATCTGTCGAGATTCTGAATCGAAAGCGTCTGGAGTTTCTTTGTCAGCGTAAAGAAGACACTTCTCAAGAGGAGAAAGGGCCTCAGCAATTCTTCCAATCTTTTCATCATGGAAGTTTTTAGCTACCGGAGCACGCATACGAGTCATCACCGACCAAAGGCAAAGGGCCGTAAGAGAATGAGGCTCGAAGGTCGCTTCTTCTTTAAGTTTTGCAATTTGTTCAAGGTAAATTTTTTCTTCTTCCTTATAGCTCATGAGATAAGGCACACGAAGGAAGTTGAAACGACCTTTGAATGAATTAAAGTCAGGGTGCTGTTTGAAGGCCGCGAAGTGAATTTCGTTCGACGAACCAATGAAGAAAATATCAAGCTCAGTCAGAATACCGTGAAGGTTAATGGTCTTAGATTCCATCGTCATCAATAGGTATTTGAAAGTATCAAGTGGACGTTTTAAGAGGTCCGAGAACTCAAGGATACCGCGGTTGGCGAGAACCACTTCACCAGTGAGTGAAAATAAGTTCAGAGACTGCAGACTTGGTGGAAGAGACGCCAAACGTCTGTCCATCGTGATCTGTTGAAGATTAGCATCAACATGAAGTTGCGGCTCAATCGTTGTTGCCCCAATGGAGTAACGACGGTTGATATAAAGGCGTTCAACACGGATGTGCTTAAAGACTTCTGTGTAACTACCTTTATAGTTTTTAAGAAGGGCATCAAAGATCAAACGGTTTCTTTGTGAGAGGTCCCCATTATAAAGATACGACTTGCGAATGGTCTCAAGTCGGGTCCCATCATTTTTGAAAGCGTCCTCAATTAACTTCTGACGAGTCTTAAGTGGTAGCAGAAGAAGAGGGTGATCTTTTAATTCTGAAGAAAGAATGGCGCTGATGTCTTTATCTTCCAAGAACGCATATGAGTTAACATTTTTGTCTGCCGTTCCACCTGAAAGACCAAGTGAACCTTTAACGAATTGATCAATTGGAAAGATCCAGCTGAAGCTAAACAGAGATCCTTCGTCGGTATGTGAATAGTCTTCCGCAGAGAGCATGATCTTCTTAATTAAGCTCGACTTTGAAGAACCATTGGGTCCGACCAGAAGAATGAACTTATTGTTGAAACCTTCTTCCATGAAGTTCTGAAGATATTGGTGAATGCGCTTTTGTGTTTTGATCTGACCATGAACAGGTGGCGCATCCGCGTGCTCGCGAGAGAACAACTTAAAGCTACCGTTAGGATTGGTGCCGTAATAATCAAACATGTCACGTAAGTAGATACATGTTGGACGCAATTCTTTCTCCGGATTTTTCTCGAAGAGTTTCATGTAGTCATCGAAGGCCAGAACGTTTTGATAGCGACCTTCTTCTTTATTTACTTCTTCCATCCATTTCATATAACCTGATCCTGTGAAGAGAGATTCTGATAAGTCCATTATACCAAAGATCATCGTCATCTTGGGTACTCTTAGCATTGTAGGCATAATTTTGCTCTTCATGCGACCACGACCACTCGCACGAGCGTTACAGAAGCGTCCAGATTCACCGGAGAAGCTTTTTACTCAGGTGATTCTTGCTGCCAAACCTGAAATTCAACGACTCTGGGAGGAGGGTGACCGCTATTTCCCGAAAGACGGAGTTCAGTGTAACGACGAAATCCTGCACGATAAGTCCGTTGGACGCAGTTATTACCAGTGTCAGCCTCATTTTTGGCAATGCTATTGGCAGCATGGGGTAACAAAAACGCCGGCGATTGAAATCGAGCTATTTGGTCAGACGTTTCATGTGGTGGCGAAAGCGAGTTTTGAACCAATCTCGGCCTATTCAAATACCAATCGTTACTACAAAATGTTTAAACGCGAGACTCCAGGACTCAATCTCCATTACGGATACATCGTTGAACTTGCGGTTCTGGAAATTCCGGGTTTCACACAGCCCATGGTTCTGACTGATTCATGTCGCGATACTTATCTTCCAGAAAGAATTTATGGTTATGGAAAAGTGGAAGATCGTCGCGATGATGGTTTTATTTGGGACAATTTTGGACGTGAGATTTATCTCGATAAATTTTATGTTTCAAATCAACAGGTAAATGAGTGGCGTATTCTAAAAGGTGAGGCCTCTAAGATTGTGCAAGATCGTAAGCTTTGGCCAAGGCCGGCTCTTTTAAATTTGTCTGAACAAAAAAACTACTGTGCTTTTTTCGGAAAGCGCCTTTTAGAAGCAAAGTTATTTGATGCTGCTACGATGTCGCCTTCAGACACAAAGAATCCAAAACCTGAAAAGGTCCTCAGACCCGATACACCATGGCAACGTGATTACAGTCGCTCTTTTTTAGGCATGGCGAAGATTAATCCGGATTATCAATTAACGCCACTCGATTGCCAGCTTGCTCAGGTTCAGGGGTGCGCGGAAAGATACTTCACCACAGATTCTTCGACTTGGATGGGATTTAATTTTGCTCTTGGTTTTTATCCAGAGTCCTTGGCCAACGACATTGATCCCGAAAAGAATTTAAAACGATCATCTCGTTTTCTGGCGCCTTCTTCTGAATGGCATCAGCTAGGAATGCTTTCACATTGGAAAGGTGAGCAAACTGAAAATTTACCAGTGGCCTTCCGTTGTTACGAAGAGGTGGTGCCATGATTTTATTTTTCATCCTTTTCTTCACTGGCATGGTTCAGGCAGATGCTCCTCATTATTGGTCTCAGCTAACTGAGATTAAGGATCGCCACGAGTTTTATGCAAATAATGAGACCATTATTAAACCTCGAGACAGTTGGCAGACCCTTTTCTCTGTGGTCTATACGGATCTTGATCTTAACCAGATGAAAGACTGTGTATTTTATCGTGTTCCAGGCGTTGAAAAGGGAATGCTTAAGCTAAAAACTGTTTCGGCCTTGGATTCTTGTGATAAGCATATTTTGGAACCAGGTGATAAGGATTGGCAGGGAATTAAGTCACTACAGTTTTCAACTTCAGTAGATTCTCTTCAGCTCACAATGGCTTTTCCTGAATATCGCTCAGAAAAATGGGCCCTTGCGATCCAAAATAAATTTGTGAAACCAGCACCCAAAATGAATGCAAGTTCTGTGGACGCAAAAGCGCCGCGCATGATCTATCTTGCACCTAAAAAAGATCTGCCTTTTAAATTTGAGTCTACCGTCTTAAAAGACAATACTCTTTGTCATGATATCAATGAAGATTGTGAAGAAGTGAAACCTTCCATTTGCTCGCAATGTCCTGAAGGCTGGTATGAAATTCCTAACGGCTGTTCTAAAGGACCTAAATATTGTGGACGCCAGACTTGTGGTCAGAAAAATCAACCTGCTTGTCGTCGAGGAATGGAGTGGCAAAGAAGTGAAGGGCCGTTTGAATGTCGAGTAGATTCTAGCTTCGCTTATTGTGCGAAAGGGCTTCAAATTCACTGCGAAGGAAAACTCGCTTACTGCCGTTAACGAGTCTGTGCTGCGAGCGAAGTATTCACAGAATCTTCATGAAAAGAGTCCCAAGAATGAGTCACGAGGGCCATTGATTCCGGGTTCGACATATTTTTAGCAAGTGTTCTATGAACTTGGAGCGATTCAAGGTCAGTCAGAATTTTATAAGTTCTGTCTTTTTCAACTTCCATTCCGGCCACGGAAAGAATCAGTTCATTGCCCTTTTCAATATAAGGGGACGGTTGCCATTGGCCACCGCGATTGCGATTGAAATCTTCCTCTAATACTTTTAGAAGTTCTGATCCTTTGATCGCCACGATAAAAAGTTGTGATTGCCCAGAGGTCTTAGGAAAAAAGGCGATATCTGCGGTAAAAGAAATAAGTCCTTTGGCGACATCTTCCTTAGAGAAAACGGCCGAAGTTTTAGGCTCCTCAACTGGAGAAGTAGAAGAGAATTCAAGAGGTTTTCCAAGGAATGTGGCCGGGATTCTTTTCAGGTGATTGACCGATGTATCTTCAGTGAAGCAGTCATTGGTTTCTTTGAAAAACTCATGACAAAACATTACTGGTTGGTGAACGACAGTTTGTTCAGGGATTACTTTTTTGGTTTTAGTATTTACCGTAAACTCAGCGAAGCTAAAGCTTTTACCATCTTCAAAGCCGGCAATTACTAAAGTTCCATTCACGAAGTTTGCCATCTTCTGATGGTTTCTCCCTCCAACGACCACATCAACAAGTTGAGGAGGAAGTCGCTCAAGGTATTCGCCAAGAACACCCTTAAGGTTGCATACGTTTTGTTTTTGTGGCTCAAAGTTAACTTTCGTAATAGGAAGTTTGGCCTCGGCCGCAAGTTCACTGTTACAGTCAATTCCTTGATGAGTGAGAACGACAATGACGTCAGCGCCAAGTGAGCGAAGAAGACGAGCGTGACGAAGTGTTGATTGGATCATGTTCTCAACAAAGAGACCCACGCGGTTGTGAACGGGAGTATTGGCCACAACATCATCTGGAATAAGACCAACGATTCCTACTTTAACGCCACCAACATCTTTTAAAAGGTATGGTTTAGTTCCTTCCCATTCAACGACGCGAGCGGTCTTTAGTTCATAAAGATTACTCAAGATAAGCGGAGTCGAAGAGTCTTTAGCAAACTTCTTAAACAGATCTGAACTACTGGTCATTGTCGAAGGAAGTTTTAAGTTAAAGTCACGAAGACCAACGGTAAGGGCATCGTATTTAAGGGTCGAGTAAAAGTCACGGACCGTGTTTGAACTTGAAGCACGTGAGAAGATGTCTCCGGAATCTACCAGAACAACATTTTCAAAAGTATCACGGAGAATTTTGTAATAGCTTTGGATGGCATCTATTCCACCAACTTTGGTTGTTTGGGGATTTTTATTGTGCTCGTCTTTGAACTCTAGGGTTTGCGCCTGATAGTTTCCATGAACATCATTGGTGGCCGCAATTACAATTCTTTTTTCAAACTCACCAAGTTTTTGAATCTTGGGTTCATCTGGAGAAGAGTAGAGCTCTTCATGCCCTTTCATCTTTTGGTTTTCAAGTTGGCTTTTTTTGAACGAGCAAGAAGCTACTACCAGTAGCGCACATAAAAGAATTTTCATGGACCTTCACTTAGAAAGATTGAATTTTTCTAAGCTTAGTATAGGCCGCTTTCAGAGCAGAAGCCATGGCGGAATATTCTTTTTCACCGTGTGAATAACTCAGGCTTATGCGGATCACTCCACGTCCAATCTGATCGTTCACACCCATGGCCTTCAAGACCTTCGAGGTCTCAGGCTGATTGTCTGTACAGGCAGCAGAGGTCGTAACAAAGATATCGTGAGACTCGAGTTCGATTTGAACTGCTTGTCCGTGAATGCCGGGATACCCGATCAAAGTTGTTCCAGCGAGGCGTTTAGCGCCTTCGCCTACAATCACCGCTTCCGGGAAGGCCTTCTTGATATCGGCCTCAAATTTAAGTTTTTCTGCCTCTAGGTTTTTTAACTTTTGAGCATTATCTGCGAAATCTTTCATGGCAATCGCAAGCGTCTCAATTCCTAGATAGTGTTGAGTTCCTCCGCGAAGTCCGCGCTCTTGAGTACTACCAAAAACCAGTGGGCTAAGTTTCGGTGGCTCTTTCACCACGACAAAACCTGAACCAGAAAGTGCTCCCAGTTTATGACCTGAGCATACGGCGTAATCAAGTCCCGATTTCTCGAAATTGAATTCGCCTTTTCCAATGAGTTGTGTTGTATCAGAGAAGAATTCAACACCGTGAGCGCGACAAAGATTTGCCATCTCAACATATGGTTGAATTACGCCAGTTTCATTATTGGCCGCCATGATGGTCACCATGGCAACTTTGCCTTTATTTTCATTAAGAAGTTTTTCAAGGCCCGCAATTTGAACGAAGCCGTCTTGATCGATCTCAACTTTCTTCAGTGTGAAACCTTTCTTCGCCTCATAGTAAGCAAGGGCATTAGGGATCACTGAGTGTTCAATCGGACTCGTGATGATAACTTTTTTGCTCTCATCGACTTGGTCAAGAATCGAGTGGAAAATATGTGAGATACCTTCTGACGAACCAGAGTTAAAGAAAATCTGATCTGGATAGCAACCAACTGCCTCTGCAATGATCTCACGACATTTTTCAATTCCTTTCGAAAGCTTCTGGCTAATCGAATGAATCGCATTTGGATTGGCGTAAAGATCAGTATCCAGTCTCTTTTTTAAGTATTCGCGAACTGGAGTAAGAAGAGGAGAAGAACCGTTATAGTCAGCGTAAATCATATAGTCCTTAAGAGATGGCCAGCATTTGATCGAGAGCTTTCAGCGCATACTTTTTCGTCACATCATCAACTTTAATCACGTTGATTGGTTGATTGCGTTCAATCGCGCGGAAGCTTTCAAGTAACCAGCGAGGGCGCACACGATACATCGTCGTACATAGACACTGGTATGGAGAAAGCGAAGTGATATCCAAGTGAGGATAAGCTTGGGCCAGACGATTCACGAGATTGATCTCAGTACCAACGGCAAACTTTGTACCAGGCTTCGCGGCCTTAATTTGATTGATGATATAAGAAGTTGATCCCGCGAGATCTGCTCCCTGAACCACATCAAAGCTACATTCAGGATGAACGATCAGGATCCGTTCCGGATCTTTCTGTCTCCACATAGCGATGTGCTCTTTATTAAAACCTTGGTGAACTGAACAGAAGCCGTACCAAAGGATCACTTTTGCTTTTTGAATTTGTTCTGGAGTCAATCCACCAAAACGTTGGCGTGGATCATACACCACCATGTCTTCCAGTTTGATACCAAGCTTGTGACAAGTGTTTCGTCCTAAGTGTTGGTCCGGGAAGAATAAAAGTTTCTCGCCTTGGTTAAGGCCCCAAGTGATAATTTTCTCTGCATTTGATGAAGTACAAATTGATCCATCGTTTTCACCAACAAAACTCTTAAGTGCAGCCGAGCAGTTAATGTATGTGATTGGAACGATTTTTTCTGAAGTACATTTCTTCATGTACTCCCACGCCACATCAATCTCGCGACGGTTTGCCATATCTGCCATGGAACATCCGGCACGAAGATCCGGAAGAATCACTTTTTGATCTGGGCCCGTGAGCATGTCGGCCGTTTCGGCCATGAAGTGAACTCCACAGAACATCACGTACTCAGCATTTTTAATTTCTGCCGCTTTACGGGCAAGTTCCAGCGAGTCGCCGGTAATATCAGCGAAGGCGATAACATCATCTTGTTGGTAATGGTGACCAAGCACCACCACACGGTCGCCCAGACGTTTTTTGATCGCGGCAAGTTCCACCAAAACCTTCTCATCTGAGAGTTCAGATTCAGGAATTTCCGGCAGGTGATCTTTGGTTTTTAAATCATCGTAAATATCGAGCATAAAAGAGCCTCAAATTTTTTTCCCCAACATACTCCTTTGAGCAAAAAGGGGCAAGCTTAGCTGTTGTGCGTCGGGCCAATTGTACTTTATTTGGCCGCATTGCGCAAAAGTATTTAATTTTATTCACTTGGCCCTTTGACGAAGTGTGACTGCTTTCCTAGACTTTTATTAATAGGACCATTTAAAGGACCACTGACCACGGACTCTCTTAAAGGAGATAAGGTTATGAAAATTATCACCATTGGTAATAACAAAGGTGGCGTAGGCAAAACGATGCAGTGTTTTCAGCTCGTTTGTCATTTAGCGAACCAAGGACATCGCGTTCTAGCTATTGATCTTGATTCCCAGGCGAATCTAAGTTCTACACTCGGAGTTAACATTCACAGAACTCTTATTCCAGAGTGGCTAATCGGAGACGTAAAGATTGACGAAATCATCTCTGATGCCTCTGGCGATTATGATTTCTATAAGAATATCAAACTCATTGCGAGCTCTCGTCATATGGCGAATCTTGCGAAACTTCTTATTCTTTCGGAATCTGAAGTTCGTAAGAATGCTGGTCGCAAAGAGCGCTTGATGAAACTTCGTCTGAAAGAAGTGGAAGACATGTTTGATTACGTTGTAATCGACACTCCTCCAATGCTTGGTGATGAACTTATCATGTCACTAGTAGCTTCGAATCTTATTCTTATTCCAACTCAAGCTCAGGACTACTCAATCGACGGTCTTGAAGAATTGATGGATACGTTTGAGATCATCAAAGAAACTGAAAACCCTTCTCTAGAATTCTCAATCATTCCTTCGATGGTTAACCCAAGAAGAAAAATTGAAAGAATTCGTCTTGAGGAGCTTGGCCAGTCATTCAACGTGACTCCGACCATTCGTAACCTTGTGGACATGCAGGAATCAGTTGCTCTGAAGAAGCCGGTATTCATGTTTACCAACAATTCAAAAGGTAAACAGGACTACAAGGCCCTTTGGGACTCGCTAGGTTTAAACTAATTAACAGACTTTTATATATAGACGTTTAAGGAGAGGCCATGGCCAAGGAATTTTCCGCACGTATATCGAAACGTGAACGTAAGGTTACAGACATTACAGCCGGAATTGATGAAAAAATTCTTCGCGCGAATGATCAAAAACTTCTTCGTGGAGCTCAGCTTTCTACGATTGCTCTTAATCAAATCGTAGTTCGTGAGCAGGTTCGTACAAAATTTAATGACGAGTCTCTTCGTGAGCTTGGTGAAAACATCAAGGTCAACGGACTGATTCAACCGCTTGTTCTTCACCGTGAAACAAACAAGTTTGTTCTTATCTGTGGTGAGCGTCGTTTCCGCGCTATGACCTTGATCGACATGAAAGAAGCTCCTTGCTTCATTCTTGAGAACAAGACAAAAGAAGAACTCATGGCGATCCAGTTCTCTGAGAACCAGGCCCGTGAAGATCTTCACTACATTGATCAAGCTGATTCAATCTACGGTTACCAGAAATTGACTGGTACTTCTGAGAGAAAAATCACTGCGGCTCTTGGTATCTCTAAATCAGAAGTTCACCGTTGTCTTATGATCGCGAAACTTCCGAAAGACATCAAAGAAGCAGCAAAAACTCACAATATTGAGAAGTATGTTCTTCTTGAGTGGGACGAGCTTCCAAAGAACGAATTTAAGACTGAAATCAAAGAGCGCATCCTTTCTGGGGAAATCAATAAGCGCGTTCAACTTAAGCGTATCATCGCTCAATTCCAGATTGAGAAGCCTAAGAAGAAGAAAGACGATTCTGTTGAGAAGCTGATGAAGGTTCTCAAGACTCAGATGAAGGATCCGAAGCTTCAAGCGAAAGCAAAAATGATGATGGAAGAACTAATGAGTTAAAAAAGAAAGGGCCCCGATCGGGGCCCTTTTTATTTCTGGATTTGATTAAAGACTTGGATCCATATCAATGATCATCGCCTTGCAAACTTGTGACGGCGATCTCCACCAGCCAGAAGTAGTGAGTCTCTGGAAAGTCGAACCATTGAGTGAGTACTGCAGTTCATCTGATTGACTCAGGCGAAGTGGGGCCACCGCATCGATACAACTTCTCAGTAGACCAGCGCGATCGTAAGCATCGAAACGGAACGGTAATTGCTCAAGACTTCCAACTACGCGAGCAGGGTAGATTGTCACCTGGTTATACACGCGACGAGCTTCTTGTTCGACGATTGAGCAGATATCAGTATCTGAGTACCAGCCGCTTGTGTAGAACGACTTAAAGCGATCACCGTTAACCGAGATGAAAAGATCATCAGTATTTGAAGTACGAATACTTCTGATATCAGTCAAACAGCTCACGTATAAATCAGCAGCATCGCGGCCACGAAGTTCAAAGAGCGTATCTTCAAGAAGACCAACAACCACTACATCACTGTAGGTAGGTGGGTATGGGTTCGTTGGAGGAACCGGTGTCGGAGGATATGGTCTAGTTGGAGGTACTGGTCGAGTAGGCGGAATTGGACGAGTTGGAGGAATCGGAGTCGGGCGAGTTGAACCAATACGGATACAATCAGCTTGCCCATCAAGACGACGGCGCTGGATCTCCATACGACATCTCTTCATTCCTTCTCTGCAACCATCGTTATAATCAACTGCGGGAAATTTTGCGATCAAACGATTGTAGTTATCACGCATTTCAACCATACAGCTTTCTTGCGCGAATGCATTACCTGCTAAGCAGAGAATGGCAGCGAGGATCATTTTTTTCATTATTGAATCTCCTACGGAAGGTGGTTGGAGCCCGTTCGCCTTCTAACACAAGTTGTTGAAATCAGGGAGGTAACTCTGAAATTTTTATACAGTAATTGGCATACCCCTTGCTCTACTAAAAGACACAGAGTCCGCAGCTTTTCGAAAATGGATTAAATTTTGAAGGGTTAGCGGTTCCGAGGGGTAGTAAGCATGTTTAATTTTTGGTCACTCACAGAAAAGTATCTAGGTTTTAGACAGTTAACTGTCTGCTCTATGCTTCTGTGTGCAGGTTTCGCTAAGGGGCAAACTGCCTCTCTTCAAAACAGAATGCCGGCCAGCTATGTCCCAGATGATGATGTGATTGTTGCACCAGTTGATAATGAACTGTCATTTTACCAGCAATATGTTGCTTCAGATAAAAGTGAAGATGTTGTGATCTCGCGTAACCAAATCAAGGTATGGAATGACAACCAGGCCTTCGCTGATCAATATGGCCTTGATTCAACACTCGCTGGATCGACATTTTTCGTTCCAACTCCGGACGAAAAATATGAATACTTTAAAGATAAATATATGCGCTACCTTCGTCGTAAAGGTGAACAGCCATTAAAAGACACGCCTAAAAACTGGTACAATGCTTACCGTGCTTCAAACGAAGTTGATACCATTGATGAAATGGAAGCTCGTTTCAAGTCGACGACTAAAAAATCTCACACAGGTAAAGATCTTCCTGAGGCCTTCCAGGAAAAAGAAGTGAGTATTTGGAAGCAAACAAAGTTCATCTTCCAACCTCGTCTGGACCAAGGTCTTGTGATTGTAGGTTTCAAAAGCCCAATCGCTTATACTCGTGCATGGGTGGGTGCCAACGGTGAAACGGAAATTAACGTTCAGAAATCTGTGGATTCAATCGGCTTTCGTGTGATGTTCAACTACTATGCTCACTCGGGTAAATACTTTACTTCTGCCGACCAACGAATCATGGATAATCTTTATGCCCGCGTCACAAGTCAAAAAAATCCAGATGCTAACACGAAAAATGATGAGATTAGACAAGATAACACGGTAATGCTGCTATACGCAAAGCAGTTCTAAAACGCCTTTTTTCTAGCCGAGAAATGCCTCCGAGAGTAGACTATGGCCACTTAATTTCACCCCATAATTGGAGTTGTCATGAGTCTCTTCGAGTCTCCGTTTTTTCAGGATGCGTATTCGCAATTAGAATCTGCCGGTAACACAATGAAAATGGATCCAAACGTTCTTGAGCGTTTGAAATATCCTAAGCGTGCTCTTCAAGTTTCTGTTCCAGTTCGTCTAGATGACGGTACTGTAAAAGTGTTTGAAGGTTACCGCGTTCAACACAATATGACTCTAGGTCCAGGTAAAGGTGGTATTCGTTTCCACCCGCACGTTTCTCTTTCTGAAACAGCCGCTCTTGCGATGCTAATGACATTCAAATGTGCTCTTGTTGGTCTACCTCTTGGTGGTGCTAAGGGTGGTATCAAAGTAGATCCAAACGATCTTTCTCGTGCGGAACTGCAGGCCCTCACTCGTCGTTATACAACTGAGATCTCAATGATCATCGGTCCAGATAAAGATATTCCAGCTCCAGATATCGGTACAGATGGCCAGACTATGGCATGGTTGATGGACACTTTTTCACAACTTAATGGTTACGCGGTTCCAGGTGTCGTAACTGGTAAGCCAATCGCTATCGGTGGTTCACTTGGTCGTGCAGAATCAACAGGTAAAGGTGTTGTATTCTGTATTAATTTTGCTTACGAAAAACTTAATAAGACTGTTGGTTCAAATACAACTGTTGCTATCCACGGTTTCGGTAAAGTGGGTATGCCAGCTGCTCATGACCTTCACGCTCAAGGTGCAAAAATCGTTGCGATCTCTGACGTATCTGGCGCGATCTACAATAAGAACGGTCTAAACATCCCTCAGTGTATTGAGTGGGTGAAGTCGAGAAAATTCCTTCGTGATATGCCAGGTGCTGAACACATCTCTAACGAAGAGCTTCTAGAGCTTGACGTTGATATCCTTATCCCTGCTGCAATCGACGGTGTTGTGACTAAAGACAATGCTCCTCGCGTGAAAGCTCGTCTTATCGCTGAAGGTGCAAACGGTCCTCTTACTCACGAAGCAGTTGATATCATCACTGAGAAAGGTGGATTAATTATCCCAGACATTCTTTGTAATGCTGGTGGTGTTATCGTGTCTTACTTCGAGTGGGTACAAGGTCTTCAAATGTTCTTCTGGGACCTAGAAACAGTTAATAAAAAGCTTCACGACATCATGAAGCTTGCTTTCGATAAAGTTTGGAAGAACGCTGACGTTTACAAAGTAAACATGAAGCAAGCTGCCTTCATCACGTCTCTGCAACGCCTTGAAGGTGCTATGAGACTTCGTGGAATGTGGCCAGGTTGATAAAACCGAGGCCCTAGATTTAGCCTCATCAAATCAAAGCCCTTTATCTAATTTTTGGATAAAGGGCTTTTTTATTTTATATTTCCTAGATAGTTAAACATTTCGTAGATTGGCGTCACTTTAAACACACCACAATGGAGACTCTATGAAATTCCTATTGGCCTTGGCACTACTAGTTACCACAAACGCTTTCGCAATTGACCTTTGCTCATTCGAACAAACATGGGAACTTGATGAGGCCCTTGAGTCTATGAATGTTAGGCCGCTTAAAGTTTCTGATAATCACAAGTCCTTCACGAATGTTGAAAAGCAATTAATTTATACAACTGTTATTCAGCAGGACTGGAGAGCAGGTGTAAGCATGAAAGAAGCACTTGAAATCTTCGGTGATTACTACGATGGCAAGCTTGGTTCAAATAGTGGTGAGATTAAATACTTTAATGTTAAAGGACAGAAGTTTGCGATCGTTCACTACTGGCCGGGCGACAATGAATACGGTGCGATCTTCAAACACATAAATAATCAGTTTCACCTTATCGCCTCAATTGGAGATGGTGAAATTTCTTGTAAATAATGGGAGTGAGTATGAAGTTTCTCATTTTCGTTTTTTTGTTCATAAGTTCACAGGTGTTTGCTCTGGATCTTTGCCAGCTTCGTGATACCTATGAGTTTGATCAAGTGGTTCAGTTTGAGAGGCTTGCAACCACCAGAACTGTTTCAAATAATTTTTCTGGTTTAGAGAAAAGAATGATCCATCAAGCAGTGAGACTTCAATCATGGAGAGTTGGAATTCCGATGGATGAATCTTTACGTGCCTTTGGTGATTATTATGATGGCCATCGCGGGCCAAACCCAGGCGAGATCACTTATTACCAGTTAAAAGGTAAAAAGCTTGCCCTGGTTCATTACTGGCCGGGCGAAAATGAGTACGGAGCGTTCTTCATCGTTGGAAATGGAACGACTAAAATGGTCGCCCGTATTGATGACAGTGAGATTTCCTGCCAACTTTAAAAATATCTAGCATCCGGGCCATGCTCTTCTTACAATAAGAGCATGGTCTTTCTTTTTTTACTCTTCCCTTTATTTGTAAATGCTCATGTCATCCAGGACGATGTTGCCACCACTGACCGCGCGAATTTTAGTTTTAGAAGTGTTTGCGACAAAATGGTGACCCACGAATCGCCCTTGATTGATGTTGTGTCCGGCACAGAACTTGACTGCATGGGAAAGAAAGTTTCAGTGGGAGAGTTTTGTGAAAAAGAGCTCGCGGCCGATCCTTATTACCTTCGTGGTTATGTGAATAAAGAGAAGAAGGAAGTTGTTTGCGTTTCGGGCAAGAAGGTCCTTTTTAAATATCTCTGTGTAAAACTGAGTGATAAAAAACTTTGCGAAGGAAACGCCAAGTCGGCCTGTGTTTTTATTCAAAACAAACTGGCCAGACGTCTTGATATGGTTCATAGCTCTTTCACTCAAAATGATAAGGGCATTAAGCAGCTAAACTGTTTTTTTGAATCCATTCCTCTCTACGAGAAAAAATAATGGATAAGATCAAAAAAATCCTCGCCAAAGATCCGAAACTTAAAAAGTGGATGAAACTCGAGAGGACTTTCCCTAAGGGGACCAAAAACATCACGATGAAACTCGTGAGTTCCATTCTGTCTCAGCAGCTTTCTACTACCGTTGCTCGAGTGATGCATGAACGTTTTCTCAATCTCATTGGTAAGAAATCACCCAAGGCAGAAGACATTCTTAAGTTCTCGGTGGATGAAATTCGGGCCATTGGTATCTCCCGCCAGAAAGCGGGTTACATTCATAATGTTGCCGAGTTTATGGTAGAGCATAAGATCACACTCGCAAAATTGAATAAGATGAGTGACGAGGAGATTATCGAGCTTTTAATTCAGATTAAGGGAGTGGGGCGCTGGACAGTAGAAATGCTGCTTATTTTCGGAATGGGAAGAGAAGATGTTTTTGCTGTAGATGATTTGGGAATTCAGAAGGCCATGATTGAAACTTTCAAATTACACGATCTTCCTAAAAAGGAACTGCGCCTCAAGATGATGGACATCTCGAAGCGCTGGTCACCTTATCGTACGTATGTTTGTTTACACTTTTGGGGTTAGAAAAGCTCGATTGGTCTGTTTCTCGTAAAGGCCTTGTCCATACAGTCGCGGAAAGCATCTACACCTTCCATATCTTCGCCACAATTAAGTTCAGGAGCGCGACCAGTATAAGTAAGGTTTACGGCGAAACTGCCATCAAGACCAACGTGAGGAACGATCATCAGACCTTTTTTAGCAAGCTCAGCGTTCATCATACTTTTAGCAACTAAGTGACCAATCAAACCACCAACGATGACATCTGATGCCCAGTGGGCGCGGTCATGCACACGAGACCAACCAGCAAGAGCGGCGGCTCCGTAGGCGAGAATTGGAATAAATTTACTGTGTCCTTTTCCTGCTTCAGCGATGACTGTGGCCAGAGCAAAGGCCTGAGTCGTGTGGCCGGATGGGAACGAGTGGTTATCAGCACCACCATCAAAAACATAAGGATCATTTGTATCATTTGGACGAGTTCTAGTTACTGACGTTTTAAGGGCACGAGTGGCAAGACCCGAAACAATCATGGCCTTCGCTGCCATTAAAGAAACTGATTTTATTTCCTGGTTCTTCATCACAACACCGATAATAAGACCTGCACCCACGGCCCCAATTCCCCATTCACTACCGAAGGCCTCACCTGCGATGGCAAGCTTTTCAGTAATAGAGGTCTTATGCTCTTGCTGGAAATTCATGATTTCTTCATCGTTCGCGAAGAACACTACGGCCACAGTTGAGGCGGCGGCGATTTTAGCAAGTTCTGAAGCACCCATTTTAAAAGGTACAAAAACTGATCTTGTATTTGGGTGCTGATAAGCAGTTGGTCCAAATTGAATTTTAGGTTCGGCATGTTGGGCAT